>NZ_CP047650.1:5204071-5854580 GCF_009906855.1 Xylophilus rhododendri
AACTCGGGTCCCCAGATCGCTCCAACCGGTTCCTCAACCTCACATCCCACTAAAGAGCCCATGCAGATTCGACGCCCCGCCAGCTCCCGTCTCCGCAGCCGCATCGCGCCCCTGTCCCTTGCCATCGTCGGCCTGCTGGGCCTGGGTGTTGCGGGAGGAGTGGCAGCCGCCGGGGTGTTCGAGGGCGACAGCCTGGGCATGCAGGCCACCAACCCGCTGGCACGCCTGGTGCCCGGCCCGCAGGCGCGCTGGAATTCGAGCATGGCGGCCTTCGCCGCATCCGACCGCGAACGCGCACCGGCGCCGGATGGCGTGATCTTCGTCGGCAGCTCCACCATCCGCATGTGGAGCCACCTGGCGCAGGATTTCCGCCAGCTGCCGGTGGTGCTCAACCGCGGCTTCGGCGGCTCCACCATGGCCGACTGCCAGTATTTCGCGCGCCAGCTGGTGCTGCAGTACAAGCCGCGCCAGGTTATGGTCTATGCCGGCGACAACGACCTGGCCGAGGGCCGCAGCCCGCAGCAGGTGGTCGACAGCTTCCGCGGCTTCGTGGAAACCGTGCGCCAGGAGCTGCCGGATGTGCGCATCTCCTACATCTCGATCAAGCCCAGCCCCTCGCGCGCCGCGCTGCTGCCCAAGATCCGCGAGGCCAACACCCTGCTGGCCGCCTATGTGCGCACCCTGCCCAACGCCGCCTACATCGACGTCTACAGCGCCATGCTCGACGCCTCCGGCGCGCCGCGCACCGACCTGTTCGGCCCCGACCGGCTGCACATGAACGATGCCGGTTATGCGCTGTGGACCTCCATCGTCACCGCCTACGTGACCCCCGCCGCCGGCAACAGCCAGACGGCCAGCGCCGTGCCCACCGAAACCGCCGCGCCGGTGCCGTTGCCCCTGGGCGCGCCGGGCCCGACGCCCACCGGCGTCGCACCACCGGTGGCGGCACGTCCGGCGCTCAACGCGATGCGGGCCGTCTACCGGCCCTGAAGCCGGCCCGGGCGGGGCTCGCGGCCTTCGTCTTCTGGCGGCTTGTCGATCCACAGCGTGAGCCGGGCCACACCGTACAGCGCGCCGAAGCAGGCGATCAGCAGCAGCGTGTCCTGCCACCAGGGCCGGTCGAAGCGGGCACCGAAGAAACTCAGCGTCAGCAGCACCACCACCAGGTGGGCGCAGAACACCGGCAGCGAGGCCTTGCCCAGCGTCTCCAGGTAATGCTGGCGCGGCAGGCGTTTGGTCAACGCCGGGCCGAAGCGGATCGTCAGGATGGTCAGCGCGATCAGGTCCAGCAGGCGCAGCGGTCCCAGCAGCCATTTGTCGAACAGCATGTTGAGCTTCTCGTCGGCCTCGAAGGGCGCCTGGCCCACTTTGTGGCGCCAGACCATGCAGGTCACCCCCACGAACACCGCCGCCACCAGCGCCCAGTTGGGAAAGGTGAAGGGTTTGGCCTTGGGATCGTTGCGGCTGGCGCCCATCCACAGGCCCAGCATCCACAGCAGCTGCCAGCCGTAGGTGGCGAAGGAGCCGGTCTCGTGGAAGGGCACCGGCATGGGGATCAGCGCCGAGGTGCCGTTGTAGATCCATTCGCCCAGGCCGAACTGGGCCAGCAGCCAGAGCAGGGCGCTGGTCGCCATCACCGGCGCCCAGCCGTGGCGCAGCGCCAGCGCCAGCACCCAGGGGCTGAGCAGCATGAACAGCACGTACAGCGGCAGGATGTCGAGCAGCGGCGGCTCGTAGATCAGCATCAGCGCCGAGACCAGGGCCACCAGCGGCCGCTGCAGGTAGAAGGACATCAGGTCGGTGACGGCGGTCTGCTCGTGCTTGATGCCGATGAAGGCGATCACCGTGAACAGGAAACCCAGCGTGGCGGCCTGGCACCAGTAGACCTTGAGTGCCCGCTTCCAGAAGGCGCGCTCCATCTCCGGCACGCTCTTCCTCCAGGCCAGCCGGCCGTAGACCAGGCCGGCCATATAGGCCGAAAGGAGCACGAAACCTTCCGCCGCCGAGACGAAGCCGAAAGGCTGGCCCAGCGGCGTGGTCAGCCGGGTCGGGAGATGGGTGAGGGTCATCAGCACCAGCATCAGCCCGCGCAGGGCGTCGATCTCCCAGCGGCGGCTGGAACTGGCGGGCGGAGCGGGCGACGCGGGCTGCGGCATGAATGGGGATGGCACGGAGGGTGCCGATTGTGGCAGTGCCCGGCGTATGAACGGTTTCAAGAATGCCAGGATTTGGGCTAGCCTTTCGGGTCGTCCAAGGCCAGGAAGGTTCCGAGTGTTGCTGCCGCGATTTTTTCACCGTCTCTTCCCGCTGTTCTCCGCCGCGGCCCTGCTGGCCCTGAGTGCCGCACCGGCCTCGGCCCTGCAGATCGCCAGCTTTTCGCCGCAGGGCGAGGTCGGCGAGGTCCGACAGGCGGTGGCCAGCTTCGATGCGGCGGCGGTGCGTTTCGGCGATCCGGCCGCCGCCGCCCCGCTGGCGGTGCGCTGCGAAGGCGCCGACGCCGCCGCGTTCAAGGGCCAGGGCCGCTGGACCAGCGAGCGCCGCTGGGTCTTCGATTTCGCCGCGCCCCTGCCGCCCGGCGTGCGCTGCACGGTCAGCCCCGAGCCGGCTTTCCGCCCGACGAGCGGCGATGCCCTGCCGGCCGGCCGGGTGTTCCGCTTCAGCACCGGCGGCCCCTTCGTGCGCAGCCTGCGGCCTTACGAGGGCGAGCGCATCGACGAGCAGCAGGTCTTCCTCCTGAGGCTGAACGGCGCGGCGACGGCCGAAAGCCTGGCCGCCCATGTCTGGTGCAGGGTCGAGGGCATCGGCGAGCGGGTGCCGGTGCGCGCCATCGGCGGTGCCCAGCGCGATGCCGTGCTGAAGGCGGTCAACGAAAGCAAGGCCGCCGCCGCCGCGCCGCTGGCCTTCGCGACCCTGGCCTGCAATCGCCGCCTGCCAGCGGTAGCCCATGTGGAGCTGGTTTTCGAGCCCGGCGTCGCCACGCCCAGCGGCATCGCCAGCCGTGTCGAGAAACGCTGGAAATTCCAGGTGCAGGAGGCCTTCGAGGCCGAAACCTCCTGCGAACGCGAGAACGCCCAGGCCGCCTGCCTGCCGATCCGGCCGCTGGCCTTGCGGTTCAACGCGCCGGTCACCCGCAAGCAGGCCGCGGCGGTGCGCCTGGCCGGCCCGCAGCAGGAGATGTCGCCGCAGTTCGACGAGGCCACCGGGCCGGACGACGCGGTGGTCGAGAGCATCCGCTTCACCGGCCCCTTCGTCGAACGCGGCAGCTACACCCTCAAGCTTCCGTCCGGCTTCCAGGACGCCGCCGGCCGCCCGCTGAGCAATGCCGCCGCCTTTCCCATGACCATCGCCATGGGCGCCTTGCCGCCGCTGGCCAAGTTCGCCGCCGCGCCCTTCGGCATCATCGAGCGCTACGCCGAGCCCGACAGCGAAAAGACCGGCAAGGCGATGCTGCCCGTCACCCTGCGCCATGTGGAGGCCGCGCTGTCGGTGAAAGCCGCCTCGCCCGGCCGGCCCTCGGGCCAGGTCAGCGACCTGCGTCCGCAGACCGATGCCGACATCCTCGCCTGGCTGGCCCGGGTGGAGCGCTACGACGAGAGCCAGGTGCCGCGCGAGCAGGCCGCCCGCGACATCCAGGGCCCGCTGCCGCCCAAGCTGCCGGACCAGGACGGCGTGGAATCGCGCAGCGTCTCCCTGCTGGCAGGCCGTGCCGATATCCGCACGCTGGCCCTGCCGGCGGCCGCCGCGGGCGATCCCCGGCCCTTCGAAGTCATCGGCATCCCGCTGGACCCGGGCTTCCATGTGGTGGAGATCGCCTCGCCGCGCCTGGGCGCGGCCCTGCTCGATCCGGCCTATGGCGCCGCCCGGCCCATGTATGTGCGCACCACCGCGCTGGTCACCAACCTGGGGGTGCATTTCAAGCTGGGCCGCGAAGGGGCGCTGGCCTGGGTCACCACCCTGGACAAGGGCCGGCCGGTGGCAGGGGCCGCGGTACGCGTGTCCGATTGCGCCGGCAAGGAAGTGGCCAGCGCCAGGACCGACGACAGCGGCATCGCGCGTTTCACCGGCCTGTCTTCCGAGCCGGCGCGCTGCGGCGCCCAGTTCGCCAAGGCCTGGGAATGGCGCCAGGCGTATTTCGTCAGCGCCCGCGCCGGCGACGACATGAGTTTCGTCTGGAGCGACTCGCAGCGCGGCATCGAGCCCTGGCGCTTCAACGTGCCCACCAGCCGCGCCGCCATGCCCGACCTGCAGGCCCACACCGTCTTCGACCGCACCCTGCTGCGGGCCGGCGAGACGGTGGGCATGAAACACATCCTGCGCCGCCAGAGCACCGAAGGCTTCGGCCTGCCGGCCAGCCTGCCGCAGACCCTGGTCATCACCCATGAAGGCAGCGGCCAGGAGTTCACCCAGCCGCTGGCCTGGCGCAACACCCCCACCGGCGGCTGCAGCGCCGAAAGCAGCTTCAGCCTGCCCAAGGCCGCCAAGCTCGGCAGCTATACCGTGGCCTTGCGCTACGAGCGCACCGCGCCCTCGAATGCCTCGTCTGGCGAGAACGACACCACACGCGGCCTCTCGCTGGACACCGGCAGCTTCCGCGTCGAGGAGTTCCGCCTGCCGGTCTACGAAGGCCGCATCGCGCCCGCCGGCAAGCTGCCGCTGGTCAATATCGACGCACTCGCGGCGCAGGTGCAGATCGGTTATGTGTCCGGCGGCCCCGCGGCAGGGCTGCCGGTGCGCTTGTCGGCCATGGTGCGCGGCAAGTCGCTGAGCTTTTCCGACTACGAGGGTTTCGCCTTCGATCCGCCCCGGCCGCGCCAGGACGCCAGCCGGGACAGCGGCCCCGACGACGAATCCGGCGAGGAAACCGCCCAGGCCGCCGACGACGCCCGGGTGGTCGCCGACAAGCTGCCCCTGGTGCTGGACCGCCAGGGCAACGGCAAGACCAGCATCCCCGCACTGCCCAAGAGCGCCGCCGCGCGCGAGCTGCTGCTGGAAGCGCGCTACGCCGACCCCAACGGCGAGGTGCAGACCCTGCGCAGCAGCCTCACCCTCTGGCCCGCCGCGGTGATCGCCGGCATCAAGGCCGAGAGCTGGGTGTCCATCGGCCAGAAGGCCAGCTTGCAGGCCCTGGCGCTGGACCTGGACGGCAAGCCGCAGGCCGACGTGCCCCTGTCGGTGCGGGCCACGGCACGCACGGTGACCAGCAGCAGGAAGCGCCTGGTCGGCGGCTTCTACACCTACGACAACCGCACCGAGACCAAGGACCTGGGCGAGATCTGCTCCGGCCGCAGCGACGCCCATGGCCTGCTGGCCTGCGAAGCCAGCCTGCCGCAGGCCGGCGAGGTCGAGCTGGTGGCCACCGCCCGCGACCGCGCCGGCAACCAGGCGCAGGCCGCCACCTCGGTCTATGTCACCCGCCAGGGCGAGATCTGGTTCGGCGGCGAGGACCATGACCGCATCGATGTCCTGCCCGAAAAGAAGAGCTACCAGCCCGGCGAGACGGCACGCTTCCAGGTGCGCATGCCCTTCCGCCGGGCGACCGCCCTGGTGGCGGTGGAGCGCGAAGGCATCGTCGAGACCCAGGTGGTGCAGCTGCAGGGCCAGGATCCGACCCTGAGCCTGAAGGTGAAGGAGACCTGGGGCCCGAATGTCTACGTGAGCGTGCTGGCCCTGCGCGGCCGGCTGCGCGAAGTGCCCTGGTACAGCTTCTTCAGCTGGGGCTGGCGCGCGCCGCGCGAGTGGCTCACGGCCTATCGCTTCGAAGGCCGCGACTGGGTGGCGCCCAGCGCCCTGGTCGATCTGAGCAAACCCGCCTACCGCTTCGGCATGGCCGAGATCCGGGTCAGCAGCAAGGCCCATACGCTGGACGTGCAGGTGGCCGCCGACAAGCCGCGCTACCCGGTGCGCGGCAAGGCGCTGGTCACCATCAGCGCGCGCCTGCCGGACGGCAAGCCGGCCGCTGGCGCCGAAGTGGCGCTGGCGGCGGTCGACCAGGCCCTGCTGGAGCTGATGCCCAACGACAGCTGGAACCTGCTGGACGCCATGCTGCAGCGCCGCGCCTGGGGCGTGGCCACCTCGACCGCGCAGATGGACATCGTCGGCCGCCGCCACTATGGCAGGAAGGCGGTGCCGGCCGGCGGCGGCGGCGGCCATGCCGCCACCCGCGAGCTGCTGGACACGCTGCTGCTGTGGAACCCGCGGGTGCTGCTGGATGCGCAGGGCCGCGCCACCGTCGAGGTGCCGCTCAACGATGCCCTGACACGTTTTCGCATCGTCGCGGTGGCGGATTCGGGCATCGGCCTCTTCGGCAGCGGCCAGACCACCATCGAGGCCACGCAGGACCTGCAGATCCTCAGCGGCCTGCCGCCGCTGGTGCGCGAGGGCGACCGCTTCCGGGCCCAGATCACCCTGCGCAACACCACCGCCAAGGCCATGAAGGTGCAGGCCCGCGCTTCGGCCGCGCCCCTGGTGCTGCAGCCTTTGAGCATCGACATCTCCGCCAACGAAGCCCGCGAAGTGGCCTGGGACGTGGTCGCCCCGGTCATGGCCGAGGAGGGCGGCGGTGCGCTGGCCTGGGAGATCTCGGTGCAGGACACGGCAGGCAACACCACCGCCAGAGACGCCCTCAAGGTGCGCCAGCGGGTGGTGCCGGCGGTGCCGCTGTCGGTCGGCCAGGCGGCGTTGGTGCAGGTGGACGGCAGCTACCGCCTGGATGTCGCCCCGCCGGCCGGCGCCTTGCCCGCCGAGGGCAGCAGGCGCGGCGGCATCAGCCTGGCCCTGCAGCCGCGGCTGGCCGACGGCCTGCCGGGCGTGCGCGACTGGTTCCTGAATTACCCCTTCGCCTGCCTGGAGCAGAAGACCAGCAAGGCCATCGGCCTGAGCGACGCCGCCCGCTGGCGGACCCTGGTGGCGGAGCTGCCCACCTATCTGGACAGCGACGGCCTGGCCAGCTACTTCCCGCCGCGCGAGGAGTCGGGCAGCCAGGGCAGCGACACCCTGACCGCCTACCTGCTGGCCGCCAGCCAGCAGGCCGCCGCCGCGCATGCCGAATTCGCGCTGCCGGCCGAGGCCCGCGACAGCATGCTGGGCGGCCTGACGGCCTTCGTCGAAGGCCGGATCGAACGCAAGTTCTGGAGCCCGCGCCGCGACCTCGACGAACGCAAGCTCGCCGCCATCGAGGCGCTGTCGCGCTACGGCAAGGCCCAGGGCCGCATGCTCGGCAGCATCGCCATCGTGCCGGAGCAGTGGCCCACCCATGCGCTGATCGACTGGCTGGGCATCCTGCAGCGTGTGACCGACGTGCCGCAGCGCGCCGAGCGTTTGGCCCAGGCGCAGCAGCTGCTGCGTTCGCGCCTGAGCTACCAGGGCACCCGCATCGGCTTCAGCACCGAACGCGACGACCAGTGGTTCTGGCTGATGGCCAATGCCGATGCCAACGCCGCCCGCCTGCTGCTGGCGGTGATGGACGAGCCCGCCTGGAAGGACGACCTGCCCGCCCTGGCCGCCGGCCTGATCGCCCGGCAGAGCCGGGGCGCCTGGTCCACCACCACCGCCAACCTCTGGGGCGGGCTGGCGCTGGAGCGCTTCTCGGCCCGCTTCGAAGCCACGCCGGTGAGCGGCTTCACCCGCGCCACGCTGGGCGCCGCCAAGGCGGCGGTGGACTGGAGCAAGGTCGAACGCGTGACTTCGGCCGATGCCGCGGGCGCCGCCAACACGCCCCGCGCCACGGCCGATGCCCTGGCCGGCCTGCGCGGCAACCGCATGCAGCTGCCCTGGCCGGCCACCGGCGCCGGCACGCTGGAGCTGAGCCAGCAAGGCAGCGGCAAACCCTGGCTCACGGTGCAGGCCGTGGCCGCGGTGCCGCGCCTGCAGCCTTTCGCGGCCGGCTATACCGTCAAGAAGACGGTCACGCCGGTGGAGCAGGCGGTCAAGGGTGTGTGGAGCCGGGGCGACGTGATGCGCATCACGCTGGAGGTCGATGCCGCCACCGACATGAGCTGGGTGGTGCTGAGCGATCCGATCCCCGGCGGTTCCACCATCCTGGGCAGCGGCCTGGGCCGCGATTCGCAGATCGCCACGCAAGGCCAGAAGGCAGCCTCGGGCGCCTGGCCGGCGTACGAGGAACGCAGCTTCGAGGCCTTCCGTGCTTACTACGACTACCTGCCGAGGGGCGGCTTCAAGGCCGAGTACACCGTGCGGCTCAACAATGTCGGCGAGTTCTCCATGCCGCCCACGCGGGTCGAGGCCATGTATGCGCCGGAGATGTTCGGCGAGGCGCCGAATGCGCGGCTGACGGTGGCCGCGCCGCGCTGAGGCCGGCCGCCGCGTTCAGCGCAGCACGCGGTCCTGCGGGGGCGGCGAGCGCCCGATCTCCTCGCGCAGGGCCTGCAGGCAATCCAGCCCGGCGGGGCGGATGTCGCCGTGCATGTGCCACACGATCGCCTTCAGGTGCCGCATGGCGTTGCTGCCCTCGCGAAAGCAGCGTGGAAAGCCCTCGCTCTGCCGGCACAGCAGGCACAGGCGCTCCATCACCTCCAGCCGGCAGGCGATGGACTTGCGATCCAGCATCTCGGTGATGGCCTCCAGCGCGAAGGAGTCGTGGATGTCGCCAGTCGCGTCGTGGCGCGCCGCTGCGCCGGGCCGGGGCGGCGCGACCAGCATGCCCAGCGGGTAGGGGCGCATCAGCTCCAGCAGCACGCGATCGCAGTCCTTCGCCGGTGTCGCGGCGATCGCCATGTCCAGCAGCTTCTGCATGCGGCTCGGCTGCGGCCGCCAGCGCTGGCTCAGCGTCGAGGCATGCATGTAATGCCGCAGCAGTCCCAGGCTGCAGGCCTGGATCCGTCGCAAGTCGGCGTCCGAGAGTCGCGCGTAGTCCTCCAGCATCAGCAAATCCTCGGCCACCGCGTCGAGGATGAGCAGCGCGCCGTGGCCCGGCCGCCGTTCGTAGAAGCCGACGCAGTCGACCATCAGCTCCAGGCGCTGCGCGGCCGGCATCAGGATCTTGCGCGGCCGCTCCAGGGCCTGGTGCACCAGTCGTTGATGGAAACTCGCACCGAATGGCCCGAAGCGCAGGGTGATGCGCGCCCGCCGGGCACACCAGGCCAGCTTGTCGCCTTGCCGCTCGGCGATGCCGGCCAGCAGCTGGCGGGCCTGGCCGGCCCATGACGCGGCGGCGGCGGTGTCGCCTCCGCGCAGCGCATCGGCATGCAGGTCCACCAGGTCGGCCAGCAGGGATTCCAGCTCGCCGTCCTGCAGCAGGCGGGCGATATGGCGTTCGGGATGGCGCAGCGTCTGGCGGATGTCGTCGAGGCGTATCGTGCGCAGGGCGCGGCAGCCGTGGCCCGCGTTGCGGCGGTCGGCCTCGCCGAGCTGGCCAAAGATGTGCATCTTGAGTTCGTCGGGCAGCCGTTCCAGTGCCGACAGGGCATGCCCTGCGTCCCGGTCCGCCGGGAGCTCGCCGGGGTCGGGGTCTGGCGGCTTCGGGATGCCGGTGTTCGGCCAGGGTGGAGAGTGGACGGTTTGCGAAGCTGCGGGAGCTGTTGGAGGCGTGTACATGCGGTCCAGCCTATCGAGCGCTTTTGCGGATCGGCATGCTCGCGGGCGAAGTCGTCGGCCTTCGTCCGAAGGCGGCTGCGGTGAAAATCCGGCCATGCACCAGATCTCCGCCTTGAGCTTTTCGCGTGCCGGCCGCCGGGTGCGCGGGCTCGGCTGCGCGATCGCACTGCTGGCCGCCACCGCGGCGCATGCGCTGCCGTCTTTCGATGAGGTGCGCGGCCAGTGGCGCTCTTCCGAGGTGCGCATCCTCGACCGCGACGGCGCGCTGCTGCAGCGCCTGCGCACCGATGCCAGCGTGCGGCGCGGCGACTGGAATGCCCTGGCCGACATCTCGCCCGCGCTGCGCACGGCCATGGTGATGTCGGAAGACCGGCGCTTCTACGAGCACAGCGGCGTGGACTGGCGCGCCGTGTCGGCCGCCGCCTGGGCCAATCTGTGGAACCGCCGCACACGCGGCGCCTCCACCATCACCATGCAGCTGGCCGGCCTGCTGGACGAGGACCTGCGGCGCGGCGGCAACCGCGGCATGGCGCAGAAGCTGGGCCAGGCCTTCACGGCAGAGCAGCTGGAAAAAGGCTGGCGCAAGGACCAGATCCTGGAGGCCTATCTCAACCTGGTGCCCTTTCGCGGCGAGATCGTCGGCATCGATGCACTGTCGCGCAGCCTCTTCGGCAAGGCGCCGCAGGGGCTGGATGCACGCGAATCGGCCCTGGCCGCGGCGCTGGTGCGCGCGCCCAATGCCGGCCGCGCGGCGGTGGCGCGGCGGGCCTGCGAGCTGCTGCGGCGCATGGAGCCGCAGCCGCTGTCCGACTGCACCGCGCTCGACATGTTCGCCGAGGGCGCGCTGCGCCGCCGCGCTTACCCGGCCGAGGAGGGCATCGCGCCGCATCTGGCGCGGCAGCTGCTGCGCCAGGCGCCGGAGCAGGCGCGGGCCGGCGCGGTGCTGCGCAGCACCGTCTCGGCGCCGCTGCAGCGCCTGGCCACGGCCACGCTGCAGTCGCAGCTGCGCGAACTGCACGGCCGCCATGCCGAGGATGGCGCCGTCGTGGTGCTCGACAACCGCAGCGGCGAGGTGCTGGCCTGGGTCGGCTCCTCTGGCGCGCTCAGCCAGGCGCCGGAGGTGGACGGCGTGCTGGCGCAGCGCCAGCCCGGCTCCACGCTCAAGCCCTTTCTCTACGGCGAGGCGATCGCCGAGAGGCGCCTGACGGCGGCCTCGCTGGTGATCGATTCGCCCGAGCAGATCCCGACGGCCGGCGGGCTCTATGTGCCGCAGAACTACGACCGGCGCTTCAAGGGCGCGGTGTCGGTGCGCACGGCGCTGGCCGCCTCGCTCAATGTGCCGGCGGTGCGCACGCTGGTGATGGTCGGCCCCGAGGGCTTCTTCCAGCAGCTGCGCCGGGCCGGGCTGGACCTGCGCGAGTCCGCCGGCTACTACGGCTACAGCCTGGCGCTGGGCAGCGCCGAGATCTCGCTGCTGCAGCTGGCCAATGCCTACCGCATGCTGGCCAACGGCGGCATGGCGGCGCCGGTGCGCCTGCGCGCCGACCAGCCCGCGCCCGCGTCGGCGCGGGCGCTCGATGCCGGCGCGGCCTTCATCGTGGGCGACATGCTGTCCGACCCCGACGCCCGCTCGCGCACCTTCGGCAGCGACAGCGTGCTGGCCACCCGCTTCTGGACCGCGGTCAAGACCGGCACCAGCAAGGACATGCGCGACAACTGGGCGATGGGCTGGTCGCAGCGCTACACCGTGGCCGTGTGGGTGGGCAATGCCAGCGGCGCGGCGATGTGGGATGTGAGCGGCGTGTCCGGCGCGGCGCCGGTATGGGCGGCGGTGATGGGCTGGCTGCACCGGCGGGAGCCGAGCCGGCCGCCGCTGCCGCCGGAGGGCGTGCGGCAGCAGGCCGTGCGTTTCGGCGCGGGCCTGGAGGCGCCGCGCACCGAATGGTTCCTGGCCGGCACCGAGCAGGCCCTGTTCGAGCCGGCGGACGGCCCGGGCCGGGCCACCGGCCCCATGGCCTCGGCGCGCATCCTGGAGCCGGCGCCCTGCACCATCGTCGCCCTGGACCCGGACATCCCGCCGCGCCACCAGCGCCTGCGCCTGGCCGCCGACACGGGCGGCGCATCCGCCGCCGGCCTGCAATGGCGCATCGACGGCAAACCGGCGGGGCAGGGCGCGCGGCTGGACTGGATGCCCTGGCCCGGCCGCCACCGCATCGTGCTGGCCGACCGCCAGGGCGTGGAGCAGGACAGCACCTGGATCGAAGTGCGCGGCGCCGGCCTGCGGCGCTGAGCGGCAGCCTGCACCGGCCTGCGGGCTTGTGCGGGCAGCGCCTGGGCGAGCGCCCACTAGAATGGCCCGCAGGCTGCGTATCCGCGCAGTGCACGTTTGCCGCCATGTTCACGTCGCCCCGCCGCACCTTCGCCCTGCTGGCCCTTGTGCCCATGATCTCCATCGCCGCCCTGTTCGGCATGGTGGTGCTGGACGGCCGCCACGACGTCACGCAGAACATGCGCCACAGCAATGCCAACCTCTCCAACACGGTGGAGGAGAACATCCGGCGCACGCTCGACTTCTACGACCGCTCCATGCTGGGCGTGCGCGAGGAGGTCGGCAAGCCCGAGGTGATGGCGCTGCCGCCGGACATCCGCAACCGGGTGGTGTTCGACAAGGCGGTGGCGGTCAACGGCGTGTCGAACATGACGGTGGCCGATGCCAGCGGCCAGGTCACCATGAGCTCGAACCCCAAGCTGGCCGCGAGCAATATCTCCATCGCCGACCGCGCCTATTTCATCCACCACCGCGACAACCTCGACCCGGGCCTGACCATCAGCGAGCCGCTGCTGTCCAAGCTCGACAACCAGGCGGTGATCATCCTCACCCGCCGCATCGACCTGCCGGACCACAGCTTCGGCGGCGTCATCGCCCTGTCGCTCAAGCTGCACAGCCTCGACGAGCTGTTCAACGCGGTCAACCTCGGCGACGGCGGCCGCATCACCCTGCTGCGCGAGGACGGCGTGGTGCTCGCGCGTTTCCCCTCGGACAAGGAAACCGCCGGCAGCTCGCTGGCCGACAGCCCGGTCATCCGGCGCTTCAAGGCCGGCGAGAACAACTTCGAGACCTTCTCCTCGGTCGACGGCGTGCAGCGCTTCTACGTGCTCAAGCGCATCACGCGTTATCCGCTCATCATCTCGGTGGCCCAGGCCACCGACCTGGCCTACAGCGCCTGGCGCCAGCGCACCCTCAGCCAGGGCCTGATCGTGCTGACGCTGCTGGTCGGCTGCCTGGCCCTGGCCTGGCTGTTCCTGCGTGAACTCGAAACCCGGCAGAGGACCGCGCACCGCCTGCGCAATGCCGAGCGCGACCTGCGCACCATCCTCGACGGCCTGCCCTCCATGGTCGCCTATTGGGACAAGCACCTGCTGATCCGCTTCGCCAACGCGCTCTACATGAAGACCCTGGGCGGAGGCACCGACGAGACCGGCTCGCCGGTCGGCGGCCTGATCGAAGGCCAGCGCCTCATCGGCACCAACGCGCCCTATTTCGAGCGGGCGCTGCGCGGCCAGCGCCAGGTCTTCGAGACGCCCGTCGTCGACGAGGCCGGCCAGCGCCGCTGGCTGCTGGTGAGCTTCGTGCCCGACCTGGAAGACGGCGTGGTGCAGGGCGTGTTCGTGCAGGCCAACGACATCTCGGACCGCAAGGCCGCGGCCGACCTGCTGTTCGACGAGAAGGAGCGCATCCGCGTGACCCTGGCCTCGATCGGCGACGCGGTGGTCAGCACCGATGGCGAAGGCCGGGTGACCTATCTCAACCCGGCCGCCGAGATCATGAGCGGCTTCGATTCGGCCGAGGCCATCGGCCTGGACGTGGCCCGGGTGATGCCGCTGCACGATCCCGGCAGCGATCCGACGGCGCGCAACCCGGTGGCGATGGCGCTCCGGGAGCAGCGCATCGTCAAACCCTCGGCCAGCGCCAGCCTGGTCAACCGGCGCCAGCTGCGCTTCGATATCGAGGACACGGCCGCGCCCATCCACGACCGCGAGGGCCGCACCATCGGCGCGGTGATGGTGCTGCGCGACGTCACCGCCGACCGGGCCATGACCCTGCGCCTGGCCCACCTGGCGCAGTACGACGCGCTCACCGGCCTGCCCAACCGGGTGCTGCTCTACGACCGGGCCTACCAGGCCATCACCCGGGCGGCGCGCGAGAAGACCGCCCTGGCCCTGATGTACCTGGACCTGGACGGCTTCAAGGACATCAACGACTCCCTCGGCCACGACGCCGGCGACGCGGTGCTGGTGCAGTTCGCCGAACGCATGAGCGCCACGCTGCGCGCTTCCGACACCCTGTCGCGCCAGGGCGGCGACGAGTTCATCCTGCTCGCGCCCATGCTGCGCGATACCCAGGCGGCCGAGATCGTGGCCGCCAAGATGCTGGCCATCGCCGCCGAGCCCTTCCATATCGACGGCCATGTGCTGACGGTCACCGCCAGCCTGGGCGTGGCCATGTTCCCGGCCGACGGCGACAGCTTCGACCTGCTCTCGCGCCGCGCCGATGCCGCCATGTACAGCGCCAAACGCGCCGGCAAGAACCGCTGGCGCTTCTACAGCGACGACGTCGGCCGGCATACCGAGCTGCGTTTCGCCGAGCATCGGCAAGAGCCCTGAACCCCACATCCTGGCCACCTGGCCGTTCGCGGCCCTCCCTCTCGCCACTCCATGACCGACCTGAGCAAGATCACCCACATCGATGTGCTGCAGCGCATCGCCCGCCGCCGCGTGCCGCGCATGTTCTACGACTACGCCGATTCCGGCTCCTGGACCGAGGGCACCTACCGCGCCAACGAAAGCGACTTCCAGAAGATCCTGCTGCGCCAGCGGGTGGCGGTGAACATGGAGAACCGCAGCACCCGCAGCACCATGCTGGGCCAGCCGGTGGCCATGCCGGTGGCCCTGGCGCCCACGGGCCTCACCGGCATGCAGCATGCCGACGGCGAGATCCTGGCCGCGCGTGCCGCCAAGGCCTTCGGCGTGCCCTTCACGCTGTCGACCATGAGCATCTGCTCGATCGAGGACGTGGCCGAGGCCACCGACCGCCATCCCTTCTGGTTCCAGCTCTACGTGATGCGCGACCGGGGTTTCATCGAACGCCTGATCGACCGCGCCAAGGCGGCCAACGTGAGCGCGCTGCAGCTGACGGTGGACCTGCAGATCCTGGGCCAGCGCCACAAGGACATCGTCAACGGCCTGAGCGCGCCGCCCAAGCCCACGCTGGCCAACCTGATGAACCTGGCGACCAAGCCGCGCTGGTGCTGGAACATGCTGCAGACGCCGCGCCGCACCTTCCGCAACATCGCGGGCCATGTGGAGGGCGTGACCGATCTCTCCAAGCTCTCGGCCTGGACCGCGCAGCAGTTCGATCCGCAGCTCAACTGGGGCGATGTGGAATGGATCAAGCGCCGCTGGGGCGGCAAGCTGGTCATCAAGGGCATCATGGATGCGGAGGACGCGCGCCATGCGGTGGACTCCGGCGCCGACGCGTTGATCGTGTCCAACCACGGCGGGCGGCAGCTCGACGGCGCGCCTTCGTCGATCTCGCAGCTGCCGCGCATCGCCGACGCGGTGGGCCGGGAGATCGAAGTGTGGATGGACGGCGGCGTGCGCAGCGGGCAGGACGTGCTCAAGGCCCGCGCGCTGGGCGCCCGCGGCGTGCTGATCGGCCGGCCTTTCCTCTACGGCCTGGGCGCCTTCGGCCAGGCGGGGGTGAGCCGGGCGCTGGAGATCATCCACCGCGAACTCGACCTCACCATGGCGTTCTGCGGCCGTACCGACATCGAGACGGTGGACAGCGGCATCCTGCTCGACGGCCGGCGCGACTGGTTCTGAGCCTTTCTCAGTACGCCGCTTCCAGGATCGCCAGGTAGTCGGCCTCGGCGGTGGCGCGCGGGTTGGTCTTGTGGGCGTTGTCCGCCAGTGCCTGGCGGGCCACCTGGGCCAGGTCTTGCTGCCTGACGCCGATGTCGCGCAGCCGGGGCGGGATGCCGATGCGGGCGTTCAATTCGGTCAGCCTCGTGCCGAGGTCGCTGCCGGGCGGCCAGCCGGCCTGGCGCGCCATGGTGTCCCATTTGTCGCCCAGCGCCGGCCGATTCCAGCGCAGCACATGGGGCATCAGGATCGCATTGAGCGTGCCGTGATGGAAGCCCAGCGCGCCCAGCGGATGGGCCAGCGCATGCACCGCGCCGATGCCCTTCTGGAAGCTGATCGCGCCTTCGAGCGAGCCCATCATCATGTTCCAGCGGGCGTCCATGTCGTCGCCCTGGGCCACGGCGCGTTCGAGGTGGCCGAAGATGCGCTGCATGCCGTCCAGCGAGATCGCATCGGCCGGCGGATTGACGGCCGGCGAGCAGTAGGTCTCGATGCAGTGCGCCAGCGCGTCCATGCCGGTGGAGGCGGTGACCGGGGGCGGCAGGGCGCGGGTGAGTTCGGGGTCGCAGATGGCGGCGCTGACGATGTCCGGACAGCGCACGCCGGCCTTGATGCCGTTGTCGAACACGATCACCGCCGAGCGGCCGACCTCGCTGCCGGTGCCGGCGGTGGTGGGCATCAGGAGCAGCGGCGGCGCATCCACGATGTCCGAGGGCGCGGCATGGCGGTTGCAGTAGTTCCACAGCGGCGGCGCGTTGGTGGCCAGCACCGCGATGGCCTTGGCCAGGTCGAGCGCGGCACCGCCGCCGATGCCGATCACGCCGTCGCAGCCGGAGGCTCGGTAGAGGGCAGCGCCGGCCGCTGCCGCGGCTTCGGTGGGGTTGACCGGCACGTCGTCGAAGACCGGGAAGCGGCCCGCGTCGCCAACCGCCTCCTGGGCCAGGGCGAAGACACCGGCCTTGATCACCCCCTTGTCGGTCACGAACAGCGGCAGGCGCATGCCGTGCTGCGCCATCAGCCGGGGCAGCACGCGGCGTTCGCCGTGGCCGAAGTGCACGGCGGTGAGGAATTGCAGGACGCTCATGTCTCGGGACTCCAGGTTCGCGCTCAGGCGGCGGGCCGCAGCCGCACCAGCTGCTTGCCCACGTTGGCGCCGGCCAGCATGTCGATGAAGGCGCGGGGCGCGTTCTCCAGGCCCTCGGTGATCGTCTCGCGGTACTGGAGCCTGCCTGCGGCATAGGCGCCGGCCAGCGCGGCGCTGGCTTGCGGCCACAGGTCCTTGTGGTCGGACAGCACGAAGCCGCGGATGGTCACCCGCCGGTTGAACACCTCACGCAGGTTCTTCATGCCGTAGGGCTCGGTGGCGTTGTATTGCGAGACCAGGCCGCAGAGCGGAATACGGGCGAAGTTGTTGCACAGTGGCAGGACGGCATCCAGGATCGGCCCGCCGACGTTGTCGAAGTACACGTCCACGCCCTGCGGCAGCGCGCGGCGCAGGGCCTCGGCGAAGTCGGGCGCGCGGTAGTCGATGCAGTCGTCGAAGCCATAGGCGCTGCGCACCAGCTCGCACTTGGCCGCGCCGCCGGCGATGCCCACCGCGCGGCAGCCATGCAGCCGGGCCAGCTGGCCGACCACGCTGCCCACGGCGCCCGATGCGGCCGAGACCAGCACCGTCTCGCCCGCCTTCGGCTTGCCGAAGGCGTGCAGCCCGACCCAGGCGGTGATGCCGGTGGAGCCCAGCGCGCCCAGGTAGGCGGTGGCCGGGGCGGCCGACACATCGACCAGCTGCAGCTCGGCCGGCGAGGCCACGCTGTAGTCCTGCCAGCCGAGCCGGCCGACCACCCACTGGCCTTCGACGAAGCCATCGGCGTGGCTTTCCACCACCTGGCCGACGGTGCGGCCGACCAGCACATCGCCGATCCGCATCACCGGCGCATAGGAGTCCTTCTCCTCCATGCGCATGCGGATGTAGGGGTCGACCGAAAGCACATCGTTGCGCACCAGCACCTGGCCGGGGCCGGGGCGGCCGACGGGCACGGTGGCGAGAGTGAAGCAGTCTTCGGTCGGCGTGCCGATGGGGCGGCGGGCAAAGCTGACCTGGCGTTGCGAGGCCGGGATCTGGGCAAGGGTCATGGGAGCAGTCTTCAGCCGATGGTGATGTTGGCGTCGCGAACCAGCTTCTGCAGCAGCTCGCGCTGGCGGTTCAGGAAGGCGCTGAATTCGGCCGTGCTGTTGGCCACCAGCACGGTGCCCTGGGGCGCGATGGCGGCGGCCAGCGCCGGATCCTTGGCGGCCTGCACGACGGCGGCCTGCATCTGCTGGATCGGGCCCTCCGGCGTGCCGGCGGCGGCGAACAGGCCGAACCAGTCGTCCATGTCGTAGCCGGGGAAACCTCGCTCGGCGATGGTCGGCACCTCCGGATAGGCCGCCAGCCGGGTGGCGCTGGTGACGGCCAGCATCCGCGTCTTGCCGGTGGCCAGGGTGCCGCGGGCGGTGGATGTGGTGATGAGGGCGGAGTCAATCTGCCCGCCCATCACGTCACGCGCCGCATCGGCCCCGCCGCGGTAGGGCGTGTGCAGCAGCTGCACCTTGGCGCGCTGCTGCAGCAGGGCCAGGGCGAGATGGCCCATGGCGCCGGAGGGCGGCGTGCCGCAGGAGACGGTGCCGGGCTTGGCCCGGGCCACCGCCAGGAACTCGTCGAGGTTCTGCGCCGGGAAGTCGTGCCGCACGACCAGCGCCTGCGGCGCACGCACCGCCAGCGTGACCGGCGCGAAGGCGCTGCGGTAGTCGAAGGGCAGGTCTTTGATCAGCACCGGGTTGGTCAGCTGGTTGGCCGCGTCCCACAGGAAGGTGTAGCCGTCCTTGGGCGAGCCGAGCACCGCGCTGGCCGCGACGACCGCATTGCCGCCGGTGCGGTTCTCGATGACCAGCGACTGGCCGAGGATCTCGCCCACCTTCTGGCCAACGGCGCGCGCCGAGGTGTCCGCCGCGCCGCCGGCGGAGAAGGGCACGACGATGCGCACCGGCCGGTTGGGCCAGGGCGCTTGGGCGAAGGCGGCGCCGGGGGCCAGGGCCGCGGCCAGGCTGGCGAGCAGGGCGCCGCGGCGCGACAGGCGCGGCATGCCCGCGGCATCGAATGCGGTTTTCATGGCTTGTCTCCGTTTGAATTCTCGTGTTCTGTCTTGCAGAACATCATTCCGATAATTCTAGGAGTGCCTCGTCTTGCTTCGCAATGCCGCCAAGGGTATGTCCCGGGGCCGGCGGCTCAGCCGACCTGGCCGCTGAGCCGCGCGGCGGCGGCCCGCACCGCCGGGATATAGCTTTCGCTGTAGCGGCTGACCGGCATGGTCAGGGTGAGGGCGGCGGCCAGGCGGCCATCGGCGCGGAAGACGGGCGCGGAGATACCGGCCACGTCCGAGAGCCGGTCGCCGCTGGCGGCGTAGAAGCCCTGTTCGCGGATGCGCTGGTGCAGCAGCGTTTCCTCCGCATCCGCGGCGGCAGTGGCGCTGGCGCCGAAGGCGCTCAGCACCCGGCCGCCGGAGCCGCGCCCGGCGGGCAGCAGGTCGCCGGCGCGGATGTGGTCGCGCACCGGATGCGGCGAATCGACCCGGTAGAGGCACAGGCGCTGAGCCCCTTGCGGCACGTGGTACGCCGCGCTCTCGCCGGTGATCTCGACCAGCTGGCGCAGCACCGGCAGGACCACCGGCTCCAGGGAGAAGGAGGCGGCGTAGATGGCATGCAGCCGCGCCACCTCCGCGCCCAGCGAATAGCGGCCGTCGTCGAGCTTCTGCACCAGCCGGCCGTGCTCCAGCGAGGCGAGCAGGCGCAGCACGGTGCTTTTGTAGAGCTTGGAGCGCTCGGCCAGCATGCCGAGCGTCAGCGGCTTGTCGCCGGAGCGGAACGCGGCGAGCAGGCTGATGGCGCGGTCGACCGCGGCTGCGCCGCCGGGGGCGGCATCGGTATCGGCGACCGATTCGGTCTGAGCTTTACGGGGCATGGCGGCGATCATCCATTCCGTGGGAAGGAACGGCGTTCGGGAAATCCCGGCGCGGGCTCAGGCGCTCATCAGCTCGCCGACGGGTTTGAGGTCTTCCACCCGGTCGCAGATGGACTTCATCACCATCATCATCGGAATACCCAGCAGCAGCCCCCACGCGCCCCAGAGCCAGCCCCAGACCAACACGCTGGCGAAGACGACCACCGGGTTCATGCTGCTGGCCCGGCTGGTGAGCCAGGGCGTGAGCAACTGGCCGACCACGATGTGGATCAGAACCGACACACCGCCCACCGTCAGCGCCATGTTGGGCGTGCCGAACTGCAGGAAGGCGACCAGGGCCGAGCCGCCGGTGACGATGGTCGAGCCCACATAAGGCACCAGGTTCAGCACCCCGGCCGCGATGCCCCACACCGGCGCGTATTCCAGCCCCAGCGCCCAGTAGCTCAGCCAGGTGGCCACGCCCACCAGCAGGCTCATCAGCAGCTGCACCATCAGGTAGCGCTGGATCTGGCCGGTGATCTCGTCGAGCACCTCCACCGTGATCTTCTTGCGGGTGAGGCTGGGCCCGGTGATCTTGACCAGCTTGCGGCGGAAGGAGTCGCCGGCGCACAGGGCGAAGAAGGTCAGGAACAGCACCACCGTCATCTGCCCGACCAGGGTGGCCAGGCCGACGGTGCCGCTCCAGAGGTAGTCGCGCACGTTGAAGGGCTGGCGCTCGACGATCACCCGGGTCACGCCGCGGATCGGCAGGGCCGGGCGGGCCTGCGTGGCCTGCTCCAGCTGGGCGGCGGCCTGCTGCACCGTGTCCAGGGTGCTGGGGCCGCCGCCGCTGTCGGCCATCGAGTCGCGCAGCTTGCGCGCGGCCACCGGCAGGCTGTCGATCAGGGCGGCCGCGTCGTCGCTCAGCCAGTACATGGTGCCGGCCAGGGCGCCGACGATGGACAGCAGCAGCACGGCGGCGCTGAGGGCGCGCGACACCCCGGCGCGCGCCAGCGTTTCCACGATGGGCGAGAGTGCGTAGGTCACCAGCAAGGCCAGCACCAGCGGGATCAGCACGGCCGCGGCCCAGTGCAGGGCCCACAGGCTGGCCAGGCCGGCCACGATGACCAGCGACAGGCTGCGCACGTTGATCGGCGTCTGCAGCAGGATGCGGGGCTGGTCGGGATCGCCGTCGGCCGGCGGCGGCAGGCGTACTGCGAAGTCCTCGGCGCCCGGAATCGGCGTGGCGCCCGGCGGCAGATCCTCGCGTGGGAGACGATCTACGACTTGGACAACAGGTTCGGGCATGGGCCGGAATTCTGCAGTGCGCCCCCGGTGCCAGCTGTAGGCGGACACCGGCTTATCGCCAGGCCTGGCGCGGCTTTGCGGCCGATCGCCGCAGCTGCTCAGTGCAGCATCAGGGCGCCGGAGGACTTGCTCTTGCCCGCGCGCGCCGGCGGGTTGCACAGGCCGCAGACGAAGTGGCGTGCGTTCTCGTAGGGCTCGGTGACGAAGTTGCCGCCGCACTGCGAGCACTTGGTCATGCTGAGCATCTGCGCGTCGACGAACTTCACCAGGCGCCAGGCGCGGGTGAAGGAGAGCAGGGCCTCGATCTCGGCGGACTCGACCTGTTCGGCATACAGGCGGTAGGCCTTGGTCAGCACGTCCACCGGGTCGAGCGATGCGCCCTTGGACAGGTATTCGTAGATGTTCAGGAACAGCGAGGAGTGGATGTTCTCCTGCCAGGTCAGGAACCAGTCGGTCGAGAAGGGCAGCTGGCCCTTGGAAGGCGACTTGCCGGCGATCTCCTTGTACAGGCGGATCAGGCGTTCGTAGGACAGCGTGGTTTCCGATTCCAGCACCTGCATGCGGGCACCCATGCGGATCAGCTCGGCGGCGCGTTCGATCTGGCGCGACTCGTTGAGCACACTCTTGACGACGGGGGTGGCGGCTGCGGTGGTCATGGCTTGCGTTCCTGAGGTCTGAAGGGCGGCGCTGTCTTTACCGGGATACCGTGGAGCCGGCTTTGCCGGGCCGCCGGTATCGCCCCTTGAGGGGGGGCCGAAGACACGAAGTGCGTAGGCTGGGGTGGGTCAAAGAACTTCGGAGACCCGGCCGGCCATCAGGATGTTGGCGTGCAGGCGGTTGGTGGCTTCGTTGCCCACCTTCTTCGGCGAATGGTTGGTCAGCAGGCTCCACACCATCTCGTCGTCCATGCGGAAGCGGCACAGCAGGGTGTTGCCCGAGGCCAGCTTCAGGATCTGCGCGGAGGACAGCGATGCCAGCAGGTCCGCGCTCTCTTCGTTCAGGCCCAGGCGGAACACGGCCTCGGCCTTGTCCTGGCGCACCAGGCCCTGGGCCAGCATCAGGTAGGTCAGGTTGGCTTCGCGGATCTCGGCAAGCATTTGTTCGCGGGTCATGGTGGTGGTCCCTCTGGAAGGCTTTTCGGATTCGCAAGCTGCCGTGACACGCTGTCTGCTGCTCGATCCGATGAAATGGATTGTGAAGATGGGCCAAACGGAAATTAAGTCGGGGAACCGTCATCCGCGTTGTCTGGTTTTGCGTCGCCCGTGTAGGAAGTTGCCCTACAGGATATGAAGCCTCTGTACCAGCCTTGCCCGCAGGCGTCACCAGCTGTGATCCGCGGATAACCACGGCTTATGCATGGCTTTTCCCGGTGCTGAAAAAGTAGGCTGCGTCCGACAAAAAAAATCCGGCCTCGGCCGGATTTCATGATCGATGCGACAGCGGCTCTTCAGCGCAGTCCGGCCTCGGGGCCCAGGGCCCGGCGATACCACTCGTGGAAGTGCTGCATGCCGTCTTCCATCGGGCTCTGGTAGGGACCGCGTTCGTCGTCGCCGCGTGCCAGCAGGGCCTGGCGGCCGGCGTCCATGCGCTCGGCGATCTCGTCGTCCTCCACGCAGGTCTCCATGTAGGCGGCCTGCTGGGCCTCGACGAACTCGCGCTCGAAGGCGGCGATCTCCTCGGGGTAGAAGAACTCCACCATGTTGATGGTCTTCGTCGGGCTGACCGGATGCAGCGTGGACACGGTCAGCACATGCGGGTACCACTCCACCATGATGTGCGGGTAGTAGGTCAGCCAGATCGCGCCGTGCTTGGGCGGCACGCCCTTGCGCCAGTTCAGCAGCTGTTCCTGCCAGCGCTGGTAGACCGGGCTGCCGGCCTTGCCCAGGCGGTTGGCGATGCCCACCGTCTGCACCGAGTACTGCTCGCCGAACTCCCAGCGCAGGTCCTCGCAGGTCACGAAGCCGCCCAGGCCGGGGTGGAAGGGGCCGACGTGGTAGTCCTCCAGATAGACCTCGATGAAGGTCTTCCAGTTGTAGTTGCACTCGTGCAGCACCACCCGGTCGCGCACCATGCCGGAGAAATCGAGGTCGGCGCGCGGGCCGAGCTGCGCCAGGTCGGCCGCCACATCGCGCGAGCCGGCTTCGAACAGCAGGCCGTTCCATTCCTGCAGCGGGTAGTTGCGCAGGTTCAGGCAGGGGTCTTCGGCGAAGTGCGGGGCGCCCAGCAAGTGGCCCTGGGGTGCGTAGGTCCAGCGGTGCAGCGGGCAGACGATGTTGCCGCCGGCATGGCCCGGCGCGGTCCGCGCCAGCGAGCCGGCGCCCTTGAGCATCACCGCCTGGCGGTGGCGGCAGATGTTGGAGACCAGTTCGACGCGGTCCTCGGCCGTGCGCACCAGGGCGCGGCCTTCGCCCTCCTGGGGCAGGGCGTAGTAATCGCCCTTCTCGGGAACCGACAGTGCATGGCCGACGTAGCGTGGGCCTTGCTGGAACAGCTGCTCCTTTTCCCGCTGGAACAGCGCTTCATCGAAATAAGTAGCTACAGAAAGTTGGCTTGCGGCCTGCTGCAGTCGAAGACTTAAATCAGACATGGGTGACCTGACCTAAAGACTCCCCACAGGGAGAAACACGGAAGAACAAAGCGTCGAAGCCGACCGGGGCGGCCCGGTCTGAAAAGCGGTGGCTGTTGGACGCGTCGAAAAGAAACGCCGGCTGCTATGGCCGGCGCTGGGAGGGGGATTGTACCCTTGCCCATCTGAAGGAGTGATCGAATGTTCGATATGTCCTGCAATGGTTACCGGAACGCGGGTCAGCCCCTCTAAAATGCCCGGTTTTGCCAAGCGCAAGCACCGTTGCCGTCCATGCCCAAGGCGCCCACCGCCCCCGATTCCGCCAACCCGCTGCAAGACCAGCCCGCCAGCTACGAGGCAGCGCTCGCAGAACTCGAACAGCTCGTGTCCCGGCTCGACGCCGGCCAACTGCCCCTGGACCAGCTGCTGGCCGGCTACCGCCGCGGCGCCGCGCTGCTGGCCTTCTGCCGCGAGCGTCTGCAGGCGGTCGAGGAGCAGGTGCAGGTGCTCGACGGGGCTTCGTCCAAGCCCTGGACGCCGGGCACATGAGTGCCGTGCTGCCCGCCTTCGACCTGCGCGCCTGGAGCCAGGCCGCCCTGTCCCAGGTCGAGTCCGCCATGGCGCTCTGGCTGGCCGAAGGCGCTGTGCCGCAGCTGGAAAGCCTCAATGCGCCGATCCGCTATTCGGTGCTGGACGGCGGCAAGCGGCTGCGGCCCTTGCTGGCGCTGGCCGCCCGCGCGGCCGTGGCCGCCCATGACGGCAAGGCCGCTCCCGCCGACTTCGACACCGCCGCATTGCGCGCGGGCTGTGCCGTCGAACTGATCCATGCCTATTCGCTGGTGCACGACGACATGCCCTGCATGGACAACGACGTGCTGCGCCGCGGCAAGCCCACGGTGCATGTGAAGTTCGGCGAGGCCGGCGCCCTGCTGGCCGGCGATGCGCTGCAGGCCCTGGCCTTCGAGTGGCTGACGCCGGCCGACGACTCCATTCCCGCCGCCACCCAGGCCGTGCTGTGCGCCCGGCTGGCGCGCGCGGCCGGCCGCAACGGCATGGCCGGCGGCCAGGCAATCGACCTGGCCAGTGTCGGTGTCGCGCTCGACGAATCCGCCCTGCGCCATATGCACAGCCTGAAGACCGGCGCACTGCTGCAAGCCAGTGTCGCCATGGGCGCGGCCTGCGGTGCCGCGCCGGCGCGTGCGCTGGCCGCGCTGGAGAGCTTCGGCGCCGCGCTGGGACTGGCCTTCCAGGTGGTCGACGACATCCTCGACGTCACCGCCGATTCGGCCACGCTGGGCAAGACGGCCGGCAAGGATGCCGCGGCCGACAAGCCCACCTATGTCTCGCTGCTCGGGCTCGATGGCGCCCGCGCACGCGCCCGCCAGCTGCATGCCGCCGCGATCTCCGCGCTGGCCGACAGCGGACTGGGCGACACCGCGGCGCTTGCCGCACTGGCCGGCCTGGTGATGAACCGCGACCACTGAAGAAAAAGATCATGTCCTCCGATTCCATCGATCCTTCCGCGCCGCGGCCGCTGCTCTCGCGCATCGACAGCCCCGCCGACCTGCGTGCGCTGCCGCGCGAGCAGCTCGACGCCCTGGCCGGGGAGCTGCGCAGCTATGTGCTGGAAAGCGTGGCGCGCACCGGCGGCCACCTCAGCTCCAACCTGGGCACGGTCGAGCTGACCGTGGCGCTGCACTATGTGTTCGACACGCCGCGCGACCGCATCGTGTGGGACGTGGGCCACCAGACCTATCCGCACAAGATCCTCACCGGCCGGCGCGAGCGCATGGCTACGTTGCGCCAGCAAGGCGGCCTGTCGGGTTTCCCGCAGCGCGCCGAGAGCGAGTACGACACCTTCGGCACGGCGCATTCCTCCACCAGCATCTCCGCCGCGCTGGGGATGGCGATGGCGGCGCGCCAGAAGGGCGAGGACCGCCATGCGATCGCCGTCATCGGCGACGGCGCCATGACCGCCGGCATGGCCTTCGAGGCCATGAACAACGCGGGTGTGACGGACGGCCGGCTGCTGGTGATCCTGAACGACAACGACATGTCGATCAGCCCGCCGGTGGGCGCGCTCAACCGCTACCTGGCGCAGCTGATGAGCGGGCGTTTCTACGCGGCGACCAAGAACGTCGGCAAGTCGGTGCTGCGCGCGGTGCCGCCCTTGTTCGAGCTGGCCAAGCGCTTCGAGCAGCATGCCAAGGGCATGGTGGTGCCGGCCACGCTGTTCGAACAGTTCGGCTTCAACTATGTCGGCCCGATCGACGGCCACGACCTCGAATCGCTGATCCCCACGCTGGAGAACCTGCGCGAGCTGCGCGGCCCGCAGTTCCTGCATGTGGTGACGAAGAAGGGCCAGGGCTACAAGCTGGCCGAGGCCGATCCGGTGGCCTATCACGGGCCGGGCAAGTTCGATCCGGCGGTGGGGCTGGTCAAGTCCGCAACGCCTTCCAAGCCGACCTTCACCAACGTCTTCGGCCAGTGGCTGTGCGACATGGCGGCGCAGGACACACGGCTCGTCGGCATCACGCCGGCGATGCGCGAGGGCTCGGGCCTGGTCGAATTCGAGAAGCGTTTTCCCGACCGCTACTACGACGTCGGCATCGCCGAGCAGCATGCGGTGACCTTCGCCGCCGGCATGGCCTGCGAGGGCGTCAAGCCGGTGGTCGCCATCTATTCGACCTTCCTGCAGCGCGGCTACGACCAGCTGGTGCACGACGTGGCGCTGCAGAACCTGCCGGTGCTGTTCGCGCTGGACCGCGCCGGGCTGGTCGGCGCCGACGGCGCCACCCATGCGGGCGCCTACGACATCCCCTTCCTGCGCTGCATCCCCAACATGGCCATCGCCTGCCCGGCCGACGAGCGCGAATGCCGCCAGCTGCTGAGCACCGCCTACGCGCAGAACGGCCCGGTGGCCGTGCGTTATCCGCGTGGCGCGGGTGTTGGCGCCATACCGCTGGCCTCGCTCGAAGGCCTGCCCTATGGCAAGGGCGAGATCCGCCGCCAGGGCGGCAGCGGCATCGCCATCCTGTGTTTCGGCACGCTGCTCTATCCGGCGCTGGAAGCCGGCGAGAAGCTCGATGCCACGGTCGTCAACATGCGCTGGGCCAAGCCGCTCGACCTGGAGCTGCTGCAGCAGGTCGCAGCCAGCCACCAGGGCCTGGTGACGGTGGAAGAGGGCGCCGTCATGGGCGGCGCCGGCAGCGCGGTCTCCGAAGCGCTGCAAGCCCATGGCATCGTGCGCCCGCTGCTGCAGCTGGGCCTGCCCGATGCCTTCATCGAGCATGGCGACCATGCCCGTCTCCTGTCCCTGGCCGGACTGGATGCGGCGGGCATCGAAGGCTCCATCGTGCAGCGATTCGGTCGCAAGACCATGCTTGCAGAAAGCTGAAGACCGCCGGTCCGCCGAGGGGAAACCCGACGCGGCCCATCGGAAGTCGATTCCTAGAATGCCTGCCGAGGCGCCAGCACGAGCGCCCGGTTCAACACATTCCGTGTCCAACACAGGAGGCATTCATGGATCGTCGTTTCATCATCAAGAACGCGGGTATCGCCGGGGTTCTGGCAGCCGGCGTCGCGCCGGCGGTCCATGCACAGGCGGCAGTGCGCTGGCGCCTGGCATCGAGCTTCCCGAAGTCGCTCGACACCATCTACGGCGGCGCCGAGACCTTCGCCAAGAAGGTCGGCGAAATGACCGGCGGCAAGTTCCAGGTCAGCGTGCATGCGGCCGGCGAACTGATGCCGGCCTTCGGTGTGGTGGACGGGGTGCAGCAGGGCTCGATCGAGGCCGCGCATACCGCGGGCTACTACTTCTTCGGCAAGAACGAGGCCTTTGCCATCGGCGCGGCGATCCCCTTCGGCATGAACTCGCGCCAGCTCACCTCCTGGATGTTCGAGGGCAATGGCCTGAAGCTCACTCGCGAGTTCTACGCCAAGTACAATGCGGTGAACTTCCCCTGCGGCAATACCGGCGCCCAGATGGGCGGCTGGTTCCGCAAGGAGATCAAGGCGCCGGAAGACATCAAGGGCCTGAAGTTCCGCATCGGCGGCTTCGCCGGCCGGGTGATCGAACGCATGGGCGGCGTGCCGCAGAACATCCCTGGCGGCGAGATCTACCAGTCGCTGGAAAAGGGCACCATCGACGCGGCCGAATGGATCGGCCCCTACGACGACCAGAAGCTGGGCTTCAACAAGGTCGCCCCCTTCTACTACTACCCCGGCTGGTGGGAAGGTGCGCTGCAGCTCGATCTCCTGGTCAACCAGAAGGCCTACGACGCGCTCTCGCCCGAGTACAAGGCCATCGTGGAGACTGCCGCTTCCGAAGCCCATGTGGTGATGCAGGCCCGCTACGACGCCCGCAACCCCACCGCACTCAAGCAGTTGGTGGGCGCCAAGACCAAGGTGGTGGCCTTCCCCAAGACGGTGCTGGACGCGTCCTTCAAGACGGCGATGGAGGTCTATGCCGATCTCGACAAGAACAACCCCGACTGGAAGAAGATCTACGGCGACTACCGTACCTTCCAGAAGGACCAGCTGCTCTGGTCGCGTTTCGCCGAAGCGCGTTTCGACAGCTATATGCAGGGCGTGCAGCTGCCCTGAGCGTGTGCGGGCCGCCTGCGGCCGGCGGCTATTTCCAGGCGGCCAGGAAGATCCTGGCCGAGGCGTCCTGCCGGCAGGTCACGGTGGAGAAACCGACCAGCCTGAGCCAATAGAGGTATTGCTCGGCCGAATATCTCACCGAGATGCCAGCCGGGAGCGCCAGCGCCTGAAACGGGAAAGTCGGCGCTTGTTGCACCGCGGGCGGCTCCTCATTGGCCGCGCTGGCCTGGCCATACACCAGCAATCTGCCGTTACGCGGCAAGGCGTCGAAGGATTTCTTCAGCAGCAGGCCAATGCGGTCCGGCGTGAACAGCTCCAGCACGTGCGAGAACTGCATGGCGCGAAAGCCGGTGGGAAACGGGTCGTGGAAAAAATCGCCGGCATGCGCGCCGAGTTCCGCGCCCTGGCCGCTTTCCCGAAAGATATCCAGTGCCCGGTCGCATACCGGCGGCAAATCGAAAACCGTGATGCGTATCGGGGGGTGCTCTTCCTTGAGCAGGCTGGCCACGTAGCCGGGGCCGCCGCCGATGTCGAGCATCTGGTCGATGCGGCCGAATTCGGGGGCGTCGAAATAGAAGGGCCGACAACTGCGATGCACCGGCGGCGGGGCGGTTTCGCAAAGCCCCTCCTGGAATGCGATCGCGGGAATCAGCTGCCTGATTTTCTCGAGCTTTGCGGTGTGGTTCGACACGGCGGGTCCATTCCATCAAAACGAAGATATGTCCTGAACCGCGAAAACGGCCGCCCCGCATTTGCGGGGCGGCCGAGCCGTGGCCAGGTTTCTGGCTCCATTTTGATTCGCGCCCGGCGCCGCATCACCCTCCGGTGCGAGAAAAAACCATTGAGAGACAAATGCTTGCGTAATCGCTTGCTGTAAATATTCGAAGATATTTAATGTTTATCTAGTTGTTTTAAATCCATGGGAGTATGTACGGCGCCGCGGTAATCAGTAACTGCTGCTGGCGCCCGGTTTCGCTGCCGCCTGCGTGCGAAACCGCGCCGCCGCCGCATCCAGGCCGTTGCGCAGGATCAGCAGGTCGAGCGCCACGGCGACGAACTGGGCGCCGAGCGCCAGGCATTCGCGGGCCCGGGTCTCATCCACCATCAGGATGCCCGGCGCCTTGCCGCAGGCGCGGATGCGGCCGATAGCATCGTCGATCGCGGCATCGACTTCCGGATGCCGGGCTTGGCCCGGATGGCCCATGCTGGCCGACAGGTCGGCCGGTCCTATGAAGATGCCGTCCACGCCATCGACCGCCGCGATGGCCTCGATCTCGGCCAGCGCCTCGCGTGTCTCCACCTGCACCAGCACGCAGATTTCCTCGTTCGCCCGGGCGATGTAGTCGGCGGTGCGGCCGTAGTTGGAAGCGCGGGTGGAGCCGCCCATGCCGCGGATGCCGTGCGGCGGATAGCGGGTGGCGCGCACGGCGGCGCGGGCTTCCTCGGCGTTCTGCACGAAGGGCAGCAGCAGGTTCTGCGCGCCGATGTCGAGGTAACGCTTGATCAGCACCGGATCGTTCCAGGCCGGCCGCACCACCGCGGCGATCGGCGAGCTGCCATCGAGCGTGACGGCCGCGGCGGTGGCCTGCAGCTGCTGGGCCATCAAGGGCACATCGCTCGGCGTGTGTTCGGTGTCCAGCAGCACCCAGTCGTAGCCGGCGCCGCCGATGAGTTCCGAGACATAGGGCGAGGGCAGGGTGGACCAGAGTCCGATCTGCGCCTGTCCGGCGGCGAGGGCTTGCTTGAAACGGTTGGCGGGATGTCGCATTTGTCCTGGTTCTGCTGAGTTGTTCCAGCCCACATCCTAGGCACTATTGGTCTGGCACAACGCTTGCGTGGCTTGCTGTACGCCGGGTACAGAAATATTCTTTCCGAAGCCCGCGCAGCACAGGACACCAGAATGAGCTCCACCATCCCGATCCAGACGCCCGGCCAGGAGCGTGTGGTGCACGGCACCTGTCCGCACGATTGCCCCGACACCTGCGCCATGCTGATCACCGTGAAGGACGGGGTGGCGACCAAGGTGAAGGGCGACCCGGCGCATCCGACCACGCAGGGCGCCCTGTGCACCAAGGTGTCGCGCTACCTGGAGCGCACCTACAGCCCGGACCGCCTGCTGCATCCCATGCGCCGCGTCGGCCCCAAGGGACCGGGGCAGGGCCGCTTCGAACGCATCGGCTGGGACGAGGCGCTGGACACCATCGCCGCGCGCTTCAAGGCCATCGCCGCCGAGGACCCGCAGGCCATCCTGCCCTATGCCTATTCCGGCACCCTGGGCCTGGTGCACAACTTCGGCATGCCGCGCCGCTTCTTCCACCGCCTGGGCGCTTCGCTGCCCGAGCGGGTGCTGTGCGCCACGGCCGGCCGGCTGGGCTACAACACGGTGATCGGCGCGCAGGTCGGCATCGACATCGTGCATTTCCCCGAGGCCCGGCTGATCCTGCTGTGGGGCACCAACCCCATCACCTCCAACCTGCACCTGTGGACCCGCATCGCCGAGGCCAAGCGCAACGGGGCGCGCATCATCGCCATCGACCCCTACCGTTCGCTGTCCGCCGACAAGGCCGACTGGCACATCGCGCCGCTGCCCGGCACCGACGGCGCGCTGGCCTTCGGGCTGATGCACCTGCTGATCCGCGACGGAAATCTCGACCGCGACTACATCGAACAACACACCCTGGGCTTCGACGCACTCGCCGCCCGCGCCGCCGAATTCCCGCCGGAACGCGTCGCCGAACTCACCGGCCTGCCGGCCGAGACCATCCTGCGCCTGGCCGCCGAATACGGCGCCGAACGCCGCTCGGCCATCCGCGTCAACTTCGGCATGCAGCGCCATGCCGGCGGCGGCAACGCCATGCGCGCCATCGCCTGCCTGCCGGCGCTGACCGGCGCCTGGCGCGAGGTCGGCGGCGGCGTGCTGATGGATGTGGCCGGCGCGCATGCGGTCGACCTGGCCGCGCTCGACGGCCGCCACATGCTGCCCGACCCGCCACCGCGCAACGTCAACATGGCGCAGATCGGCAAGGCCCTGACCGAGCTGAACGATCCGCCGCTGAAGGCGCTCTTCGTCTACGCCTCCAACCCGGTGGCGGTGGCGCCGAACAACGCCCTGCTGCGCCAGGGCCTGCTGCGGCCGGACCTGTTCACGGTGGTGCACGAGATCTTCCTGACCGACACCTGCGACTACGCCGACATCGTGCTGCCCGCCACCACCCAGCTGGAGCAGTTCGACGTGCACCGGCCCTACGGCACTCTGTACACCATGCTCAACCAGCAGGCCATTGCGCCGCTGGGCGAGGCCTGCTCCAACGCCGAACTGTTCCGTCGCCTGGCCGCGCGCATGGGCTTCGACGAGCCCTGCTTCCGGCAGTCCGACGAGGAGATCGCCCAGCAGGCGCATGACCGCGGCGCGGCCGTCAATGCCACGCTGGACTTCGAGCTGCTGCATCGCCAGGGCTGGCAGCGGCTCGACCTGCCCGAGCGCTACGCGCCCTTCGCCGAGGGCCGCTTTCCCACGCCGTCGGGCAAATGCGAGTTCGAAAGCGCCTCGGCCGCGGCCCAGGGCTGGAGCGCGGTGCCCGAGTTCATACCGCCGCGCGAGTCGGCCGCCGGCGATCCGGCCCTGGCCGCGCGTTTTCCGCTGATGCTGCTGACCCCGCCGGCCCGGCACTACCTCAACTCGAGCTTTTCCGGCGTCGCCTCGCTGGTGCGCGACGTGGGCGAGCCCTGGGTGGAGATCAGCGCGGGCGATGCGGCCCGCCGCTGCATCGCCGAAGGCGACCGGGTGCAGGTCTTCAACGAGCGCGGCGCCTTCTCGGTGCGGGCCGTCGTGAACGACCGCACGCGCGACGGCGTGCTGGTCGCCCCCTCGATCTGGTGGCTGAAGAAATCGGCCGACGGCGAGAACGCCAATGCCGTCACTTCCGACGGCCTGACCGACATCGGCCGCGGCGCCACTTACTACGACACGGCGGTGGAGATCCGCAAGCTGCCGGCACTGTCATGAGCCCGGCTGAAGCTCCTGCACGCAATAGGCGATGAGCGCCTCGGTTTCGCTGGCCTTGTCGAAGAAGGCGTTCGCGCCCAGCCGCAGGCAGCGCTCGCGCAGATCGGAAGTGGCATGCGAGGTGAGAACCACCACCCGCTGTCCCGGCTGGCGGCTGTCGCGGCAGGCGGCCAGCACGCCCAGGCCGGTGCCTTCCTTGAGGAACATGTCCACGATCGCCAGCATCCAGCCGGACGGGTTCTCGTTGAGCCAGGCCACCGCGCCGCGTTCGGTTTCGGCGAAATCCACCACTTCCATCGCGCCAGCGTCGGCCAGGCCCAGCGTCAGGGCCATGCGGACCGTGGCGCTGTCTTCGACCAAGAACACTTTTTGGCCCATGCCAGCCCCTTCTTTGCTGATCGGCAGTATGAGGCCCCGCCGCATGTCCACCCAGGCGGCCATCCCGGGGTCTTAGCGCGCCGGCCCTGCCGTGAAATGCCGATACAGCCTATGCTACCCGCCATGATCGCCGGTGCACGCTTGTACGCCATCCAGGCCGCCCTGGCTCAGGGCAGTCTGGCCGATGCGCTGTCCCTGCTCAACAAGGGGGTGGTGCACCGCTTCACGGCCGCGTATCACCTGCAGGACGGCGTGCTCTACAACCGCGGCCTGGTCGACAAGCTGGGCAAGCCCATGCCCGAACTCATGCGGGCGGTGCCGGTGGAGCACAGCTTCTGCCAGTTCGTGATGCGCGACAACTTCTTCCAGACCACCGACTCCACCCGTGACCCGCGCCTGCAGGGCCACCGCCTGCAGGGCGTGATCCACTCCTATACCGCCGCGCCCATCACCGATTCGAGCGGGCATTTCGTGATCGGCAGCATCTGCCACTTCGATTTCGTGAGGCAGGTGCTGTCGCTGGACGAGGTCGATCTGCTCAAGCGCGCCGGGCGGCTGGTGACCGGCCGCATGCTGTTCGAGGCCGGGGCGCCGTCGGCCTGACTCAGATCGGCTGGAAGTGGTGGGTGCCGTCGCGCCGCAGCTGCGCGACCAGGCCGAACTCCAGGAAGCGCCCATATGGCATGAACCCTGTGGGTGCTGCGCGCCGAAGTCGGGTAAAAGTCCGGGCACCATGCCTGCATCCCCCGTATCCCCGGACATCGCCCCGCTGCGCGAATTCGTCACCGCCTTCGGCCGCCTCCTCGACGAGGCCCCCGACGAACCCCGTGTGCTGCGGGAGGGCGGCGCGCTGCTGCGCCGCCTGGTCTCGCGCGACGACTGGCTGCCCGAGGCCTTCGCCCAGCCGCATCCCGAGTACTACCGGCAGTACCTGCTGCATGCCGACTCGACCGAGCGCTTTTCCGTGGTGAGTTTCGTCTGGGGTCCGGGCCAGGCCACGCCGGTGCACGACCACACGGTGTGGGGCCTGATCGGCATGCTGAGGGGTTCGGAAGAGAGCCAGGGCTATGCCGAGCAGGACGGCCGCTGGCTGCCCCATGGGGCAGCGTCGCGGTTGGCGCCGGGCGATGTGGAACCGGTCTCGCCCACCGTGGGCGATGTGCACCGGGTGCGCAACCTGTTCGAGGACCGGGTGTCGGTCAGCATCCATGTCTACGGCGCCAACATCGGTGCGGTGCGCCGGCACACCTATCCGGCCGAGGGTGGACGCAAGCCCTTCGTCTCGGGTTATTCGAACAGCCTGCTGCCCAATCTCTGGGACCGTTCGGCCGAGCTGCGCGGCGCCTGAAACCCGAGGCGCGGCCTCAGACCAGCGGCGGCAGCAGATTCAGCAAGAGCACCATCACCAGCCCGACCACGGCCACGATGGACTGCACCACCGAGATGGTCTTGGTCGCCTCGCCCATGCTCATGCCGAAGGATTCCTTCACCAGCCAGAAGCCGGCGTGGTTGGCATAGTTGAAGAACAGCGAGCCGCAGCCGATGGACAGCGCCAGCAGCGGCTGGTTGACCGCCGCGCCCGAGGCCGCCAGCGGCGCCAGCAGCCCCGCCGCGCCCACGATGCCGACGGTGGCTGAGCCGGTGGACACCGACAGCAGCATCGAGATCAGCCAGCCGAGCACCAGCGGCGACAGCGCCAGCTGGTGGCTCATGTGCACGATGGCATCGCCCACATGGGCATCGGTCAGCACCTGCTGGAAGGCGCCGCCGCCGGCGATGATCAGCAGCACGTTGGCGACCGGCTTGACGCTCTGGCTGAGCGCCTTGCGCACCGCTTCGGGCTGACCCGGACGCAGCACCAGCACCGCGAAGATCACGCCCAGCAGCATCGCCACGATCGGGTTGCCCACGAAGGCGGCGACATGCAGCAGGGAGGAGTCCTTGGCCAGCATCACTTCGCCCAGCGCATGCAGCAGCATCAGCACGGCGGGCAGCAGCGCCGTCAGCAGGCCCAGGCCGATGCCGGGGGGCGACTTGCGCGGCGCGGCGTCCGGGCTGTCGGCATCCGGCGCGTACTGGGCCACCAGGGCGTCGTCGGGGCGCACCGTCATGCGCGGCGCGATGAAGGCGCCGTAGATCGGGCCGGCCAGCACGATGGCCGGGATCGCGCAGATGAAGCCGTAGAGCATGGTCGCGCCCACGCTGGTCTTGAGCGTGGCGATGGCGGTCAGCGGCCCGGGGTGCGGCGGCACCATGCCGTGCATGGCCGCCAGCGCGGCGATCACCGGCACACCCACATACACATAGGCCGAGCCCTTGCCGGGCTGTTCGGCTTCGAGCTTGCGCGCCACGCCGAAGACCAGCGGCAGCAGCACCACCAGGCCGACCTCGAAGAACATCGGAATGCCGATGATGAAGGCCACGCCCGTCATGGCCCAGGGCAGGGCCTTGCGCGATGCGCGGCTCACGATGGCATTGGCCACGCTGTCGGTGACGCCCGAATCCGCCAGGATCTTGCCCAGCATGGCGCCCAGCGCCACCACCAGCCCGACGGCGCCCAGCGTCTTGCCGGCGCCGCCGGAAATCGCGTGGACCAGCTTGTCCAGCGGCATGCCGGTGGCCAGGCCCACGGCCGCCGAGACGATCAGCAGGGCCAGCAGCGGATGCAGTTTCGGCTTGAGCACGATGAGCGCGACCAGCCCGAGAACGCTGGCCAGTGCCGTGACCAGCAGCGCAATATCCTGTGAATTCATGTTGAGAGGCTTGGTTTGCGTGAGAAGCGTCGGTGCCGGTGTGGACCGTACGCGAATGCAGGGAAAGAGGAGCGACCGGGTTTTCACCGATGCGGCGCCCATGCGGCGCCGGTCGCTTATTGTGCTGCGCGTGAAGCCGGCGTTCCGGATGCGGGGGTTTCGGGCCCTGCGCTTTCGGCGTATGGTGGTCCGATGCATGAAAAAGACCCGGTCAAGCCTCCTGCCCGCAAGCCTTCCCGGCCGTCGTGGGTGGACTCGGCCTATCTCAAACGCATGACCGAGGCCGGCAACGAAACCTGGCTGGACCGCCCGGTCACCCGCTGGATTCTCGGCATCGTGGCGGCGCTGCTCGTGTTGGCGATCCTGACCCATGCGCTCGATCTCTGGAACTTCCCCGGCGAGGCCTAGTCGTCCAGCCGCTACAATGCGGACGCTTCGGGCTCGCCGCCAGCGTTCAGCGGCGGCCAGATGCGGGTGTAGTTCAATGGCAGAACGGCAGCTTCCCAAGCTTCATACGAGGGTTCGATTCCCTTCACCCGCTCCAGGCTTCTATTCCTCCCCATATTCGACGACGCAAAAAAAGAGCCGCGTGAGCGGCTCGTAACGAATGCAGTATGGCTCAGCTAAGAAGGAATGGAGTCCCGTCCGTCCTCATCAGCCGCGGAATATCACGCTGCGCTTCGGATAAATCGTTGCACTAGTCAACGACGGTTGCGTCTCCGTTGGACGACGGCTCCCATCATACCCAGTCCTGCGAGCAACATGGCAAGGGTTTCGGGTTCCGGAACTGGTGCGAGCGCAATCACGCCGGCGTAGCTCGAATTGCCTATTCCGGTACCCGTAACGAACAAGGTGTAGTCCTGACCGGCCGTGAGGACTGGCGTACTCCCGGCCAGGGTTTGCACCAGGAAGGTCGCGCCGCCAGTGCCGACCGGGTTGCTGGTCGATACGGTTCCTGTCGCTATTGCCGGGCCCAAGGCATCGGCGACGCTGCTCAAGTCTCCCGCGTACAGCGCGGCGCCCGAGATGCCGGCGGAAGCGCTCGAATCGATCTCCAGCAGAACAAAAACAGTGCTGTTGCTTGTCGCCAGCGAGAAGCTGAAGGGCTGATCGTACGGGCCTGCCGTCGTGCTGCCGGAGAAAGTCGTCGTACCCGAGATGACCCCCAGTGACGTTGCCTGGGCTCCTGTTGCCATCGCTAACGAAAATATCAGAGAACCGACTATAGTGGCCTTCTTCACTAATGATTTCATGGTGATATTCCTTTGGTTAAATGGGGCGGGTAGAAACACCCGCCAAGGAAATGTCACATACACCACCAGTGAGGCTCAATAGACCGTCCGGCTTAGTAACTCATTAATCGAGATGCTCGCAATTGAATAATCGCGTGCATTGAGTAAGTAAATGCGTATATTCCGCCATTCGAGACACTGGCCCAAGCGAATGCCTGCCGGAAGCCGGCCAGCGCCGGCAGCGCTCAGAACTCGCTGTGCAGGCGCATCGAGAAAATGCGCACCGGTCCGCGGTCGGCGTTGTAGCCGGGGTTGCGGATGTGCTGGAAGCCGAAGCTGATCGCGTTCTCCAGCTTCTTGATCGCCGGCAGGGCGAAGCGGTAGTACACCTCGGCGATGGTCTCGGGCTTGTAGTTCAGCCGGCCGTCGCCGACGAAGAAGCCCGCGCCGCCCGCGGCCAGGAAGGCCCTGTGCTCCTGGGACAGCCCGTTCTGCGCCAGCGCCACGCCCAGCGCATCCTGCGCGCGGCCCCAGCGGCCACCTTCGAGGGTGGCGCCGAAGGAGACCGAGCGGTCGATCTCGGCGAAGGCATAGGTCTCCGACTTGCCGTCGTTGCGCGCCAGCCGGGTGAACACACCCAGGCCGTCGGCGACTTCCTGCTCCAGGTTGATGCCCGCGCCGATCTTGGTGCGGCGCTCGCGCACCGGCGCCACGTCGGGCACGGTGCCGTTGGCAGCGGCGTAGTTCAGCGCGTCCTGGAAGCCGCCCATCACCGCCACGTTGCGAAAGGCCAGCAGCCGCAGCGTGCCCGGCCGGTTCCAGGCGGTGTAGCGCCGCTCCAGCTCGACCTGGTCGCCGTAGTGGCTGAAGAACTTGTGGTCCAGCTTCAGGCCGTTGGATTCGATCGGCTGCAGCGAGCGGCCGGCGCGCAGAGTCCAGTCGTCGTCGTGGCGGTATTCCAGCGCCACGCCCCAGGAGTAGCCGCGCGAATCGGCGGCGAAGTCGTAGGCGCCGTGGGTCAGCAGCGACCAGTTGAGGAACTGGGTGCGCGCGTCGTGCGCATGGGCGCTGTTGTCGAAGATGTCGGAGACGGCGAAGTTGCCGGCCGTCAGCGTCAGCCGGCGCTTGTCGTAGCGGCTGGCCAGCTGGTTGGCATCGCCCTCGACGAATTCGCTGCCGCCGCCCAGGCCCCAGGTGTGGCGCACGAAGAGCCGGGCGCGGTAGATGACGGGGTTGGTGCCGGCGGTCTTCTGCAGCTCGCCGTTGGTCAGGCCGCCCAGGCCGGTCAGGCGCGACAGCGGCAGGCCCTGCACCAGTTCGGGGTTGAAATACAGCTCGGTCTGCGGCGCCAGGCGCATGCCCAGGTAGGCGGTCGAGGTGAAGGAGTAGCTGCGTTCGGCCTCGGGCGAGAGGCTGTTGACGCCGGAGTAGGCCGCGTCGAAGGAGGGCTTCTTCTGGAAGACGTAGGTCGCCTGCCCGTGCACCGAGAAGTCCTCGACCTCCTGCTCCCCGGGTCGGCCGTCTGTGCCCGCGAGGACGACGGGAAGAAGCTGGCGGCGAGCAGCAGCACCAGAAAGGCGTGCTTCGAAAAAGGGGGGCGAGACACGCGGTGGCTTGACATGGGCGGCGGAGTATAGGCGGCGGGCCGTGGCGCCCATGTGACACGGGGCTGCAAACAAAAAAGGCCGGCACCCCCAGGGGCACCGGCCGTGAACTCCGACGAGCGGAGAGAGCTATCTCTTCAGGTGGCTTGTTCGATCTGGCGCGCCGCCACATGGGCGCTGGCCAGGACCTCTTCGGCCACGGATTCATCCGGCTTGCCGCGCTTCCTGCCGCGCCAGGCCGACCAGGTCACGCCGATCAGCAGCATGCAGCTGATGGCGATGAAGGTGCCGCTGATCGGACGCTGCACGAAGATCGCCAGGTCGCCGCGCGACAGCAGCAGGGCACGGCGGAAGTTCTCTTCCACCATCGGCCCGAGCACGAAGCCCAGCATGATCGGCGCGACCGAGAAGTTCAGGTAGATCAGGATGGCGCCGATGATGCCGAAGGCCAGCACCTCCCAGATCTGGAACAGGTTGTTCTGGGTGGAGAACACACCCACCGCGATGAAGAACATGGCGGACGGGAACAGGTAGCGGTAAGGCACCTGCAGCAGCTTGACCCAGACACCGATCATCGGCACGTTCAGCACGATCAGCAGCGCATTGCCGATCCAGAAGCTGGCGATCAGGCCCCAGAAGATGTCCGGATGCTCGCTGATCAGCTGCGGGCCGGGCTGGATGCCCTGGATCATCAGCGCGCCCAGGATCAGCGCCATCACCGCGTCGCCGGGGATGCCCAGGCTCATGGTGGGGATGAAGTCGACCTGCGTCTTCGAATGCGAGGCCGCCTCGGGCGAGGCCACGCCGCCGATCACGCCGGTGCCGTACTTCTCGGGCGTCTTGCTGATCTTGCGCTCCAGCGCATAGGCGATGAAGGTGGTGATTGTCGGGCCGGTGCCGGGCATGGCGCCGAAGACGGTGCCCACGGCGGTGCCGCGGATCATCGGCCAGATCGCCTGCTTCAGCTCTTCCTTGCTCGGCCGCATGTCGCGGATGCGCAGGTTGGTGTTGCCGGTGGAGATCACCTTCATGCGGTTGACGTTGAGCAGGAAGTCGGCCACGCCGAACAGGCCCATGGCGATGGCCACCAGCTCCAGGCCGTCGCTGAGTTCCGGCACGTCGAAGGAGAAGCGGAAGGCGCCGCTGTTGACGTCGGTGCCCACGCAGCCGCAGAGCAGGCCGAAGAGGGTCATGGCCACGCCCTTGAGCGGCGAGCCGCGCGACATGGTGGAGCCGGCCAGCAGGCCCAGCAGCATGATCGAGAAGATCTCGGTCGGCCCGAACTTGAAGGCGATCTCGGTCAGCAGCGGCGAGGCGAAGACCATCACCAGGATGCCGACGGAAGCCGCGAAGAAGGAGCTGATCATGGTGATGCCCAGCGCCGTGCCGCCCTTGCCCTGCTTGGTCAGGGGATAGCCGTCCAGGCAGGTCACCGCATGCGGCGGATGCGAGGGCAGGTTCAGCAGGATGGCACCGATGGCGCCGCCGTACTGCGAGCCGTAGAAGATGCCGGCCAGCATCAGGATGGCGGGCACCGGATGCATCGCGTAGGTCAGCGGCAGCAGGATGGAGATGGCCGACAGGGCGCCCATGCCCGGCAGCACGCCGATCAGGTTGCCGACCAGCACGCCGAAGAAGGACCACATCAGGTTGGTGCCCTGGAAGGCGACACCGAAACCAAACCACAGGTCATGAAGAGACTGCATCATGGCTTCAGGCCCCCCACTTGATCAGGGGCAGCTGCAGCTGCAGCGCCCACCAGAAGACCACGGTGGCGATCACCATCATGGCCACCGACAGCACGAAGGCCTGCAGCACCGTATTGCTGCGGTCGCCCAGGGCACAGATGAAGACGATGGCGAAGGTCGCCGGCAGCAGGCCGCAGTAGTTGCCCAGCACCAGGAAGGCCACGGTGCCGGCGACGATGCACAGGCCGCCGCGCAGGTCGGGCAGGCCGGTGGGGTGGTGGCCGCCGGTCTCGGCCTGGGGCTTTTCGCCGCGCGCCGACAGGGCGATCAGCAGGCCCGACAGGGCCAGCAGCGCACCCACGGCGCAGGGGAAGAATCCCGGGCCCATGCGTTGCAGCGTGCCCAGCTTGTACTGGATGCTGGCATACACCGCGGCCAGGCCGATGATCACCATCAGCGCGCCGCCGTAGTAGTCCTTGTTGAAGGATTTGGTAGGTCTCATGTGCTCTCTCTTTCCGACGTTCCATGGACATGGCCCAGGGGGGCCGTCCAAGTCGGGCGAGTCTAGGAATCGAGCCTTCCAAACGGCTTCCGATGCCGGCACACGGTCCAAAAATACGTGTTATTCCGAATGCGGAAGGCCTGTTTTTCCTAGGGAAAACACCAGCTTCGCCAGCAGGCCGGAGCTGCCGTCGGCGGGGGCGTCGAACACGATGTCGCCGCCATTGCGCCGGGCGTAGGCGCGTGCGATGGCCAGGCCCAGCCCGGCGCCACCGCCGTGCGCGCCGGCACCGCCATTGCCTCGGTTGAAGCGCTCGAAGACCGCGTCGCGGCGATCGGCGGGAATGCCGGGTCCGCTGTCGGCCACCTCGGCCACGGCCTGGCCGGCTTCGCGCCGCACGGCCACGTTGATGCTGCCGTTGCGCGGCGTGTGGCGGATGGCGTTGTGCAGCAGGTTGGACAGGGCCTCGTGCAGCTCGGCGGCCTCGGCCCGGATCGGCACCGCGGGCGTGCCGTCGGACTCGTCGGCATCCTCGCCGCGGGCATCGGTCCAGCCCAGGTCGATGTTCTTCTCGCGCGCCAGCGGCAGGTGCTGCAGCACCACCTCGCGGGCGATGGCGTTGAGGTCGGCGGGCGGGCGGGGCGCGTCGTCCTCGCCGCGGCTGGCATGGGCCATGGCCAGCAGCTGGTCGGACAGGCGGCGGCTGCGTTCCAGCTGTCCGGCGATGGCGGCCAGGCTTTCGCGCATGGTCGCGGCCTCGTTCTGGCGCAGCGCGTAGCCGGCCTGGGTCATCATGATCGCCAGCGGCGTGCGCAACTGGTGCGAGGCATCGGCCAGGAAGCCCGCCTGCCGCTCCAGCACCGCGCGGTGGTCGGCGATGTGGTGGTTGACCGCATCGACCAGCGGCTCCACTTCCGCCGGCACGGCGCCGGCCTCCAGCGGCCGCAGGTCATTGGCCTGCCGGCTGCGCAAGGTCGCACGGAGCCGCCGCAGCGGATTCAGCGCCCAGGCGATGCCCAGCCACACCAGCAGCACCATGAAGGCCAGCATGCGCAGGCCATGCCAGATCTCGGCATGCAACAGGCCCTGGCGCGCGGCATTGCGGTTGCCGGTGCTCTCGGCCGCACGCAGCAGCACCTGCCAGCGCTGCCCGCGGCCGTCGTACATGCGGCGCTGCATGGCGGCGACACGCACCGGGTAGCCCCGGTAGTCGGCGTTGTAGAAGACCACCCGGGCATCGGCCGATGTGCCCAGGGAGGCCGGCGCCGGTTCCACCGGCGCACCGGGCGGCGCCGCGGGCAGGTCGTCCACGCCCAGCAAGGTCTCGGCGGGCCGGGCGGCCTCGCCGCCGGCCTCTTCGGGTACGGCGAGCACCTGCAGGTGCTTGTGGCGGGCCTTGAGCGATTCGAACATCGCCTGGATCGGGAAGGCTTCGTTGACCGTCAGCGCGCCGCCGCTGTCGGTGGCCAGCCCTGCGTCCAGCGCGGAGATGGCTTCGAGCAGGCTTTCGTCGTAGGCCGATTCCAGGGTGCGCGCCGTGGCGTGGTAGTCGGTCCAGCTGTCGAGGGCCAGCAGGGCGGCCATGCCCGGCAGCAGCAGCATCAGCAGCTGCGCGCGTATGCCGGCTCGCCAGGGGCGCCGCGGCTCAGCCGGCCCGCTCTGCGGCATGCCCGGCGTTTTCCATCATGTAGCCCAGGCCGCGCACAGTGACGATGCTGACGTCGCTGCCGGCCAGCTTGCGGCGCAGGCGGTGCAGTACCAGCTCGATCGCATCGGGGCCCACGCTGCTGTCCTGCGGGAAGACCTTGTCCGAGAGCTGCGACTTGCCGACAGGGGAGCCGGCGCGCATCAGCAGCGCCGTCAGCGCGGCCTGCTCGCGCGGCGTCAGCTGCAGCAGCTCGCCGGCCAGGGTGAAGGCATGGTTCTCGCCGTCGTAGGCCAGCGAGGCGCACTGCAGACGGGCATGTTGCCGGCCATGGCTGCGGCGCACCAGGGCCAGCAGGCGGGCTTCGAGTTCCTCGATGGCGAAAGGCTTGGCCAGGAAGTCGTCGGCGCCCAGGTTCAGGCCGCGCACCCGGTCGGGCAGGCTGCCTTGCGCGGTCAGCACCAGCACCGGCACGGCGTTGCCGGCATCCCGCAGGCCGGAGAGGACGGCGAAGCCGTGTTTGTCCGGCAGGCCCAGGTCCAGCACCACCGCGTCGTAGGCGGTGCCCACGCCCAGCAGGGCTTCCGCCGTGCGGGCGTCGGGCGCGTGGTCGGACACGAAGCCGCTCTGCTTCAGTGCCCGTTGCAGCCATGCGGCCATCTCGGCCTCGTCTTCGACCAGCAGGATGCGCATGGCTTTCTCTCTTTCTTGCTTACTTCTGGATATCGCCCAGGCAGAGGTACTTCAGCTCGACATAGTCGTCGATGCCGTGGTGCGAACCCTCGCGGCCCAGGCCCGATTGCTTCACGCCGCCGAAGGGCACGTGCTCGGTGGCGATCACCCCGGCGTTGATGCCCACCATGCCGTATTCCAGCGCCTCGGCCACGCGGAAGATGCGGCCCACGTCGCGGCTGTAGAAGTAGCTGGCCAGGCCGAACTCGGTGTTGTTGGCCGCGTCGATGGCTTCCTGCTCTTCCTTGAAACGGAAGACCGGAGCGAAGGGACCGAAGGTCTCCTCGCGGGCGCACAGCATGTCCGGCGTGGCATCGGCCACCACGGTCGGCTGGAAGAACTGGCCTTCCATCTTCTCGCCGCCCGCGGTGATGCGCGCGCCCTTGGCCAGCGCATCGTCCAGATGCTTCTGCACCTTGGCGATGGCCGCCGGCTCGATCAGCGGGCCCTGCACCACGCCCTCGTCGAAACCGTTGCCCACCTTCAGGCTCTTGACCTTGGCCGAGAACTTCTCGATGAACTGCTCGTACACGCCGTCCTGCACATACAGCCGGTTGGCGCAGACGCAGGTCTGGCCGGCATTGCGGTACTTGCTGGCGATGGCGCCTTCCACGGCCGAATCGATGTCGGCGTCATTGAAGACGATGAAGGGTGCGTTGCCGCCCAGTTCCAGCGACATCTTCTTGACGGTGGGCGCGCTCTGCGCCATCAGGATGCGGCCCACTTCGGTGGAGCCGGTGAAGCTGATGTGGCGCACGATGTCCGATGCGCAGAGCACCTTGCCGATGGCGATGGAGTTGTCGCTGTCGGCCGTCAGCAGGTTGAGCACGCCCTTCGGAATGCCGGCGCGAACCGCCAGTTCGGCGGCTGCGAGCGCGGTCAGCGGCGTGAGTTCAGCGGGCTTGATGACGACCGGGCAGCCGGCGGCCAGGGCCGGCGCGACCTTGCGGGTGATCATGGCCAGCGGGAAGTTCCACGGCGTGATCGCGGCGCAGACACCCACCGATTGCTTGAGCACCAGCAGGCGCCGGTTGTTGTCGAACTGCGGCAGGGCCTCGCCGTTGATGCGCTTTGCTTCTTCCGCGAACCATTCGACGAAGCTGGCCGCGTAGCTGACCTCACCCTTGGCCTCGGCGAAGGGCTTGCCCTGCTCGGCGGTCATGATGCGGCCCAGGTCTTCCTGGTTGGCCATCAACAGCTCGAACCACTTGAGCAGGATGGCGTGGCGCTGCTTGCCGGTCTTGGCGCGCCAGGCGGGCCAGGCGGCGTTGGCGGCGTTGATCGCGTACTCGGCATCGGCCGGGCCGAGGTTGGGTACGTCCGCGAGCTTGAGGCCGGTGGCCGGATCGTTCACGTCGAAGCGCGCAGCGCCCTTGACCCACTGGCCGTCGATCAGCGCATCGGTCTTGAGCAGGCTCGGGTCGTTGAGCAGGGAAAGCGGGGATGTCTTCATGTCCATGGCGTATTCCTTCTTGATCGTTGCAGGCGTGACGGGCGGCTGCCGGCCAGCGGAAGATTCTCGCATCCGCGCCGTACCCCGTGAATGCCCTGCGCCGGGAAACCCCTCTGGACGCTCATGGGTCGGCCAAGCTGCAATGGACCGCCATCCAGTGAGTACATGCCAACATGAAAATCCGTGCCGCTGTCCTGTCCCAGATCGGAGCGCCCAAGCCCTTCGCCAAGAGCCAGCCGCTGCAGATCGCCGAAGTCGATCTGGCGCCGCCCGGGCCGGGCGAGGTGCTGCTGCGCATCCTGGCCTCGGGGCTGTGCCATTCCGACCTGTCGGTGATCTCGGGCGACCGGCCGCGGCCGGTGCCCATGGTGCTGGGCCACGAGTCCTGCGGCGAGGTGCTCGAATGCGGCCAGGGCGTGGCGGACCTGCGGCCGGGCGACCGGGTGGTGCTGGTCTTCATGCCCAGCTGCGGCAGCTGCATCCCCTGCGCGGAAGGCCGGCCGGCCCTGTGCGAGCCGGGCGCCGATGCCAATGCCGCCGGCCACCTGCTCGGCGGCGCGCGGCGGCTGTCGCGCGGGGGCGAGGCGGTGAATCACCACCTGGGCGTTTCCTGCTTCGCCGACCACGCGGTGGTCTCGCGCCGCTCCTGCGTGAAGATCGATTCGACCATCGGCGATGCCGAGGCCGCGCTCTTCGGTTGCGCCGTGCTGACCGGCGTGGGCGCGGTGGTCAATACCGCGCGCATGCAGGCCGGCAGCCGCGCGGCGGTGCTGGGGCTGGGCGGAGTGGGGTTCAGCGCTCTGCTGGCGGCGGTGGCCGCCGGTGCACGCGACGTGGTGGCGATCGACCTCGACCCCTCCAAGCTGGCGCTGGCGCGGCGGCTGGGCGCCACCGCCACCGTCAACGCCTCCGACCCGGCGGCCAGCGAGGCGGTGCGCGACATCACCCACGGCGGCGTCGACTTCGCCTTCGAGATGGCCGGCGCGGTGCCCGCCATGGAGTTGGCCTGGAAGATCACCCGCCGCGGCGGCACGACCATCAGCGCCGGCCTGCCGCATCCGGCCCTGCGTTTCCCGCTGCCGCCGGTGCAGCTGGTGGCCGAGGAGCGCACCCTGCGCGGCAGCTACATCGGATCGGCCGTGCCGGCGCGCGACATCCCGCGCTACATCGACCTCTACCAGCGCGGCAAGCTGCCGATCGACCGCCTGATGGGCGAGCGCCTGCCGCTGGAAGACATCAACCGCGGCTTCGACCGCCTGGCCTCGGGCCACTCGCTGCGCGACCTGGTCATGCCGACGCAGGCGGTGAAGGCGCAGGCCGCCGGCTAAAATCGCCGATTGCCCTGGACCTGCCGCGGCACTTGTGAAAGCCGCCCGCGGCCCGCAGGTGTCCTGCCCGCCAGGACGCCTGCCATTCGACACTGCCGCCACCATGACGACCCGATCGACCCCACCCGTTACCGTCGCTGAAATCCGCAAGAGCTTCCTCGACTTCTTCGCCAGCAAGGGCCACACCGTGGTCCCCTCCAGTTCGCTGGTGCCGGGCAACGATCCCACGCTGATGTTCACCAACTCCGGCATGGTGCAGTTCAAGGACGTGTTCCTGGGCAGCGACAAGCGCTCCTACAACCGTGCCACCTCGGTGCAGGCCTGCCTGCGTGCCGGCGGCAAGCACAACGACCTGGAGAACGTCGGCTACACCGCGCGCCATCACACCTTCTTCGAGATGCTGGGCAACTGGAGCTTCGGCGACTACTTCAAGCGCGAGTCGCTGAAGTGGGCCTGGGAGCTGCTGACCGAGGTCTACCAGCTGCCGGCCGAGCGCCTGCTGGCCACCGTCTACGAAGAGGACGACGAGGCCTACGACATCTGGACGAAAGAGATCGGCCTGCCGCCCGAGCGTGTGATCCGCATCGGCGACAACAAGGGCGGCCGCTACAAGTCCGACAACTTCTGGATGATGGCCGACACCGGCCCCTGCGGCCCCTGCTCGGAGATCTTCTACGACCACGGCCCGCACATCCCCGGCGGCCCCCCGGGCAGCCCGGATGAGGACGGCGACCGCTTCATCGAGATCTGGAACAACGTGTTCATGCAGTTCGACATGGCCGAGGACGGCAGCGTCAGCCGCCTGCCCGCGCCCTGCGTGGACACCGGCATGGGCCTGGAGCGCCTGGCGGCCATCCTGCAGCATGTGCACAGCAACTACGAGATCGACATCTTCGCGGCGCTGATCCGCGCCGCCTCGCGCGAGACCGGCTGCACCGATCTGGAAAACAAGAGCCTGCGGGTGATCGCCGACCACATCCGCGCCACCGCCTTCCTGGTGGCCGACGGCGTGGTGCCCAGCAACGAGGGCCGCGGCTATGTGCAGCGCCGCATCGTGCGCCGGGCGATCCGCCACGGCTACAAGCTGGGCCAGAAGAAGCCCTTCTTCCACAAGCTGGTGCCCGACCTGGTGGCGCTGATGGGCGAGGCCTATCCCAAGCTGCAGGCCGACCAGCAGCGCATCACCGACATCCTGAAGACCGAGGAAGAGCGTTTCTTCGAGACCCTGGCCAACGGCATGGAGATCCTGGACGCGGCCCTGGCCGGCGGCGCCAAGGTGCTGCCCGGCGACGTGGCCTTCAAGCTGCACGACACCTTCGGCTTCCCGCTGGACCTGTCGGCCGACGTCTGCCGCGAACGCGAGGTGGGCGTGGACGAGGAGGGCTTCAAGGCCGCCATGGAACGTCAGAAGGCCGCGGGCCGCGCGGCCGGCAAGTTCAAGATGGACCGTGCGCTGGACTACAGCGGCGCCGGCAACCTGTTCACCGGCTACGAGATGCTGGAGGAGGCCGCTTCGGTGGTCGCGCTCTACCACGAAGGCACGCCGGTGCAGCAGCTCGCAGAAGGCCAGAGCGGCGTCGTCGTGCTCGACACCACCCCCTTCTATGCCGAGAGCGGCGGCCAGGTCGGCGACCAGGGCCAGCTCGCGGCCGAAGGCGTGCTCTTCGGCGTGGCCGACACGCAGAAGATCAAGGCCGATGTCTTCGGCCACCACGGCACCCAGACCCAGGGCACGCTCAAGGTCGGCGACAAGCTCACCGCCCGCGTCGATACGGCGCTGCGTGCCGCCACCCAGCGCAACCACAGCGTCACCCACCTGATGCACAAGGCGCTGCGCGAGGTGCTGGGCACCCATGTGCAGCAGAAGGGTTCGCTGGTCAACGCCGAACGCACCCGTTTCGACTTCGCCCACAACGCGCCGGTCAGCGATGCGCAGGTGCGCGAGATCGAGGCCCGCGTCAATGCCGAGATCCTGGCCAACGAGGCGGTCGCCGCCCGGGTGATGGACATCGAATCGGCCCAGCAGACCGGCGCCATGATGCTGTTCGGCGAGAAGTACGGCGAGACGGTGCGGGTGCTCGACATCGGCTCCAGCCGCGAACTTTGCGGCGGCACGCACGTGGTGCGCACCGGCGACATCGGCCTGTTCAAGGTGGTCAACGAATCCGGCGTGGCCGCGGGCGTACGCCGCATCGAAGCGGTGACCGGCGCCAATGCGCTGTCCTACCTGCAGCAGCTCGAATCCACGGTGCACACCGTGGCCGCCACCCTCAAGGCGCCGGCCGCCGAGCTGGAAAGCCGCCTGGGTTCGGTGCTGGAGCAGGTGCGTTCGCTGGAGAAGGAAGTCGCCGCGCTCAAGGGCAAGCTGGCCTCCTCGCAGGGCGACGAACTGCTGCTGCAGGCCATCGACATCAAGGGCCTGAAGCTGCTGGCCGCCCAGCTGCCGGGCGCCGATGCCAAGGTGCTGCGCGACACCATGGACAAACTCAAGGACAAGCTCAAGACCGCCGTCATCGTGCTGGCCTCCACCGAGGGCGGCAAGGTGCAGATCGCGGCCGGCGTCACCGCCGACAGCATCGGCCGGGTGAAGGCCGGCGAGCTGGTGAACTTCGTGGCCCAGCAGGTTGGTGGCAAGGGCGGCGGCAAGCCGGACATGGCCATGGCCGGCGGCACGGATGCGGCGGCGCTGCCGGCGGCCTTGCAGTCGGTTCAGGCCTGGGTCACGGAAAGAGCCTGAACCCCGCCCGCCTCCGCCCCAGCGGGCGAGGCGGCGAGGCTACGCCGAGCAGCGGGCCGCCCCTTGAGGGGGAGGCGAAGACACGAAGTGCGTAGCCTGGGGTGGTCTAAAACAATTCGACGTCGTTCTGCGCGGCCTCTGTTGCCTGCAACTGGCCGCCCTTCATCAACTCTTCGTAGTAGCAGACCAGGTTGCGGCCGTTTTCCTTGGCGTGGTAGAGCGCCTGATCGGCATGGCCCATGATCTCCACCGGCGCGCCGGCATTGGCGCTGGTGAAGCCCACGCTGATCGTCACCCGCCCGACCTGCGGAAAGCGGAACTGCTCGATGTTCGTGCGCAGCCGATTGAAGATGAGCCGCGCCTGCTCCAGCGAGGCCTGGCGCAGCAGCACCACGAACTCCTCGCCGCCGAAGCGGAAGATGCGGTCCTGGCTGCGGAAGGAGGACTTCAGCAGATTGGCCACCAGGATCAGCACCTCGTCGCCATACACATGGCCGAAGCGGTCGTTGACCTGCTTGAAGTGGTCGATGTCGATGACGGCCAGCCAGTGCGCCTCGGTGGAGTCCTCGCCGGCGGCCGCGGCCGTGCCGGCATCGCGGGTATGGCGGGAGAACTGCTCGTCGAAGGTCTTGCGGTTGAACAGGCCGGTGAGGGCGTCGCGTTCGCTGTAGTCGAGCAGGCTCTGGTAGTTGCGGTAGACCTCGACGATGCCGTTGATCACGTCCAGCGTCTGCTGGGTGTAGGCGGTGTCGGTGGCGATCTCCAGGCAGGCCACGGTGCGGTCGTTGAGCTGCACCGGGAACCACAGCCGATAGCTGCCGTCCGCATAGGTGTGCTGCACGCTGTTGCTGCGCTGCTCCAGACCCTTGACCAGTTCGGGGTAGCTGGCCAGCGGCAGGCACTGTTCCTCGCACACGGCGGGGCGGTCCGGCGCCACCATCTCGCCGTCCAGCAGCAGGGTGAAGGCCCGTACATAGGTGACGTCCTTCTCGACGAAGAACTCCAGCTTGCGCACCTCCCGCATGCCCACCAGATGCCGCAGCGCCGAGATGACCGAATACTCGAGCCGCGTGTGGTCACGGTGGCCGGTGATCTCGATGAGGTGCTGAAGGATCGGTGAGGGATTGGTTGGTGTCATCAGCGGCGATACGCATGCGCCGGATGGCCAGCGTTCGATTCCAGGTCGGACTGTTCCCATGCACTTTGCGTACCCGATCCTGTTTGCCAGGAAGGCATGTACGCATCTGAATCGAAGATGATCGCATGTGCTGCGGGCCGGCCGCAAGTCTGCAGCCACTCACCCACGGGGATGTCGGCGCCGGGCCGTCAGGCCTTGCGGAACACCAGGTCCCACACGCCGTGGCCCAGGCGCAGACCGCGGTTCTCGAACTTGGTCAGCGGCCGGTAGCCCGGGCGCTCGGCATAGGCCTCTGCCGTGTTGGCCAGTTGCGGCTCGGCCGACAGCACTTCGAGCATCTGCTCGGCGTAGGGCTGCCAGTCGGTCGCGCAGTGCAGGTAGCCGCCGGGCGCCAGGCGGCTGGCCAGGCGTGCGATCAAGCCGGGCTGCACCAGGCGGCGCTTGTGGTGGCGCTTCTTGTGCCAGGGGTCGGGAAAGAAGATGTGCACGCCGGCCAGCATGCCGGGCTGCAGCAGGTGGTCGATGACCTCGACCGCGTCGTGCCGCAGGATGCGGATGTTGTGCAGGTCCTGTTCGCCGATGCGCTTGAGCAGGGCGCCGACGCCGGGCTCGTGCACCTCGCAGCACAGGAAGTTGTCGTCCGGCCGCACGGCGGCGATGTGGGCGGTGGCTTCGCCCATGCCGAAGCCGATCTCCAGGATCAGCGGCGCGGTGCGGCTGAAGGCGGCGGCGGGATCGAAGGCGCCTGGCCGATACGGCAGCAGGAACTTGCCGCCCAGCTCCGACAGCGCGCGCGCCTGGCCGGTGGTGGTGCGGCCGGTGCGCAGCACGAAGCTCTTGATGGTCTTGCGGTAGACCGGGGCCGCGGCCTCGCCAAGGGGTGCTGCTGGGGTGTCGGGCGCCGGGGCGGCGGGCGAAAGGGGGGTCTCGGAAGAGTCGGAAGAGGCGTTCACCCCTGGATTGTAGAAGGCGCGATCCAGGCGGCCCGCCAGGGTTCCACCCAGCCCGCCAGCAGTTCGGCCGGGCCGCGCCCGGACTGCGGCAGGGGCAGGCCCAGCAGGCGGGCGGCGGCGCTTAATGCCTCGCCGGGGCGGCTCTCGTCGAAGGCCTCGGCGCCGTTCTGCTTGGACAGCTTCTCGCCGTCCGGCGCCAGCACCAGCGGGGTGTGCAGGTAACGCGGCGTGGGCACGCCCAGCGCCTGCTGCAGCAGGATCTGGCGGGCGGTGTTGTCGAGCAGGTCCTGGCCGCGCACCACGTCGCTCACGCCTTGCCAGGCGTCGTCCACGACCACGGCCAACTGGTAGGCCCACAGCCCGTCGGCGCGGCGCAGCACGAAGTCGCCGACCTCCTGCTCCACGTCCTGCGACTGCGGGCCGGCGGCGCGGTCGGTCCATCGCAGCGGGGCTGCGGCCCGGTCGGTGCGCAGCCGCCAGGCCCGGGCCGTACGGCCCTGCAGGCCGTCGCGGCAGGTGCCGGGATAGGGCAGGGCGGCATGGCGGCGGTGCACGATGCCGCGCGCCGCCTGGGCGCGGGCGATGTCCTGGCGCGAGCAGGCGCAGGGGTAGGCCAGGCCGGCGTTCAGCAGACCGTCGAGCGCGGCCTGGTAGGCGGCGCCGCGGCTGGTCTGGCGCACCGGCGTTTCGTCGGGCAGCAGAGCGCAGGCCTGCAGCTGCGCCAGGATGCGTTCGGCCGCGCCGGGCACGCAGCGCGGGGTGTCCACGTCCTCGATGCGCACCAGCCAGCGGCCGCCGTGCGCGCGCGCATCCAGCCAGCTGGCCAGGGCGGCGACCAGCGATCCGGCATGCAGCGGACCGGTGGGCGAGGGCGCGAAACGCCCGACATATGCCCGGCCGCTCACGCCAGCGCCTCCGGCTGACGCGGCCGGTCCAGCAGCGCGGCGCGGGTGGCCGGGCTTTCCAGCTGCTGCAGCCACCACTGCAGGGCGCGGCCGGGGCTGTTGCCGCGCCAGGCATAACCGACGTGATAGATACGCGGCGGCCGGTCCAGCTTCTTTTCCACCAGCCGGCCCGAACTCACGAAAGGCCGCGCCAGCGGAGCGGGAATGGCGCCCGCCCCCAGCCCGCGCAGCTGGGCATCGAGCTTGGCCTGCATCGAGGGCACGGTCAGCACCTCCTGCCCCGCGAACAGGCCGACGGTGGCGGCATCGCCGCGCTGCACCGTATCGGCCACCGCCACCGCGCGGTGGGCCCGCAGATGGGCATCGCTCAGCAGGCCGGACACCTCGGCCAGCGGATGGTGCGGCGCCACCACGTAGATGAACTCCACCGAGCCCAGCGGCCGGAAGTTCAGCGACGAGCTGTTGGCCATGTCCACATTCACCCCGATCGCCAGATCCGCCTGCCCCAGGTTGAGCGCCTGCAGCGTGCCGGTGAGGATCTCGTCGCGCAGCTTGAGCTGCGTCGGCGGCGCCTGGCCGAAGAAGGCCTCGGTCAGCTCCATCACCGTGACCCGTTCGATCAGGCCATCGACGGCGATGGTGAGTTGCGGCTCCCAGCCCGTGGCCACGCGGCGCACCCGGTTGGCCACCGCGTCGATCTCGTCGAGCAGGCGCGCGCCCTCGCGCAGCAGCTCGGTGCCGGCGGCGGTCAGGCGCGCCTGGCGCGAGCTGCGGTCGAAGAGCAGGGCGTCCAGCGCGTCTTCCACCTGGCGCACCCGATAGGTGAGCGCGCTGGGCACCAGGCCCAGGCTGCGGGCGGCGGCGGCGAAGCTGCCTTCCCGGGCGATGGCCTGCAGCAGGGACAGGGTGTCGGGCGTCAGCACATCGCGGGCGGATTGCATCGATCAGGGCTTGGGAGTTCGAATTTTTTGAATGATGCCATCAAAAGCGGAGCACCCCGGCGGCGGCTGCCGGTCCTAAAGTTTGTCCATCGCGGCACAACGCCGCAGCTACATGCAGGAGTCAGACATGCTCACCATCCGTCCTTCGAACGAGCGCGGCTATGCCGACCACGGCTGGCTCAAGTCCTTCCACAGCTTTTCCTTCGCCGGCTACTACGATCCTCAACACATGGGCTTCGGCAACCTGCGGGTGATCAACGAGGACCGGGTGGCGGCCGGCGGCGGCTTCGGCACCCATGGCCACCGCGACATGGAAATCATCAGCTATGTGCTCGACGGCGAACTCGCCCACCGCGACAGCATGGGCAACGTCAAGGGCATCCCGCCCGGCGACGTGCAGCGCATGAGCGCCGGCAGCGGCGTGCAGCACAGCGAGTTCAACCATGCCGAAGGCAAGCAGACGCATTTCCTGCAGATCTGGATCGAGCCCGACAAACGCGGCATCCCGCCGAGCTACGAGCAGAAGGCCTTTCCCACCGAGGAGAAGCGCGGCCGGCTGCGCCTGGTGGCCTCGTCGGACGGCCAGGACGGCTCGGTGCACATCAACGCCGACGCCGCGCTCTATGCCGGCCTGTTCGACGGCGCCGAATCCGCCCAGGTGACGATCGATCCGAAACGCAAGGCCTATGTGCACCTGGTGCGCGGCGAGGCCAGCGTCAACGGCGTGGAGCTGCATGCCGGCGACGCCGCGATGATCGAGGCCGAGGCCTCGGTCAGGATCGACCACGGCCGCGATGCCGAAGTGCTGGTCTTCGACCTGGCCGCCTGAAGCATCGCGTGAATATTGCTATGGTCGGCGCCGACGCCGGCCCTGGCGCCCGTCTTTTTTTTCGACCAGTCCAACAGGGAGTTTTTCCATGACCCGTACCGTTGTCGTCTTCCATTCCGGCTATGGCCATACCCAGCGCCTGGCGCAGTCCGTCGCAGAAGGCGCGGGCGCCGAACTGATCGCCATCGACGCCGAAGGCAACCTGCCCGAAGGCGGCTGGGAGACCCTGGCCGCGGCCGACGCCATCATCTTCGGCTCGCCGACCTACATGGGCGGCGCGAGCTGGCAGTTCAAGAAGTTCGCCGACGCGTCGTCCAAGCCCTGGTTCGGCCGCGCCTGGCAGGACAAGGTCTTCGGCGGCTTCACCAACAGCGCCAGCCTCAACGGCGACAAGGGCTCGACCCTGGCCTACTTCGTCACCCTGGCCTCGCAGCACGGCGGCGTCTGGGTCAGCCTGGGCAAGCTGCCCTCGAACGCCAAGGCGGCGCAGCGCAACGACGTGAACAACCTGGGCGGCTCCATCGGCGCTCTGGCGCAGAGCCCGTCGGACGCCAGCGTGGCCGAGATGCTGCCGGGCGACCTGGAAACCGGCCGCCTCTACGGCGAGCGCGTGGCTTCCATCGCCGCCCGCCTGAGCAAGGCGGCCTGAGCATGAGCGCCGCCTCTGCGGACCATCTCACCCTGGTTCCCAAGTCGCACGACCTGGGCGGTGGTTTCGTGGTGCGGCGCACCTTGCCGGCCGCGGCCAAACGCTCGGTCGGCCCCTTCATCTTCTTCGACCACTTCGGGCCTGCCGAAGAACGGCCGGAGGAGCTGCACGACGTGCGGCCGCATCCGCATATCGGGCTGGCCACGGTGACCTATCTGTTCGAGGGTGCGATCCACCACCGCGACAGCATCGGCTCCGACCAGGTCATCGAGCCCGGCGCCGTCAACTGGATGAGTGCCGGCCGCGGCATCGTGCATTCGGAGCGCCGGCCCGAGCGGCTCCAGCACAGCATCTACACCAACCACGGCCTGCAGCTGTGGGCGGCGCTGCCGGCGGCGCTGGAGGAGTCCGATCCTTCCTTCACCCATGTGGCCGCGGCCGAGATCCCGGCGCTGGTGCGCTACGGTGTGGCGATCCGGGTGCTGATCGGCGAGGTCTTCGGCGTGAAGTCGCCGGTGCCGGCGGCCGGCGGCACGGTGTTCCTCGATATCGAAATGCCCGTCGGCGGACGGCTGGAGCTGCCGGCGCTGGCCCAGGAACTGGCGGTCTATCCGGTCGCCGGCAGCGTCACGGTGGATGGCGAGGCCTTGCCGACTGCTTCGATGTCGGTGCTGCCGCCCGACAGCGGCGCCCTGCTGGAAGCCGCCGCGCCGGTGCGCCTGGTGGTGGTCGGCGGCGATGCCCTGCTCGAACACCGCTACCTGTGGTGGAACTTCGTCTCCACCCGCAAGGAACGGGTGCGCCAGGCCGCGCAGGACTGGGCGGCCGGCGCCATGGGCGAGGTGCCGGGCGACATCGAATTCATCCCGCTGCCCGACCGGCCCCTGCCGGCCTGATCAGATCCCGCGGGCGCTCAGCTGCGCCTCGACGAAGCCGGCGAGCAGCGCCTGCATGCGGCTGGCCGGATGCAGGTGGTCGGCGAACATGTACGTCTGGTCCGCCTGCGGCGCGACCAGGGTGCTGGCCGAGCAGAGCAGCGCCCAGCCATGGTTCTCCACGAAGGCCTGCGGATCGGGCACGCCCAGCTGCGCCGCCTCGTTCAGGATGGCCGGCAGGCTGCAGGCCACATCGGTGTTGGCGACCTGGAAGCCGTATTGCCGGTAACGCGCCAGCGCGTCGGCGTAGAAGCCGTAGGCATCGATCAACACGAAATGCGCCGGCTTGGGCTGGACGCCCAACTGGGCCTGCAGGGTGTCGTTGAACAGCTGGGTCATCTGCGAGAGCGCGCCCGCCAGGTCCGGGTTCTGCACCGCGAAAGGCGAGGCGCCGATATCGGACATGTTCAGCACCGCGATGTTCTGGCCGCCGGCCGCGGCCACACGGTCCACCAGCCGCGCCAGATCGGTGGCGGCAGCGGCGACCAGCGGCGCCACGGCGTCCTGCGGGATATAGCCGTAAGCCGCGGCAATCACGGCATGGATAATGTCGTTGCCGCCTCCCTGCAACAGAATCAGCTGATTGGGGTTGAAGCCGCCATAGGCCGAAAGGTAATGGTCGAGCTGGCTGGTGAGCGGTTGCGCGAGCGAGTCCGAATAATCGCTGGCGCCCGGCGCCGAAACCCGTGCGCCGCCCTGTGCGAAACCCAGGCCCTGCAGATTCACCGGCGCATCGCCGAAACCGCCCTGCAGCGCTGGCGTGAGCCGGTCGCCATAGTAGGCGGCGACCAGTTCGGTCCAGACGGCGCCCGGGTTGGTGGTGTAGCGCCCGGCCGCGAAGCGCAGCGGGCCGACCGGGGGGCTGCCGTTGACGGCATAGGTGCCCACATCCGACAGGCTGTCCCCGAAGGAGACCACCTGCCGCGGCGGGCTGACATATGCGTCTCCATCGGAGCCGCCGCATGCCGCGAGAAAATGAACCAGGACGAATGTTGCCAGAAGCCGGATTTTCATCGGTTTACTCCAGTTGGGTCGCTGGAATGTAAACAGGAGGTTCAAGAAATAAGCGGGCTACATTCGAAAGATATTCTCAATAATGCAAGGATAAATATCCCGCGTTGGTCGATGTTATTTCCCGGCACTTGTCGTGTTCAAGCCAGGCGGGCTTCCTGCAGGTCCAGCTTGCGCACCACCTCGCGGCAGACCTCGTCGGATATCTCGCGCCTGCGCGCCAGCCGGAACAGTTCCTCGCGCGAAGCCTGCAGCGCCGCCACATGCAGCACCTGGGCGATGGCGCGCTGCTTGTCCCGGCGGGCGGCATCGGTGTCGCCCTCGGGCAGGGCGGCCTGCGGCGTCAGCGATTCGATGATGCGGCTGGCCACCTCGGTATAGAGCTGCGGATCGGTCTGGGGATGGGCCTCGACCAGCTGGCGCAGCTTCTTCTCGATGGCCACGATGCCGGCCCGCCGGGCCGCCTGGTGGGCCAGGTCCTGCTGGGCATGGTGCTCGGTCTCGGGCGGCACCTCCAGCCCGTTCAGCAGGCGCGGCAGGCCGATGCTGGCGACGATCAGCGAGACGATGATCACCGTCGCCGCCAGGAAGATCGCCAGGTCGCGCGCCGGAAAGGCCGAGCCGTCGGCCAGCGCCACCGGCAGCGTCAGCACGCCGGCCAGGGTGATGGCGCCGCGCACGCCGGCCAGCGACACCGCCGCGATCATGCGCAGGCTGGCCTTGGGCGCCTGCCGGCCGTGGCGGGCGGCCGTGCGCATGGAGATCTGCAGCGACACCCAGACCCAGGCGAAACGCAGCAGCGCCAGCGCCGCGCTGATCGCCAGGGCGTAGGCCAGCAGCCACCAGGGATTTTCGTGGCCGGTCTGCTCCACCACGCCGACCGCGCCGCGGAAGATGTCCGGCAACTGCTCGCCCAGCAGCACGAACATGATGCCGTTGAGCGCGAACTGCAGCGTGTTCCACACGGCAGTGCGCTGCACCCGGGTGACGGCCGAGGCCCGGCCCGACAGCTCGGCATAACTCATCATCACGCCGGCCGCCACGGCCGCCAGGATCTCGGAGGCATGCACCAGCGCCGCCGCCTCGTAGGCGCCGAAGGGGATCAGCAGGCTCATCAGGATCTGCGCGCCGGGCTCCTCGCCGAAGCGGCGCGAGAAGCGGTCGCGCGCCGCCGTCACCAGCCAGGTGAAACCGGCGCCCACCGCCAGCCCCGCCACCGCCACCCAGAGGAAGGACAGCGTGGCCGAGGCCAGCGAGAAGCTGCCGGTGACGGCCGCCGCCACCGCGAAGCGGAAGGCCACCAGGCCGCTGGCATCGTTGAGCAGCGACTCGCCCTCCAGGATGTGCATCACCCGCGCCGGCATCGGCACCCGCGCGGTGATGGCCGACACCGCCACCGGATCGGTCGGCGAGACGATGGCCGCCAGCGCGAAGGCCACCGGCCAGGGCACGGCCGGGATCATCCAGTGGATCAGCGCGCCCAGCCCGACCACGGTGAAGATCACCAGCCCGAAGGCCAGCTCCAGGATGGTGGCGCGGTCGCGGAACAGGCCTTCCTTCGGGATGCGCCAGCCGTCCAGGAAGAGGAGCGGCGGGATGAAGAGCAGCATGAAGAGCTCCGGCTCCAGCCGCACGCCGCGGCCGAACACACCGGCGATCACCGCCCCCATGGCGATCTGCACCAGCGGCACCGGCACGGCCACCGGCAGCACCCGTACGGCGAATGCGCTGGCGATCACGGCCAGCAGCATGGCGAAGCTAATTCCCAAGGCATCCAAATCTGCGTTCCTCCAAAGAACCCGCGAGGCTACACGCTAGGGGAAACCCGAGGCGGATGGCTGCGTTCGGACACGCGGCGTTTACCGCCGGCCAAGACAATCGCCGGTCCCCACGCAGATGCCCCCATGACCGACACCCCCACCGCCCCCGCGCCCGCGCCGCAGACCTTCACGCCCGCCGAGCGGCGCATCACCATGGCCGCGCTGATGATCGTCTTCATGCTCTCGGCGCTGGACCAGACCATCGTGGCCACCGCCATGCCGCGCATCGTCAGCCAGCTCTCGGGCCTGGACCTGTATGCCTGGGTGACCACCGCCTATCTGCTGGCCTCCACGGTGATGGTGCCGATCTACGGCAAGCTCTCCGACATCTACGGGCGCAAACCCATCCTGGTGGGCGGCATCCTGATCTTCCTGGCCGGCTCGGCCCTGTGCGGGCTGGCCGGCGAGTTCGGCGCGCTGCCGCTGCTGGGCGGCGGCATGGTGCAGCTGATCGTGTTCCGGGCCCTCCAGGGCCTGGGCGGCGCGGCCCTGATCACCAGCGCCTTCGCCCTCATCGCCGACCTCTATCCGCCGCGCGAGCGGGCCAAGCTGGGCGGGCTGTTCGGCTCGGTGTTCGGGCTGGCCAGCGTGGTCGGGCCGGTGCTGGGCGGCTTCTTCACCGACATGGGCAGCGTGCAGCTGCTGGGCCACGAGGTGGCGGGCTGGCGCTGGGTGTTCTACATCAACCTGCCGCTGGGGGCGCTGGCGCTGTTCATGATCCTGGTGAAGACACCGCCGCTGACGCACCGCATCGGCGGACGCATCGACTTCGCCGGTGCCGCCTTGCTGCTGACCACCTTCATCCCGCTGCTGCTGGCGCTGAGCTGGGGCGGCACGCGGGGCTGGGCTTCGGCGCCGGTGCTGGGGCTGTTCGGGCTGGCGCTGGCCGGTTTCGTGGCCCTGCTGGTGGTGGAGTCGCGGGTGGACAACCCCATCGTGGCGCTCTCGCTGTTCCGCAACCGGGTCTTCGCCACGGCCAGCCTCGCCTCCTGCCTGATCTTCATGGCCTTCATGGGCCTGGCCTCCTTCCTGCCGCTGCTGATCCAGCTCGGCCAGGGCATGCCGGCGACGACCAGCGGCCTGGTCATGCTGCCGCTGACCTTGGGCCTGATCGCCGCGGCCTCGCTCAGCGGACTGTTCGTGGGGCGGGTGGGCCGCTACAAGGCGGTGATGGTGGGCGGCGCGGCGCTGACCACGGTGGGCGCCTTCCTGCTGTCGCGCCTGCCGGTCGATGCCGGCATCTGGGGCCTGGTGTGGCGGGTGGCGCTGCTGGGCATCGGCCTGGGGCCGGCGCAGAGCGTGTTCAACATCGCCATGCAGAACGCGGTGGAGCGGCGCTACCTGGGGGTGGTGACCAGTGCCGGGCAGTTCTTCCGGCAGGTGGGCTCGACCATCGGCGTGGCGATCTTCGGCGCGGTGCTGACGCACCAGCTGGCGGTCGGCAGCGTGGCGCCCACCGAGCCAGCACAGCCGGGCGCGGTGGTGCACACCTTGACCCTGGCCGAACTGGAGCGCATGGCCCTGGCCAGCCATGTGCCGGGCGGCACTTCGGCAGCACCGGCGGTGGATGCCGCCGTGCGCACCACCGTCACCACCGCCGTCAAGGGTGTGATCGGCGCCGGCACCCTGGTCTGCCTGCTGGCCTTGCTGGCCACGCTCTTCGTGCCGGAGATCCCGCTGCGCTCGCAGGCCGAGCGCACACGCAAGCCGGAGCCCGAGCCCGTGGCTTAAGCGGCAGCGAGGTCCAGCGGAAACACCGGGTGCCGGACCTTGGAGAAGGGGAACAGGCTGTAGTCGGAACTGGTCACGCCCGGGCTGTCGCATTCCACCAGCCCGGCCGAGATCGGTCCGAACACCGGCCGGCAGTACATGCGGGACTTCAACAGCAGGAAACGTTCGGTGCGCGGGTCCAGTCCGGTGCAGGTGAAGACACCCAGGTCCCAGGGCTCCTGCGTGCGTTCGGTCACCACGATGCGGGCGGCGCCGATGTCGAAGAGCACGGTGCGCCCCATGCTGCTGCGCTGGCCGGTGTAGGTGGGGCCGCTGATGATGTAGTCGCCGTCGCAGATGCTGCGCACGGTGCCGGTCAGCACCACCGGTGTCTTCGACAGGCCGATGCCGGCCAGCGAGACCTTGTTGCCCAGCGCCACCGTCACTTTCGCACCTTCACCCGCCGCGATCAGCTGGGCCACCGCCTCGGGATCGCACAGCGGGCCGACGCCGATGCCGTCCAGGCCCTGGGCCAGTGCTTCCTGCAGCACGTCCATGGTGTCGCAGCTGCCGCCGGACATGCAGTTGTCCCCATGGTCCAGCAGCAGCACCGGCCGGCTCTGGCCCTCGGCCATTTTGCGGGCGCGCGCCACCGAATCGGCCAGCGCTTCGCTGCGGTAGATGAACTGCTCACGTTCGGCCCAGATCTGCCCGGCGATGCGGTCGGCCGTGGCCTGGGCCTTTTCGGCGGAATCGTCCACGACGATGACACTCATGCAGGGCGCCTCGATATCGGCCAGCGAGAAGCCGGCGAAGATCGACGCGGCCAGCGTTCCGCTCGCCTCGGCCGCGCGCGCGGCGTCGATGGCCCGCTGCATGGCGCCGGTGAAGGAGGCGCTGCGCAGGGTGTGGGCCATCAGCGGCAGGGCATGCCAGCGGGTGACCGGCTCGCGGCGGCCGGCGAGCTTCTCGAACATCAGTCGGCCGGCATGTTCGCCGGTCTCGTACATGTCGATGTGGGGATAGGTCTTGAAGCCGACGATCACGTCGGCGTTGTCCACCATGGCCGGCGTCACGTTGGCGTGCAGGTCCAGCGCCACGGCGATCGGCACGCCGGGCAGGGCCTGGCGCAGGCGGCGCAGCAGATCGCCTTCGCCGTCGGGGCTGTTCTGCGCCACCATGGCGCCGTGCAGGTCGAGCAGCAGGGCGTCGCAGCCCGGCGCGGCATCGACGATGCATTGGGTGAGCAAGTCATAGGCGGCTGCATCCACCGGCCCGCTGGGATTGGCCGAGGCCGAGACCGGGGTGACGATTTCGGCACCCGCCGCTTCCGCCAGGTCGATGAAGGCCGACATGGCGGTGCGCATGCCCTTGTTGTCACGATAAGCCTGCTCGCCGAAGGTCGGGCCGTCGGGCCCGAAGGCCGACAGCGGCGTGGGCACCGGCGAGAAGGTATTGGTCTCGTGGTTGAGGCGGGCGATCAGGACTTTCACCGGGCACCTCCGGCGCTGGCCACCATGGCCTGCAGCAGCACGTTGCAGCCGGCTTCGAGGTGCGCGGGCTCGGCATCCTCGATCTCGTTGTGGCTGATGCCGTCCAGGCAGGGCACGAAGATCATGGCGGTGGGGCAGACACGGGCCAGGTAGACGGCGTCGTGGCCGGCGCCGCTGACGATGTCCATCCAGCCCAGGCCCTGGGCCTGCGCGGCATCGCGCACGGCGGCCACCAGTTCGGGCGCGAAGGGCTGCGGCGGGAAATACACCACCTGTTCGACCGAAGCCTCCACCTTGCGGGCGGCGGCGGAGCGCTGCACCGCGGCCTTCAGTTCGGCGTCCATGGCCGAGAGCACCGCGTCGTCGGCCGCGCGGAAATCCACGCTCATACGCACCCGGCCGGGGATGACGTTGCGCGAGTTGGGATAGGAGTCGATGAAGCCCACCGTGCCGCGGGCATGCGGCGCATGGTCGAGGGCGATGCGGTTGACTTCCAGCACGATCTCCGAGGCGGCCAGCAGCGCGTCGCGGCGCAGCTCCATCGGCGTGGGGCCGGCATGGGCTTCCATGCCCTGCAGCACCAGGTCGTACCAGCGCTGGCCGAGGGCGCCCTCGACCACGCCGATCACCTGCCGGTTGGCTTCCAGCACCGGGCCCTGTTCGATATGCGCCTCGAAATACGCGCCCACCGGCGAGACGTCGGCCGATGCCAGCGCGGGGCCCGCATAGCCGATGGCCTGCAGCGCCTCGGCCACGCTGGTGCCCGACTGGTCGCGCTGGGCCAGGGCATGTTCCAGGGTGAAGGCGCCGGTGAAGACACCCGAGCCCATCATCACCGGCACGAAACGCGAGCCTTCCTCGTTGGTCCAGACGGCGATCTCCAGCGGCGCCTGGGTGACCAGGCCCGCATCGTTGAGCGAGCGGATCACCTCCAGCCCGGCCAGCACGCCGTAGTTGCCGTCGAACTTGCCGCCGGTGGGCTGGGTGTCGATATGGCTGCCGGTGGTGATCGGCGGCAGGCTGTCGTCGCGGCCGGCGCGGCGGGCGAAGATGTTGCCGATGGCGTCGATGCGGATGCTGCAGCCGGCCTCTTTGGCCCAGCGCACGAAGAGGTCGCGGCCCTGGCCGTCGAGTTCGGTCAGCGCCAGGCGGCAGACGCCGCCTTTTTCGGTGGCGCCGATGCGGGCCAGCTGCATCAGCGAATCCCAGAGGCGAGCGCCGTCGATGCGCAGCGCGGTGGCGGGGAGGGCGGTGGTGGAGGTGGTCATGGGGGACTCCTGCGAATGGGGGGTGGTCAAGCCAGGCCGACGCCCAGATAGCGGTCCTTGACCTCGTGGTCGGCGATGAAGGCGGCATTGCCCGCCTCGTGCACCACGCGGCCCTGCTCGACGATGTAGTGGCGGTCGGCCAGCTGTACGCAGACTTCCAGGTTCTGCTCGACCAGCAGGATGGCCACACCGGCGGCCTTGATGGTCTTCAGTTGCGCCACGATCTCCTCGACGATGACGGGCGCCAGGCCTTCGACCGGCTCGTCCAGGATCAGCAGGCGCGGATGGTTCATCAGCGCCCGGCCGATGGCCAGCATCTGCTGTTCGCCGCCCGAGAGATTGGCGCCGCCGTTGCGACGCCGCTCCTTCAGGCGCGGGAAGATGCGGTAGATGTCGTCCAGCTGCCAGGGCGATTCGCGTCGGCGGCCCAGCAGCAGGTTCTCCTCCACCGTCAGCAGCTTGAAGATGCCGCGGTTCTCGGGCACCAGGCAGATGCCCTGCGCGGCGATGCGGTGGGCCGGCTGGCCGGCGATGTCGCGGCCCTGGAAACGCACCTGCCCGCCGCTGGGCGTGACGGCGCCGGCGATGCTTTTGAGCGTGGTCGACTTGCCCGCGCCGTTGCGCCCCAGCAGGGTGACCAGCTCGGCCTGGCCGACCCGCAGGCTCACGCCCTGCAGCACATGGCTCTTGCCGTAATGGGCGTGCAGGGCCTGCACTTCGAGGATGGGCGTGCTCATGCCTGGCCTCCGGTGATCATGTTGCCGAGGTAGGCGCTGCGCACCCGCGCGTCGGAGCGGATCTCGCCCGGCAGGCCCTCGGCCAGCACCCGGCCAAGCTGCATCACGGTGACGGTGTCGGAGATGTCCATCACGATGTTCATGTTGTGCTCGATCAGCACCACGGTGTGCTGGTCGCGCAGGCTGGCGATCAGGCGTTTCATGTCGTCCAGGTCGTCGATGCCCATGCCGGAGGTCGGCTCGTCCAGGAAGATCGCTTGCGGCTTCGCTGCAAGCGCCATGCCGACTTCCAGCCGGCGCTGCTGGCCGTGCGAGAGTTCGCTGGCCGCCGTGCCCGCCAGGCGCTCCAGGCCGACGCGCTGCAGCACCTCGGCCACGGTGTCGCCGGCGGACAGGTCGCCGACCGGTGCTCGCCAGCAGTTCATCGCCCGGCCCGGCGCGATGCCTTGCGCCGCTACCCGCAGGTTCTCGCGCACCGACAGGCTGCCGAACAGGCTGGTCACCTGGAAGGAGCGCGCCATGCCGCGCTGCACCCGGCGGTGGGCGGGCAGGGCGGTGACGTCCTGGCCGTCGAACAGGATCTGGCCGCCGGTGGTGCTGCCGGTGCCGGTCAGCATGGCGAAGAGGGTGGTCTTGCCGGCGCCGTTGGGGCCGATCACCGAATGCACCGTGTTGCGGCGGATCTTCAGGTCCACGCCGCCCAGGGCGGCGAACTTGCCGTAGTGCTTGGTCACGCCCACGGCTTCGATCAGGATGTCCTGGCTCATGCTTGTTCTCCCCGGACCGCCGGCTGCGCTGGCTTGCGCTGGAAGACGCGGCGCCAGGCCGCCTCGCACAGGCCCCACAGGCCGCGCTGCATGCCCACACTCACGCCGATCAGCAAGAGGCCCAGCAGCAGCAGCCAGCGCGGCCACAGGGTGGAGAGCCAGTCGGCCAGCAGCACATAGAAGACGGAGCCGAGCACCGAGGCGAAGAGGTTGCCGGTGCCGCCGATGACGGTGATCAGCAGGATCATCTCGCTCGTGTGGTACTCGGCGTTCGACAGCGGCGCGATGCCGGTCATCATCGAATGCAGGCCGCCGGCGAGACCGGTGACGGAGCCGGAGATGACGAAGGCCAGCAGCTTGAAGCGCTTCAGGTCATAGCCGGCGGCGGCGGCGCGGTCTTCGTTGTCGCGGATGGCCAGCAGGGTGCGGCCGAAGATCGAATCGGTCACCCGCAGCAGCAGGCCGAAGGTCAGCAGAAAGAGGAGGGCGACGAAGGCGTAGTAGCGCCAGGGGGTGTCCATGAAGCCGGGGCGGGGCACGTCGAGCAGGCCGTTGTCGCCGCCGGTCAGGTCCGAAGCCGTGTAGGCGGCGAAATAGAACATCTGCGCGAAGGCCAGCGTGAGCATCACGAAGTAGGTGCCGCGCTGGCGGATCGCCACCCAGCCCACCAGCGCCGCGCCGAGCGCGCCCATGGCCACGGCCGCCAGCAGGGCCAGCGGCATCGGCAGGTGCAGGCGGGTCAGCAGGATGGCGATGGTGTAGCTGCCGAGGCCGAAGAAGATGCCCTGGCCGAAGGACAGCAGCCCCGTGTAGCCCAGCAGCAGGTTGCAGGCCAGCGCCGCCATGGCGTAGATCAAAACCTCGCTGGCCAGCGTGCCCGATCGCAGCACCAGCGGCAGGCCCAGGGCCACCAGCAGGGCCAGCAGGAAGGTGAATTTCTTGGGCATGGCGCGGCTCATCCTCTGCGGCCCAGCAGGCCATGCGGTCGCAGCAGCAGCACGGCCGCCATCGCGATATAGATCATCAGGCTGGCGCCGGGCGCCCAGATGGTGCTCATCAGGCTCTGCACGATGCCGATCAGCAGGCCGCCGACAAGCGCCCCGCCGAAGCTGCCCAGCCCGCCGATCACCACCACCACGAAGGCGACGCTCAAGGCCTCCACGCCCATGAAGGGCTCGGCCCCGCGGATGGGCGCCGCCAGCACGCCGGCCAGGGCGGCGGTGGCCGCGCCCAGCGCGAACACCAGGCTGAACACACGGAAGACGTTGATGCCCAGCAGCGAGACCATCTCGGTCGATTCGCTGCCCGCCCGCACCGCGCTGCCCAGACGCGTGCCCTCCAGCACCCACCACAGCAGCACCGCCAGCACGGCGGTGAAGCCGATCACGAACAGCCGGTACTTGGGATAGATGAAGCTGCCCCACATCACCACGCCCTGCAGCAGCTCCGGCGGCTGCACGTTGTTGCCGAGCGGGCCCCAGAACACGATCACCAGCTCCTGCACCACCAGGGCCAGGCCCACGGTGACCAGGATGTGGAACTCGTGCGGCTTGGCGTAGACCCGCCGCAGCAGCAGCTTCTCGGCCAGCCAGCCGAGCAGGCCGACGAAGAGCGGCACCAGCACCAGCGCCGCCCAGAAATTGAGGCCCCACTGAAGCGCCTGGAAGCAGAGATAGGCGCCCAGCAGATAGAAGGCCCCGTGCGCGAAGTTCACGAACCGCAACAGCCCGAAGACGATGGACAGGCCCACGGCCAGCAGGAAGTACAGCATCCCGATGCCGACGCCGTTGATGGTCTGGAGGAGATAGACGGTCATGGATTTCGCGGACGCGGCAAGAGGGAGTCGGTCAGGCCAGCTTGCAGCCCGTCTTGTCGACTGGCAGGAAGGACTTGCCGGAGCTGACGACGTCCACGTAATCGGCGGCGTCCTTCATCTTCGACTTGGCCTTGCCCTTGAGCAGGTAGTAGTCCTTGATCACCTGGTGGTCGTCCTTGCGGATCTCCTCCATGCCGGTCAGGCCCTCGTACTTCATGCCTTCGAGGGCGGCGATGACCGCCTTCTGGTCCACCGTGCCGGCCTTGATGATCCCGTCGATCAGGATCTTGGTGCAGACGTAGGAGCCGGCCAGGCTGTAGTTGGGCACGATCTTGAGTTTGTCGGCCGTGCGCTTGACCAGGTCCTGGTTGAGCGGCGCGCTGGCCGTGTGCCAGTACTGCGCACCGAAGTAGACGCCGTCGCACAGGTCCGCGCCCAGCGCGTCGAACTGCTCCAGGCCCGAGGCCCAGGCCATCAGGATGGTCATGTTCTTGTTCATGCCGAAGCTGATCGCCTGGCGCAGGGTGTCCGACGACTGCGCACCGAAGTTGAGCAGCAGCAGCACATCGGGCTTGGCGGCGGCGGCGTTGGTGAGGTAGCCGCTGAACTCCTTTTCGTTGAGCGAGTGGTAGCTGTTGCCCACGTGCTCGATGCCCTTCTCCTGGAAGATGGACTTGGCCGCGCTCAGCAGGCCTTCGCCGAAGACGTACTGCGGCGTGATGGTGTACCAGCGCCTGGCCTTGGGCATGGCGGCCACCAGCGGGCGCACCGTCTGCTCGATCGCACCGAAGGTGGGCACGGACCAGCGGAAGGTGGCGCTGTTGCAGTCCTTGCCGGTGATCTCGTCGGCACCGGCGGTGGTGATGAACAGGCCGCCGGCCTTCTCGGCTTCCTTGCCCATGGCCAGGGCTTCGGAGGACAGGATGCCGCCGGCGAAGAATTTGGTGTTCTGCTGCTGGGCGGCTTCCTGCAGCTTGCGCACGGCGGTGGCGGGCTTGCCTTCGGTGTCCTGCACCGTATAGGCCAGGGGGCGCTTCAGCGCACTCCCGTATTGCTCTATGGCCAGCTTCATGCCCAGGTCCGCAAACTTGCCGTTGGCGGCGAACGCGCCGGACATGGGCACCGGGCAGCCGAAACGGATCGCGTCCGTGGCCTGGGCGATGGCCGAACGGCCGCCCAGCAGGAAGGCGGGGGCGGCGGATGCGGCGGCGATCTGGAGAAGGTTTCTGCGTTGCATGGTGGCTCCGGTCGTGGGGCGGTTGGGGTGGGGGGCAGGTCCTAAGTCGCCGGCAATCTAACCGGATAAATAGGATTAATATGCTGGTAAAAACCCGCTAGCAAATGCTGTGCCATGGCCGTGCCCAAAACCCCTTCGAAGCTCGTCCCGAGCCCGTTTAAGATCGTTCGGAGATGCGCATCCCGCGCAGCGCCCGCAGGGCATGGAGCGTCGGCATGACAGTGGGGCAAAACCGCCCGAAACGACAGAAGCTATCGGACCTCATCGTCGAGGACGTCAAGCGCTGGATCGTGGCCGAACGCAAGCAGCCGGGCGACCGCCTGCCCAACGAGAAGGAGCTGATCGAACTCTTCGGCTACTCCAAGAGCACCGTGCGCGAGGCGCTCAAGGCGCTGGAGGTGCGGGGGCTGATTTCGATCCGCACAGGCCCCGGCGGCGGCGCCTTCCTGCAGCAGGTGTCGGTGGAGCATGCGAGCGAGCCGCTGCGCAACTTCCTGCATTTCCATCACCTGGACGGCCACCACATCTACCAGTTGAGGAAGGCGCTGGAGCCCGAACTCGCCGCGAGTGTGGTCGGCCGGCTGACCGAGGAGCAGTTCGAGCGGCTGCAAGCCAATGTGCACGTGTGCAAGGTGGAGCCGCAGTCCGAGGACGAGCTGCGTGCCCAGCGCGAGGCCGAGCTCGCCTTCCACACCATCCTGGCCGAGAGCTGCCCCAACCCGGTGCTGTCCTTCATGTGCCGTTTCCTCAACGACCTGCTGCGCGACCTGGTGGTCTACAAACGCGCCATGGAGCACCACCATTTCGGCCAGGCCAACGTGGACTACCACACGCTGCTGCTCAAGGCCTATCGCCAGGAAGACGCGGTGGAGGTGCGGCGCCTGATGGCCGAGCACATGGTCGATGCCGAGAACCACATGCACGAGATGGAGGCGCACATCGGCGCCAAGCATCTGCTGCTGCCCAGCGGGCAGCGCTGAGGGCCGCTCGCGCTAGAACGCGCGGCTGGCCACGGCCAGCCCGGCCGCCACGCCACCGAAGAGGTCGCCCTCGACCAGTGCCACGTCCGGGAAGGTGTGGCGCAGCACGTCCTGGAAGGGCTTCAGGGCGGAGGAGCCGCCGGTGAGGTAGAGCGCATCGGGCATGGTGCCCGAGACCCGGGCGCATTCCAGCGCGCAGGCGGCCACGCGGTTGAGCAGGCTGTGCAGGTCCAGCGCCAGTTCCGGCGGCTCGATGGTGGCGAACAGGCCGGATTCGGCTTCGCCCAGGTCGATGGCGGCGGCATGTCCGCCGGAAGACGCGGTGATCTTCGCGGCCTCCACCGCATGCGCCAGCCGGTGGCCGTGGCGGCCTTCGACGATCCTGGTCAGGCGTTCGTGCAGCTGCCGGTCGCTGTAGGAGAAACGCAGCTCGCGCACCGCACGCAGGGCGGCGGGCGTGGCGGTGCGGTGGATCAGGTGCCAGGTGGCCAGCTCGAAGAACACGGTGCTCGGCACCTCGCGGCCGGTGCCGCCCTTGTGGCCCAGGCCCAGCAGGGGCATGACACGGGCCAGGTTCAGGGCGCGGTCGTAGTCGGTGCCGCCGATGTGCACGCCGGTGGTGGCCAGGATGTCGCTGCGGCGGTCGGTTTGGGCGACCCGGTCCGGGCCCAGGCGCACCAGGGTGAAGTCGGAGGTGCCGCCGCCGATGTCGACCACCATCACGCGGGTTTCCTTCGTCACCCGGCGTTCGTAGTCGAAGGCCGCGGCGATCGGCTCCAGCTCGAAGCGCACTTCCTCGAAGCCGGCGCTGCGGGCGCAGTCGGCCAGGGCCGCTTCGGCGGCGGCGTCGCGGGTCTCGTCCTCGTCCACGAAATGCACCGGGCGGCCCATCACCGCGCGGCGCGGCCGGGCGCCGAGCTGGGCTTCGGCGCGGGTGGCCAGTTCCGACAGGAAGCGGGTCAGGATGTCGCGGAAGGGCACGGCCTCGCCGAGCACGGCGGTGCGTTCGTCGATCAGCGAGCTGCCCAGCAGGCTCTTGAGCGAACGCATCAGCCGGCCTTCCTCGCCGGCCAGGTACTGCTGCATGGCGGCGCGGCCGAAGAAGGTCGCCTGATCCTCGTCGCGGAAGAACAGGGCGGTCGGCAGCGTGGTGTGGGCGTCCTCGATCGGCAGGGGGCGGATCGAACCGTCCGGCAGGGCGGCGGCGACGGCGGAATTGGAGGTGCCGAAGTCGATGCCGACGGCGGGAGCGGAACGGAGGGACATGCAGGAGAGTCGGTGGGGGGCGGCGAGTCTAGCAGTCAGTCGGAGGACGGGGCGGCGGCGGGCGCGGCCAGCGAGGCATCGAGCACCCGCCGGTCGTCGAAGACGAAGCAGCCGCCGCGGTAATGCGCGCCGCCCTGCTCCTCGAAGTATTTCAGGATGCCGCCTTCGAGCTGGTAGACATGCTCCAGGCCTTCCTCGGCCATCAGGATCGCCCCTTTCTCGCAGCGGATGCCGCCGGTGCAGTAGCTGACCACGGTCTTGCCGGCGAATTCCTCGCGGTGCTCGCGCAAGGCCGCGGGGAATTCGGTGAATTTCTCGATGCGCCAGTCGATGGCGCCCTCGAAGGCGCCATGGTCCACCTCGAAGGCATTGCGGGTGTCGAGCAGAACCACCTCGCGGCCCTCGTCGTCCTGTCCGGCATCGAGCCAGCGGCGCAGCGTGGCGCTGTCCACCGCCGGGGCGCGGCCGGCCTGCGGCCGGATGGCCGGATGGTTCATGCGGATGATCTCGGGCTTGACCTTGACCATCATGCGGCCGAAGGGCTGCCTGTCGGACCAGCTCTCCTTGGCTTCGAGCCCGGCGAAACGCGGATCGAGCCGCAGATCGTCGAGGAAACGGTGCACGTCCTCGGCCGGCCCGGCCAGGAAAAGATTGATGCCTTCGCCCGCCAGCAGGATGGTGCCGCGCAGGCCCAGCGCCAGGGCCCGGTCCAGCAGCGGCTGGCGCAGCGCCTCGGCATCGGGCAGGGCGATGAAGCGGTAGGCGGAAATGTTCAGGATGGAGTTCACCCCCCGATTTTAGAAACCTGAAGGAACCGGGGTCGGCGCGGACGCCGATCGGCCAAGGTTCTTAAAATGCCCCGATGTTTGTACACCTGCGCCTGCACACCGAGTTTTCCGTCGTCGACGGCACCAACCGGATCGACGATGTCGTCAAGGCCGCTGCCCGCGACGGCCAGCCCGCTCTTGCCATCACCGACCTCGGCAACCTCTTCGGGGCGGTCAAGTTCTACAAGGCCGCGCGCGGCAAGGGCGTCAAGCCGATCATCGGCGCCGAGCTCTATCTGGAAGGCATAGGCGCCGATCCGGCGGTGCTGTCGAAGGTGGTGGTGCTGGTGCAGGACTGGAAGGGTTATCTCAACCTGTCCGAGCTGATCGCCCGCGCCTGGACCAAGGGCGTGGTGAAGGCCCTGGCCGTCTGCAAGCTGGAATGGCTGCGTGAACTCAACGAGGGCATGATCCTGCTGGCGGGCGCCCAGGCCGGCCCGGTGGGCCAGGCGCTGATCCGCCAGGACGATTCCGCCGCCGCCGATGCCGCGCTGCTGCTGGCCGGCATCTTTCCGCATCGCTTCTACCTGGAGATCCAGCGTGCCGGCCGGGTGGACGACGAAGCCCACACGGTGGCCGCCGTGCAGCTGGCCGCGCGCCTGAACCTGCCGGTGGTGGCCACCCATCCGACGCAGTTCACCGAAGTGGACGACTACGAGGCCCACGAGGCGCGCGTCTGCATCTCCGAAGGCGAGATCCTGGGCAACCAGCGCCGGGTGCGCAAGTTCACCCGTGAGCAGTATTTCAAGAGCACCGCGCAGATGGAGGCGTTGTTCGCGGACGTGCCTTCGGCCATCGCCAACACGGTGGAGATCGCCCGCCGCTGCAGCATCGTGCTGGACCTGGGGAAGCCGCAGCTGCCCGACTTCCCCACTCCCAACAACGTGCCGATCGCGGACTATTTCCGCATCGCCTCCTTCGAGGGCCTGGAGGTGCGCCTGGCCCACCTCTATCCGGACCTGGCCAAGCGCAACGCCAAGCGCCCGGAATACGTGGAGCGGCTGGAGTTCGAGATCAACACCATCCTGAAGATGGGTTTCCCGGGCTACTTCCTGATCGTGGGCGACTTCATCAACTGGGCCAAGAACAACGGCTGCCCGGTGGGCCCGGGCCGGGGTTCCGGCGCCGGCTCGCTGGTGGCCTACGCACTCAAGATCACCGACCTGGATCCGCTCGAATACAAGCTGCTGTTCGAGCGCTTCCTGAACCCGGAGCGGGTGTCCATGCCCGACTTCGACATCGACTTCTGCCAGGGCAACCGCGACCGCGTCATCGACTACGTCAAGGACAAGTACGGCAAGGACGCGGTCAGCCAGATCGCCACTTTCGGCACCATGGCCGCCAAGGCGGCGATCCGCGACGTGGGCCGGGTGATGGACATGAGCTACACCTTCGTGGACGGCATCTCCAAGCTGGTGCCGGCCAAGCCGGGCATGTCCTACACCCTGGCCTATCCGCCCGAGACCAAGAAGGACGGCGACAAGAACAACTACGCGCTGGAGCTGGAGCCCATGCTCTACGAGCGGGTGCGCAAGGAAGAGGACGTCAAGACCGTCATCGAGATGGCGCAGAAGCTCGAAGGCATGACCCGCAACATCGGCATGCATGCCGGCGGCGTGCTGATCGCCCCGGGCAAGCTGACCGACTTCTGCCCGCTCTACCAGCAGCCGGGCAGCGATTCGGCAGTGAGCCAGTACGACAAGGACGACGTGGAGGCCATCGGCCTGGTCAAGTTCGACTTCTTGGGCCTGGCCACGCTGACCATCCTGGAGATCGCCCGCGAGTTCATCAAGAAGCGCCACAAGGGCCAGGAGCTGTTTGCCTACGAGAACATCGCGATCGACGACACGGCCACCTACCGGCTGTTTGCCGAGGGCAAGACCGAAGCCGTGTTCCAGTTCGAATCCCGCGGCATGCAGGGCATGCTGCGCGACGCCAAGCCGACGCGGCTGGAAGACCTGATCGCCCTGAACGCGCTGTACCGCCCGGGCCCGATGGACCTGATCCCCAGCTTCGTGGCCCGCAAGCACGGCCGCGAGACGGTGGAGTACCCGCATCCGCTGGTGGCCGACATGCTGTCGGAGACCTACGGGATCATGGTCTACCAGGAGCAGGTGATGCAGACCGCCCAGATCCTGGGCGGCTATTCGCTGGGCGGCGCCGACCTGCTGCGCCGCGCCATGGGCAAGAAGAAGCTCGAAGAAATGGCGATGCACCGCGAGATCTTCCGCAAGGGGGCCGCGGTCAACGGGATTGCGCAGGACAAGGCCGACGAGATCTTCGACCTGATGGAGAAGTTCGCGGGCTACGGCTTCAACAAGTCGCATGCCGCCGCCTATTCGCTGCTGGCGTATCACACCGGCTGGCTCAAGGTGCATTTTCGGGCGGAGTTCTACTGCGCCAACATGACGGTGGAAATGGACGACACCGACAAGCTGCGGGTGCTCTTCGAGGATGCGCAGAAGCTCGGCATGACGTTCGAGCCGCCGGACGTCAACCGCGGCGGCTACCGCTTCGAGCCGGTCAGCAACACCGTGATCCGCTACGGCCTGGGCGCCGTCAAGGGCACCGGCCAGTCGGCCATCGAGGCGGTGGTGGCGGCGCGGGAGGAGGGCGGTGCCTTCTCCAGCCTGTTCGACTTCTGCAACCGGGTGGACCGGCAACGCATCAACAAACGCACGGTGGAGGCGCTGATCAAGGCCGGCGCCTTCGATGCGATCAACCCGCACCGCGCCTCGATGGTGGCCTCCATCGACCGCGCCTTCGAATACGCCGCCGCGCAGGCCGCCAACGTCAACCAGGGCGGGCTGTTCGACATGATGGACGACGGCCACGGCTCCAGCGCGCAGGAGCCCGACCTGGTCGAGGCCCGGCCCTGGGGCATCAAGGAGCGGCTGGTGCTGGAGAAGACGGCCGTCGGCTTCTATCTCTCCGGCCACCTGTTCGACGAGGTCTCGCGCGAGGTGCGCCAGTTCGTGCGCCGCGAGATCGGCGAGCTGGCCGATTCGCGCGAGCCGGTCACGCTGGCCGGCATCATCCTGGAGCTGCGTGTCATCAACGGCCAGCGCGGCAAGCTGGCGCTGATGAAGCTGGACGACAAGTCCGGCGTGATCGAGGCGACGGCCGACGAAGGCGTGCTCAACACCTACCGCAATCTGCTCAAGGACGACGAGATGGTCATCATCTCCGGCAAGCTGCAGCCCGACCGCTTCACCGGCGGCGTGCGCCTGAAGGTGGAACATGTCTGGGACCTGGCCACCGCGCGCTGCCGCTTCGGCAAGTTCCTGCGGGTGGCGGTCAACGGCAAGGCACCGGACATCCAGCGCATCGTGCGCGACCATCCGCCGGTGCGCGAGGTGTCCGAACAGGGCGAACTGCTGCGCGGGCTGGAGGTGCGCCTGTCGGTGCGCCGCGAAACGGCCGGCATGGAAGTCGGCGTTGACTTAAAGTTGGACGAGCGTTCCCTGTTCTTCCCGACCGACGCCGCATTGTCGAGCTGGATGGCCCAGGCCGAGGGCGGAAAAGCGGTCATCGTGTACGAATGAGATCCCAGCCCTTGAAGTTGCCGAAATACCACCAAAATCCCTGCTTGCTGCAGCGCGCAATTCCCACCGATAGAATGAATTTCATGGCGACCCAGTCCCCGTCCCCACCGCCGGTCAGCCCGGCAAATCCGGCCATCAAGCCGGCTCCCGCGCGGGACGATGGCGACTCGGTCGTGCTCGAGCGCCGCACCCAGCGCACCCAGCCGCCGCAGATGTTCCAGGTCGTCATGCTCAACGACGACTACACGCCGATGGAGTTCGTGGTCATGGTGATCCAGCAATTCTTCAGCAAGGACCGCGAGCAGGCGACCCAAATCATGCTCAAGATCCATCTCGACGGAAAAGGCGTCTGCGGCGTCTACTCGCGCGACGTGGCCGCGACCAAGGTCGACCAGGTCATGGACGCGGCGAGCAAGGCCGGACATCCGCTGCAGTGTGTGAGTGAACCGGTTGAATAAAGCCGGATCCATCCCTAATTACTGGCCATATTTTTACCGCTCGGCAAAGGAAATCTCATGATTGCCCAGGAACTGGAAGTCAGCTTGCATATGGCCTTCGTGGAGGCCCGGCAGCAACGACACGAATTCATCACCGTCGAGCACCTGCTTCTGGCACTGCTCGACAACCCGAGCGCCGCCGAAGTCCTGCGTGCCTGCTCGGCCAACATCGACGACCTGCGCAAGTCGCTGTCAAACTTCATCAAGGACAACACGCCCCAGGTGGCCGGCACCGACGAGGTGGACACGCAGCCGACGCTGGGTTTCCAGCGCGTCATCCAGCGCGCCATCATGCATGTGCAGTCCACCGGCAACGGCAAGAAGGAAGTCACCGGCGCCAACGTGCTGGTGGCGATCTTCGGCGAGAAGGACTCGCACGCCGTCTACTACCTCCACCAGCAGGGCGTGACCCGTCTGGACGTGGTGAACTTCATCGCCCACGGCATCAAGAAGGGCGAGCCGCCGGAACCCACCAAGTCCGGCGAGCCGCAGGCCGAGAGCGAAGAGACCCAGGCCGAGAAGAACGAGAAGGCTTCTCCGCTGGAGCAGTTCACCGTCAACTTGAACCAGCAGGCCAAGGAAGGCAAGATCGATCCGCTGATCGGCCGCGAGTACGAGGTCGAGCGGGTCATCCAGATCCTCTGCCGCCGCCGCAAGAACAACCCGCTGCTGGTGGGCGAGGCCGGCGTGGGCAAGACGGCCATCGCCGAGGGCCTGGCATGGCGCATCACGCAGAAGGACGTGCCGGAGATCCTGGCCGACTCCCAGGTCTACTCGCTGGACATGGGCGCGCTGCTGGCCGGCACCAAGTACCGCGGTGACTTCGAGCAGCGCCTGAAGGGCGTGCTCAAGTCGCTCAAGGACAAGCCGAACGCCGTGCTGTTCATCGACGAAATCCACACCCTGATCGGTGCCGGCGCGGCATCGGGCGGCACGCTGGACGCGTCCAACCTGTTGAAGCCCGCGCTGTCCTCCGGCCAGCTCAAGTGCATCGGCGCGACCACCTTCCAGGAATACCGCGGCATCTTCGAGAAGGACGCGGCCCTGTCGCGTCGTTTCCAGAAGGTCGACGTGGTCGAGCCGACGGTCGAGCAGACGGTCGAGATCCTCAAGGGCCTGAAGTCGCGCTTCGAGGAACACCACAGCGTGAAGTACGCGGCCGCCGCGCTGCAGGCTGCCGCCGAGCTGTCGGCCAAGTACATCAACGACCGCCACCTGCCCGACAAGGCGATCGACGTGATCGACGAGGCCGGCGCCGCCCAGCGCATCCTGCCGCCCAACAAGCGCAAGAAGACGATCACCAAGACGGAAGTCGAGGAGATCGTGGCCAAGATCGCCCGCATCCCGCCCGCCAACGTCAGCAACGACGACCGCGGCAAGCTGCAGACGATCGAGCGTGACCTGAAGAGCGTGGTCTTCGGCCAGGACAAGGCACTCGAAGTGCTGGCCTCCTCGGTCAAGATGGCGCGCTCGGGCCTGGGCAAGGGCGACAAGCCAATCGGCGCCTTCCTGTTCAGCGGTCCCACCGGCGTCGGCAAGACCGAAGCGGCCAAGCAGCTCGCCTACATCATGGGCATCGAGCTGATCCGCTTCGACATGTCGGAGTACATGGAGCGCCATGCGGTGAGCCGGCTGATCGGCGCGCCTCCGGGCTACGTCGGTTTCGACCAGGGCGGCCTGCTGACCGAGGCGATCACCAAGAAGCCGCACTGCGTGCTGCTGCTCGACGAGATCGAGAAGGCGCATCCGGACATCTTCAACGTGCTGCTCCAGGTCATGGACCACGGCACGCTGACGGACAACAACGGACGCAAGGCCGACTTCCGCAACGTCATCCTGGTGATGACGACGAATGCCGGCGCCGAGACGATGAACAAGGCGACCATCGGCTTCACCAACCCGCGTGTGGCGGGCGACGAGATGGCCGACATCAAGCGCATCTTCACGCCCGAGTTCCGCAACCGGCTGGACGCGATCGTCAACTTCAAGCCGCTGGATGAGAACGTCATCCTGCGGGTGGTCGACAAGTTCCTGCTGCAGCTGGAGCAGCAGCTCGCCGAGAAGAAGGTGGAAGTCACCTTCACCGACGTGCTGCGCAAGCATCTGGCCAAGAAGGGCTTCGACCCACTGATGGGCGCACGGCCGATGCAGCGGCTGATCCAGGACACGATCCGTCGTGCGCTGGCCGACGAGCTGCTCTTCGGTCGCCTGACCGAAGGCGGCCGCCTGACGGTGGACCTGGAAGATCCGACGGCCGAAAAGCCCGAGGTGAAGCTCGACATCACGCCGCTGCCCAAGCGCGAACGTGGTCAGAAGTCTGAGCCGGCCGAGCCGGAAGAAGCGACGACCGACTGATCGCGGCAAGCTCTTCGAGAGCTTCTCCGACAAGGGTTGGCAATGCAAATTGCCAGCCCTTTTTCGTTTTTTTACAGTGTCAAAACTTGCTATCAAAAGAGTCGTATGAGTGTGTGCATTTACTCACTACATTCTCGGCTTCTTCAACTTTTGATTCGCAAGAAGCATGAAATTTATCGAATCCCTACGCCGAAACGGACATCCCTTCCTTTTGCTTATGGCCGCTGCTGCTGCATTGACAGCATGCGGAGGAGGCGATGGCAAGACATCCACGGAGGCGTCGCCGTCATGGACCGACTACGTAGGTGACTACACCACCACCTGCCTGGCCAACTCGCAAGACGACGGCTCTCACCAGATCACCGGAACCCTGGCCGTCGATGCCAATGGCAAGTACACGGCCATCGCGCGTCTGGTGACGTACTCGAGCGCGTTCTGCAACACCGCGACGATCACTTCCGAAGTACAGGCGGGCTTCGATCTCAAGCCTCTGGACGGCGTGAAGAACATCGTCTCCACCGACCCCACGCGCCCGTCCGGCCCGGCCAACAAGCTCGAAGCGACCCTGGTCAATGCCACGGCAAAGATGGGCCAGATGAGCGGCAGCACTCCCGTGCTCGGCGTGAAGCTGACCGTCGGCTACATGCTGCGCGACAAGTCCATCCGTTTCCTCTCCGGCACGCGTGAGGCCGACGGCCTGGGCAAGTTCTTCAGCAGCGCCGTGCTGACCAAGGTCGAGCCGCCGCCTGTGCAGCCTCAGCCAGAGGCTTCCGGGTCCTGATCCCGGCGGACGGCGCGGAGCTTGCACCACGCCGTCCTGTACATTTGCGGCGCCTGGAGCTGGCATCTACATCCATGACCGACATCACTTTTCTCTGGCACGACTACGAAACCTTCGGCACCAATCCGCGCCGCGACCGGCCCTCGCAATTCGCCGCCATTCGAACCGATGCCGAACTGCGTGAAATCGGCGAACCCTTGATGGTGTATTGCCGGCAGACCGACGATTACCTGCCCGATCCGCAAAGCTGCCTGATCACCGGCATCGTGCCGCAGACCTGCATGGAGCGGGGCATTGCCGAAATCGAATTCGCAGGCCGGATCGAAGCCGCTTTCTCGGTGCCCGGCACCATCGGCGTGGGCTACAACACCATCCGCTTCGACGACGAAGTCACGCGTTTTCTTTTCTGGCGCAACCTCATCGATCCCTACGCCCGCGAATGGCAGAACGGGTGTGGCCGCTGGGATCTGCTCGACGTGGTGCGTCTGGCCTACGCCCTGCGACCGGAGGGCATGGAATGGCCCTTGAAGCCTGACGGCAAACCCAGTTTTCGCCTGGAAGACCTCACCCGGGCCAACGGCCTGGTTCATGAGGCCGCGCACGATGCCTTGTCCGACGTCAGGGCGACGATCGCGCTGGCCCGGCTGCTGCGCGAAAAGAACCCGCGCCTCTTCGACTTCGCGCTTGGCTTGCGCGCCAAGGACCGGGTCGCCCAGGAACTCGGCCTGCCCACCACTGCGCAGACGGCTCGGCCTTTTCTGCACGTCTCGGGCATGTTTGCAGCTGAGCGCGGCTGCCTCGCGGTCATGTGGCCGCTGGCGATCCATCCGACGAACCGCAACGAAGTGCTTGCCTGGGATCTGTCGCAGGATCCAGCCATCCTGGCAACGCTGGGAATCGAGGAGATCCGCCAGCGCCTTTTCACCCGCGCGGCCGACCTGCCAGAAGGCATGAGCCGTCTGTCGCTCAAAAGCGTGCACCTGAACAAATCCCCGATGGTGGTCGGCAACCTGCGCACCCTGCGGCCCGAAATGGCACAGCGCTGGCAGCTGGACCTGGAGCAGGCGGCGCTGCATGCGCAGGCGGCTGCCGCCTTGCCCGACATGAGTGCGATCTGGCAGGAGGTGTTCAAGCGCCCGGCCAGCGAGCCGGCCGACGTGGAAGAAGACCTGTACGGTGGTTTTGTCGGCAACAACGACCGCCGCAAGCTCGGCCAGTTGCGTGGGATGTCGCCCGGCCAGCTGGCCTCCGCCCGCACGGGTTTCGAAGACGCCCGCCTGGAGGAAATCGTCTTCCGCTTCCGCGCACGCAATTACCCGGACTCCCTGACCGAGGAGGAGGGTGCACGCTGGCAGGAACACCGCGCCGCGCGGCTTTTCGAAGGCGTTGGCGGAGCGCGCACCGTCGATGACTACCTCGCCGCCCTGGATGTGCTGGGCGAGCAGGCCAGCGAAGCAGAAGACGGCCCCGACGAGCGCACCGAAACCATTCTCTCGGCGCTTTACGATTACGCCGAAGCCGTCGTGCCCGAGCGCGACTGAACCGTCCTGCAGCAAAGCAAAACCATGACCAGTCACCGCGGGTTCACCACCGACGTCGTGCATTCCGACAAAGCCTTCGGCTCGGAAGACGGCAGCGTCCACAAGGCCATCCACACCTCGACCCAGTACGGGTTCGACAAGGTGGAGGACCTGATCGGCGTCTTCCAGGGCACGAAAAAAGGCGCCTACGTCTACTCGCGCCAGGGCACTCCCACCACGGCCGCCCTGGAAGCCAAGCTCACGCAGATGGAAGCCGGTGTCGGCACCGTCTCGTTTGCCAGCGGCATGGCGGCAATCTGCGGCGTCTTTCTGACCTTGCTGCGCGCCGGCGACCACCTGGTGGCCAGCCGCGCCGTCTTCGGCAATACCAACAGCATCTTTGGCACCCTGGGCGATCTCGGCATCGGGGTCTCGCGGGTGGATGCGAGCGAAGTCGAGCATGTGGCCGCGGCCATCACGCCCGCCACGCGGATGGTGTTCGTCGAGACGCTGTCCAATCCGGGCACGCAGATCGCCGACCTGGAAGGCATTGGGCGTCTGTGCCGCGAGCGCGGCCTGCTGTTCGTGGTCGACAACACCATCCTGTCGCCGTACTTGTTCCGGCCCGGATCCACCGGCGCCGGGCTGGTGGTGCATTCGCTCACCAAGTCGATCTGCGGCCACGGCAATGCGCTGGGCGGTGCGGTGGTCGATACCGGGCTGTTCGACTGGTCGGCCTATCCCAACATCAGCGAGGTCTACCGCAAGGGCGACACGCGCCAATGGGGCTTGACGCAAATTCGCAAGAAGGGCCTGCGCGACATGGGCGGAACCCTGTCTGCCCAGCACGCACATGCGATTTCGGTGGGTGCCGAGACCTTGGCGCTGCGCATGCGCCAGACCAGCGCCGCGACGCTGGAAATCGCCCGCTATCTCGAAGCCCATCCGGCCATCGCCAAGGTCTACTACCCCGGCCTGTCGTCCCATCCGCAGCATGAGCGTGCGCAGAAGCATTTCCTGGCCGCGGGCTGGTTGCTGTCTTTCGAATTGAAGAATGCCGACGCCTGCCTGGCGTTCATCGATCGTTTGCAGCTGGCGGTGAAGGCCACCGGGCTGGGCGATACACGTACGCTGGTCATCCCGGTCGCCCACACGATCTTTTGGGAGGCTGGCGCGGCAGTCCGTGCGCAAATGGGCATCAGCGACGGCATGGTCCGGCTCTCGGTGGGCCTGGAGGAAACCGCCGACCTGATCGCGGATCTGCGCCAGGCACTGGAGCGGGCTTGAGCCCAGCAAGGGCGAAAAAAAGGTCTCCGGCAGGAGACCTTTTTTTGCTGCGTGGGCAACGCAGAGGCGTCTTAGCTGACGTGCTTGCCGATCAGGGAAGCCAGTTCGAACATCGAGACCTGGTCCTTACCGAAGATGGCCTTGAGCTTGGCATCGGCGTTGATGTTGCGCTTGTTGGCCTTGTCCTGCAGGTCGTGCTTCTTGATGTAGGTCCACAGCTTGCTGACCACTTCGGTGCGCGGCAGCGGGGTGGCACCCACAACGGCGGCCAGTTCGGCGCTGGGCGTCAAGGCCTTCATGAAGGCGGCGTTGGGCGTGCGCTTGACGGCGGCCTTCTTGGCCGGGGCCTTCACGGCAGCTTTGGTTGCCGGAGCTGCGGCCTTTTTCGCCGGTGCTTTAGCCGGCGCTTTTTTTGCAGTTGCCATGATTCTTCTTCCTAAGGGATTGGTGTGTCGTCACCGGTGGAAAACCTTCTTTCCACTGGCTGCGCGCATGCTACTGGAGAAAAAACGCGTTTCCAAGTGGATTACGTTTTTTTCAAACGAGGACGTGGCAATGTTGCACTCGTGTTTCACCTCTGGTGGAGCCTACCGGACAGCACGGCAGCCCCGGTCGCCGCGGTCCCCCCAAACCTTCAGGAGCGAGCTTTCATGACAACCCAGGACCAGGCATGCGCGGACACGGGTCGATACGTGTTTGTCTACGGCACCTTGCGCCGCGGCGAGGTCAATGACATCAACCTGCTTCGGCCTGCGCCGAAGTATCTGGGAGCCGCCAGCATTCCCGGCCGGCTCTATTCCATGGGCTGGTATCCCGGCTTGGTGATGGACGGCTGCATGGCGGTCGTCGGCGAGGTCTACAGCGTGAGTCATTCGGTCGAGCAACGTCTGGATGAAATTGAAGGGCTGCTACCCGAGCCGACCGGCGAATATGCCAAGCGCGAACTCGAAATCGAGGTGAATGGCAAGCTCATCCGCTGTTTTGTCTATGAGATTGCGCCTGCGCTGGTTGCACACCTTGAACCACTTGCCGATGGCGACTGGCTGGCGCGTCAACCGGACTGAAATTTCGCTGGATGGGGTGAATTTCACATGGCGACAAACATGGATGCTGCACTGCACCAATATTTTTCAATATGGAATATTGAATTTCTCATTGTGAAATTATTTCATAAGTAATTGAGTTTAAAGGAAAAAAACTTAATCCTGTCTGGAGAATTTGCGCGCTTTCGAAGTGCCGCGGTACATAAAGTGGAACCCAGCGCGCCATGTCGGCGTTGCATATTTGAAGGAGTCCACCGTGCCCCATACCCTCAGCGAACAGCTCAGCCGTGAGCAACAAATCACCGCCCTGGAAAAGGATTGGGCGAGCAATCCGCGCTGGAAAGGCATCCGACGCGGATATTGCGCCGCGGACGTAGTGCGCCTGCGCGGCTCTTTTCCGATCGAATACACGCTTTCGCACCGTGGTGCCGAGAAACTGTGGAATCTGCTGCATACAGAGCCCTATCTCAATTGCCTCGGTGCACTGACCGGCGGTCAGGCCATGCAGCAGGTCAAGGCGGGCATCAAGGCGATCTATCTGTCCGGTTGGCAGGTGGCCGCCGACAACAACAGCTACGCGGCGATGTATCCCGATCAGTCGCTGTATCCAGTCGATTCGGTTCCAACGGTGGTCGAGCGCATCAACAGCAGTTTCCGTCGCGCCGATGAAATCCAGTGGGCACGGGGAAGCAATCCGGGCGACGCCGGGCATGTCGACTACTTCGCACCCATCGTGGCGGATGCCGAGGCGGGCTTCGGTGGTGTGCTCAATGCCTTCGAGCTGATGAAGGCGATGATCCGTGCCGGCGCGGCAGGTGTGCATTTCGAGGACCAACTGGCTTCCGTGAAGAAGTGCGGCCACATGGGCGGCAAGGTGCTTGTGCCGACCCAGGATGCGGTCCAGAAACTGGTGGCCGCCCGCCTGGCTGCCGACGTCTGCGGCACGCCGGCACTGGTCATCGCCCGGACCGATGCGGAAGCCGCAGACCTGCTGACCAGCGACCATGACGACAACGACAAGCCCTTCCTGACCGGCGACCGCACCGCCGAGGGCTTCTACAAGACCCGCAAGGGCATCGATCAGGCGATCTCGCGCGCCATCGCCTATGCGCACTATGCCGACCTCGTCTGGTGCGAAACCGGCACGCCTGATCTGGCCTTTGCCAAGCGCTTCGCGGATGCGGTGCACAAGGTGCATCCCGGCAAGATGCTGGCCTACAACTGCTCGCCATCGTTCAACTGGAAGAAAAACCTCGACGACGCGACCATCGCCAAGTTCCAGCGGGAGCTGGGCGCCATGGGCTACAAGTACCAGTTCATCACCCTGGCCGGCATCCATTCGATGTGGTTCAACATGTTCGATCTGGCGCAGGATTACGCCAGCCGCGGCATGTCGGCCTATGTCGACAAGGTGCAGCAACCGGAGTTCGCCGCACGCGAGCGCGGCTACAGCTTCGTCTCGCATCAGCAGGAGGTGGGCACCGGTTATTTCGACGAGGTCACCACGGCGATCCAGGGTGGGCGTTCGAGCGTCACGGCGCTGACCGGCTCCACCGAGGAAGAGCAATTCCACTGAGGGCACTGGCTGGGACCGCGGTGTTAAACTCGCGCGCTCCAGACCATCCATCAGCAAGAGCGAGAAAGGCAAACTGGTTATGACACCGCGAACTCCCTCGGAGACTTCCTCCGGCCGCTAGGCCGATGGGTTCGCGTTTGCCTGCTCGAGGAGCCCTTGCGGCTCGCCTGATCAAAAGCGCGGATCTCCGCGCTTTTTTCGTTTCCATCCCCCGCTTTTTTCTCGCTCTGATTGGCACGCCATGATCCAGATCACGCTCCCCGACAATTCGCAGCGCAGCTTCCCCGGCCCGGTCTCGGTGGCCGACGTTGCCCGCTCCATCGGCCCCGGCCTCGCCAAGATGACCGTCGCCGGCAAGATCGACGGCCGCCTGGTGGACGCCAGCGACCTCATCGAACACGACGCCCGCCTGCAGATCATCACGCCCAAGGATGCCGAAGGCGTCGAGATCATCCGCCACTCCACCGCCCACCTGGTCGGCCATGCCGTCAAGCAGCTCTATCCCACGGCACGCATGGTGATCGGCCCGGTGATCGACGAGGGCTTCTACTACGACATCGCCTACGAGCGCCCCTTCACGCCCGAGGACATGGCCGCGATCGAAGCCCGCATGAAACAGCTGATCGCGCAGGACTACGACGTCGTCAAGAAGATGACGCCCCGCGCCGAGGTGATCGAGGTGTTCCAGTCGCGCGGCGAAGACTACAAGCTGCGCCTGGTCGAGGACATGCCCGACGAGCAGGCCATGGGCCTGTACTACCACCAGGAATACGTCGACATGTGCCGCGGCCCGCACGTGCCGAACACGCGTTTCCTCAAGGTCTTCAAGCTGACCAAGCTGGCCGGCGCCTACTGGCGCGGCGATGCCAAGAACGAGCAGCTGCAGCGCATCTACGGCACGGCCTGGGCCGACAAGAAGGACCTGGAGGCCTACATCCTGCGCATCGAGGAGGCCGAGAAGCGCGACCACCGCCGCCTGGGCAAGGAGCTCGACCTGTTCCACATCGACGACGTGGCGCCGGGCGTGGTGTTCTGGCACCCCAAGGGCTGGGCGATCTGGCAGGCGGTGGAGCAGTACATGCGCCAGGTCTACCGCGAAACGGGCTACTTGGAAGTCAAGGGGCCGCAGATCCTCGACCGCAGCCTGTGGGAGAAGACGGGCCACTGGCAGAACTACCGCGAGAACATGTTCACGACGGAGTCGGAAAAGCGCGACTACGCACTCAAGCCGATGAACTGCCCGGGCCATGTGCTCATCTTCAAGAGCGACCTGCGCAGCTACCGCGACCTGCCGCTGCGCTATGGCGAGTTCGGCCAGTGCCACCGCAACGAGCCCTCGGGCGCGCTGCACGGCATCATGCGCGTGCGCGGCTTCACGCAGGACGACGGCCACGCCTTCGTCACCGAAGACCAGATTCTGGACGAATGCGTTGCCTTCACGGAAACGCTGCAGCGTGTCTACCAGGACTTCGGCTTCACGGACATCCTCTACAAGATTGCAACGAGGCCGGACAACCGTGTCGGCTCGGACGAACTCTGGGACAAGGCCGAGCATGCCTGCATCGAAGCGCTCAAGCGCTCCGGGGTGGAGTACCAAATTTCCCCGGGCGAGGGCGCCTTCTACGGCCCGAAGATCGAATACACGCTGCGTGATGCCATCGGCCGCCACTGGCAGTGCGGCACGATCCAGGTCGACTTCAACACGGCCGAGCGCCTGGGTGCCGAATACGTTACCGAAGCCAATGGCCGCGCACATCCCGTGATGCTGCACCGGGCCATCGTCGGCAGCCTGGAGCGCTTCATCGGCATGCTGATCGAACACCATGCCGGGGCGCTTCCGTCCTGGCTGGCGCCGATGCAGGTTTCCATCCTCACGATCACCGACAGCCAGGCCGAATACGCCCGCAGCGTTGCGAAAACACTGCGCGCGCAGGGGCTTAGGGTTCAGCTGGATCTGCGCAACGAGAAAATTAACTATAAAATACGGGAGCATTCAATGCAAAAGCTGCCTTACATCGCCGTGATCGGCGACAAGGAAATGGCAGCAGGAGCCGTGGCAGTGCGCGCCCGTGGTGGCGTCGACCTCGGTGCAATGTCGGTGGCGGCCTTCGCCGAAAAGGTGGCCTCGGACATCGCTCTCAAGATCTGATCGCCGGTTTCGTCGGGAAACCGGCGAACCTGCATTTCTTACGCGCTCCAAGAGATTTCGCTACGCTGTTGTAGTGTCTTTAAAAGGATTGAGCCATCGCTACTGAATTTCGTGACCGTCGCCAACGCGAGGAACGCAAGCATCGCCTGAACCGGGAAATCATGGCGCCCGAAGTGCGCCTGTCCGGGCCGGAGAACGAGCCCTTGGGCATCGTCAGCCTGGCCGAGGCTTTGCGAATGGCCGGCGAACTCGACGTCGACCTGGTTGAAATTGCTGCCACGGCGATCCCGCCGGTGTGTCGTCTGATGGACTACGGCAAGTTCAAGTACCAGGAGCAGAAGCGCGCTGCCGAGGCGAAAGCCAAGCAGACGGTCATCGAGATCAAGGAAGTGAAGTTTCGCCCCGGCACCGACGACGGCGACTACAACATCAAGCTGCGAAACATCCGCCGCTTCCTGGAAGAAGGCGACAAGTGCAAGATCACCCTGCGTTTCCGCGGCCGTGAAATCACGCACCAGGAAATCGGCATGGCGCTGCTGCAACGCATCCGTACCGACTTGGCCGACACCATCCTGATCGAGCAGTTTCCAAAGCTCGAAGGCCGGCAGATGATCATGATGATCGCTCCCAGCCGCAAGAAGGCTGCAGCAGCGAAGACGGCTTCCGAAGCGTCTTCTGCCGCAGCCTGAGCCGGATCGGCGACAATCGCGGGTTGATGCAAAAAATTCGCCGGGCGGAAACGTTCGGCAATCGGCCGGGAACTGATCTTCTTCAGATTCCCGGACCGCGCGGCACCTTCGGGTGACGCAACACAAGTGGCTCGGGGCCAACAAGTCCACGAAAGCAGTTTTCGAGGCGCCTCACGAGCACGATCAAGGAGCATTTCATGCCCAAAATGAAGACCAAAAGCAGCGCGAAGAAGCGCTTCCGAGTTCGTCCAGGCGGTACCGTCAAGCGCGGCCAGGCCTTCAAGCGTCACATCCTGACCAAGAAGACCACCAAGAACAAGCGCCAGCTTCGCGGCTCCGTCGCAGTGCACGAGACCAATATGGGCCACATGGCCCAGATGCTCCCGTTCGCCGGCCTGTAATCAACTGACGAACAAGGAGTAATTCAATGCCTCGCGTCAAACGTGGTGTAACGGCTCGCGCCCGCCACAAAAAGGTTCTCAAGCTCGCCAAGGGCTTCCGCGGTCGCCGCGGCAATGTCTTCCGCATCGCCAAGCAGGCGGTGATGAAGGCGGGTCAATACGCATACCGTGACCGCCGCACCAAGAAGCGTGTGTTCCGTCAGCTGTGGATTGCCCGTATCAACGCTGCCGCACGTGAACTCGGCATGACCTACAGCCAATTCGCCAACGGCCTGAAGAAGGCTGCCATCGAGATCGACCGCAAGATGCTGGCCGACCTCGCGGTGCACGACAAGGCTGCCTTCGGCAGCATCGTCGACCAGGTGAAGGCCAAGCTGGCGGCCTGACGGTTAGACGCCGGTCCATGCACTGCTGGTGTCTGGACCGGACACGACTTTTGAAGGCTAGGGCTTGATCGGGCACTAGCCTTTTTTCATTTCTACCAAAGCATTTATGAACGAGTTGGACGCGCTGGTCGCCAGTGCCTCGCAGGCTTTCTCCGCCGCCGGGACGCCCGTCGATCTGGAAAACGCCAAGGCGCAGTTCCTGGGCAAGTCGGGCCGCATCACCGAGCTGATGAAGGGCATGGCCACGCTGGCGGTCGATGAGAAGAAGGCGCGCGGCGCCGTCATCAACACCGCCAAGCAGGCGATCGAGGCCGCGCTCAACGCGCGCCGCCAGGCCCTGGCCGATGCCGAGCTCGAACGCCAGTTGCGCTCCGAGTCGCTGGATGTGACCCTGCCCGGCCGCCAGCGCGGCGAGGGCGGCCTGCATCCCGTCTCGCTCACCCTGGAGCGCATCGAGGGCATCTTCGGCTCCATGGGCTTCTCGGTGGCCGAGGGCCCGGAGATCGAGACCGACTGGTTCAACTTCACCGCGCTCAACACGCCGGCCGACCATCCGGCGCGTTCGATGCATGACACTTTCTACGTCGAAGGCGGCGCGGCCGATGCGCCGCTGCTGCTGCGCACCCACACCAGCCCGATGCAGGTGCGGCATGCGGTGCAGCACGTCAAGCGCCATCGCGCAGCCATCGATGCCGGCCAGGCCATGCCGGAGATCCGCGTGATCGCTCCGGGCCGAACCTACCGCGTGGACAGCGACGCCACCCACTCGCCCATGTTCCACCAGTGCGAAGGCCTGTGGATCGGCGAGAACGTCAGCTTCAAGGACCTGAAGGTCGTCTTCACCGACTTCTGCCGCACCTTCTTCGAGCGCGACGATCTGGTGCTGCGTTTCCGTCCCAGCTTCTTCCCCTTCACCGAACCCAGCGCCGAGATCGACATCCAGTTCGCCAGCGGCCCGCTGGCCGGGCGCTGGCTGGAAGTCGCGGGCTCCGGCCAGGTGCATCCGAACGTGGTGCGCAACATGGGCCTGGATCCCGAGCGCTACCTGGGCTTTGCCTTCGGCATGGGCCCGGACCGCCTCACCATGCTGCGCTACGGTGTGAGCGACCTGCGCCTGTTCTTCGACGGCGACATGCGTTTCCTGCGCCAGTTCCAATAAGCCGCACGCACCAGAGCGATACGAAGAAGAGAGAAGCGACAGATGCAATTTCCGGAATCCTGGCTGCGTGCCTTCTGCAACCCATCCCTGGACACGCAGGCGCTGGCCAATACCCTGACCATGGCGGGCCTCGAAGTCGAGGAACTGCAGCCGGTGGCCCCGCCTTTCAGCCGAATCGTGGTCGGCGAGATCCTCTCGACCGAGCAACATCCCAATGCCGACCGCCTGCGTGTGTGCCAGGTCGAGGCAGGGCAGGGCGCGCCGCTCACCATCGTGTGCGGCGCCGCCAATGCCCGTCCCGGCATCCGGGTGCCCTGCGCCCTGGTCGGTGCGGCGCTGCCGCCCGGCGCGGACGGCAAGCCTTTCCTGATCAAGGTCGGCAAGCTGCGCGGCGTGGAAAGCCACGGCATGCTGTGCTCGGCACGCGAGCTGGGCATCGGCGAAGGCAACGAAGGGCTGCTGGAACTGCCCGCCGATGCGCCCGTTGGCACCGACCTGCGGCAATACCTGCGGCTCGACGACACCCTGTTCACCCTCAAGCTCACGCCCAACCTGGCGCACTGCCTGAGCCTCTACGGCATCGCGCGTGAACTGTCGGCCCTGACCGGCGCTCCGCTGCTGACGCCCGCCTTGCCCCAGGCCGCCGTGGCACACGAGGCCACGCTGGCCGTCGACATCCAGGCCAGCGACCTGTGCGGCCGCTTCAGCGGCCGTGTCATGCGTGGCGTGAATCCGCAGGTGAAGACGCCGGCATGGATGGTCGAGCGCCTCGAGCGCTGCGGCCAGCGCAGCGTCTCGCCGCTGGTCGACATCTCGAACTACGTGATGTTCGAATACGGCCAGCCCACACACATCTTCGACCTGGACAAGATCCACGGCGGCCTGCAGGTGCGCTGGGCGAAGGAGGGCGAAAGCCTCAAGCTGCTCAATGGCAACACGGTGGCGCTGGATGCGCAGGTCGGTGTCATCGCCGATGGGCAGCAGGTCGAGTCGCTCGCCGGCATCATGGGCGGCGATGCCACCGCCGTGTCCGACGGCACCACCAACATCTACATCGAGGCTGCCTTCTGGCACCCGCGTGCGGTCGCGGGCCGTTCGCGCCGTTTCAATTTCTCGACGGATGCCGGCCACCGCTTCGAACGCGGCGTGGATCCGGGCCAGACGGTCGCGGCGATCGAACGCATCACCGCGCTGGTGCAGCAGGTCTGCGGCGGCACCGCCGGCCCGATCACCGACATTGCCCCCAACGTGCCCGCCGCCAAGCCCGTAACGATGCGCCCTGCGCGCGCCGCCAAGGTCAGCGGCATGCCGCTGAGTGCGCAACAATGCGCCGACGCGCTGGCCTCGCTCGGCCTGCCGGTGGTCACCGACGCCGCCGGCAGCCTGGTGGTCACGCCGCCGTCCTGGCGCTTCGACATCACGATCGAGGAAGACCTGATCGAGGAGATCGCGCGCATCGTCGGCTACGAGAACCTGCCGACCACGCCGCCGCTCGGCCCGATCACGCCGCATCTGCAGCCCGAAGCCAAGCGCGGCCCCTTCGCCGTGCGCCGTGCGCTGGCCGCGCGGGGTTATCAGGAGACGATCAATTTCAGCTTCGTCGAGGAAAGCTGGGAACGCGAACTGGCCGGCAACACCGACCCGATCCGCCTCCTCAATCCCATCGCCAGCCAGATGAGCGTGATGCGCTCTTCGCTCATCGGCTCCCTGCTGCAGGTGCTGAAGTTCAACCTCGACCGCAAGCTGCCGCGCGTGCGTGCCTTCGAGCTGGGCCGGGTGTTCCTGCGCGATGCGTCGGTGGCCGACAGCGACACCACCGTGCAAGGCTTCGACCAGCCGATGCGTGTGGCCGCCGCCGCTTGCGGCCCGGCGGATGCGCTGCAGTGGGGCAGCGCCGAACGCGCGGTCGATTTCTACGACCTGAAGGGCGATGTCGAGGCCTTGCTCGCGCCGCGCCAGCCGAGCTTCGTCGCGGCCGAGCATCCGGCATTGCATCCCGGCCGCTGCGCCCGTGTTGTGCTGGACGGCCGCGAGATCGGCTTCGTCGGCGAGCTCCATCCGCGCTGGCGCCAGGCCTGGGGCTTCGCCCAGGCGCCGGTGCTGTTCGAGCTGGACCTGGCCGCGGTCGGCCAACGGGTTGTGCCCGCGCCGCAAGGTGTGGCCAAGCACCAGGACGTGGAGCGGGACATTGCCATCGTCGTGCCGGAAGCGCGGGATTACGCCCAGATCCGCGCCGCGGCGCTGGCCGACTCGGCCGACGGCATCCTGCGTCGCGTCGAGCTGTTCGACGTCTACCGCCCCAAGCCGGCCAAGGACGGCACATTCCCTGTGGGCGGCTTGGCACAGGGCGAGAAAAGCCTGGCCCTGCGCCTGACGCTCAACGGCGGCGATGCCGCCCTGACCGAAGAGCAGATCGAGGCCGCGGTGCAGGCCGTGCTGGCGCGGCTTGCCGCCGAGACTGGCGCGCGACTGCGCGCATGAAAGAGCTGATCATGGAAGCCCATCCGGAAGAATTCTCGGTCGAGAGCCTGGAGACCCCGGCGCTCACCAAGGCCCAACTGGCCGAGTTGCTGTTCGACCGCATCGGTCTGAACAAGCGCGAGTCCAAGGACATGGTCGACGCCTTCTTCGAGCTGATCTGCAGCAGCCTGATCGAGGGACAGGACGTGAAGATCTCCGGCTTCGGCAACTTCCAGATCCGCACCAAGGCGCCGCGGCCGGGGCGCAATCCGCGCACCGGCGAATCCATCCCGATCGAGGCGCGGCGCGTGGTCACCTTCCACGCCAGCCACAAGCTGAAGGAACAGCTGCAGAGCTGACACACGCAGGCCCGCTGAGGGGCCCTGTGGCCGCTTGTCGCTGTGCACGGCGATGCGTTAACCTCGCAGCCCTCCAAACCTGAGCTATCCATGGCCAGCACTCCTCTTCCCGCCATCCCTGCCAAGCGCTACTTCACTATCGGTGAGGTGGGCGAACTGTGCGAGGTCAAGCCGCATGTGCTGCGGTACTGGGAGCAGGAGTTCACGCAGCTGCGGCCCATGAAGCGCCGCGGCAACCGGCGCTACTACCAGCACCACGAGGTGCTGATGATCCGCCGCATCCGCGATCTGCTCTACGAACAGGGCTTCACCATCAGCGGCGCGCGCAACAAGCTGCAGGAGTGGATGCAGGCCGAGCGCGGAGCGCGCTCCGCGCTGGCTTCGTCCCTGCCGATGTCCGTCGCATCCGGTGAGCTTGAGGGCACCGACGCCACGGGAGAGTTGGAAGACAGGACGCAATTCGAACCTCTGCCGGTGCCTGTCGCGCCCCGTGCGCCCTTGTCGCTGGCGGCGGTCCGAAAAGAACTTTTGGCGATTCGTTTGTTGCTGGCCGAACCGCTGCAAATTTGATGCTAGAATTTGAGGCTCGGCGTGTAGCGCAGCCTGGTAGCGCACTTGCATGGGGTGCAAGGGGTCGTGAGTTCGAATCCCACCACGCCGACCATTCATTCCTTCGGGAAATAAAAGGGTCAGGACCAAAAGTCCTGACCCTTTTTTCATTGCCTCCTTGCTCAGGTTGGAGTCGATCCGCACCACAACCATGAGGTAACGGCAGCAGCCACTGACCTGCCCGGCGTCGCAAAATGCCGCAGGAGCAGGGCTGGATGGAGGGTGAAGATGTATTTATTCGAACGGCGTATTACCGCGCGGCGTGCGAGTGATTTTCAGCCGGCCGCAACACAGGGCTGGCCAGCGTCCGAGCGGCGACGCAGAGACCGTCGGGCCGCTGCGCATCGCAGGGCGGTGCAGATCTTGAGTCTCAACAGCCCGCTCTTCGCACAAGGGCTGGCGATTCGCATCACCAAGGTCAACTACGTGCTGGAAGCGGACCATTTCACCTGGCATGCGCAGGTGAACATCGGTGAAGTGAATGGCTTTCTGGGGGGATCGGGCCAGATGCGGCATGAGGCGGCCGACCCCGCGCCTTACATCACGCTGGCACTGCTGGAGAAGTTGCGCGAGTGGCTGCTGGTGCTGGGTGACCCGGCTCCGGTGGCGCACCAGACCGCTTCAGGCACTAGAAGCGCAGACACCGAGGGCGCCGGCTTACAAGCCTGAAACCAGCGCTCGCGTAGCTTCAGAGCTTTAACAGGAAAGCTGCAGCATGAGCGACGAGAACACAGCCACACCACCGGCCTTGGTGGCCAGCGAGCAGGATGTGCTGGACTTCGCCCACCGGATGTTCGACCTCGCCCGCGCCGGCGACGCTGCCGCGCTGCAGCCCATGCTGGAGCGCGGCCTGCCGGCCAATATGAGCAACCACAAGGGCGACACCTTGCTGATGCTGGCCAGCTATCACGGGCAGCTGGAAGCCTCTCGCCTGCTTCTGGAACACGGCGCCGATCCCAACCGCTTCAACGACATGGCGCAGACGCCGCTGGCAGGCGCGGCCTTCAAGGGCAATCTGCCCATGGCCGAACTGCTGCTGGAGCGGGGCGCCGAAGTGAACTTCGCGCCGCCGGGCGGCAAGACGCCGCTGATGTTCGCGGCCATGTTCAACCGCCGCGAAATCGTCGATCTGTTGCTCCGGCTGGGTGCCGATCCCAATACGATCAGTTCGGACGGCATGACAGCGCTCTCGCTGGCCAGGACCATGGGCGCGACCGATACCGCGGCGCAACTGGAGGGCCTGGCGGGCCAGGCGCCAGGCCGTCCGCTCGACACCGCCTGAATTCGTGCGCGAGGTCCGGGGTCGTGCTCCGCATTGGTGCATTTGTTCCATAAATGGAAATTAACGAACAAACGTTGCAAATTTTCCATTGATGGATATATTCGTTGCTGTTGAATTTGTGTTGCAACAAACGTTGCCGCATCGGATTCGGCACTCGACCACCACCAATGCATGTCCGGGGAACCCAAGACCATGTCTTTCGCATCTCTTTTCCAGCGTCTGCTGCCCTGCGCCTTGCTGGCCGTATCGGTCATCGGTGCCCAGGCGCAGGACGCCAGCACCTTCAGGAAGATCCAGCAGAGCGGCGCCATCACCTTCGGCTACCGTGAATCGTCCTTCGGCTTCTCCTACCTCGATGGCGGCAGCAAGCCGGTCGGCTACAGCATCGACATCTGCAACCGCATCGTCGAGGCGATCAAGGCCGAGCTGAAGATGCCGGCCATCGAGATCCGCTACCAGGCCGTCACCTCGGCCAACCGCATTCCCCTGGTGGCCAACGGTACCGTGGACATCGAATGCGGCTCCACCACCAACCTGGTCGAACGCCAGCAGCTGGTGGCGTTCTCGCCGGACATCTTCCGCTACAACGTGCGCACCCTGGTCAAGGTGGATTCCGGTATCCGCAGCATCGCGGACCTGCAGGGCAAGGCGGTGGTGACGACCGCCGGAACCACTTCGCTGCGCCTGCTGCGCGACGCCGACCGCGGCCGCAACCTGGAGATCACGCCGCTGTCCGGCAAGGACCACAGCGACTCCTTCCTGCTGGTGGCCAACGGCCGGGCGGCGGCCTTCGTGCTCGACGACATCCTGCTGGCCGGCCAGATCGCCAATGCGCAGAACCCCAAGGATTACGCCATCGTCGGCGAGAGCCTGCGCACCGAGAACCAGTCGCTGATGTTCCGCAAGGACGACCCCGCCTTCAAGGCGCTGGTCGACAAGGTGGTGGGCGGCATGATGGCCTCCGGCGAAATGGAGAAGCTCTACAACAAGTGGTTCATGTCGCCGATCCCGCCCAAGGGCATCAACATCAACTATCCGATCAATGCCGACACCCGGGATGCCTTCCTGCATCCCAGCTCCAAGGGCATCTGAGGAGGGGAGGGCCGCTGTAACATTCGATTCATTCGAGACTACAGCGTGCCGCCCCATGAGAGCCAAGCAGACCATCCTGGATGCCTTCCCGTCGCTGAGCCCCAGGCTGCAGGCCGCCGCGCGTTTCATCGTCGATCATCCCAACGAGGTGGTGATTTCTTCGATGCGCACCCTGGCCGAGCGCGCCGGCTCGCAGCCCGCCACCTTCGTGCGCCTGGCCCAGCAGCTCGGCTACGCCGGCTGGCCGGAACTGAAGGCCGCCTTCGCCACCGACATGGGCTTGAGCGCCGACGGCTACGGCGAGCGGGCCAAGTCGCTGGCGGCGCGGGGCTCGAAGCGCGAACTGCTGGGCGAGATGTTCGATGTGCTGCGCAAGAACCTCGACGACACGCTCGATCATTCTGCGGCGATGCTGCCCAAGGTGGCCGAGCTGATGAAGAAGGCGGCGGTGGTGCATGTCGCCGGCTTCCGGGCCAGCGCGCCCATCGCCTACAGCCTGTTTTATGGCTACCGGCTTTTCCGCCAGTCGGTATTGCTGCTCGATGGCCAGCATGGCGGGCTGGAGATGCAGGCGCGGGCCATCGCCAAGGCGGATCTGGTGTTCGTCGTGAGTTTCGCGCCGTACTCGCGCGAGGCATTGGAGGTGATGGCAGCGGCCAAGGCGGCCGGCGCGAAGACCGTGGCGCTCACCGACAGCAGCGCTTCGCCGCTGGCGCTGGAGGCGGATCTCACCGTGCTGTTCTCGGTCGACAGCCCGTCCTTCTTTCCCTCCGTCACCGCGGGTGTGGGGCTGGTCGAGGCGCTGCTGGAGCTGCTGGTCGCCGCGGGCGGGGACGGTGTCGCCCGAGCCATCGACAAGACCGAACAGAGCCTGTTCGATTCCGGCGCCTACCTGAAACAGCCCACCCGCAGGCTGCACGCCAAACCCTGACACGCGGCGCCCCGGTGCGGCGGGGCCGTCTTGCGTCTTGTTGGAATCAAACGTTGCAATAAATACTTAAATTGATATAGTTGTTGCAAATCAACCGGGGCTGCCGCCCCCCCGAAAAAACCATGAGCAGGATCATCCATCGAAGCCTCCGGTCCACACCGCCGGTCGCGGCCTCCGCAGAAGGCATCTACATCACCGACCAGTCGGGCAAGCGTTACCTGGACGCCTGCGGCGGAGCGGCGGTTTCCTGCCTGGGGCATCGCCATCCGGATGTGATCGCCGCCATGCATGCGCAGATCGACCGGCTGGCCTACACGCACACCAGCTTCTTCACCAGCGAGGTGTCCGAGGAACTGGCCGATCACCTGGTGGCCCATGCGCCGGCGGGGCTGGACCAGGTGTATTTCGTCTCGGGCGGTTCCGAAGCGGTGGAGGCGGCCCTGAAGCTGGCGCGCCAGTACTTCGTCGAGATCGGCCAGCCGCAGAGAACCCGCTTCGTGGCCCGCCGGCAGAGCTACCACGGCAACACCCTGGGTGCGCTGGCGGTGGGCGGCAACGAATGGCGGCGCCAGCAGTTCGCGCCGCTGCTGATGGATGTGGGCCGGGTCTCGCCGGTCTACGAATACCGCGACCGTCGGGAGGGCGAAAGCCAGGACGGCTACACCGCGCGCCTGATCGCCGAACTCGAGGCCGAATTCCAGCGCCTGGGGCCGCAGAATGTGATCGCCTTCGTCGCCGAAACCGTCGTCGGTGCCACCGCCGGCGCGGTGCCGCCGACGCCGGGCTACTTCCGCGGCGTGCGTGAACTCTGCGACCGCCACGGCATCCTGCTGATCGCCGACGAGGTGATGAGCGGCATGGGCCGTACCGGCACGCTGCATGCCGTGGAGCAGGAGGGCGTCGTGCCCGACCTGATGACCATCGCCAAAGGCCTGGGCGGCGGCTACCAGCCGATCGGGGCGGTGCTGGCCAGCGGCCGGATCGTCGAGGCGATCCGCCAGGGCAGCGGTCTGTTCCAGCACGGCCATACCTATATCGGGCATCCGACGGCGGCGGCTGCGGCGCTGGCGGTGCAGAAGGTCATCCAGCGCGACGGCCTGCTGGCCCAGGTGCGCACACGGGGCGAGCAGTTGCGCGGCGCGCTGCTGCGGCGGCTGGGCGAGCACCCCTGCGTGGGCGACATCCGCGGCCGCGGGCTCTTCATGGGCGTGGAACTGGTGAAGGACCGCGACTCCAAGGCGCCCTTCGATGCCGCCGACAAGGTCAACCAGAAAATCAAGCAGCAGGCCATGGCCAATGGCCTGCTGGTCTATCCGATGGGCGGCACGATCGATGGCAGACGCGGGGACCACGTGCTGCTGGCGCCGCCCTTCATCGTGAGCGAGGCGGACATCGAGGACATCGCCGACCGGCTGGGCAGCGCGATCGAGCTATGCCTGGGCCGGGCGGCCCGCTCGTGAGCCGTTCAGCCGCGGCTGCGCTTCTGGCGCTGCCGAACCAGCATGCCCATCACGCCCACGCCGGCCAGCAGCATCGCGTACGTCTCGGGCTCGGGGATGGCCGCCACCCTGAAGGTGGTCATGTAGTCGCCGGTGCCGATGCCGGCGACCTTCAGGCTGTACGAAATGCCGGGCTTGAGCACCGTGCTCAGGTAACCGGTGCTGGCCACGGCGTCCGCATGGACGGTGCCGGTGGTCGTGGTCGTGCCGTCGAACAGCGAGATGCTGTTGATGACCGTCCCGCCGCCGCTCACGATCAGCGCCAGCGAGCCCATGGAGGCCGCGGACATGGAGCCGATCGTGAAGTTGAAGATGTCCGAGAAGGACGGGCTGACGGTCGAACTCGGCTCGTAGGTGGTGCCCAGCGACAGCACGCCGAGGTCGTAGGTCGCGGCGCTGGCCGACAGGGCGGAACCCAGTGTCAGCAGTGCGACCAGCGCAGTCTTCTTCAATGCGTTCCGTGACATGAAGGCCTCCAAATGAAAAAGGAGTTGATATGACTGATACGAAATGTCTCTCCGGTTCAAAGTGGTTGCAATAGTCCGTTCGGACCTTGCGATGCCAACATGCCTTGCCGCGAAACTCAGGCGATCGTCATCAGGCTGGCATTGCCGCCGGCGGCAGCGGTATTGGTGCTGACCGAGCGTTCGGTCAGCAGTGCTTCCAGCGCCATGCCGCCCGCGCCGTCACCGTCGCCGATGGCGAAGCGGCGCAGGCTGACGATGGCCCCCTCCCGGCTTGCCAGGCGGGCGCCGGTGTCCAGCAGGCCCGCCCGGTCGCCCTGGTGGAGAACCAGGTCGAAATCCACGCCAGGGGCGCTCCAGTCGCTGGCCAGGGCGATCTTTTCCTGCACCTGCGGCGGCAGGGTGGAGCGCAGTGCTTGCGTGGCCGTGCTGCTGGGCCAGATCGCCCGGCTGCCCACCGCCAGCACCCCGGCGAGCTGGAACAGCAGGGCCTCGTCCGAATCGGCCAGGCACAGCGCGGCCTCGCGGGGCTGCAGGGCGTAGAGATTGCGCTCGCCGGTGGGCCCGGCGAGCAGCCGCGCGCCGCGCGCCGCGGCCAGGCCGGCGATGCGGCGGCACTGCGCGGCGAGGCGGTGCTCGTCGGGCCGCCGGTCCAGCCAGCCGAGCAGGGCCTGGAAGGCGGGCCCATCGGCCACCGGCGGCTCACCGGCCGACGAGCCCGGCAGGCCGCTGGCGGCGGCGCGCGCCAGCACGTCGTCCGGACGCGCAGACAGCAGCCGGTACAGGTACAGCGGCCCGCCTGCCTTGGGGCCGGTGCCGGAGAGGCCTTCGCCGCCGAAGGGCTGCACGCCGACCACCGCGCCGACCATGTTGCGGTTGACATAGACATTGCCCACATGGGCGCTGCGCAGCACCTGGGCGATGGTTTCGTCGATGCGGGTGTGCAGGCCCAGGGTCAGGCCGTAGCCGATGGCGTTGATCTGCGCGAGCAGGCCGTCGAGATCGCGGCGGGCGAAGCGCACCACATGCAGCACCGGGCCGAAGACCTCGCGGCGCAGTTCGTCGATGCTGTTCAGCTCGATCACCGTGGGCATCACGTAGGTGCCCTGGTCCAGCGTGCCCTGCGGGCAGCGGCCCAGGCGGTGCACCCGGCGGCCGCGCTGGCGCATGGCGGAGATGTGGGCCTCGATGTTGTCGCGGGCCTCGGCGTCGATCACCGGGCCGACGTCGGTCTCCAGCAGGGCCGGGTCGCCGACCCTGGCCTGGTCCATGGCGCCGCGCAGCATGGTCAGCAAGCGCTCGGCCACGTCGTCCTGCACACATAGCACCCGCAACGCGGAGCAGCGCTGGCCGGCGCTGTCAAATGCCGAGGCCACGATGTCGGTGACGACCTGTTCCACCAATGCGGACGAGTCGACGACCATGGCGTTCTGCCCGCCGGTCTCTGCGATCAGCGGCACCGGCGTGCCGTTCGGGCCCAGGCGGGCCGCCAGCGTGCGTTGCAGGATGCGGGCGACTTCCGTCGAGCCGGTGAACAGCACACCCTGTACGCGGCCGTCGGCCACCAGGCGCGCGCCGACCGTGGCGCCGTCACCCGGCAGCAGCTGCAGGGCGGCGGCCGGCACGCCAGCGGCGTGCAGCAGGCGCACCGCTTCGGCGGCCACCAGGGGCGTCTGTTCCGCGGGTTTGGCCAGCACGGTGTTGCCGGCGGCCAGCGCGGCGCAGACCTGGCCGACGAAGATGGCCAGGGGGAAGTTCCAGGGGCTGATGCACACCACCGGGCCCAGGGGGCGGTGCGTGCCGTTGTCGAAATCGGCGCGTGCCTGTGCGGCATAGAAGCGCAGGAAGTCGATCGCCTCGCGCACCTCGGAGATGCCGTTGGCGAAGGTCTTGCCGGCCTCGCGCGCCAGCAGACCGAGCAGCTCGGGCAAGCCTTGCTGCAGCAGGTCGGCGGCGCGCTCCAGCGCGGCGGCACGTTCGGCGGGGGCGGTGGCGGCCCAGACGGGCGCGAAGTCGGCGGCGCTCTGCAGGGCTGCATCGACTTCCGTCGCGCTGGCCTGGCGCACCTGGCCGACCACGTCGCGCAGCCTGGATGGGTTCAGTACTGGCTGCCATGCCGACGATTCCGAGGCCAGCGCCGGCTGCGCCGTCCATTCGCGTTGGGCGCTGGCCTGCAGTTGTGGCTCCAGCGCCTGCAGGGTGTTTTCGTTGGACAGGTCCAGCCCGGCCGAATTGCGCCGCGCCGCGCCATAGAGGCCGGCGGGTTGGGCGATGGCCGGATGGGGCAGGCCGATGCCGCCTTCCTCAGCCGCCATGCGCTCGACCGCCGCCACCGGGTCTTCCACCAGCAAGTCCAGCGAGATCGTCGGATCGGCGATGCGGTTGACGAAGGAGGTGTTGGCGCCGTTCTCCAGCAGGCGGCGCACCAGGTAGGCGAGCAGGGTTTCGTGGGTGCCGACCGGCGCGTAGATGCGGCAGGGGCGGCCCAGCTTGCCATCCTCGCTGCGGCCGACCACCTGCTCGTACAGCGGCTCGCCCATGCCGTGCAGGCACTGAAATTCGTACTGCCCGGGCTGGTAGCTCGCCGGGTCCGCCATGGTGTAGATGGCGGCCATGGTGTGCGCGTTGTGGGTGGCGAACTGGGGATAGATCTGCGCCGGCGCGGCCAGCAGCTTGCGGGCGCAGGCGAGGTAGGAGACGTCGGTGTAGACCTTGCGGGTGTAGACCGGAAAGCCGTCCTGGCCGTCCACCTGGGCGCGCTTGATTTCGCTGTCCCAGTAAGCGCCCTTGACCAGGCGCACCATCAGGCGCTGGCCGCTGCGGCTGGCCAGATCGATCACATAGTCGATGGCATGGGGGCAGCGCTTCTGGTAGGCCTGGATCACGAAACCGATGCCGTTCCAGCCGGCCAGGGCCGGTTCGAAGCAGAGCTTTTCCAGCAGGTCCAGCGACAGCTCCAGGCGGTCGGCTTCCTCCGCGTCGATGTTCAGGCCGATGTCGTAGCGGCGCGCCAGCAGGGCCAGGTCGCGCACGACCGGGTAGAGCTCTTGCATCACACGTGCGTATTGCGACCGGCTGTAGCGCGGGTGCAGGGCCGACAGCTTGATCGAGATGCCCGGGCCTTCGTACACGCCGCGGCCGGCCGATGCCTGGCCGATGGCGTGGATGGCCTGCTCGTAGGACTGCCGGTAGCGATCGGCATCCTCGGCCGTCATCGCGGCTTCGCCCAGCATGTCGTAGGAATAGCGGAAGCCGCGGGCCTCCAGGCCGCGGGCGTGCTGCAGCGCGTCCTGGATGGTTTCGCCGGTGACGAACTGCTCGCCCATCAAACGCATCGCCATGTCCACGCCCTTGCGGATCATCGGCTCGCCGCCCTTGGCGATCAGCCGGGTCAGCAGGGAAGACAAGGAGGTTTCGCTGTGGGTGGCGACCAGCTTGCCGGTCAGCAGCAGGCCCCAGGTGGCGGCGTTGACGAACACCGAGGGGCTGCGGCCGGCGTGTTCGCGCCATTGGCCGTGGGCGATCTTGTCGCGGATCAGGGCGTCGCGCGTGGCCTTGTCGGGAATGCGCAGCAGCGCCTCGGCCAGGCACATCAGCGCCACGCCCTCCTGGGAGGACAAGGCGTATTCCTGCAGCAGGCCCTGCACCAGGCCGGCCCGGCCGGCGGAGTTTTTGCGGTCGCGCAGGCGCTGTGCGATCTCGCGCGCCAGGGCGTTGGCGCGCCCTGCGGTGGTGGGGTCCATCCGGGCTGCGGACAGCAGATGCTGCATGGCCTCAGCCTCCGGCAAGCGATAGGCCGCGGTGATGCGCTGCCGCAGCTCCGTCGCGGCTGCGGGGCCCTGGGCAAAACCGGTGAAGGGCGCGGTGGAACTCGGAAAGACGGGCGTGGTCATGGGGCAGTGCTGCAGAGCGGTAGGTAAGCTGGTGTAATCCGCATGATGCAACCTATGAGACCGAATAAATATTCGATGTGAAGCCGCTGTGACGAACAATTCACTAGAGCAGGCCGGTGAGGCCATCAAACTCGACCGCCTGGACCTGCGCATCCTGAGCGCCCTGCAGGCCGATGGCCGCATCTCCAACCTCAAGCTGGCCGAGGCCATCGGCCTTTCGCCCACGGCGGTGCTGGCGCGGGTGCAGCGGCTGACCCGCGAGGGCTACATCCTGGGGTACGAGGCCCGCCTGAATCCGATCAAGCTGGGCGTGGGCATGCTGGTCTTCGTGGAGGTGCTGCTGGACCGCACCACACCCAATGTGTTCGATGCCTTCAACGCGGCCGTGCAGATCCGCCCGGAAATCATGGAGTGCCACATGGTGGCCGGCGGCTTCGATTACCTCTTGAAGACCCGCAGCGCCGACATGAACGACTACCGCAACTTCGCCGGCACCGTGCTGTGGCAGCTGCCGGGAGTCCGCGAGACACGGACCTATGCGGTGATGGAGGAGGTGAAGAACTCGGCCCGGCTGGCGCTTCCGCAGGGCTGAGTGTTGTGAAGGGAGTGTGGTCGAGGGGGGCGCGGCCGGCAGCTCAGTGGATAGCGCGTGCCAGCCAGAAGGTGAAACCCACCATGGAGGCGCCGAGCCCGGTGGTCCAGCCGATCAGCTTCCAGGTCTGGGCGTTGAGTTCCTTGACCAGGATCCAGGTCTGCTGGTTGAGTTCCTTGTGCAGCGCCACGCTGATGTTCGCCACATCGGACTTCGTTGCGTAGTTGGAAACCATGATGTTCAAGTCCTTCTCGATGGAGCCGAGGCGTTCGCAGGTTTTTTCGGCGAAGGCTTAGAGCTGGGCGACGCGCAGTTCCATGATGCCGCCATTTTCCGGAGGCTCGCCGTTGTCGGCAAGCTGGCGTTTCCGGCTTGCGAAATGATGAGCTGTCATGGGCATCAAGGATTCGAGGTTACGGAGTCAGGCAACATTCTTGCCGCCGGCCGAGCAACCCATGGCACCGTTCGTCGCCCAGACGAACCAGCCAGCGGGCATACTGCGATGCCCAACTCCGATTGCTACCTGTGTCCGACCGACAGCCGATCTCCGGCACCCTAGAAATCGAGGGCTCCCAGTACCCGTTCCGCGGCGCATACGGCCCACAGATCGAGTCGGGCGGCGGCCGGCTGGCCTGGAGCGCCGAGGTCGATGGCCTGGGCCTGCTGCCCGGCAGCGGCCTGGTGGCCTATCCCGGCGGCTACAAGGGCGCCAATGCGCGTGCCGTCACCTACTTCGTGCAGGACCACTTCCAGGGCCGTGTGCGCCTGCGCGACTTCGAAGCCCGCAACGGCGCCGAACGCGTCTAGTCGCAGACCATGCGCATGGTGCGCGCCAGGTCGCGCATCTCCAGGCGGACAAAAGCCAGGGCGATGCTTTCGGCCGGATGGCCGCCGTTGCACCACAAGCGGTTGACCTGGCCGGTACCGGTCACCATGTCGATCGCCCCTCGCCAGCAATCGTCGATATAGACGGCTTTGGGGAAAAGAGTGGCGCCATGAATGTGCAGCGGGAGATGCATGCCGCAAGTGTCTGTCGCAGCAGCATTTTCGATGCATGGCAAAAGGCCGGAAAACCCCGCTTATTCGAACCGCTGGACCGGCCTTCCCAAGCTCAGGCCGCGGCTTGAGATGCCTTCGGCCCGGCGCGCCGCAGGTAGAGCATGCCGATCGCGGCCACCAGCGCACCCGCCGCCGCGCCCACCACCATCGCCCAGCGGGCGCCGCAGGTGTCGGCCACGTAGCCGATCAGCGGCGCGCCCAGCGGCGTGCCGCCCAGCAGCAGGGCCAGCAGGATGGCCATCACCCGGCCGCGCATGGCCGGCTCGGTGCCCAGCTGCACGAGGGTGTTGGTGGTGGTGTTGAAGGTCTGCGCGCACAGCCCCAGCACCACCAGCACGCAGGCGAATACCGCCTCGTTGGGCGAGGCCGCGGCCAGCAGGCAGCCCCCGCCGAACACGCTGGCCGCCAGCACCAGGAAACGGAACTGCGGCTGCGCCCGGCCGGCCGACATCAGCGCGCCGGTCACCGAGCCGATCGCCATCGCCGAACTGAGCAGCCCGAAGGCGCTGGCGCCCAGGTGGAACACACCCACGGCCATGGTCGAGATGAAGATCGGGAAGTTCAGCCCGAAGGTCGCGAAGACGAACAGCATCAGCAGCGCGGCCTTGAGGTCCGGACGCTTCCAGACATAGATCGCGCCCTCGGCCAAGCCGCTGGCGCCGCGCGGCGAGGCGGCACGCCGGTGCAGGTCGGGAATGCTCAAGCGGCGCAGCGACACCAGAACCGCCACGAAGGAGGCCGCATTGAGCAGGAAGACCCAGCCCGCGCCCATGCCCGCGATCAGCACCCCGGCACTGGCCGGCCCGATCATGCGGGCGGCGTTGAAGGAGGCCGAGTTCAGCCCCACCGCATTGGGCAGGTCCTCCTCGCCCACCAGTTCCGAGACGAAGGTCTGCCGCGCCGGCGCATCGAAGGCGCTGGTGCAGCCGAGCAGGAAGGCGAAGACGTACACATGCCAGAGGTGCACCAGCCCGCTCAGCGTCAGCAGCCCCAGCACCGCGGCCAGCAGGCCCATCATCGCCTGGGTGCACATCAGCAGCTTGCGCCGGTCCAGCCGGTCGGCGGCCAGGCCGGTGATCGGCAGCAGCAGCATCTGCGGGCCGAACTGCAGGCCCATCACAATGCCGACGGCGGTGGCGCTGTGGTCGGTGAGCATGGTCAGCACGATCCAGTCCTGCGCCGTGCGCTGCATCCAGGTGCCGACGTTGGACACCAGGGCGCCCATGGCCCAGATGCGGTAGTTGCGGCCGCGCAGCGAGCGGAAAGTGGCGCGCATGTTCAGGGCTCCAGCAGGCGTTTGAGCAGGGCCACCGCCTGCTGGAGACAGGCCTGTTCGGCCTCGTCCATCTTCTGGCCGATGGCGCGGTAGAGCCAGTCGGCGCGGGCGGCGCGGTTGTCCTGCACCGCCTTCAGCCAGGCGGGGGTGAGGGCGATCAGGGTCTGGCGGCCGTCCTGCGGATCGACGCTGCCGGCGAGCACGCCCGCAGCCTTCAGCCCCGCCACCGTCTCGCTCATCGACTGCGGCCGCATGCCCTCGGCCTTGGCCAGGGCGCTCACCGTGGCGGGGCCGTCGCGCTCCAGCCGCAGGATCACCTGCAGCTGGCTCCAGCTGAAATCGCCGATGGTGGATTCCTCGCGCAGGCGCTTGCGCAGGCTGCTCAGCAGCAGGCGAAGTTCGGCGGCCAGGGCATGGCGGTCGTCGTCGGCGGATGGGGGCATGGGTCTTGGTGTTTTTATGCAGGCAACCTGTGCAGTCTACCTGCATATCCCGACCCGTGCACGGCTCAGGCCGAAGACGCCCGCGCCAGCTCCACGAAGGCCTTCAGGTAGTCGATCTCCGTTTCCGTCTCGCGTGCGCCGAGAAAGATCTGCTTGGCGATGCCGCGCGGCCCCAGGCGCACCGGCACCACGTCCATGCGATCGGCGTACTCCAGCGCCAGCCAGCGGGGCAGGGCGGCGACGCCCCGGCCGCTGGCCACCATCTGCAACATGATGTCGGTGGTCTCGATGGTCTTGTGGCGGCGCGGGGCCACACCGGCGGGCATCAGGAACTGGTTGTAGATGTCGAGCCGGTCGGTCGCCACCGGATAGGTCACCAGCACCTCCTCGCCCAGATGCCGCGGCTTGATGTAGGGCTCGCCGGCCAGGCGATGGCCCCTGGCCACCACCAGCACCTGCTCGTAGTCGAACACCGGCTCGAAATGCAGGCCGGGCTTGTAGAGCGGATCGGGCGTGACCAGCAGGTCGACCTCGTAGCCGAACAGCGCGCCTATGCCGCCGAACTGGAATTTCTGCTTCACATCCACATCCACATCCGGCCAGGCGGCCAGATAGGGCGACACGATCTTCAGCAGCCACTGGTAGCAGGGATGGCATTCCATGCCGATGCGCAGCGTGCCGCGCTCGCCCTGGGCGAACTGGCGGATGCGGTCCTCGGCCAGGTCCAGCTGCGGCAGCACCCGGTTGGCCACCGCCAGCAGGTACTGGCCGGCCTGGGTGAGGCGCAGGCTGCGGCCCTCGCGCAGCCAGATGTCGGTGCCCAGGTGCTTTTCCAGCTTCTTCATCGCATGGCTGAGCGCCGACTGGGTCAGGCACAAGACGCCGGCCGCAGCGGTCAGCGAGCCTTGTTTCTCGACCTCGCGCACGATCAGGAGATGGGATCGCTCCAGCATGGTCTATGAATCCAGTTCATGGAATGTTGAAATAAGACCATTTTACGTCATGGATTTGCCTGCTTACGATGCGCCCCATCCCATCACAGACGACCCGCATGACCCTCACCCACAACCTCGGCTTTCCCCGCATCGGCGCCCGGCGCGAACTCAAGTTCGGCCTGGAGGCCTACTGGAAGGGCGAATCCGGCCGCGAAGAACTCCAGGCGCTGGGCGCCCGGCTGCGCCGCCTGCATTGGAGCCAGCAGGCCGGACTGGACTTCGCCCCGGTCGGCGATTTCGCCTTCTACGACCAGGTGCTGGACATGAGCTTCACCCTCGGCAACCTGCCCGAGCGGGTGCAAGGCTTCCACGGCGATCCGCTGGACAACTATTTCCGCGTGGCCCGCGGCCGCTCGGCTCAGGGCGGGCAGGACCACGGCGCCTGCTGCGGCGGTGTCGCGGCCGGCGAGATGACCAAGTGGTTCGACACCAACTACCACTACATCGTCCCCGAGTTCACCGCCGCCACCCGGTTCAGCCTCGATGCCTCGCGACTGCTGGCGCAGCTGGCCGAGGCCCGCGCCCAGGGCGTCAAGGCCAAGCCGGTGATCATCGGCCCGGTCAGCTATCTGTGGCTCGGCAAGAGCAAGGACGGCAGCGATCGCCTGGCCCTGCTGGAGCGCCTGCTTCCGGTCTACGCCGAGCTGCTCGAAACCCTGGCTGCGCAAGGCGTGCAGTGGGTGCAGATCGACGAGCCGGTGCTGGTCACCGAACTCGACGCCGACTGGCAGCATGCCTTCACCGCCGCCTATCACCAACTCAAAAGCGCCCGCGTCAAGCTGCTGGTGGCCACCTATTTCGGCCAGCTGCTGGAGAACACCTACCTGGCCGCCACCCTGCCGGTGGCCGGCCTGCACATCGATGCGGTGCGGGGCCGCGAGGACGTGCAGCCGCTGCTCAACCTGATGACCGGCAACAAGGTGCTGTCCCTGGGTGTGGTCGACGGGCGCAACATCTGGAAGACCGACCTCGCCGCCGTGCTCGACTGGCTGGAGCCGATCGCCGCCCGGCTCGGCGAGCGCCTGTGGATCGCCCCCTCCTGCTCCCTGCTGCATGTGCCGGTGGACCTGGCCAGCGAGCAGAAGCTCGACGGCGAACTCAAGTCCTGGCTGGCCTATGCGCTACAGAAGCTGGATGAAGTGCAGCTGCTGGCCCGGGCGCTCGACCACGGCCGCGACAGCGTGCGGCAGGCCCTGGCCGAGAACAGCGCCGCCATCGCCGCGCGCCGCCATTCGCCGCGTGTGCACAAGCCCGCGGTGCAGGCCGCCGTCGCCGGGCTGAACGCCGCCCTGGGCCAGCGCAAGCTGCCCTATGCCCAGCGCGCGCCCCGCCAGGCCGCGCTGCTGAAGCTGCCGGCCTTTCCCACCACCACCATCGGCTCCTTCCCGCAGACGGCCGAGATCCGCCAGGCCCGCAGCCGCTACAAGGCCGGCGAGCTGGACGAGGCCGGCTACAGAAGCGCCATGCGCGCCGAGATCGCCCGCAGCGTGCGCGAACAGGAAGCCCTGGACCTGGACGTGCTGGTGCACGGCGAGGCCGAACGCAACGACATGGTCGAATACTTCGGCGAGCAGCTCGACGGCTTCGCCTTCAGCCAGTTCGGCTGGGTGCAGTCCTATGGTTCACGCTGCGTGAAGCCGCCCATTCTCTTCGGCGACATCAGCCGGCCCAAGCCGATGACGGTGGACTGGATCCGCTTCGCCGCATCGCTCACCGACAAGCCGATGAAGGGCATGCTGACCGGCCCGGTCACCATCCTCAACTGGTCCTTCGTGCGCGACGACCAGCCGCGTTCGCTCTCCTGCCGGCAGCTCGCCCTGGCCATCCGCCAGGAGGTGCTGGACCTGGAGCAGGCCGGCGTGCGCATCATCCAGATCGACGAGGCCGCCCTGCGCGAAGGCCTGCCGCTGCGCAAGGCGCAGTGGAAGCACTACCTGGACTGGGCGGTCGAATCCTTCCGCATCAGCGCCAACGGCGTGGCCGACGAGACGCAGATCCACACCCATATGTGCTACTCGGAGTTCAACGACATCATCGGCTCCATCGCCGCCATGGACGCCGACGTGATCACCATCGAGACCTCGCGTTCCGACATGGAACTGCTCGACGCCTTCGACCAATTCCAGTACCCCAACCAGATCGGCCCGGGTGTCTACGACATCCACTCGCCCAACATCCCCACGCAGGCCCACATCGAGCAGCTGATGCGCAAGGCGGCCGAGCGGATTCCGGCCGATCGCCTCTGGGTCAACCCGGACTGCGGCCTGAAGACCCGGCAGTGGCCCGAGGTGAACGCCGCCCTGGCCCACATGGTGGCCGCCGCCAAGGCATTGCGCGCCGCGGCCTGAAACAGGCGGCGACGCGCAAAAGGAACCCGGCCTAGGCCGGGCAGGTGCAAAACCGGACCGGCTTACTTGGCCGGCATCGAGCCCGGCGTGGTCTTGAGCGAGCCCTGGCCGCTCATGCCGGTATTGGCACCGGCGCCCATGCCGCCGGAGGCACCCACATTGCCGGTGGTGCCGGTGCTGCTGTCGCCGGCGGCCGAGCCGGGCTTGGCCATGCCGCCGCCGCTCATCGAGCCGCCCATGGAGCCGGTCATGCCGGTGCCGCTGCTGCGTGCGGCGCCGGAGCCCGCACCGTTCATCGCGCCATCCTTCTTCAGGGTGGAGGTGGCGTTGCCGGAGCCGGTATTGCCTTGAACCGAGGTGGAGCCCGAGCCCATGGCCGAGCCCGAGGTCTGGGCCATGGCGGGTGCCGAGGCCAGTGCGCCGGCGCAGGCGATCAGGGCTGCTGCGGTGAGTGCTTTGGATTTCATGAGTAGCTCCTTCGTTTGTGGAAGCCTGCACCGTAGGCAGGCCGCACGCCGCGCCGCGAAGGCGGGCACGGGGCAAAGGCGTAGGACAGCGCCCGCAGCCGCGGTGGGGCCCATGTTCCCACCGCCGTCCTACGGCGCCCGTGCCGCTTTGGCGTACACCACGCCGCCCGCGCTGCTGCCAAGGTGCCGGATCACTTTCGCCATGGCGACATGAAGCCCACACAACAAGCAGACCTCTCCCCCGGGACCTCAAGTCCGTCCAGCGCATCGACGGCTATTTGCCGCTGGAGCAATACGGCATCCTCGGCGACGGCCGGGCCGTGGCCCTGTCGGGCCTGGACGGCGCCATCGACTGGTGGTGCGTGCCCAACCTGGATTCGCCGCCGCTCTTCAACCGGCTGATGGACGCGGAGCAGGGCGGCGTCTTCGCCATCACGCCCCGCGGCCGCTTCCAGTCCCGCCAGCAGTACCGCCGCGACAGCAATGTCTGCGAGACCGTCTTCGTCACTCCCACCGGCACGGCGCGCATCGTCGAATCGCTCAACAGCGGCACCGCCGGGCGCCTGCCCTGGGCCGAACTGGCGCGGCGCGTCGAGGGCCTGGAAGGCTGGGTGGAGTTCGAACTGACCATCATCTTCGGCCGCCGCGCCGATGCCGCCAGCCCCTACCAGTCGACCATCGGCAAGCACTCGGTCTTCCACGTGGACCGGGTGCTCGGCGTGTTCGTGCACGGCGATGCCTGGCAGGTCGAACGCTCCGACGAAGGCGTGCGCGGCAGCCTGCGCATCGAGGCCGGCCAGCGCCAGCTCGCGGCCATCGTGGCGGGCGAGGACGAACCGCTGGTCGTGCCCACGGTGGAAGACATCGACGCACGCATCGAGATCTCCGACCAGGAATGGCGGCGCTGGACCGAAGGCCTCAAATACGGCGGCCCCTTCCGCGACGAATTCCGCCGCAGCGCGCTCGCCCTGAAGCTGCTGCTCTTCTCGCCCACCGGCGCGATCGCCGCCGCCGCCACCAGCTCCCTGCCGGAGAAGATCGGCGGCGGCAAGAACTTCGAATACCGCTACGCCTGGATCCGCGACGCCGGCTACACGGTCAAGGCCTTCCTGGCGGCCGGCGCCAATGCCGAGGCCAAGGCCGCCTTCACCTGGCTGCTCAAGCGCATGGAGGAACATGGCCCGCAGGTCTGCTTCACCCTGCACGGCCAGAAGGTCGGGCCGGAGCAGGAGATCGGCGTGGCCGGCTACCGCCACAGCGGCCCGGTGCGCACCGGCAACCTGGCGGCCGAGCAGCGCCAGCACGGCGTCTTCGGCGACATCTTCGAGACCGCCTCGCGTTTCGTCGATGGCGGCAACATCCTCGATGCCTCCAGTGCGCACCTGCTGGCCCGCATGGCCGACCTGTGCGCCGACAGCTGGCGCCTGAAGGACCACGGCATCTGGGAGCTGGCCGAGGCCGAGCACTACACCAACTCCAAGATCAGCTGCTGGCAGGCCCTGGCCCGTGCCGTGGAACTGGCCGACGGCGGCCAGCTGCCCACCACCTGCCGGGACCGGTGGTTCCGCGAGCGCGATCGCATCGAGGCCTGGATCGTCGAGAACTGCTGGTCCGAAGCGAAACAGTCCTATGTGATGTACCCCGGCACCGAGAAGCTCGACGCCTCGCTCGCCCTGGCCGTGCGTTTCCGCTTCGATGGCCACGATCGCCTGCTGGGCACCGTGGCCGCGCTGGACCGCGAACTCTCCCACGGCGCCTTCCACTACCGCTACACCGGCATGCGCGAGGAGGAGGCCTGCTTCATCGCCTGCACCTTCTGGATCGCCGAAGCGCACCTGCTGCTGGACCAGGAAGAGGCCGGCACCCGCATGATCCGCCGCGCGGTGGACGGCCTGCAGGCGGGCAACGGCGTCTTCAGCGAGATGATCGATGCCGACACCGGCGCCCATCTGGGCAACCTGCCGCAGGGCCTGTCGCACCTGGCGCACATCATGGCGCTGGATGTGATGGAGCAGCGGGCGCGGCGCGAGACGGCATCGGCCCGACAATCCGGCGCATGAACCTCGCCGACCTGTCCTCCCCCGCTGTCGTCTGCCTGCCCGACCTGGCCCGGCGCGACGCCTTCACCGTCGCCGGCCCCACGCGCCGCTTCGACGCCGCGAACGCGGCCGCCATCCCGCAGCTGTGGCCGACGCTCCTGACCGCCTTGCCGCTGGCCGGCCAGACCGGCGGCTGGATCAGCTACGGGCTGACGTGGGGCTACGACCCCGCCACCGGCGGCTTCGACTACATGCCCGGCGTGGCCGTGGAGCCGGGCACGCAGCCGCCGGCCGGCTTCAGCCTGAAGCAGGTGGCGGCGGCGAGTTATGTGGTGTTCAGCATCACCCTGGGTGCGGGCGACCTGCACCTGCAGGTCAAGTCGGCCATGGCGGCGATCTGGGGCGTGTTGCTGCCGGCCTCGGGCCTGCGCGTGGCCGAGGGCCCCAGTTTCGAGTACTACGACGGCCGCTTCCAGCCGGGCCAGCCCGGATCGGTGCTGGAGTTCCATGTGCCGGTGCTGCCGCCGCAGGGCTGATCGCACGGCGCTACGGGCAGGGTTTAGCCGGCTGCGTGGCGAGGGCCGGCTTCGGTATGGTCGTGGCAAGGGCCACGCCCGACATCCTCAGCCTTCCCGACTCCCCCCATGACCATCGCCCAGCTCCAGTTCCCCAGCGTCCGCCACCTCGTCGATGAAACCGAATGGAAGATGCGGGTGGACCTCGCCGCCTGCTACCGCCTGGCGGCGTTGTTCGGCTGGACCGACCTGATCTTCACCCACCTCACCGCCCGGATCCCGGACACCGACCATTTCCTCATCAACCCCTACGGCGTGATGTTCGACGAGGTGACCGCGTCCAGCCTGGTCAAGGTGGACCTGCAGGGCAGGAAGGTGATGGAGTCGGACTACGACATCATCCCCGCCGGCTTCCTCATCCACAGCACGGTGCATGCCGCCCGGCCGGATGCGCATTTCGTGATGCACCTGCATTCGATCAACGGCGTGGCGGTGTCGGCACAGGAGCAGGGCCTGCTGCCGATCTCGCAGCAGGCGCTCTTCGTGATGAACTCGCTGGGCTACCACGACTACGAAGGCATCGCCCTCAAGGACGCCGAGCGCGCGACGCTGGCGCGCGACCTGGCCGACCGGCAGTTCCTGATGCTGCGCAACCACGGCCTGCTCACCACCGGCCGCTCGGCCGCCGATGCCTTTTTGGCCATGCACAAGTTCGAGGCCGCCTGCATGATCCAGGTGCGGGCCCAGGCCGGCGGCGGGGCGCTGCGGACCATCGCGCCGGAGATCATCGCCGGCGCACCCGAGCAGATCGCGGCCGGCCGGCGGGGCCGCGGGCCGGAGGTGGTCTGGCAGCCGCTGCTGCGGCAGGCGGCGCGCCAGAGCCCGGGCTTCGACCAGTAAGGTGGGCGGAGCCTAGAAGCCGACGGCCTGGCCGTCGCGCCGCGAATCGCTGGCGGCCACATAGCCGCCCTCGATGCGGTGGATCAGCTGGGCCGAGCCGAACTCCAGGCTGTCGGGCGGCGCCACCTGCACGTCGTGGCCGCGCGCGATCAGCTCCTGCACCACGGCGGTCGGCATGTGCGCCTCCACATGCACCACCGGCCCGTTCTCCACCCGGAAACGCGGCGCGTCGCTCATGGCCTGCGGGTTCTGATGGAAGGAGGCCAGGCGCAGCATCATCTGCAAATGGCCCTGGGCCTGCATCGAGCCGCCCATCACGCCGAAGGCCATCAGCGGCTCGCCGCCCCGGGTGACGAAGCCCGGGATGATGGTGTGCATAGGCTGCTTGCCCGGCGCCACGCGGTTGGCATGGCCCGGCTGCAGGCTGAAGCTCTCGCCCCGGTTGTGCAGGCCGATGCCGGTGCCCGGCACCACCACACCCGAGCCGAAGCCGCGGTAGTTGGACTGGATGAAGGACACCATGCTGCCCGCCGCATCCGCCGCCGCCAGGTACACCGTGCCGCCCGGCTTGGGCACGCCGGCCATGGGCACCGAGGCGCGGTCCATCTGGATCAAATCCGCGCGCGAGGCCAGGTAGGCGGGACCCAGCAACGCGGCCGGCGGCACCAGCATGTGGGCCGGGTCGGCCACATGGGCGTGCAGGTCGGCGAAGGCGAGTTTCATCGCCTCGATGCCCAGGTGGTAGAAGTCGGCGCTGTCGCGGCCCATGGCCTCGATGTCGAAACGCTCCACGATGCCGAGCGCGATCAGGGCGGCGATGCCCTGGCCGTTGGGCGGCAGCTCGTGCAGCTCGTGGCCTCGAAAGCTCTGCGAGATCGGGGCTACCCAGCCGACCTGCTGGGCGGCGAGGTCCGCCTTCGTGATGCTGCCGCCGGTCTTGGCCGCATGTTCTGCGATGCGTTCGGCCAGCGCGCCTTGGTAGAAGCTGCGGCCGCCGGTGGCGGCGATGTCGGCCAGGGTGCGGGCCTGGTCGGGGAAACGCCAGACCTCACCCGCGCGTGGCGCGCGGCCGTCGATGGTGAACGCCTCCCGGAATCCCGGCTGTTCGATCAGCACCGGCAGCTGAGCCGCCCACTGGCGGGCGATCTGCGGCGAGACCAAAAAGCCGTCGCGTGCATAGCCGATGGCCGGGGCGAACAGGCGCTCGAAGGGCAGCTTGCCGAAGCGGTCCGACAGGGCCTTCCAGCCCGAGACGGCGCCGGGCACCGTCACCGTGTCCCAGCCCACCTTGGGCATGGTCTGGTAGCCGGCGAAATGCTCGGGTGTCCAGGCGGCCGGGGAGCGTCCGCTGGCGTTCAGGCCGTACAGCCTGCCCTCGTGCCAGACCTGGGCGAACAGGTCGCCGCCGATGCCGTTCATCACCGGCTCGACCACCGTCAGCGCGATCGCGGTGGCGATGGCCGCGTCGATCGCATTGCCGCCCTGCTGCAGCATCTGCAGCCCTGCCTGCGCGGCCAGCGGCTGGCTGGTGCTGACGGCGTTGGCCGCGAGCAGCGGCATCTTCTGCGAACGGTAGGGGAAGGACCAGTCGAAATCTTGCATGGGAGGCGGGGAGGGGACAGGGGAAGGAAAGAATGGCGGGCCGGCTTACTGCATGGCCAGGCCGGACTGGCGCACCAGCTTCTCGGTGCGCGGGATCTCGGTCTTGATGAAGGCCTCGAAGTCGGCCACGCTGCCGCCGCGCGCCTCGGCGCCGGTGGCCACCAGGCGCTCGCGGAACTCGGGGTTGTTCAGCAGCTTGTTGATCTCGGCGTTGAGCTTTTCCACGACGGCGGGCGGCGTGCCGTGGCTGGCCACGATGCCGTACCAGGGCGCGATGTCGTAGCCGGGATAGCCCTGCTCGGCGATGGTGGGGATGTCCGGCGCCATCAGGGCGCGGGTGGCGCTGGAGACGCCCAGCGCCCGCAGCTTGCCGGCCTTGACCTGGGGCAGGGCCGTCATGATGGTGTCGAAGTACATCGAGACCTGGCCCGACAGCAGCGCGGGAATCGCCTCGGCCGCGCCCTTGTAGGGCACATGCACGATGTCGATGCCGGCCACCTGGCGCAGCAGCTCGCCGGCCATGTGGGAGGTGGTGCCGGCGCCGAAGGAGGCATAGGTCAGCTGGCCCGGATGCGCCTTGGCGTAGGCCACCATCTCCGGCAGCGTCTTGAAGGGCAGGGAGGGATTGGCCAGCAGCACGTTCGGCGTGATCGCCACCATGCCCACTTTCTCGAAGGCGTCCGGGTTGTAGCTGAGGTTCTTGTAGAGGAAGCGGTTGGTGACCATGGAGGCCGGGCCGCTCATCAGCAGGGTGTAGCCGTCGCCCGGCGCGCGGGCCGCCGCGTCGCTGCCGATCATGGCGGCGGCGCCGGGCTTGTTGTCGATCAGGAAGGGCTGGTTCAGGGCCTGGCTCAGGCCGGTGCCGATCTGGCGGCTCAGCAGATCGGTGGCGGAGCCGGCCTGGAAGGGCACGATGATCTTCACCGGCTTGCTCGGCCAGCCGGCCGGCGCCTGCGCGGCGGCCACGGTGGCGAGTGCGGACAGCACGACGGTGAACAGGGGCAGGCGCAATGTTTTCAGAAGCATGGACAATCCTCGGCAATGAGTGGATATTAGGATATGTGGATCCAATTTGAAGACTGGTAAACCCGAAGCACGAGCCGTGCCCGGATTTACGCGAAGGTCCTGCCCCGCCCTGGTGCAAGGCCTGCGCCGCCTCACCGGACCCTAGAATCCTTTTTTTGTCGCCCCGCCAGCCAGGACCTTCTTCGATGCTTGCCCACCGTCCGCCGCCCTTCGAGCATGGGCATTCGACCGCGCAGGAGGAGGCCTACCAGCACATCCGCCAGGCGATCCGCATGGGCACGATGCGGCCGGGATACCGCCTGGTGCCCGACGAGATCGCCAACGCCATCGGCATGAGCCGCATGCCGGTGCGCGAGGCCTTGAACCGCCTGGCTGCCGAGGGCCTGATCGTGCTGCGGCCCAACCGCGGCGCGGTGGTGCGCGGCCTGACCGAGAAGGAGGTGCGCGAGGTCTTCGAGATGCGCGCCGTGCTCGAAGGCCTGGCCGCCTCCATGGCCGTCTCCCGGGTGACGCCGGCCGACCTGCTGGACCTGGAGCAGCTGCTGATCCGCATGCGCAACAGCGCGGCCAACACCGCCGACTGGATCACCGAGCACCGCCAGTTCCACGAGCGTTTCTGCGCCATCGCCGATGCGCCGCGGCTGATGCACCAGATCGCGGCCCTGCATCTGGTGGTGGAGCCGCTGATGCGGCTGTGGCTGGAGAACCGCTCTTCCAGCGCCTACCTGCAGGACGTGCACGAGGAACTGGTCGCCACGCTCAAGGCCGGCGATGCGGCGCACATGGAAGCCATGATGCGCGCCCATGTGCTGCGCACCGTGCCGGGCATCACGGCGGCGATGCGCGAGCAGGGCGCCCAGGCCGGCTAGGAGCCTAGGCCTGCGTGGCCGGCGCGCCCTGGAACAGCGAGACCAGTTCCGGCATCAGCGCCTGCGGCCCGCCCAGGTCCAGCGCCTGGCCCAGCGCCGCCAGCACGCTGTCGGCGATGTCGTGCTGGGCACCGGCCTCGCGCGCCATGGTGGTGTAGTAGCCCAGGTCCTTCACGCCGTTGGCCACGGTGAACCGCAGGGCCGAGGGATCGCGCGTGGTCAGGTAGGGCTTGACCCGCTCCAGCGCCGCGCCGCCGCCGCCGCCCTTGCCCAACACCTCCACGAACACGGCGGTATCCACGCCGGCCTCCTGCGCGCAGGCCGCGGCCTCGGCCAGCAGCGAGACGAAACCCAGCGACACGAAGTTGTGCAGCAGCTTCATGCGGTGGCCCGCGCCGACCGGGCCGCAATGGCTGATGTTCTCGGCGAAGCAGGCCAGCAGCGGCCGGCATTCGGCGAACAGGGCCGCGTCGCCACCCACCAGCAGGTTCAGCCGGCCCTCGGCCGCTTCCTTGGGCGAGCGGGTCATGGGCGTGTCGAGGAAGCGCCCGCCCGCGCGCTGCACCTCGGCGGCCAGGCGCTCGGTGGAGGTGGGGATGGCGGTGGAGCAGTCGATCACGATGGTGCCCGGCCGCATGGCCTGCAGCACGCCGCCCTCGCCGAGCAGCACCGCCTCGACCTGGGGAGTGCCGGTGACGCACAGGATCACGATGTCGGCGCCCGCCGCCAGCCCGGGGATGCCCGGCTCGCTGCGCGCACCGCTGTTCTTCAGCTCATCCAGCGGCTGGTTGCCCGCATGCTCCAGCACCGTCAGCGCATAGCCGTGCTTGAGGATGTTGCGGGCGATGCCGTGGCCCATCATGCCGACGCCGATCAGGGCGATGCGCGGTTTGTCCATGTCTGTCTCCTTGGGGTTGGGTGTTCGAATCAGGTCAGCAGGTTGTCGGGCGACTGACCGCGGGCCAGGGCCTCGATGCCGTGGATCAGCAGCCAGCCCATGGCATCGCGTGTCTCGTGGGTGGCGCTGCCGATGTGGGGGGACAGGAACACGTTGTTGAGCGTACGGTAGCCGGGGTGCACCTGGGGCTCGTTGGCGAAGACGTCCAGGCCGGCGCCCAGCAGATGGCCGTTGCGCAGGGCGGCGATCAGGGCCTCGTCCTGCACCAGGTCGCCGCGCGAGATGTTCACCACGACCGCACCACGCGGCAGGCGGGCGAGCCGCTCGGCATCGAACACGCCGCGCAGGGCGGGGGAGCCGGGCGCGGCGATCATGAGGATGTCGCTGTGCTGCAGCAGGCCGTCGAGCGAGTCAAAGTAGAGGGCGCCGTCTTCCAGCCCAGGCTCCAGCCGCTGGCGGTTGTGGTACTGGATGCGCAGCCCGAAACCCCGCGCACGGACCGCGATGGCCCGGCCGATGCGGCCCATGCCGAAGATGCCCAGCCGCCGGCCCACCAGGCCCATGCCCAGCAACTGCGTCGGCGCCCAGCCGGGCCAGGCGCCGCTGCGCACCATCTGGTCGGCCTCGTGGCCGCGCCGGCAGGCGTTGAGCAGCAGCATCAGCGCGATCTCGGCGCAGGCATCGCTCAGCACATCGGGCGTGTTCAGCACCCGGATGCCGGCGGCGCGGGCGGCGGGCAGGTCGATGTGGTCGAAGCCGACCGACAGCGTGGCGATGGTGCGCAGGCCGGGCAGCTGCGCCAGCGTCTCGGCGCGCAGCGATTCGGTGGCGGTGACGAAGAGCAGTTCGGCGCCCCGGGCCCGCTGCACGATGTCGGCCGGGGGCAGGATGGAATCGTCCTCGTTGACGGCCAGCTCGAAGCGTTCGTGCAGCGCGGCCTCGATGGCGGGCGTGAGCCGGCGGCAGAGATAGGCGCGTAGGCGGCTGGTCGGGGAGGGTGTGGGCATCGAAGGTATTACAAATACGTCATATCAATTGTCAAGCCGATCAGGGCCCGGTGGTATTCTCGAAATCCCGATTCCGTCCTTTCGTCCATGGCCACTCCCCGAACCTCCGCCACCCCTGGCGCCCGTGCCGGCGCCGAGGGGACGCTCGCCGACCGCATCACCGGCCTGCTGGCCCAGCAGATCCGCAGCCGCGTCTATCCGGCCCATGCCCGGCTGCCCACCGAGCAGTTCATGACCGAGCAGTACGGCGTGAGCCGCACGGTGATCCGCGAGGCGATCTCGCGTCTGAAGTCCGAGGGCCTGGTCGAGACCCGCCAGGGCAGCGGCACGGTGGTGCGCGAGGCCCAGGCCTCGGAGGCCTTCCGCCTGGGCCGCAGCGACGAGGATCCGGCCCAGGCGGTGGTGCGCATCCTGGAACTGCGCCGCGGCATCGAGGCCGAGATGGCCGCCCTGGCCGCCGAACGCCGCACTACAGCCGAGATGGCCGCCATCCAGGCCGCGCTCAAGGACATCGCCCGCGCGGTGAAGGCCGGCGGCGACGGGGTGCAGGAAGACCTGGCCTTCCATCTCACCATCTCGCGCGCCACCCACAACAGCCACTACACCGAGCTGCTGGGCATGCTGACCCGCTCGCTGCACGACACCATCCGCCTGACCCGCAGCAACGAGGCCCGCCGCGCCGACCTGGCCGGCGAGGTGCTGGCCGAGCATGCGGCGCTGTGCGCGGCGATCCGCGCCAGGGACCCGGCCGCCGCGCGGGAGGCGGCCTTCCTGCACATGCAGAACACGGCGGTGCGCCTGCAGCATGCCGGCCAGGAGTTCTGGACCGGCGACAGCCGCGCCACCGCGCAGCGGCTGGCCAAGGTCAAGCTGGGTACCGACCCTCAACGCTGAGCCGGTCTCAGGGTCCTCCACAGGGGCCAGCTTGTCTTCCAACTTGTATGATCTATTCATAAGACAAAAGGATAGACATCGTGGACATCCTGGAGACAAGAAGGCCGGTGGTGCTCTCCACCGACGGCCTGCATCCCGACGTGGCCGAGCGCCTCGCCTGCTGGGCCGAGCTGCAGTACCTGCCGCCCGGCCTGAGCCCGGCGCAGAGCGACGACGCACTGCGCGAAGCGGTGGGCAGGGTGCAGGGGCTGATCGTGCGCCGCCAGCTCCCGGCTGACCTGTTCGAACGCCCGCTGGCCCTGCGCGCCGTGATGCGCCAGGGCGTGGGCCTGGACTTCATCCCGGTGGACCGGGCCACGGCGCATGGCATTCCGGTCGGCAACACACCGGCCGTCAATGCCAATGCGGTGGCCGAGTACGTCTTCGCCGGCCTGCTGGCGCACAGCCGGCAGCTGGCAGCCTTCGATGCGCGGGTACGCGCGGGCGACTGGTCTGCCCGCACCCAGGCCGGCGCCCGCACCTTCGAGCTGCGCGGGCGCACGCTGGGCCTGCTGGGTTTCGGTGCGGTCGGCAGGCGGATCGCGGCCATCGGCGAACACGGCTTCGGCATGCGTATCTCCACCTGCACGCAGACGCCATCGGCCGTGCCCGAGGGCATCGCGGCGATGCCGCTCGAAGCCTTGTTCGAGGCCAGCGATGTCATCGTCATCGCCTGTCCGCTCACCCCCGCCACCCGCGGCCTGGTCGATGCCCGGGTGCTGCGCCATGCCCGGCCGCATGCGCTGCTGGTCAACGTCGGCCGCGGCCCGGTGGTGCAGGAGGAAGACCTGGCCGATGCCCTGGAGCAGGGCCGGCTGGCCGGCGCGGTGCTCGATGTGTTCGCCACCCAGCCCCTGCCGTCCGGCAGCCGGCTGCGCCGCCATCCCGGCGTGCTGCTGACCCCGCACCTGGCCGGTGTCACGCAAGAGGCCGAACGCGCCATGGGCCTGCTGGCGGTGGACACCCTGCAGGCCCTGCTGCGCGGCGAGCGGCCGGCCAATACCGTCAACCCGGCCGTGTTCACGGCGCACCCCACAACACCACAGGAGACATCACCTTGAAGATCACCCGCATCACCGCCGTCCCGCTGTCCTTCCGCCTGCCCGAGGGCAAGACGGTGACCATGGGCATCGGCAGCACCCTGAAGCGCGACGCCATCGTCATCCGCGTCGAGACCTCCGAAGGCATCACCGGCTACGGCGAGGCGCACCCGGGCCGCAGCCCGGGCGCCATCGTCAGCCTGGTGCACAACACCCTGCAGCCGCTCCTGGTCGGCATGGAGGCCACCGACTGCGTGGGCGCGTGGCAGCGGGTGCACCGCATGCAGCTGTCCAGCCACGGCCTGGGCGCGGGCACCTGCCTGGCGCTGTCGGGCATCGACATGGCCTTGTGGGACATCCGCGGCAAGGCCGCCAAGATGCCGCTCTACGAACTGCTGGGCGGCAGCCGGCGCCGCATACCGGCCTATGCCGGCGGCATCGCGCTGGGCTATCAGGCGCCCGAGTCGCTGGCCGAGGAGGCGCAGGAATACGTGGCGCGCGGCTACAAGGCCGTCAAGCTGCGCATCGGCGACACGGTGAAGGACGACATCGCCCGCGTGCGCCATGTGCGCAAGGTGCTGGGCGAGGACATCGACATCCTCACCGACGCCAACACCGCCTACACCATCGCCGACGTGCGTCGGGTGCTGCCGGTGCTCGCCGACATCCAGGCCGGCTGGCTGGAGGAACCCTTCGCCTGCAACGACTTCGCCTCCTACCGCGAGGCCGCCAGGATCACGCCGCTGGTGCCGATCGCCGCCGGCGAGAACCATTTCACCCGCTTCGAGTTCGGCCAGATGCTGGATGCACGCGCGGTGCAGGTCTGGCAGCCGGACCTGTCGAAGAGCGGCGGCATCACCGAAGGCGTGCGTATCGCCGCCATGGCCTCGGCCTTCCGCATCCCGGTGCATGCGCACAGCTCGGCCACCGGGCTCAACCATGCGGCCACGCTGCACTTCCTGGCCGCCACCGAGAACGCCGGCTACTTCGAAGCCTGCGTCTCCAAGTTCAACCCCTTCCGCGACATGTTCGGCGACACCTTCGCCATCGGTGCGGACGGCTGCGTGGAGCCGCCGACCGGACACGGCCTGGGCATCGAGGTGGACGAGTCCATCTTCGACCAATACCCGATGGTGGATGGCCCCGGCTATGTCGTGAAGTTCTGAGACCCGCCATCCGGCGAACCCAAAAAAGGAGACAGCCATGGACCTCAAGATAAGCCGCTTCGCGCGCCTGCTCGCACCCCTGCTGGTGGGCCTCTGCCTGGGCGCCCCGGCGCTGGCCGACGACTATCCGAGCAAGCCGGTCCGCATCGTCGTACCCTACACGCCGGGCGGGTTCAACGACACCCTGGCGCGCACCGTGGGCGAACGCCTGGGCCGCAGCTGGAAGCAGTCGGTGGTGGTGGACAACCGCCCCGGCGGCAACACGGTGCTGGGCAACAACCTGGTGGCCAAGGCGCCGGCCGACGGCTACACCATGCTGATCACGCCGCTGCCCTTCTCGGCGCTGCCGGCGCTCTACGGAAACAAGCTGCCCTACCACGCGCTGAAGGATTTCACGCCGCTGATCTGGGCGGCGAGTACGCAGAACGTGCTGGTGGTGCGCAACGACCTGGGCGTGTCCAGCGTGGCCGAGCTGATCGCCATGGCCAAGGCCCGGCCGGGCAAGCTCAACTACGGCTCGACCGGCTCGGGCTCGTCCAACCACCTGTCGATGGAACTCTTCGAGGCGATGACGCAGAGCAGGATGACCCATGTGCCCTACAAGGGCAGCGCCCCGGCCGTGATGGCCATGCTGGGCGGCGAGATCGACGTGCTCTTCGACAACGTGCCCAACGTGATGCAGCAGATCAAGGCCGGCAAGATCAAGCCCATCGGCGTCACCGGCACCAGCCGCGCGGTGCTGCTGCCGGAGGTGCCGACGGTGGCCGAATCCGGCGTGCCGGGCTACGAGGTGAACGTCTGGTTCGGCATGCAGATGCCGGCCGGCACGCCCAAGGCCATCGTCGACAAGGCCAACCAGGACATCGTGGCCATCCTCAAGGAACCCGAGGTGATCCGCCAGTTCCGCGAGCAGGGCGTGGAGGTGGTGGGCAGCACGCCCGAGGCCTTCGGGCAGCTGCTGCAGAAGGAGGTGCCGAAGTGGACCAAGGTGATCGAGGATGCCGGGGTGAAGCTCGAATGAGCTCCTTCCCCGGCAGTGCCCCGGTCAGTCGGGCACGGTCACCCGGCCGGCCTTGACCAGGATGCGGTCGCGGCGCGCCGGCTGCTGGCGGATCGGCGGCAGGTCGGCCGCCTCCACCTGCGGCTGGCCCTTGGCCATGCCGCTCGGGGCCGCGGTGCGCACCAGCTGGCTGGGCGGCAGGGGCTTGCCGTCGGCCAGGTGCGACCACAGGGCCTCCAGTGCTTGCAGCTGGTAGGGCGACAGGGGCACCAGGCCCCTGGCGCCGGCCCCCGGCTCGCCGTGGGTGGCGTTGGTCACCTCGATGTAGCGCAGGGCATCGGTGTGCGCGGAGACCAGCGAGTTCAGGCCGAGGTAGGCGCGGCTGGTGAAGTCCGGCGGCTCCACCAGGTCGGCGCGGCCGTGCACGATCAGCGTGGGCAGCGCGCCGACGTCGGCCGTCGCCATCACCGAACGCAGGCCCTCCTGCACCCGCAAGGCATCCGCCGAGTGGCCGACCACCAGTTCACGCAGGCACAGCGCCGCGTCGAAGTTGTAGTCCTGCCGGCCGGTGGAGCGCGACACCGACAGCGACGATTGCCGGGGCCCGTTCGGGTCGGCATCGTTGATGACGCTAACGATGCGGCCGTCCGGCGTGCCGCCCAGCTGGGTGGCGAACCATTGGGCGGATTCGGCCGGCGTCGCCGGGCGTGGGCGACCCTCCTTGTCGATGGCGGCGAAGCTCAGGCCGCACAGGTTCTCGGCCACGGTGAAGCGGCCGTACTGGCTGGCCTGGCCCAGCGTGCTCTGTTCGGCCAGGGCGCTGCCGGCGACCTGGGCGTCCGCCTCGGGCTGCATGCCGAAGGCGTGCAGGCGGTCCAGGGCTTCCTGTGCCTGGCTCGCGGTGTCGCCCACCTTCAGCAAGCCCGCTTCGACGAGCGACGTGCAGCGGTTGGCCGCGAACTTCAAACCGGCCGCCCCGGGCGTGCCGGGCAAGGCCAGCGCGGCGCAGGAGCGGTAGAGGTTGGAGTAGCTCAGCAGGTCGAGGATGGTGCGGTTGCCGCCGGCCCGGACGCGCTGGCCCTGCGCGATCACCACACGCGGGTTGGCCGGCGTCATGATCTGCGGCGACATGGCGACCACGCCGTCGAGCAGGTGCCCGCTGTCCTGCTCGGCCGCCTTGAGCACCGCGCCGCCGCCGTTGGAGAAGCCGGCCGCGATCACCCGGGTGTTCGCCCGCGTGACCGTGGCCTGGCCCGGCCAGCTGCGGCCGCCCAGCTCGGCCAGCGCGAACTCCACCGCACGCAGCACCGACTGGCCCCAGTCGGCCTCCTGCGTCCAGCCGCCATGCGCCCATTTGTAGGCCAGGCGGTGCGGATGCGATGCGGAGAACGCACCGGCCGCGGCCGGCATGCGGGCCTCGGCCGGGCCGACGAGGCGGCCGTCGATCCCCACGCCGCGCCCGGCGTCGAGGTCGAACACGCCCGCGCCCAGCCCCTTGTCGGCCCAGGCCACGGCGCAGCCGCGCACCAGGCCCCAGTAGCCGGCGCGCTGCATGTCGCCCCAGACGTTCTGGCTGCCCGGCGTGGCGATGGCCACGATGCAGGCATGGGCCGGATCGAAGCTGCGCGGCACCTGCAGCAGCAGGCCGGCCATGCGCCGCCCGCTGCCGTCGTCGGCATAAGCCAGCACTTCGTCGCCGGCGATGCGGCCGTCGCCGCTCACCCGGCCGGTGCGCGGATCGACGTTGGGGCCGAACAGCCGGCCGAAGCCGTTGGCCGCGCCGGGCGGCCGGTTCAGCACCGCGCGGCGCAGCTCGGCGAAGGTGGGCGCGGCGGGGTCGGCGTAAGGGCCGGGCGTGCCGGTGAGGCCGGCCACGCCCAGGCCGCCGGTGACCAGGTCGTCGTTCACGCCGTCGTAGCTGTCGCGCCGCACCACGTGCAGCCAGTCGGGCGTTGCGGCCCAGGTGTTGAAAGCGCTGGCCAGCAGCAGGCCGGCCCACGCCGCCCGGGTGGGGTTGAAAGGGGTTCGCATGGCGGTCAGTCGAGCTTGATGCCGACCGTCTTCACCACCTTGTCCCACTTCTGCGAATCGCTGTTGACCAGCTGGGTGAAGTCCACCGGGCCGAGGGCGGCGGGCTCCATGCCCATCTTGCTGATCGACTCGCGGATGGCCGGCTGCGCGATCACGGCGGCGATCTCCTGCGCCAGCCGGTTGACCGTGGGCATGGGCGTGCCGCCGGTGGTGAACACGCCGTACCAGGACAGCACCTCGTAGCCCGGCACGCCGGATTCGGCGATGGTGGGGATGTTGGGCATGGTCTCCACCCGCTTCGAACTGGTCACGGCCAGGATGCGCACCTTGCCGCTGTCGGCGCCGGCCTTGGCCGAGGGCAGGCTGGCGAAGGTCATCTGCGCCTGGCCGGCCATCACGTCCTGCATGGCGGGCGCGTCGCCGCGGTAGGGGATGTGGGTGATGAAGACACCGGCCATGCTCTTGAACAGTTCGGCCGACAGGTGCGAAATGGTGCCGTTGCCCGGCGAGGTCACGTTCAGCGTGCCCGGATGCGCCTTGGCATAGGCCACCAGCTCCTGCACGTTCTTCACCGGCAGTTCCGAGTTGACCACCAGCGCATTGGCCGACTTGGCCACCAGCGACACCGCCTGCACGCCCTTGACCGGGTCGTAGGGCAGCTTGCTGTAGATGGAGGGCGCAATCGCCTGTCCGCCCACCGAGCCCAGCAGCAGCACCGAGCCGTTGGGCCGGGCGCGCGCCATCTCGGCGGTGGCCACGGTGCTGCCGCCGCCGGGCTTGTTCTCCACCACCATCACTTCCTTGGTGTTGAGCTGGAACTGGGTGGCCACGGTGCGGGCGATGACATCGTTGCCGCCGCCGGGCGCGAAGCCGACCAGCAGGCGGATGGGGCCGGGCGGCAGGTCCTGCGCGAAGCCGCTCGCGGCGGCCAGGGCGAGTGCGACGGCGGGGACGATCTTGAACAAACCCATGGTGATCCTCGGAAAAAGCGTTGGTGTGGAGATGTCTTCTTTGCTGGCTTGTTCTGGTGTGGCGAGGGTCTGGATGGGGAGGCCGTTCGGGGTCGTGTGTCGCCCCGGTGCTTTTCGCTGGACGGCTGTCTCGGGTCTTATTTCCTGAAGCGCACCACCGACTGGCGCGAGTGATCGGTCTGCGGCAGCGAGGCGATCTCGCCCAGCGTCACCGGCTTGGTGGGAAAACGCAGGCGGTAGTAGCCCACCTCGCGGGGATGGCGCTGCTGCTCGTCGGCGATGAGTTCGGTCACGGTCAGCCCGCAGAAGCGGCCCTGGCAGGGGCCCATGCCGCAGCGCAGGAAGGCTTTGAGCTGGTTCGGGCCCTGGCAGCCCAGGCGGGCGGCGTGGCGCACCTGCTCGGCGGTGGCTTCCTCGCAGCGGCAGACGATGGTGTCGCCCACCGGGCGGCGGAACTGCGGCGGCGCCTGGTACAGGGCCTCGAAGAATTCGCGGCCCCGGGTGGCCAGTGTCAGCGCGGCCCGGTGCGGCGCGGCCTCGCGGTCGCGGGTCGCGGAATCGATGCAGCCCAGCGCGGCGGCGGCATGCACGGCGGCGATGCGGCCCCGGTGTTCGGCGGCCGCCGCACCGGCGATGCCGGCACCGTCGCCGGCGATGGTGAGCTGCGGCACCGAACTCGCGCCCCAGGCATCGACCACCGGCTGCCAGCAGTCCTGCCGCTCGCTCCATTCATGCTCCGCGCCGATGGCGCGCGACAGGTTGGTATTGGGCACCACGCCCTGGTGCAGCAGCAGCTGGTCCACCGCGATGGTGCGGCCCTGGCCGCCGGCTTCGTAGCGCAGCTGGCCGACCTGGCCGGTGGCGTCGGCGATGGCTTCGAGCGAGGTCACGCCCTGCACGATGGGCACGGCCGCACGCACCGCGCGCAGCAGCTTCAGGCCCTTGCCCAGATAGGGCGAGCGCAGGAAACCCCAGGCGAAGGGCAGGGCCTTGCGCCACTGGCCGGGCGGGGCGGTCTCCAGGATGGCTTCGATCCTCACGCCGGCGTTCAGGTACTGCCAGGCCAGCAGGTAGAGCAGCGGCCCGCCGCCGGCCAGCACGGTGCGGCCCTCGGGCACCACGCCGGAGGTTTTGAGCAGGATCTGCGCGGCGCCGGCGGTGATGACGCCGGGCAGGGTCCAGCCCGGGATGGGGAAGGGTCGCTCCTGCGCGCCGGTGGCCAGCACGATGTGGCGGCAGTGCAGCAGGGCGGCCTGCGGGTCCTGGCCGGGTGTGGCGACCGAGTAGGCGACTTCGAAGCCGGCGTCGCCGTCGCGCCGGTTGATCGACCAGACGGTGGCCGAAGCCAGGTGTTTCGCGCCGCTGTCGAAGAAGGGCTGCAGCAGGCCCAGGCCATGCCAGTAGTCGGCGCCCAGGATGTCGCGCGCCTGCACCGGCGTGCTGCTGACGGCGCGGTAGATCTGGCCGCCGGGGGCGGGCTGTTCGTCGATCAGCACCGTGGCCAGGCCCAGGCCGGCGGCGCGGGTGGCGGCAGCCAGTCCGGCCGGGCCGGCGCCGACCACCAGCAGGTCGCAACTGAGGATGTCCAGGCTCATACCGCCACCTCGCGTGCGCCGATCTGGCGCTCGACGGCCATGCCGTCGCGCACCCGGGTCATGCAGGCCTGCTGGTTGGGCCGGCCGTCGATGCCGACCAGGCAGTCGTAGCACACGCCCATCATGCAGAAGGGGCCCCGTGCCGCGCCGCTGACGGCCGTGTCGCGGCAGGCGGCGATGCCGCCCGCGAACAGGGCGGCGGCCACGCTGTCGCCCTCGCGGCAGTCGAGCGCCTGGCCGTCCACGGTGATGCGCACCGGGCGCGGCGCGCTGGTGCCTGCATCAAGTCTTCTGAACATGGAATCTCCGGGTCGAAAAATGGTCCAGCTCGGCCGGCAGCGTGCCGGCGGCGATCATGGGGGCGAGCTTCAGGGCGTGGGTGGCGGCCAGGGTCACGCCGCTGTGGCAGGTGACGATGAAGGCGCCCGGGTGGCTGGCCGACTGCTCGTAGACCGGAAAGCCGTCCTGCGCCCGCACCCGCAGCGCCGACCAGGCACGCACCGCCCGCACCTCCTTCAGCGCGGGGATGGTGCGCACGGCGCGGTCGGCCAGGGTGGCCAGCATGGGCAGGGTGGTGATGTGGTCGGCATAACCGGCCTCTTCCTGCGAGTCGCCCACCAGCCAGGAGCCTTCGTCGTTCTGGCGCAGGGTGACCATGGGCGTGTCGAGCAGGCGCCGGGTGCGTTCCAGCACCAGGATCTGGCCGCGCTGCGGGGCCATGGGCAGGTCGATGCCGACCATCTTGCCCAGATCGCCGTTGCGCAGGCCCGAGGCCAGCACGATCTTGCGGGCGCGCACCGGGCCTTGCGGGGTGTCCAGCGTGAACCCGCCATCGGCCTGCTGCGCGATGCCTGTCACGCCGTGGTGCGGCAGGTAACGCACGCCGCTGCGGTCGAAGGCGGTGTGGAAGGCGCGCAGCAGCTTGAGCGGGTTGACGATGCCGTCGTGCGGCGTCCAGATCGCGCCGGTCACGTCCTTGCCCAGGCCGGGCACCAGGGATGCGGCCTGGTGGTGGTCGAGCAGCTTCCATTCGTAGGGCTCGACTCCGGGCTGGGCCATCAGCTTGTGCACCCAGGCCAGGCGGGCCTCGATCTCGTAGTCGCCCATCAGCGGGGTGAGGCCGCCTTTCTGCTCCAGGGCGACGTCGATGCCGGTCTCCTCCTGCAGCTGCGCGGCCAGGCGCGGCCAGAGCCGGGTGGAGCCCAGCGTCCAGGCGCTGTAGGCACCCAGGCCGAAGCCCTTGCTCTGCAGCCAGACCAGGCCGAAGTTGCCGCGCGAGGCGCGCAGGGCGATGTCGCCCTCGTCCAGCACGGCGATGGATGCGGCGCTGCCGCGCAGGCCGTAGGCGATGGCCGAGCCGACCAGCCCGCCGCCGATGACGGCGACGTCGAAGACCGGCAATGCGGCAGCGGAATGCGGGCCTGGAGCCCTGGGACTTGTCATGTTCTGCACTCGTGGGACCGGGTGTGTTTCCGGTGCGAACGAGTATTGCGGCGCGGCCCTGCCTGGCGCAAATACGAGTCTGTCGGTCGGCTATACGAAAAGCTGATGGGCTCTCAGCTGTCCAGGCCCTGTGTCTCGCTGGCGATGACTTCCTTCATCAGGGCGATGAAGCGGTCCGCCAGCAGGTTGGCCGGCCGGCTGCGCGCCAGCAGCAGGTAGCTCACGAAGGGCACGCCGGGCCGGAAGGGCCGGATGGCGATGCCGGTGTAGCGGTAGTTGCGCGCCACCAGCGGGTTGACGATGCTCACGCCCAGGCCGTGGCCGACCATCTGGCAGATGGTGGCGCCGTAGGGCGTCTCGAAATGCATGAGGCGCCGGTCGTCGCCGGAGAACGCCGCGTCCACCGCCGCACGCAGGCCGTCGCCATGCGACATGGAGATGAAGGACTCGCCCGCCAGGTCGGCCGGCGTGATGACCTCGAGCCCGGCCAGCCGGTGGCCCGGCGGCAGCACGCAGCAGCCCGGCAGTTCGGCCACCGGATGCGCATCGGTGGCGGCGGCGGTGGGCAGGTAGGAGACCAGCCCCAGGTCGCAGAAGCGGCTGCCCACCCAGTCGGCCACCAGCTGGGTGCTGCCGGTGTCCATGGCCACGTTCACATCCGGATGGTCGGCATGGAAACGCCGCAGCACCAGCGGCAGCACCGTCATCGCCAGCGAGGGCACGGTGGCGATGCGCAGCCGGCCCTTGCCGAACTGGCGGATGTTGCGGGCCGCGTCGCGCAGGGAATCCAGGCCGACGAATGCGCGGTCGACTTCGCGCAGGAAGGCCAGGCCTTCCTCGGTGGGGCTGAGCCGGCCGGCGCTGCGGGTGAAGAGCGTCAGGCCGGTGGAGTGTTCCAGCTGGCCGATCAAACGGCTGACGTTGGGCTGCGAGGTGTAGAGCTCGCCGGCCGCGGCCGTCATGGAGCCCGAGCGCATCACGGCGCGGAAGGCGTCGATTTCCTTGAACTTCATGCGGGCGAGTGGCGGTTGGCGGATCAGCCGGGGATTATTGCGGAGCGTCTCCGCACGCCGCGGCCTCAGTAGGCGGCACCCGGCTTGTCGGCGGCCGTGGGCGTGGCGCCGTTCCCCGTGAACTGCCCGCGCAGCTGCCGCGCCGCCTTGGCGAAAACCAGCACGTCCACACCCACCGCCACGAAGGTGCAGCCCAGGTCCAGGAAACGCTGCGCCGCCTTGGTGTCCGAGGTCAGCGTGCCGGCCGCCTTGCCGCTGGCGATGATGGTGCGCATGGCCGCCTCGATGGCCGCCTGCACCTCCGGATGGCCCGGGTTGCCGCGGTGGCCCATGGAGGCCGCCAGGTCGGCCGGGCCCAGGAACACGCCGTGCACGCCGTCCACCGCGCAGATGGCCTCCAGGTTGGACAGGGCGGTGACCGTCTCGGCCTGCACCAGCAGGCAGACCTCGTCGTCGGCGATGTCGAGGTAGTCGGTGCGCGCGCTCCACTGCGAGGCGCGCGCCACCGCGCTGCCCACGCCGCGGATGCCCTGGGGCGGGTAGCGGGTGGCCGAGACCAGTGCGGCGGCCTGTTCGGCCGTGTCCACCATGGGTACCAGCAGGGTGCGAGCGCCGATGTCGAGCATCTGCTTGATCAGCGCCGTGTCGCCCTGCACCACCCGCACCACGGCGTGCGCCGGCCAGGGCGCGACGGCCTGCAGCGAGGCCAGGATGCTGCGCAGGTCGTTGGGCGCATGTTCGCCGTCGATCAGCAGCCAGTCGAAGCCGCTGCTGGCGGCGACCTCGGCCAGATAGCCGTCGGCCATGGAGAGCCAGAGGCCGACCTGGGCCTGGCGGGCGGCGAGGGCGGTCTTGAAGGGGTTGTTTGCGGGCATGGGTGTTGTCTGGGTTGAGGGTTCAGGCGCGGACTTGATGGCCGGCCGGCAGGGCGCGGCCCTGCAGATGGTCCACCACGTTGTGGGCGGTGAGCAGCGCCACGTTGAGCGCCGAGTTGCGGGTGACGCCGGCCACATGCGGCGTCAGCAGCACTTGCGGCAGTTCGCGCAGGGGGGAGCCGGCGGGCAGGGGTTCGGTGTCGAAGGTGTCCAGGCCCGCGCCGCCGAGATGGCCGGCGCGCAGGGCCTCGACCAGGGCGGCTTCGTTCACCACGGCGCCGCGTGCGGTGTTGACCAGCAGGGCGCCGGGTTTCATCAGCGCCAGCCCGGCAGCGCCGATCAGGCCGCGGGTACGGTCGGTGAGGGGGCAGTGCAGGCTGAGGATGTCGAGACGGGGCAGGAAGGCCTGTAGATCGGGCTCGGTCTCGAAGCCATCGGCCTGGCCTTGGAGCCGCAGCACCAGCACCTTCGCGCCCAGCGCGGCGCACAGCTTCGCCGTGGCCTTGCCGATGCTGCCGTAGCCGACGATGCCGACCGTGCAGCCGCGGAAGTCGCGGCCCTGGAAACGCCCGTCGGTCCAGCCGCCCTCGCGCACCAGGCGGTCGAGGCGGGGCAGTTCGCGGGTCAGGGCCAGCATCAGGGCGAGGGCGTGTTCGGCCACCGCCTCGGCATTGGCGCCGGCCGCAACCGCGACGGCGATGTCGCGGCGCTGTGCGGATGCCAGGTCGACGCCGTCCGCACCCGCGCCGTTCTTGGCGACGATACGCAAGGCCGGCGCGCTGGCCAGCACCGCATCGGTGATCGGCTTGGGGCCGCGCACGACGAGGGCCTGCGCGCCGGTCTCGGCGAGGCGCTCGGCCAGCGTGGTTTCGTTCACCGCGCCGGTCATGAAATGGATGCGGCCGCCGGCCGCGTGGACGATGGCCTGGGCTTCTTCAGCCCAGTGTTCGGCGGTGACGAGGACCTGGAAAGGCGTGCTGGGCATGGGGGATTTTCAATCGATCCGGATGTTGTGGGCCTGGATGAGCTGGCCGTAGCGCTGCAGTTCCTGCCGGGTGAAGCGCGCCAGCTCCTGCGGCGGGCCGGACTTGATCTGCACGCCCAGCGCGCCCAGGCGCTCGCGTACATCGGCCTGCGCCAGCACCGCCTGCAGGGTGGTGTTGAGGCGCTCGACGATGGCCGGCGGCGTTTTGGCCGGGGCGTACAGCGCATACCAGGCATTGACCTCGAAGCCGGGATAGCCGGCCTCGGCGAAGGTGGGCACGCCGGGCAGCGAAGGCAGGCGCGCGGGCGCGGCCACGGCCAGGGCGAGCAGCTTGCCGCCCTGCAGCAGCGGGGCGGCGCTGGTGAGGGTGTCCAGGATCATGTCGAGCCGGCCGCTCATCAGGTCCAGGGTGTGGGTGTTGCCGCCCTTGTAGGGCACGTGCTCGATGTTCACCCCGGCCGCCTGCTTGAAGAGTTCCGCCGCCAGATGCAACGGCGAGCCGTTGCCGGAGGAGCCGTAGTGCAGCTCGCCCGGGCGCTTGCGTGCGGCATCGACCAGGCTGCGCAGGTCGCGGTAGGGGCTGTCCTGCGCCACGGTCATGACCATGGGCGAGAGGCCGATCAGGCCGATGGGCGCGAAGTCGGCCACCGCGTCGTAGCCGGGCCTGGCATAGAGATGCGGGCTGACCGCGTGGCTGGCCAGCGAGCCCAGCAGGATGGTCTGGCCATCGGCGGGCGCACGCGCGGCCAGGGCGGTGCCGATGGTGGTGCCGGCGCCGGGGCGGTTGTCCACCAGCAGCGGCTGCTGCAGCGCCTCGCCCATCTTCTGGCCGATGAGGCGGGCCACGGCGTCGTTGGCGCCGCCTGCCGGGTAGGGCACGATCATGGTGACCGGGCGGCTGGGGTAGCTGCCCTGGGCCTGGGCCGGCAGGGCGCAGGCGGCGGCCGCCAGGCAGGCGATGCCGGCCAGGGCCTGCCGGCGGCCGGGGATGTTGCGCATGGTGTGTCTCCTGTTGTTCTTGTCCCGCGCGGCGCGCCCGCGGGCGCGCCGGTTCAGCTCACGATGCCGATGTGCCAGGGCACGAACTCGTGGTCGCCCAAGCCCAGCGCCTCGCTCTTGGTCTTCTCGCCGGAGGCATGGCGCAGGATCTCCTCGAAGATCTTCTGCCCCATCTGCGGCAGCGTGTATTCGCCGTCCAGCACCGCGCCGCAGTTGATGTCCATGTCCTCTTCCAGGCGCTTGAACATCGGTGTGTTGCTGGCCAGCTTGATGGTCGGCGCCGGCTTGCTGCCGAACATCGAGCCGCGGCCGGTCGTGAAGCAGATCAGGTTGGCGCCGCTGGCGATCTGGCCGGTGGCGGCGGCCGGGTCGAAGCCGGGCGAGTCCATGAAGACGAAGCCGGCCTTGTCGATCGGCTCGGCGTATTCGTAGACCTCCTGCAGCGGCGTGGTGCCGCCCTTCATGGCCGAGCCGAGGGACTTCTCCATGATGTTGGCGAGACCCCCGGCCATGTTGCCGTGGCCGACCACGCCGTTGAACTGCGCGTTCTGGCCGGCGGCGTATTTCTCCCACCAGGCCAGGCGGTCGAGCAGCTTCTGGCCGACCTCGGGCGTGACGGCGCGGCGGGTGAGGGTGAACTCCACGCCGTGGATCTCGGGCGTCTCCGACAGGATGGCGGTGCCGCCGTGGCGCACCAGGATGTCCATGGCCTCGCCGAGCGCCGGGTTGGCGGTGATGGCCGAGAAGCCGTCCGAGCCGCCGCACTCCAGGCCGATCTTGATGTGGCTGGCGCTGCAGGGCTCGCGCCGCGCTGCGTTGGCCAGGGGCAGCATGGATTCGATGGCGCGCACGCCGGCTTCGATGGTCACCCGGGTGCCGCCGATCTCCTGCATCACCATGGTCTGCAGCAGCGGGCCGCGGGCGAGCGATTGCGAATCCACCAGGCCATCCACCTGGTTGCGTTCGCAGCCCAGGCCCACGATGAGCACGCCCGCCAGGTTGGGATGGCGTGCATAGCCGGCCAGGGTGCGGCGCAGCAGGTCGAAATGTTCGCTGGGCGAGGACATGCCGCAGCCGCTGGTCTGCGCGAAGGCGACCACGCCGTCCACGTTGGGATACGCGGCCATGCGTTCGGGCGTGAAGTGCGCGGCGATGGCCTTGATGACGGTGGCCGAGCAGTTGACCGAGGACAGGATGCCCACGAAGTTGCGGGTGCCCACACGGCCATCGGCGCGTTTGAAGCCCATGAAGCTGGCGCGCTGGTCTTCGGGCAGGTAGTCCACCGGCCGAACGTCCTGGCAGAAGCCGGGGTCGAAGTGGAAGTCGGACACCCCCACGTTGTGGCCGTGCACATAGTCGCCGGCCTCGATGTCGCGGGTGGCGACGCCGATCACGGTGTTGTACTTGCGGATCGGCTGGCCCTGGGCGATGGCGCTGCGGGCGATCTTGTGGCCGGCGGGCACCTGGGCGCGGGCCCGCACGCCAAAGCGCGGGATCTCGGCGCCCAGGGCGATCTGGGCCTTGGCGACCAGCACGTTGTCCGCGGGATGCAGGAGCAGCAGGCTGTCGTCGAGGGTCTTGTCGGAGATGTCGGGGGCGGTGGCGGTCGTCATGTGGGCTTTCTCATCCCTTCATCAATTCCTTCAGGCGAAGGCGTTCGATGAGGCTGGTTTCCTTGCGGTAGACGGACTCGGCATAGGCCTGGTACTGCGGGCCGTCGAGATACATGATGGGGGCGTCGATCTGGGCGCAGACGCGTTTGAACTCCTCGCTGGCGGCGGCCTGGCGGAAGGCATCGCGCAGCCTGGCCTCCACGGCCGGGTCCAGGCCGCGCGGTGCACCCACGCCGTTGGGCGCGTCGGTCACCACGTCCCAGCCGAGTTCCTTCAGGGTGGGAGTCTGCGCGAAACGCGGCGTGCGCTGCTCGCCCCAGGTGGACAAAAGCAGCAGCTTGCCGGATTCCACATGCGGCGCCCAGGAGCTGGAGTCCACCAGGATGTCCACATGCCCGCCCAGCACCGCCTGCAGTGCCTCGGAGCCGCCCTTGAAGGGCACGTCGCGCATCTTGATGCCGGCCACGATCAGGAACTCCTCCATGCCCACATGGGTGGCGCCGCCCAGGCCCGAATGGGCATAGGTGACTTCGCCCGGATGCGCCTTGGCGTAGTTCACCAGCTCGGCCATGGATTTCCACTTGCCGTTGGCGGGCACGGCGATGCCGAAGGTCTGGCCGGAGGTGCGGGCGATCCAGGTGATGTCCTTGCGCGGGTCCACGGTGGTCATGCCGAGCTGGTAGAAGCGGGTGACCGAGATGGGCACCTGGCCGATGGTGTAGCCGTCGGGCCTGGCGCTGGTGATGGCCTTCAGGCCGATCATGCCGGAGGCGCCGGCCTTGTTCTCCAGCACGACCGGCTGGCCCAGGGCCTTGCCGGCGGCGCTGCACAGGGCGCGCATGGAGGCGTCGGCCGTGCCGCCGGCCGGCCAGGGGCAGATGAAGTTGATGGGGCGTTCGGGGTACGCCTGGGCACGGGCCATGCCCAGGGGCAGCAGCGCGCTGGCGCCGATGGCGGCGGCGCCGCGCAGCAGGCCGCGGCGCTGCGCGGCTTGGGTCTTGTCTTGCATGTCTTGTCTCCGTCTATTTCTTGGTATCTCTCGATGTGCGCCGGCTGGCCCGGCGCGGGCCTTGTCAGGCGGTGGCTGCTTCCTCGGCCAGGGCGGCGGCCACGGCTTCGCCCATTTCGGTGGTGGAGGCCTTGCCGCCCAGGTCCGGCGTGCGCGGGCCTTGCGCCAGCACCTGCTCGATGGCGCGCAGGATCTCGTCGTGCGCGGCGCGGCCGGCGCCTTCGCCCTGCGTCAGGAAGTCCAGCATCAGCGCGGCCGACCAGATCATGGCGACCGGGTTGGCGATGTTCTGGCCGTAGATGTCCGGCGCCGAGCCGTGCACCGGTTCGAAGAGGGACGGGAACTTGCGCTCCGGGTTCAGGTTGGCCGAGGGCGCCAGGCCGATGGTGCCGGTGGTGGCGGGGCCCAGGTCGGAGAGGATGTCGCCGAAGAGGTTGGTGGCGGCCACCACGTCGAAGCGGCCCGGCTGCAGGACGAAGCGGGCGCTGAGGATGTCGATGTGCTGCTTGTCCAGCGTCACTTCCGGGTAGTCCGCGCCGACGGCATCGGCCCGCTTGTCCCACCAGGGCATGCTGATGGCGATGCCGTTGCTCTTGGTGGCCAGCGTCAGGTGCTTGCGCGGGCGGCTCTGGGCCAGGTCGAAGGCGTAGCGCAGCAGGCGGTCGGCGCCGTGGCGGCTGTAGACGGATTCCTGGATCACCATCTCGCGGTCGGTGCCCTCGTACATCACGCCGCCGAGCGAGGTGTATTCGCCCTCGGTGTTCTCGCGCACCACGTAGTAGTCGATCTCGCCGGGCTTGCGGCCGGCCAGCGGGCAGGGCACGCCTTCGAACAGGCGCACCGGGCGCAGGTTGACGTACTGGTCGAACTCGCGGCGGAACTTGAGCAGTGAGCCCCACAGGGAAACGTGATCAGGCACGGTGGCCGGCCAGCCGACGGCGCCGAAGAGGATGGCGTCCATGCCGGAGAGCTGGGCCTTCCAGTCGTCGGGCATCATTTTTCCGTGCTGGGCGTAGTAGTCGCAGTGGGCCCAGTCGAAGTGCTGCAGGTCGAGTTCGATGCCGTGGCGGGCTGCTGCGGCCTTGAGCACACGCAGGCCTTCGGGCATGACTTCACGGCCGATGCCGTCGCCGGGGATCACGGCAATGCGATAGGTCTTGGACATATTCGGTGTTCCTTTGGAGAGTGCCGCATTCTTCGCTGCTATCGCCGTGAATACAATCCGCCTTCCGTAAAACCATTGTTCACGAATCGTGCAGAAAACCCTTTCCAACGACGATCTGCGGGTGTTCGTGGTGGTCGCCCGCAAGGCCAGTTTCAATGCGGCGGCGGAGGAGCTCGGCATGTCCGGCGCATATGTCAGCAAGCGGGTGCGGCTGCTGGAGCAGGACCTGGGCGTGCGCCTGCTGCACCGCACGACCCGGCGGGTGAGCGTGACCGAGCAGGGCGAGCGGGTGGTGCACTGGGCGCAGCAGATCCTCGACGACGTGGACCATCTGCACCAGGAGCTGGCCGTCACCCGCAGCGAGCCGCGCGGGCAGCTGCGCATCGTCAGCAGCTTCGGTTTCGGCCGCAACGTGGTGGCGCCTGCGCTGTCGCGGCTGGTGGAGCGGTATCCGGCGCTGCAGGTGCGGCTGGAGGTGTTCGACCGGCTGGTGGACGTGGCCAGCGAGGGCTTCGACCTGGACATCCGCGTGGGCGACGAGATCGCGCCCCAGCTGATGGCGCGGCGCCTGGCCGACAACCACCGGGTGCTGTGCGCCGCGCCCGGCTACCTGGCACGGCGCGGCACGCCGCGCAGCCTGACCGAGCTGACCGGGCATGACTGCCTGGTCATCAAGGAGCGCGACCATCCTTTCGGCGTATGGCGCCTGCGATCGGGCGCGCTCGACGAGACGGTGAAGGTGACCGGGCCGCTGTCCGCCAACAACGGCGAGATGGTGGTGCAGTGGGCGGTGGACGGGCGCGGCATCGCCCTGCGTTCGCTGTGGGACGTGGGGCCGCTGCTGCAGTCCGGCGCGCTGGTGCAGATCCTGCCGGAGTGGCGGCAGGAGGCCAATGTATGGGCCGTCTATCCCTCGCGCCTGCATGCCTCGGCCAAGGTGCGGGTGTGCGTGGATTTCCTGCAGGAGCACTTCGCGCAGCATCAGCTGAAGGACATCGCGCGGCCCCTGGGCGGCTAGTTTTTCGAGGGGTCTTCGGGTAAGTCCCGTAGCTGTTTTGGAGGTGGTTAGCGCTCATACTGCGGCCGCTTCGAACGACTACACAGAGACAAGACCATGAAACCCACCCCGATCGCCCGGTTCGCCCTGGGCCTGTGCGCCGGCCTGCTTTCCCTGGCCGCGCTGGCGCAGAACGGCGCGCCGCTGCGCATCATCGTGCCCTTCAATCCGGGCGGCGGCTCCGACCTGTTCGCGCGGCTGATCCAGCCAGGGCTGCAGCAGAACCTCAAGCGCACCGTCATCGTCGAGAACCGCCCGGGCGCGGGCGGCATCATCGGCGCGGACTACGTGGCCAAGGCGCCGGCCGACGGCAACGTGCTGCTGCTGGCGGATTCCGCCGCCTACACCATCAGCCCGGCGCTCTATCCCGCGCTGCCCTATGCCGCCAAGGACCTGGCGCCGGTGGTGGAGGCCGGCCGTTTCGCCAATGTGCTGCTGGTGCCGGCGCAGTCGCCATACCGCACGCTGCAGGACGTGATCGCGGCGGCGCGCAAGGATCCGGGCAAGGTGACGATCGCGTCTTCCGGCAACGGTGCCAGCCCGCACCTGACGGCCGAGAAGCTGATGCGCGAGGCGCGCATCCAGCTCACCCATGTGCCCTACAAGGGCAGCGGCCCGGCGCTGTCGGATGTGCTGGCCGGCCATGTGGACATGCTCTTCAGCGGCCTGCCCAGCGTCTCCGAATACCTCAAGGGCGGCAAGCTGCGGGCGATCGCCATCGCCTCGGCCGAGCGTTCGAGTTTCGTGCCGGAAGTGCCAACCATGGCCGAGTCCGGCCTGCCGGGCTTCGAGTCGCTGATCTCGCAAGGCCTGTTCGCGCCGGCCGGCACGCCGGAGGCGCTCGTCTCGCAGGTGAATGCCGCCGTGAACCAGTTCCTCAACAGCGCCGAGATGGCGCCGCGCCTGCAGCAGCTGAAGGTGGAGCCGCACCACGACAGCGCCGCCCAGTACAAGGCCTGGCTGGACAAGGATGCCCAGGGCTGGGCCAGGCTGATCAAGGACGCCGCGATCAAGGTCGACTGAGCGCCGCAGCCACCTGCACGAACACGGCCGAGAACTCCTGCGCCAGCAGGCTGGCCGGCGCGCCGGGCTGGTGCACCAGGTAGGTCGGGAACAGGATCTCCGGCTCGAAGGCCCGCTGCACGATGGGCAGGTGGCCGAAGCTGCGCGCCACCGAGGGGTTGGCGATGCTGATGCCCATGCCGAGCGCCACCATCTGGCAGATGGCCGCCGAGAAATGCGACTGGTGCACCAGCCTTCGCTTGTCGCCGCCGGCGGCGAAGACGGCGTCGATCTTCTGGGTGATCGACTCCTGCGGCGAGAGGGACACGAAGGGCTCGCCCGCCAGGTCGTCCGGCCGCAGCGGCTTGCGGCCGCGGGCCAGGCGGTGGCCGGCGGGCACGATGCAGACGGCGCGCGCCAGGTCCGCCACCTGGTAGCCGATACCCGGGCTGCTCACCACGTCCGAAGCCACGCCCAGATCGGTCTGCCCAGCCGCGACCGACTGGCAGACCGACACCGAATCGGTTACGTGCAGCGAGATCGTCACGTCGGGAAACTTCAGCGAGAAGGCCTGCATCGCCTCCGGCACCAGGGCCAGCGAGAAGGAGGGCACGGCCGACAGCCGCAGATGGCCCGCGCCGCGCCGGCCCAGGGTGGCGGCCGACTGCTCCAGGCCGCGCAGGCCGGTGAAGGCCCGCTCCACGTCGCGAAAGAAGATTTCGCCCTCGCGCGTCGGCGCCAGCTTGCCGGCGGCCCGTTCGAAGAGCCGCAGGCCGACACGTTTTTCCAGTTGGGCGATGACCCGGCTGATGCTGGGCTGGGTGGTGTGCAGCTCGCGGGCGGCCTGGGTCATGGAACCGGAAAGCATCACGGCACGGAAGGCTTCGATCTGGCGGAAGTTCAGCATTGGCGCGGCAAGCCCATATCAAAGATGCATGGGGTCTGGTTATAAAACAATTGGTCACCTCCTCGTCATATTCCTAGGATCGAGCGCAACAGATAGCCCCTTATCGAATTGCGCTGCATGAACCACCAGTTCCTCGAAATCGACACCACGCCCGGCTCGCCGCCCGCCGAGGTGGACGTGGCCATCGTGGGTGGCGGCGCCGCCGGCATCGCGACGGCGCTGGCGCTGTCGCGGCACGGTGTGTCGGTGGCGGTGTTCGAGAAGGGCCGGGTCGCGGCCGAGCAGAGCAGCCGCAACTGGGGCTGGTGCCGCACCCTGGGCCGCGACGCGCGCGAGCTGCCGCTGGCCCGGCTCAGCGTGGACCTGTGGCGCAATCTGCAGGCATCGACCGGGGTGGACGTGGGTTTCCGCCAGACCGGCGTGGTCTTCGTGACCGACCAGCCGCGGGAGATGCAGACCTGGCAGGCCTGGCTGGACTCGACGGCGCACCTGGGCCTGTCGGCCCGCATGCTCTCGGCCAGCGAGGCCAATGCCAGCCACGCCTGGCAGGGCCGGCCCTGGATCGGCGGCATCCGCGCCGATACCGACGGTTATGCCGAACCGGCCCGGGCCATCCCCTCCCTGGCCCGCTACCTGCTGACCCAGGGCGTGAAGATCTACCAGGACTGCGCCGTCAACGAACTGCTGCTCGAAGGCCGCACGGTGGCCGGCGTGCGCACCGAAAAAGGCGAGGTGCGGGCCCGGCAGGTGGTGCTGGCCGGCGGCGCCTGGTCCTCGATCTTCTGCCGCAAGCATGGGATCGTGCTGCCGATCCTGCGGGTGCATTCCTCGGCCTCGGCCCGCTCGGGCATGGCGATCGGCGGCGCCGCCCCGGTGCGTGCGCCGGACTTCTCGATGCGGCCGCGCGGCGACGGCCAGGTGGTGCTGGCCAAGAGCGGCCGGGGCACCATGCACATCGTGCCGGACACGCTGCGCTACGGCCTGAAGTTCCGCAGCCTCTACCGGGCGCGCAAGGCCAAGGTCGGACTCCAGCTGGGGCGAGAGTTCTTCGCGCAGGCCTGGTCAGAATTCCGCTATTTCCACCTGGGCGATGCGCCCTTCGCACGCCAGCGCATCCTGGATCCGGCGCCCGACATGGGCCTGGTGCAATCCGCCTGGCAAACCGCCAGCCAGGCCCTGGCCCCCGGCGCGGCCGGCACCGGCCCGGCCGCCTCGGCCTGGGGCGGGGTGATCGACAACACGCCCGACGGCGTGCCCGTGATTTCCGGCGTGCAAGGCACACCGGGCCTTTTCCTGTGCACCGGTTTCAGCGGGCACGGATTCAGCTCATCGATGGGCGCCGGCCACAGCCTGGCGCAGCAGATGGTGGAGGGGACATCCAGCCTGGACCTGAGGCCGTTCGCCTACGAGCGCCTGGTCGCAAAAGACGGGCTCAAGCCCAGCATTCTGTATTGATCAACCACACCGCAGGAAAGCCCACCATGTTCCCTCGTTCGGCCTTGAAGATTCTCGGTTCATTGCTTGCCGGCCTGGCTTTGGCCGCCCACGCGGAGGATTATCCGAAGCGCCAGATCGAATTCGTCGTGCCGTATGCGCCCGGCGGTTCCACCGATGCCTTTGTGCGGGTGCTGGCGCCCAAACTCGCCGAGCAGCTGAAAACCCCGGTGGTCATCGTCAACCGCCCGGGCGCCGCCGCCGTCATCGGCAGCAGTTATGCGCTGGCCACCACCGACGGCTACCGCATATTCGCCGCCGGTCCGTCCAATATGGGCACGGCGCTGATCGTGGGGCCCAAGCCGCCTTATAGCGTGGAAGACGTGGCGCCGATCGCCCAGGTGCTGATGAACCAGATGGTGCTGGTCAGCAAAAATGGCCGTTTCGCCAGTTTCGATGCCTTTTTGAAAGAGGCCCGGGAAAAGCCGGACACCGTCACCATCGGCAGCTGGGGTTTGCGTTCGCTGAGCCATTTCTATGTGGAGCAGCTGCAGCAGGCGCTCAACATCAAGGTCCGGCATATTCCCTACGACAGCGGTTCCAAGGAAATGGTCGCGGCCATGGGCGGGGAAGTCGATGCCGCGGTGGTGACGGCGGCCGCGGCCCGCACCAATATCAATGGCGGCACCGTGTCCGGCCTGTTCGTGAGCACCGAGCAGAAGCTGGCCGACCTGCCCGGCGTCGAGTCGATCAAGACCCTGGGTTACCCGGGCGCCGTGGCCTTTTCCTTCGAGGGCATCGCCACCAGCGCCAAGGTGCCGGCCGAACGCATCGCCATCCTGCGCCAGGCTTTCGACAAAATCCTGAGCGATCCGCAGACGGTCGCGGCGATTCGCGCCACCGGGTCCGAGCCGGCTTATCTGCCGGGTCCGCAATATGGGCAGCAGATTCGCAGCAACCTGGCCACGCTTCAGCAGATCGCCAGCCGCGTCAAAATGGACGATTGAGGCATGAGTTTTCTCTACAAGGCCGATCCGGTGCGTGGTGCGCGCTGGGCGGAGCGGTTTGCCGAACAGGCGCCGGATATCGATTTCCGCATCTGGCCCGATATCGGCGATGCCTCCCGTGTCGAATATCTCGCCACCTGGGTGCCGCCACAAGACATGGCGCGGCAGTTCCCGAATCTCAAGGCCGTGTTTTCGACCGGCGCGGGTGTGGATCAGATCGATTTTTCGCAAGTCCCGGCGCATGTTCCCATCGTGCGTATGCTGGAGCCGGCGATTGCCGACCACATGGTCGAATATGTGGTGCATGCGGTTCTGACGGTGCACCGCGAATTTGGAGAATACGGTGTCGATCAGCGCGAAGGCCGATGGCAGGTCCGGCCCAACCGATTGGCGCGGGATATCCGGGTGGGCGTGCTGGGATTGGGGCAATTGGCCCGGGCGGTCTTATCGCGGCTGCGCCTCTTCGATTATTCCTGTGCGGGCTGGAGCCGTTCCGCGCATCACATCGAGGGCGTGGCGTGTTTTTCCGGCGAGGCCGGTCTGGAGGCACTGCTCGCGCGCAGCGACATCCTCGTCTGCCTGCTGCCGCTGACACCGCAGACCCGCGGCATCCTCGGCGCCGAATTGCTCGGCAGGCTGCCGGCGGGCGCCTCCCTGGTGCAGACGGGCCGCGGCGCGCATCTGGACCAGCAGGCCTTGCTGGATCTGCTCGATACCGGGCACCTGCGATGGGCCTTCCTGGATGTGACCGAGCCGGAACCGCTGCCGCCGGATCACCCGCTGTGGCGCCATCCCCGGGTGCGTATCACGCCCCACATCGCCAGCTCGACGAATCCCGACACGGCGGTGACGGCGGTGCTGGAAAACCTGGCCCGGCTGCGGCGAGGCGAGCGGCTGGATGGCGAAGTCGATCGCGAGCGGGGATATTGAATTCTGGAAGACTGGTATTCCGTCGGAAGATTATTGTGCGTATTTGTTTTTAATTGTTAATTTCTCGGGTTTTAATCGTTTGATGCTAGCTACTTCTGCTTATTGCTACAGAATTTCGTGAATGTATTCTTCGGCCTCCATTGGAGGTTGTATGTGTAAATTTCTTGAGATTCCCCTGGTTCTGGCCGCGCTTCTTTCTATGCCTTCGGGTGTGGCGCTGGCCGCTGTTTCAGATCGCGCTTCCACCGTGTGTCCCAACGGGCAACTCGATTCCCATTGCTCATCCATCGATTATCAAGATTTATCGCCCCTGAATCTGAGATTGTCCGAATATCACGCTTCGGTGACTCCTGCTGTTTTCTCGGGTTCCTCGATTCCGTTGGGGATGGCAATGGCGGGGTGTTGGAAGGCATAGGCCCGACCGGCACGGTGACCACCATCGTGGTGGGCGCGGTTCCGGAGCCGGAAACCGGCGCCATGCTGCTCGCGGGCCTGGGCGCGATGGCCATGGTGATGCGCCGGCGGCGCCGTCGTTGAGGAATCTCCTTACAGCGCCGGCCCCGGATTGCGGCGAGCATCGAGGGGTGTGCCGCCCGAGCCTTGCCGGAGATTCGAGATGGAGCTGGACGATTTCAATTCCAGGCTGTTCGCAGCCCGGGCCGACGCCCAGGAAGCCATGCAGCGTGCCGCCTTCCAGCGCGCCCAGTGCAACCTGACACGGCTGAAGCTGGAACGGGCTCGCCGGGCCCTGCGGGACTCGGTGCCGGGGCTGGCGTCGGACCTGCCAAGCTTCGAGCCGAGAACCGTGTTTTCTTTACCCAAAACGGGTTGAGGTTCACATTGTTGCCAACTGTATGTAGACTTTGCCGGTCTACACCCCATTCCGGCTAGCCGGGCATCCCATGAGTCTCGTCAGCTCGGTCATCGGTCAGAACTCCCAGGCGGTCTGGAACACGGTGCGCGATACCGTGCGCGGCGCCGCCAATGGCGATGTGGGCGATATCGCCAAGGTGGCGGTGGGCGTGGCGATCGCCACCGGCGCGGTGCCGGTCAGCAACGGCGTGGCCGCGCTGGCCGGTGGCGCGGTGGCGGGCCGGCTGCTCGACGTCTTCGTCTGAGGGGGCTTTCGGCGGCCTCGGCGAAAATCGCCGTCGCATGACCCACGCTTCCGACGCTTCCGACGCTTTCCCGCTTCCTTATCTCACCGGCTATGCGCCCGACCTGCTGGCCCAGGTGCGCGGCCTGATCGCCGACGGCCGCCTGAGCGGCATCCTGGCACAGCGTTATCCCGACACCCATGAGGTGCGCACCGAGCGCGCCCTCTACGACTATGTGAGCGATCTCAAGGCGCGCCACATGAAGAGCGCGCCGCCGCTGGCCAAAGTTGCCTACGACCCGCGGCTGCAGACGGTGCGCAACGCGCTGGGCACCCACAGCAGCGTCTCGCGGGTGCAGGGCGGCAAGCTGAAGGCCAAACGCGAGATCCGCATCGCCGCGCTGTTCAAGGAGGCGCCGGCCGACTTCCTGCGCATGATCGTCGTGCACGAGCTGGCCCACCTGAAGGAGCGCGAGCACGACAAGGCCTTCTACGCCTTGTGCCGCCACATGGCGCCGGACTACCACCAGCTCGAATTCGACCTGCGCCTGTGGCTGACCGCGCGCGAGCTGCCGGCCTCCTGATCAACAGCCCGGCGCGGTTCAGGCGGTGGTGGCGATCAGCGTGTCGATATGCGCGTCGTTGGTCGCCTCCGGCCGGATGCGGGTGCGGCTGCGCTGGCCGTCGATGGACACGGCCGAGTCGCCATGCACCGTCACCCGGCGCACCACCCGAGGCTGGTTGCCGTAGTCGTTGATCGCGAAATGCTGGGTGGCGCGGTTGTCCCAGATCACCACGTCGTTCTGCCGCCAGGACCAGCGCACCGTGTTTTCCAGCCGCACCACGCGGTTCTGCAGCAGCTCGAAGATGCGGGCGGATTCGTTGCTCGACAGGCCGGCGATCTTCTTGACGAAATGGCCCAGCAGCAGGGCGCGTTCGCCGCTGACGGGGTGTACGTGCACCACCGGATGCTCGGCCTCGAACAGGGCCGAGACGAAGACCTTGGCGTGGTGCTCCAGGCGCTTGTCTTCCAGCTGCACCCGGTCGGCGCCGTAGTCGTAGTCGTTGCTGTGCACTGCCCACAGGCTGTCGGCCAGCGCTTTCAGGTGCGCCGGCAGGCGTTCGTAGGCGGCGGCGGTGTTCGCCCAGACGGTGTCGCCGCCGAAGGCCGGGATGGTCACGCCGCGCAGGATGGAGATCTTGGGAAAGGCATCGACGAAGGTCACGTCGGTATGCCAGGAGTCTGCCCGGCCGCCGCCCTTGGAGGCATCGAGTTCGAAGAGCTTGGTGCCGTCGGGCGCCGGCACGGTGGGGTGCGCCACGGTGCGGCCGAAGAGGGCGCCGAAGGCCTGGTGGGCGGCGTCGTCGAGATGGTCCTGGCCGCGGAAGAACAGCACCTTGTGTTGGACCAGCGCGGTGTTCAGGTCGGCGATGGCTTGGGCGGGCAGGTCGGCGCCGAGACGGTAATCGAGCACCTCGCCGCCGAGGCTGCCGGCGACGCGGCGGATGCGCAGGTCGGCGATGCTGGTGTCGATCGCGTCGGGGTGGGGGGCGGCGGTGCTCATCTCTGGTTCTCCTGATCCGAAAGGCGACCAGTGTCGATTTGCCTGCGCAGCCGCGCTGGAACGATTCCGCATAAGGTCCTGCGGGATCGGTCTAAACGGAGGACCCGCGCGCGGGGATGCTCGCCGCCATGCTTTTCGAACCCGATCTCTCCACTCCCTATCTGCGCGAGGCCGCCCGGCTGCGCGATGCCTTCGCCGTCGATGCCGTCGCGCACGACCAAGCCGGCGGCCGGCCGCTGGACCAGTTGCGCCTGCTGAAGGACAGCGGCCTGCTGCGCCTGACCCTGCCGCGCGCCTTCGGCGGCGAGGGCCAGCCCTGGTCCACCGCCCTGCGGGTGGGCCGCGAATTCGCCAAGGCCGATGGCTCGCTCGGCCATCTCTTCGGCTACCACTGCTCGTCCCAGCATGCGGCCCATGTGCGGGGCAGCCCACGGCAGGCCGAGGCGCTCTACCGGGCGTCGGCCGAAGGCAACTGGTTCTGGGCCAACAACGCCAACTCGGCCGCGCGCAGCCTGCTGGGCAAATGGCAGGGGGACCACTGGCTGCTCAACGGCAGCAAACCCTTCACCTCGGGCAGCCATATCGCCGACCGGGTACACATCACCTGGATCGACGAGGACTCGGGCCGCACCCTGGACGCCACCATCCCGGCCGACCGCGCCGGCTGGCGGGCACTCGATGACTGGGATGCCTTCGGCCAGCGCCAGACCGGCAGCGGCGCCTGCCGCTACGAAAACGTCCGCGTGGAGGCCGAAGAGGTCTTCGAGCGTACCGGCCCTGCGGATGCGGCCTATCGCACGCTTACCCCTTTCATCCAGCAGAGCGTGCTGCTCAACGTCTTCCTCGGCACGGCCCAGGGCGCACTGCTGGCGGCGCGCGACTACACCGTGAACGAAAGCCGGCCCTGGGTGCATTCGGGCGTGGAGCGGCATGTGGACGACCCTTGGGTCAAGCGTGTTTACGGCGACCTCTACACCCGCACCCTGGCCGCGACCGCGCTGGCCGATCAGGCGCTGGAGGTGCTGGACCGCGTCTGGGAGAAGGGCGATGCCCTGACCGCCGCCGAACGCGGCGAAGCCTCGATCACGCTGGCGGCCGCCAATGCCTTCGCCGGCAACACGGCGCTGGATGTGACCAGCAAGATCTTCGAAGTGACCGGCGCCCGCTCCACTGCCCGCGGCCTGGGCCTGGACCGCTTCTGGCGCAATGTGCGCACGCATACCCTGCACAACCCGGAGGAGTACAAGACCCGCAACGTGGGCTACTGGTTCCTGACCGGCGAGCCGCCGGTGCCCAGCGGCATCCAGTGATCAGGCGGCCCGCGCCAGTGCGGGCACGGCGGCGATCAGCTGCCGGGTGTAGGGGTCGCGCGGACGGCCCAGCACCTCGGCCGCATCGCCGTATTCGCGCAGCTCGCCGTGGCGCAGCACCGCCACCTGGTGGCTCACCTGGCGGATCACACCCAGGTCGTGGGAGATGAAGAGACAGGCCACGCCGGTCTCGCGCTGCAGTGCGGCGATCAGGGCCAGGATCTGCTTTTGCACCGAGACGTCGAGGGCGGAGACGGGTTCGTCCAGAACCACCACCTGCGGTTCCACCGCCAGGGCGCGGGCGATGGCCACACGCTGGCGTTGGCCGCCGGACAGGGTCAGCGGGCGGCGGGCGGCCAGGGCCGGGTCCAGCCCGACCTTGCCCAGCCACACGGCGATGCGTTCTTCATGGCGCGCAGCCGGCTCGCGGCCGAAACGCAGCCACAGCGCCTCGCCGATGACCCGACCCACGGTGTAGCGCGGATCGAAGGCCGAGAGCGGATCCTGGTGCACGAACTGGATGGTCCGCGCCCGGCTGGGCGCCGGCGCCAGGGCCTCGGTGCGGATGCGGCCCTCGCTGGCCGTCTCCAGCCCGGCGACGATGCGGGCCAGCGTGGTCTTGCCCGAGCCCGATTCGCCGACCAGGCCGAGGGTGCGGCCGCGCCGCAGTTCGATGCTCACCCCGCGCAGGGCCTCGCGCCCGGCGAAGCGTTTGGAGATGTCGTCGGCATGCAGGATCACCGGCGCGCTGCCGGCATCGGCCGCCAGCCCAGGGCCATCGAAATGCGGGATCGCATCGATCAGGCTGCGGGTGTACTCGTGCGTGGGATGGTGCAGCACCCGCGCCATGTCGCCGCTCTCCACCACCTGGCCCTGGCGCAGCACCAGCACCCGGTCGGCCAGGCGCGATACCACGCCCAGGTCGTGGCTGATGAGGATCAGGGCGATGCCCTGGCGCTTCAACTCGGCGAAGAGGGCGAGGATCTCCTGCTGTACCGATACGTCGAGGGCGGTGGTGGGCTCGTCGGCGATCAGCACCGGCGGCCGGCCGGCGATGGCGGTGGCGATCAGCGCGCGCTGGCGCAGGCCGCCCGAGAGCTGGGCGGGGTATTCGCCGTAGCGGGTGGCCGGCTCTGGCATCTGCGCCTGGGCCAGCAGCTCCAGTCCACGGGCGCGCAGGGCGCCGCGCGGGGCGGAGCCGGTGGCGCGAATGGCTTCCTCCAGCTCCTGGCCGATGGTGCGCAGCGGGTCCAGCGAGACCAGCGCGTCCTGCAGGATGTAGCCGACGCCCTGGCCGCGGATGCCGCGCCAGGCGCGTTCGCCCAGGCCGAGCAGGTTCTGTCCGTCCAGCTCCAGCGCATCGGCCTCGATGCGGGCATTGGGGCTGTTCAGGCCGATCAGGCACCGCGCGCTGACACTCTTGCCCGAGCCCGATTCGCCGACCAGGGCCACGCATTCGCCGGGCCGCACGTCGAAGCTCACACCGGATACGGCACGGCGCAGCTGGCCATGGGCCTCGAAGCTCACCCGCAGGTTGCGTACATGGACCAGGGGCGCATTCACAGCCGGCCCTCCGAGCGCTGCTGCAGCCAGCGGCCGAGCAGGGTGGTGCTCATCACGAACAGGGTGATCGCCACGCCGGGAAACACCGCGGCCCACCAGCCCATCACCAGGAAGTTGCGGGCATTGGTCAGCATGGCGCCCCATTCCGGCGAGGGCGGCGGGTTGCCCAGGCCCAGGAAACTCAGGGCCGCGCCCGCCAGCGTGGCGCTGCCCAGGCCCATGGTGGCCACCACCACCAGCGGCCGCAGCGCGTTGGGCACGATGTGGCGCAGGATCACTTCCGGGCCGCTCAGGCCCAGGGCCCGCGACGCCTCCACATAGCTGGCCGAACGCACCCGCAGGGTCTCGGCCCGCACGATGCGGGTGTAGTAGGGAATGCCGGCGATGCCGATGGCGATGGCCGCGTTGAACACGCCGCTGCCGAACAGCGAGACGATGAAGACGGCCAGCAGCAGCTCCGGAAAGGCCGCGCCGATGTCGGTGATACGCAGCACCACGGTCGGCACCACACGCCTTGTCAGTCCGGCCAGCAGGCCGAGCACCGTGCCCACCGCCAGCGAGATCGCCACCGCCCCGATGCCCAGCAGGATCGACGGCCGCGCGCCGTGCACCACCCGGGTGTAGACATCGCGCCCGATCTGGTCCGTGCCCAGCAGGTGCTGTGTCGAGGGCGCTTCCAGGATGTGCCGGCGGTCGGCGCCCAGCGGGTCGCTCGGCGCCAGCAGGTCCGGCCACAGCGCGGCGCAGAGCAGCAGCAAAAAGACCGCCAGGCTCAGGCCCGCGGCCACGGTGGAGGCGCGCGGCAGGCGCCAGCGGCGCACCGCCGGGCCGTGCCAAGGCGGTGTCGTCAGGAGGGTGGTGTTCATGGGGCGGGCGCCGTCTTCAGGCGGTGGTCGATGAGGATGTAGGCGAAGTCGATCAGGGTGTTGACCAGCACGAAGGCGATGGTGCTCACGCTGACCAGCCCGAGCACCAGCGGCATGTCCTGCCGCGTCACGGCATTGACCAGCAGGCGGCCCAGGCCGGGCCGGCCGAACAGGGTCTCGGTGATGGCCGCGCCGCCCAGCAGCGCGCCGAAACCGAAGCCCAGCATGGTGAGGTAAGGGATGAGCGCATAGCGCAGCGCATGGCGCAGCTTCACGCCCAGCACCGAGAGGCCGCGGGCGCGGGCGGTGGTGATGAAGGGCTGCTCCAGCACGTCCTCCATCGCCCGCCGCAGCACCTGCGCCAGCGGCGCGGCGGTGGGCAGGGCGATGGTCAGCGCCGGCAGGATCAGGGTGCGCAGGTCGCCCGCGTCCAGCATCGGGAACACCCGCCACCAGACCGAGAACAGCAGCATCAGGAGGAAGCCGATCCAGAACACCGGCGTGGAGGCCAGCACCAGTTCGACCGCACCGGCGATCGCGCTGGCGCGGCGGCGGCCGGCGCTCAGCACCCCGGCCGCCAGCGACAGCAGCACCGCGAAGCCGCTGGCCAGCCCCGCCAGCGCCAGGGTGGGCCGGGCCTGCTCGGCGATCAGCGCGGCCACCGGCTGCTCCTGCACATAGGACATGCCCAGGTCGCCGTGCAGCAGGCGGCCGAGATAGAACAGGTACTGCAGCGGCAGCGGCTGGTCGAGGTGGTATTCGCGGCGGATCGCGGCCAGCACCTCGGCGGTGATCGCCACCGCGTCGCCGCCCGCGCCGGCGATCACGAAGGCCGGGTCCACCGGAACCAGGCGCAGCGCGAAGAAGGCCGCGGTGAGGGCGCCCAGCACGGTGAGCGCGGCCAGGCCCAGTCGCCGGGCGATGCGGAACAACCGGGAATCCGCCATGGCGCTTACTTGCCGATCCAGGCGTCGAAGAGATAGGGCTGCGGCCAGGCCTTGTCCCAGGCCACGCCGTGCACGTTCTTCTGGATGGCGACCAGCCGGGCGCGCGAGTACAGCGGCACCGAGGGCGCGAAGTCGGGCAGGATCTCCTGCGCCTCGGCGTAGTAGCGCGCACGGTCGGGCGACTTGCCGGAGGAGCGTGCCTGGGCCAGCACCGCGTCGAGTGCCGGGATGCGCAGGAAGGACGCGTTCGATCCCACCGTGCTGCCGTCGCTGATGTTGTCGCTGCCGTAGAGCCGCCACAGCTGCATGCCGGTGGCCTCCGACTGGAAGGTGCCGAGCAGGCCGTAGTTGCCGTTGTAGAGGCGCTCGGGCAGGTCGGTCACCGGCTGCAGCTGGATGTCGAAGCCGAGTTTCCTGGCGTCGATCTGCACCTGCTCCAGCGTGCGCTGGGCCAGCTGGTCGTTGTCGGCATAGGGGATGAAGGAGGCCAGGCGCTTGCCGTCCTTGCTGCGGAAGCCCTGGGCGTCGCGCTGCTTCCAGCCGGCCTCGTCGAGCAGGCGGGCGGCCTGTTCGGGGTCGTACTGGATCCGGTTCTTCAGGTCCTTGGCGAAGTCGGGGGTGGTGCTGGCCAGGTACTCCTGCACGGGATAGGCGCCGAAGGTGGCGCTGGCGACGATCTCCTCGCGGTTCAGGCCATGCAGCAGGGCCTTGCGCACTTCGACCTGGTCGAAGGGCGGGCGGCGGGTGTTGAGGTGCAGGCTGTAGCCGACGCCGGGCAGCAGGAACTCCTGGGTCTGGAAGTCGGCATTGGCCTTGACCTGCTTGGCGTACTCGGGCGCGATGAAGTCGACCACATGGGCTTCCTTGGTGGCCAGGGCGTTGAAGCGGGTCTGGTCCTCGGGCAGGAAGACGTACTTGATGCTGTCCAGGTAGGCCGCGCCCTGGTGGAAGGGGGCGGGAGCCCAGTGGTAGTCGTCGTTGCGCACATAGGTCAGGCTCTGGCCCTTGACCCAGTTGTCGAACTTGAAGGGGCCGGTGCCTATGAGTTTGGTGGCCAGCGACTTGGGGTCCTGCTCGATCTGCTGCCTGGACAGGATGCCGAAGTAGGGCGCCGCGATCAGCGTGAGGAAGCTCGATTCCGGCGTGCCCAGCTTCACCGAGACGGTGTACTCATCGACGACGGTGGCCACCGGCTTGAGTTTGGCCGTGGAGCCGGTGGACTTGTTGGCCGGGTTGTTCACGTAATCGAAATTGGCCTTGACCGCCTCGGCGTTGAAGGGCGTGCCGTCGTGGAACTTCACGTCCTTCCTCAGGTGGAAGACATAGGTGCTGGCGTCGTCCGACACCTCCCAGCTGCTGGCCAGCCAGGGCTCGTAGCTGCCGTCGCCCTTGTCCCAGACCAGCGAGTCCAGGGCGGGACGCACCGAATGCGCGCCCGAGCCCTGGTCCACCAGCGGATTGAGCTGCGCCGGCTCGGCGCGGATGGCCACCACCAACTGGCCGCCGCGCACCGGTTCGGTCTGCGCGGTGGGGGTCGTGTCCGGCGCGGCTTCGGGCGCAGCCTCCTTCTTGGAGCAGGCCGCCAGCGCCAGTCCGACCAGGCTGACGCCCACGGTCAAGGCCAGTCTGCGGGTGAAAAAAGAGCCGAGGCGCTTAGACGGAATCTGCCGGGTCATAGAAGAAATTCATTCGTTTGGGTGCTTAAGAGTCAAAAGTATGATCCATAAGAAATGTGTTTGTTATTAGGTTTGTGTATATGAATTCACGTTTCCGGATGGACGGCCTGTCCCTTGGTTTCGAAGGCGCGCAGGCCCAGGCGCTGGATGCGGTGTTGACGACGCTGGCGGACAAAGCGGCCGAGCGCGACCGGCTGGGCGGCTCGCTGGCGGCCGAGCTGCGGCAGCTGGCCGAGGCCGGCGCCACATCGGCCCGGCTGCCGGTGGCCCAGGGGGGGCGCGGTTTCTCGTATTCGCAGAACGTCGATCTGCTCATCGCCCTGGCCCGCGCGGACTCCAGCGCGGCGCAGAGCCTGCGTTCGCACTTCCTCTACGTGGAGCACCTGGTCAGCGCGCCCGAACTCCCGGGCAGCGACTTCGGCGCGGCCGAGGTGGCGCGCGGCCGGCTCTTCGCCAGCGCCACGACGGAAATCGGCAACGTGGCCGTGGGGGCCGTCGGCACCACCGTGCTGCCGGACCTGCAGGGCCGGTTGCGGCTGGACGGCTCCAAGTTCTATACGACCGGGGCGGGCTACGCGGACTGGGTCAATGTCTTCGCGGGCGATGCCGAAGGGCAGCATGTGATCGCCACCGTGGAGCGCGAAACCCCCGGCGTGACCGTGGTGGACGACTGGGACGGCGTGGGCCAGCGACTCACCATGAGCGGCACCATGCAGTTCGACCAGGTGGCCGTCGATCCGGCCCGGGTGCGGCGGCGTTCGCAGTCGGAGGACCGGCCCTCCGGCCGCCACGACGCCATGGCCCAGCTCACCCACCTGGCCACACTCACCGGCATCGCCATCCGCGCCTTCGAAGATGCGGCTGGCTGGCTGCAGGGCCGCAAGCGCCATTTCAGCCATGCGGCGGCGCCGGTGCCTGCGTTGGATCCGCTGGTGCAGGAATTGATCGGCCGCCTTTCGGCTGTGGCCGGCACTGCGCTGCTGGCCGTGCGCTCGGCCGCGCGCCAGCTTGAAACCCCGCGTGCCGATGCCTCGGGCGACCCCTTCGCCGATGCCCACCGCAGCGTGACCCAGCTGCAGGTGGTGCTGCCGGCGCTGGTGCTCGATGCCACGCAGGCCCTGTTCGACATCGGCGGCGGCTCCATGGTGGTGGCCGGCCGGGGCTTCGACCGCCACTGGCGCAACGCCCGCACGCTGGCATCGCACAACCCTTCGCCGCAGAAGGCGCGGGTGCTGGGCAACGAGGCCCTGAACGGCGTGGCGCTGCCGGACATCTGGTATGCCGGCACGGCGGCGCCGGCGGCCTCGCCGGGCGTGGTCCGCAGCGGAGTGGCGGGATGAGCGGTTTCATCCTCAACGCCAATGTCTACGACTTCGGCGCCGACGCCGGTGCCTGGCGCGCGCCGGGCACCCAGGCGCTGGACAACCTGGACGAAGCCTTCTGGCGCCGGATCGCCCGCACGGCGGAAGACGGCGGGCTCGACGGCATCTTCCTGGCCGACGGCCCGGGCCTGTCGTCCAACCCCGCGATCCGGCCCAACCGCATGGTGGAGCCGCTGGCCACGCTGGCGGTGGTGCTGTCGGAGACCACACGCCTGGGCGTGATCGCCACCGTCTCGACCGGCGCCAACGATCCGCTGGAGCTGGCCGGCCGTCTGCTGGACTACAACCTGCTGTCCCAAGGCCGCTTCGGCTGGAACGTGGTGACCGGCTTGCCGGTGCTGTCCGCGCAGGATTTCCAGGTGCCGCAGGCGCCGGAGCGCGAGGACCGGTATGCCCGGGCGACCGAGTTCCTGGCGGTGTACCGGGGCTATCTGGCGGCAGTGCAGCAGGGCTCGGGCTTCGAGCATGCGGGCGAGCGTTTCCGTTATTCCGTGAGCGCTGAAGAGTTGCCCACGCAAGGCCCGGCCGCGCGTTTCGCTGCCGCGGTCAGCCCGCTGATCGTGCAGGCCGGCGGCTCCGAGCAGGGCCGGCGCCTGGCCGCCGGCAGCGCCGATGCGGTGTTCTCGGCCGAGACCGTCTTCGAGGTCGCGCGCCGCAATCGGCAGGAGCTGCACACCATGGCACGTGAACTCGGCCGCCGTCCGCCGGTGGTGCTGCCGGGTGTGCATCTGGTGATCGGCTCGACCGAGGCGGAAGCCGAGGCGCGTTTCCAATTGGTGCACCAGCGCGGCCCCGAGGGCTATGTGCTGAAGCGCTTCGCCAGCCTGCTGGATGTGGATGCGGCGCTGCTCGATTTGGAAGCCCCCGCCTCCGCGCTGGACCAACTGGCCGGCTCCACCGAACGCGGCTCGGCGGGTTTCCGCAAGGCGATCACCGCCTACGGCAAGGCCAATGGCCTGAGCATCGCCCAACTGGTGCGCCACTTCTCCGGCTTCGGCCACCAGTTCTTCGTCGGCACGCCCGAGCAGTTCGCTGATGTGGCCGAACGCTGGTGGCGCGGCGATGCGGCCGACGGCTTCAATCTGCTGTTCGACGCCAATCCGCTGGGCATGCAGGAATTCGTGGACCAGGTGGTGCCGGTGCTGCGCCAACGCGGCCTGGTGGCGCCGGAGCCGCCGTCGCGCCATGTGCCCTTCGCGCAAAGACTCAAGGAGCTGTCGGCATGAGTGTCATCCTCGATATCTCAGGTTTGGCGCTGGCCGAACTCACCGCCGCGCTGGCCGTGGGCGGACCGCAGGCCGCATCGCTCGGCAAGGCGCTGGACCGGCTACCCGTGGCCGCCTTCTCGCTGGGCTTGAACGAGGCCGGCGGACGGCCACGCGATGCCTTGGTGCTGGCCTCCTTCCTGCTGGCCCATACCCGCAGCAGCCGTTTCGTGGCCGGGGCCGATCCGGCCCGCCAGCATCCGATCAACCTGGCGCGCAATCTCTCCACGCTGAGTGCGCTGCACGGCCAGCGCATCGCCGTGGGGCTGTGGGCCGATGCGCCGACCGTGGCCTGGTTCCGGCCCGACGCGGCTTCGCCCGCCACGCCCGCGGATTACCTGCGCCTGCTGTCCTCGCTGTGGGACAGCTGGCCGCTGCAGGCCATGGTGGGCGACAGCGAGGCCGGCGTCTTCGTGGATGCGGGCCAGCTGGTGCGGATCGCCGATCCGGCCTATGCCTCGATCGGCGGGCCGCTGACCCTGCCGACGGACCAGTCCGCCAAGCCGCCGCTGGTGTTGCTAGGCGCTGGTGCGGCCGACCCGGCCATCGACCTGCACCTGCTGCCTTCGGGCGCGGCCCGCTTCGAAGGCCGGGGCGCCGTGTTGCTGACCGGCCTGCAGACACTGGATGCACTGCTGGCCTGGAGCCCGCCCGAAGGCATCGAGGCGAAGACAGTCCCCGGCCCGATCCGCCAGGCCCTGGGCCTGGGCCCCAGCCGCAAGACCGCCACCGCCGGGGAAGCCGTGTTCCGCGACCCGCTCAAGGCCGCGCAGGTCTGAAGCAAAAGGCGCGGCTCCAGCCTACTCCGGCTGGATGCCCGCCTCCTTCACCACCTTGCCCCACTTCACCAGATCGGACTTGATCAGCGCCGCGTACTCCTCCGGCGTGCCGCCCTGGATCTCGATGCCGGCGGCTTCGAGCTTGGTGCGCACGTCGGGCATCTTCAGGGCCGCGTTGATCTCGGCATTGAGCTTCTGCACGATGGCCTTGGGCGTGCCGGCCGGCGCCAGGAAGCCGCCATTGGTGTTGGCGTCGTAGCCCTTCAGGCCTTGCTCCTCGGCGGTCGGCACGTCCGGCAGGCTGGCCGCGCGTTTGCGGGTGGACACGGCCACCGCCCGCACATTGCCGCCCTTGACCTGCGACTGGATGGCGCTGACGGTGTCGATATAGAGCGAGGTGCGGCCGGCCAGCAGGTCGGGCGCGGCGGCGGACGATCCCTTGTAGGGCACCAGCAGCATCGGCACGCCGCTGGCCATGCGGAACATCTCGGCCGCCATCTCCTGCGCGCTGCCGCGGCCCGAGGTGGCGACCTTGGCGGCGTCCGGATGGGCCTTCATCCAGGCGATGAACTCCGGCAGTGTCTTGGCGGGGATCTGCGGATAGATCGCGAACACCAGCGGCACCTCATGGGTGTAGACGATGGGCTCGAAGCTCTTCTCCGGATCCCAGCCCAGGTTCTTGAACAGGAACTTGTTGATGTTGTGGCTGCCGCCCACGATGCCGATGGTGTAGCCGTCCGGCGGCGACTTGGCCAGCACGTCGGTGCCCAGGTTGTTGGAGGCGCCGGGGCGGTTCTCCACGATCACGGCCTGGCCGAGCGAGGTGGTGAGTTTGTCGCCGACCACCCGGGCGATGATGTCGATCGCGCCGCCGGGCGGGGCCGGCACGATGATCTTGATGGGCCGCGTAGGATAGGCGGCGTCGGCCGCCCAGGTGGGCAGGCTGGCCAGGCAGGCCGTGGCGGCCAGCAGGCGGATGAGGGTCTTGCGTTGCATGTCTTTGTCTCCTTGGATTTGCTTTTCTTCAGCCGCGCCCGACGAAGGGCATGGCGCTGGCCATCACCGTCAGGTTGAGGATGTTGGCGCTCAGCGGCAGGCCAGCGATATGGCGCACCGCGTCTGCCACGTGCCTGGCGTCCATCATGGGTTCGGGCGCCGTCGTGCCGTTGGCCTGCAGCACGCCGCGGGTCATGCGTTCGGAGAGTTCCGTCAGCGCATTGCCGATGTCCACTTGGCTGGCCACGATGTTGTAGGCCCGGCCGTCCAGCGCCAGCGCCTTGGTGATGCCAGTCACCGCGTGTTTGCTGGCGGTGTACGGCGCGGTGAAGGGCCGCGGCGTGTGCGCCGAGATCGAGCCGTTGTTGATGATGCGGCCGCCCTGCGGCGACTGCCGCCGCATCAGCCCGAAGGCGGCGCGGGCGCAGAGGTAGACGCCGGTCACGTTGGTGTTGATGACGTTGAACCACTTCTCCAGCGGCAGCTCGTCCATGGGCAGCGCGGGGGCGTTCACGCCGGCGTTGTTGAAGAGCACGTCGAGGCGGCCGAAGCGGCTTTCGATGGCGGCGAAGAGTGCTTCGACGCTGAGCGGATCGGTCACGTCGGTGGGCACGGCCAGGGCGGTCTGGCCGCGCGCGGCGGCTTCGTCGGCGATGGCCTGCAGGGGCTCGGCGCGGCGGCCGGCGAGCACGACGGTCCAGCCGTCTTCGAGCATGCCGAGCGCCACGCAGCGGCCGATGCCGCTGCCGGCGCCGGTCACCAGGGCGATCTTGGGGGTGGGGGTGGTGGTCAAAGATGTGTCTCCTGTCATCGGATCTGCATGGAAATTTCGGCGATGCCTTCGATGCCGGCGCGCAGCGTGTCGCCGCGCAGCAGCGGGCCGACGCCGGCCGGCGTGCCGGTGAAGACCAGGTCGCCGGGCAGCAGGCGCACCGAGCGCGAGAGCATGGCGACCAGTTCGGGCACGCTCCAGAGCAGCTCGGCGAGGTCGGAGCGCTGGCGGTCCGTGTCGTTCACCGACAGCCAGATCGCGCCCGCTTCGGGGTGGCCGATGTCGGCGGCCGCCCGCAGCGGCGAGCAGGGCGCGGAATGGTCGAAGGCCTTGGCGGGCTCCCAGGAGCCGCCCTCGCGTTTGGCCTGCTGCTGCAGGTCGCGGCGGGTCATGTCCAGTCCGAGCGCGTAGCCCCAGATGTGGTGCTGCCCATCGGCGGGCGCGATGTCCTGGCCGGCCCGGCCTATTGCCGCGACCAGTTCCACTTCATGGCAGAAATCCGCGGTCTGCGGCGGGTAGGGCAGGGCGCCCTCGGCGGGCACCACGGCGGTGGCGGGTTTCATGAACCAGCCCGGCATCTGCCGGGGCCGGGGCTCGCCGGCGGTCCAGGGATAGTTGCGGCCGATGCAGAACACCCGGTGGATGGGAAAACGCGCGGCCTGGCCGTGCACCGCCAGGCTGGCCTGCGCGGGCGGGGGGATGACGTAGTCCGTCATGGCGCCGTCCCTCAGGTGGTCAGGCTCATGGCCGGGCGCTGGCCGGCCAGGGCCTGGGCCACGCTGTCGAGCACCATGCGGGCCATGGCGGCGCGGGTCTCCCAGGTGGCGCTGGCGCGGTGGGCCTGCAGGGTGACGCGGTCGGACCGGCGCAGGGCGTCGGGCACGCGGGGTTCGTCCACGAACACGTCGAGCCCGGCGCCGGCGATGCGGCCGGCGACGATGGCGGCGGCGAGGTCGTCCTCGTTGACCAGCCGGCCGCGCGCCACGTTCACCAGGAAGCCGCGGGGGCCCAGGGCATCAAGCACGGCGGCATCGACGATGCCCTCGGCCTTGTCGGCGGCGGCGCAGAGCACCAGGGCGTCCGAATCGCGGGCCAGTTCGACCAGATCGGGCACGAAGCGGTGGGGCACGTCGTCCATCGCACGCAGGTCGGTATAGGCGATGGGACAGCCGAAGGCGGCGGCGCGCTGGGCGACGGCCCGGCCGACACGGCCCAGGCCGACGATGCCGACCCGCATGCCGCTGAAGCGCCGCGCCAGCGGAACGGCGCTGGGCTGGGGATGCTGCTCCCATTGGCCGTCGCGCACGAAGCGGTCCACCGCGCAGAGGTTGCGGCAGGCGGCGATCAGCAGGCCGATGGCCAGGTCGGCCACGTCCTCGGTCAGCGCGCCCAGGGTGGCGGTCACCGGCAGGCCGCGTGCCCGGCAATAGGCCAGGTCGACCGCATCGGTGCCCACGCCGTTCACGGCCACCACCTTCAGCGCCGGCAGCCGCTCCAGCATGGGCACGGCGATGCCGGTGTGGCCGCCGGTGATCACGGCCTGGATGCTCGCGCCGTGCTCTTGCAGCCAGGCTTCGGGATCGGCCATCTCGAAATGGCGGTGCATCTGGTAGAGCGAGGCCAGCTCGTCGTTGACCTCGGGAATCAGGATGGGGTTGAGCTGCAGGACCTGGGGTTTCGTCATCGTTTGTCTCCGTGCCGGCATCCTAGTGAGGCATTGATCGAAAAGGCAATGTTGACGGGTAAGATCAACATATTGCTTTCCCTGATGTACCAAAGACATGGCTACCTGGATCACGATGGACGAGGTGTGCACCCAGCTCGGCGTGCAGCCGCAGACGGTGTATGCCTACGTCAGCCGTCACAAGCTGGAGGCCACGCCCGACCCTGCCGACCCGCGCCGCAGCCTCTACCGGGCCGAGGACGTCGCCGTGCTGGCACAGCGCAAGCAGGCCGGCCGCAAGCCGGAGACGCTGGCGGCCAACACGCTGTTCGGCTCGCAGCCGAGCATTCCGACGGCGCTGTCCACCTTCCATCGCGGCCGGCTGTACTACCGCGGCCGGGATGCCGTCGAACTCGCCCGCGGCGCCACGCTGGAAGAGGTGGCGCGCCTGCTGTGGGGCGCGCAGCAGCCGGTGGTGTTCGCCTGCCCGGCGGCGGCGCGGGTGGCGCGGCCGGGCCGGGTGGCGGCCTTCACCGGCCTGGCCGGCCTGGCGGCGACCGGCCATTCCACCCAGGGCCGGCTGACGGCGGTGCTGCACGAGGAGGCCCAGTCGCTCGTCGGCCCCCTGGCCGCGGCCTTCGGTGCCGGCACCGGCAAGGCGCCGCTGCACCTGCGTTTCGCCCAGGGCTGGCGGCAGCCGGCCGATGCGGCCGAGCTGCTGCGTTCGGCCATGGTGCTGCTGGTGGACCATGAGCTGACCAGCTCGGCCTTCACCGCCCGCATCGCCGCCTCCGCCGGCGCCAGCCTGCCGGCCTGCCTGCTGGCGGGCATGACGACCCTGTCCGGCCCGCTGCATGGCGATGCCTCCGGCCGGGTGCAGGCCTTGTTCGGCGAGGTGGAGCGTTCGGGCGAGGAGCAGGTGCTGACGCATTACCTCTCCACCGGCCTGCCGCTGGCCGGCTTCGGCCACCATCTCTATCCCGACGGCGATCCGCGTGCGGCGGCCTTGCTGGCGCTGTTCGAGCCGCCGCCGGTGATCGCGCGTTTCATCGCCAAGGTGCAGAAGCTGACCGGGCTGCGGCCCAATATCGATGCGGCGCTGGCCGCGCTGGTGGCCCATTGCCGGCTGCCGGCGGATGCGGCCTTCGGCCTCTTCACCACCGCGCGCAGCATCGGCCTGCTGGCGCACAGCCTGGAGCAGCTGTCGGTGGCGCAGGTGATCCGCCCGCGCGGCCGCTACGTCGGGCCGCCGCCGGGCTAGGAGCCTGGGCCGGCTTACTGGAGCACCAGTTCCACCCGCCGGTTCTTCGCACGGCCTTCTTCGGCGGCATTGCTGGCCAGCGGCGCCAGGCTGGCGACGCCGCGGCCGACCATGCGCGCAGCCTCGATCTTGTAGCTGGCGGCCAGCGCGCCGGCCACCGCCTGCGCGCGCTGCTGGGACAGCGCCATGTTGGATTCCAGCGAGCCCTGGTTGTCGGTATGCCCGACGATGTAAACCCGCAGCGCCGGCTGCGCCTTCAGCAGCTTGGCCATCTCGGCGAGCTGGGCCGTCGATTCGGGCTTGATCTGGGCCTTGCCGGTATCGAAGAACAGGCCGTAGAGGGCGATCCTGCCCTCGGCCTTCAGGCCCTTGTCCAGCGCCTCGGTATCCACCGTGACCTGCCCGGTCGGCATGGCCTTGGGTTCGGCCACCTGCACGAAGGTGGCGGCCTGGTTGGTGCTGATATCGCTGGCCACCGAGCTGTAGATGAGCACATGCACCAGCTGCCCGTTGCGTGGCAGGGTGCCGTACCAGAAGCGGCCCTGCTCGGTGGTCGCCGTGCCGGCGTTCAGGCTGTAGCGGCTTCCGGTGGGGGTGATCACGCTGCCCGCGGCCCAGGTCATGCCCGAGGTATAGGCATCGTTGCGGCGCATGGCGCGGTAGAGCGGCGCGCACTGGCTCTCGCAGGAAAAGCGGCGCTGGAAGCCGGCGCCGGTCAGCGCCTGCTCGTAATTGCGGAAGACTTCCAGCGGCGACTTGCCGGGCGGGGAGACATAGATCGCCTTGGTCACACGGCCTTCGACCGTGACCGGATCGACCCAGCTCTCGTCCTTGACGGCCATGCCGCTCGGAAAGCTCGCCTGCTCCCATTCGTTGAACTTGTAGCCCGCCATCCAGGAGCCGCTGAAGCGCTGGATCAGCGGATGGTCGCGCCCGCCCTTGACATCGGCCTGAACCGCGTCGGCGGCGGCCATGCCGGCGGAGCCTGCCAGCAGCAGAGCGCCTGCCAGGAACCAGTTGCGTATCCGTCCCCTGTCGATCATGTGTCGTTCCTTTGTAAAGGAACGCATGATAGGGGGCGGTGGACGCCGCTACATCATCCAGCCGGCCGTCTGTCGGATGTCGAGGGCGCCGATGATTTCGCGGAAGGCCCGACTGCGCGCCAGGCAGTAATCCGGATCGCGCGGGTCTTCCACCCGGGTATGGGTGGGCGGGTTGCGGCTGAGATCCATGGCCGCTCCGCGCAGTGTTTCACGCTGCTCCATGGTCAGGCGGCTGATGGCCGAGCCCAGGCGGCGATGCACCGCGTAGAGTGCGGATTCCCAGTCCTGCGGGCTCTTGTCGTGCAGGTCGAGTTCGCCGAAGCGGGGCTGGCCCGGCGCCACCAGGTCGAGCACCGCGTGGAAGGCCTCGATGCGGCCGACGTAATATCCACGGGGATTGGGCCGCGTCACGGCCTCTCGTCGGCTTGTCGCGGCATGGGTGCTGTGCATGGTCCGGCCTTCCGTCTCGTCGGTGCAACTGAACGCCTGCTATTTACACAGGCAACAGCTTCATCGCGGCGGAAATCAGCTTTTCGGATGCGATGAACGCGAGTCCATTATGCCCATTTGCCGGGGCTTATGGTCATGAATGCCCTACGGGGAGAACGGAGTAACGATCTTGCCTGGTGCGCACCCCGCCGATTCCTTCAACCGCCAGCGACGCAACCTGCTGACCGCGAGCACCGCGCTGGCCTTGATCGGCGGCGCCGAGCTGCGCATAGAGCAGTTGCCGATCTGGGACAACGCATTCAATGCGGACAAGGTGTGGGTGCTGTACCTGGTGATCTGGGCAGTGTGTTTCTACTGCCTCTTGGGCTTCGTGGTGCACCTGCTGTCGGAGCGCTCCACGCGGCTGGGCGGCATCCTGGAGGACGCCAAACGCTCAGGTGTGCGGCAGTACCTGCACCGGCTCGGCCAGAAGCGGGGCGGGCGCGCCGAGCACACCGAGACGCCGGATCCGGTCTCGGTCTGGCCGATGGATATCGAGGTGGAGATCCACAAGCATTTCGAGGCCGAACGCCTGCGCGGCACACAGGGCGAAGGCGGGCCGGCCGTCCTGGTGGAGCGCGACATCGTCCAGATCAACCGTCCGCTGTGGGCCGCGCTGGTGCTGCGTGGCGTGCTGCTGCGCCTGGGTTCGGGCACGGTGTTCCTGGAATACGTGCTGCCGCTGCTGTGGTTCCTGCTGGCGCTCTGCATCGCCAACGGCACCGACTGGCCGGGCGCGTTCCATCAGATCTGGCAGCAGGCCTTCAGCGATTCCGAGGTGGTGCGGCAAGCCGATGCGCTGTCGGGCCTGTCGCAGACCTTATGTGTCTGGCCGCGCCGCAACCTGCTGCACTAGGAGCCTGGGGGTCGTTTTCCGACAGCGGGCATCCGGGTTCGACCGACACGGACCGCCGCGCGGCGATCGCAATCTGACTCACATCGAGACAGGCCTGCACGGCCCAGGAGACCTCCATGCCCCAAGGCGACAAATCCAGCTACACGGACAAGCAGAAGCGCGAAGCCCGCCACATCGAGCAAGGCTACGAGCAGCGCGGCGTCGGCAAGAACGAGGCCGAACGCCGGGCCTGGGCCACCGTCAACAAGGAAAGCGGCGGCGGCCGCAAGAGCGGCTCCGGGCGCAAAGCGGCCGGGCGGTCTTCCTGAGGCCTGTCAGGCGGCTGTGGTCGTGTTGGGCAAAGGCGTGGTCTGACCGTCGATCCCGACGATGGCGCCCGGGCTGCCGTCGTCGATCTCCAGCGCCACGCCCAGGAAGCTGTCCTTCTCCGGCGGGGGGACGTCGCCGAGGGCGGTGCGGCCGGTCTGCCGCAGTTCCATCAGCTCGCGGTACTGCGTGCTGCCGATGATCAGCTTCCGGGGATTCTGGTTGCCATGCGCCGTCCAGTGGGCGCGCAGGGCGCCGACGAGGCTTTCGTAGATATTGCTGCTCATGCCGCCATTGTCCCAGCGTGGCGGCACGGGCCGACCTAGCTTCAGTCGATCAGCTTGTTCTTCAGCGCGTAGTAGGTCAGGTCGCTGTTGGAGGCGAGGTTCATCTTCTCCATCAGCCGGGTGCGGTAGGTGCTGACCGTCTTCACGCTCAGCGACAGCGACTTGGCGATATCGCCGGCCGTCTCGCCCTTGGCCAGCTTCAGGAAGACCTGGAACTCGCGCTCCGACAGCAGCTCGTGCGCCGGCACGTCGTCCTTGCGGTTGAGTTGCTGGGCCAGCAGTTCCGCCACGCTGGGCGTGATGTAGCGCCGGCCCAGGGAGATGGTGCGCACCGCGTTGACGATCTCCATCGGATCGCAGTCCTTATTGAGATAACCGCTGGCACCCTGGCGGATGAGATTCATCGCGTAGTGCTCTTCGGGGTATCCGCTGAGGATCAGGATGCCCAGGTCGGGTGCCTTGGCGCGGATCATGCCCAGCGCGTCGATGCCGGTCTGGCCGGGCATGGAGAGGTCCATCACCAGCACATCGAGCTCGGTGTTGCGCACCAGGTCGATGGCTTCGCGACCATTGGAGGCTTCGCCGGCGACTCGCAGATCCACATGGTCCGCGAAGAATTGCTTGAGTCCCGAACGTACGACGGAGTGGTCGTCGACGATGCCGATCTTGATCATGTGTTTTTATTTGCCGAAAGACTGATGGTTTGACCCGTCGAGGGTAACCGGCCCGACGGTGCGATATGCATCACGGCGTTTCAAACTTCTATGTCTTTCCACATGATCGGCGCAAAAAACCGATCAGTTGATGGGCCGCAGGTGCACATGCGCGCCCGGCGTGCCATGGGAATGGCGATGGGCATGGCCGCTGGCGTTGAGCGGCACGAAATGCGCATGGCCATGGCGCACGCCACGCAATGCCACCAGCTGGTCGGCGAAGGCGCGCACCGAGTCGGTGGGGCCGCGCAGCACCACGGTCTCCAGGCAGTTGTCGTGGTCGAGGTAGGTATGCACGCTGGTCACGACGAGGTCGTGGTGGTCGTGCTGCAGGTCGAGCACCCGGGTGGTGATGGTGGGCTCGCGGTGGTCGTACACGAAGCTCACATTGGCCACGCACCATTCGGCATGGTGGCCATCCTGCGGGGCGTCGAGGGAGACGCTGCCGATGCGCGAACGGATCAGGTCGCGGACGGCTTCGGAGCGGTTGACATAGCCCTTGGCGGCGATGAATTCATCGAACTGCCGGGCCAGGCTGTCGTCGAGCGAGAAGGTGAGGCGCTGCATGAACGGATGCTGGGCTGAGGGAGCCGGCCATCATAGGTGTCCTATGTGACCGGCCCGCCTCAGCCTCAGATCCGGCCCATCAGCAGCAGCACGATGACGATGACCAGGACCAGGCCGATGCCGCCGCTCGGGCCATAACCCCAGGAGCGGCTGTGGCCCCAGGTGGGCAGCACGCCGAGCAGCAGCAGGACCAGGACGATAAGCAGGACGGTGGAAATCATGATGAGGCTCCTCGGGGTGTTGTCGTTGACGGGCGGCTTCTGCTGCCCTGGACGCATTCTTCGGGCCGCGCATCACCCGGAGCGCAGGCGCTGCGCCCCAGGGCTCGTCAGCCTGGACCGATGGCGCGTGAAGTCCTGCGGCGGGTCGGCCGCCCGCGGGCTCAGCCGGGCAGGGCGCCCAGGTCGCGCTGCAGCGCGGGCCGGTCGGCCTCGCTGGCGGCATCGAGCAGCAGCTGCACGAAGCGCGCCCTATCCCCGACGCTCTGTTCGGCCGCACGCCGGACCACCACCTTGGCGATGGGGCCCAGGCTCTTGACCATGACCTGCAGCGCACGCGTCTTGAAGTCTTCGCTGAGCGGCGTCGCGGGGCTGGCGGCAGGTGCCGCGAGCGCCGTCCCGCCCAGGGCCGTGGCCTGGCTGGGCGCCGCCGCCACGCCGCTGGCCGCGGGCTGCGCCTGGCTGCTGGCGGTGGCCGCGCCGATGAACTGCTGGCGCCTGGTTGGCTCGGCGATATGCGCCGAGACGGCGGTGGCCAGGCTGAACACATCGCTGCACTGGGCGGCGGCCTGGCGCACCATCAGCCGGGCCATGGGGCCGACATGGCTGGCCAGGGCCTTCTCGATGCGGCTCAGGGCCTGCTGGTCCCAGCCGGCGAGGGCGGCCATGGCGGTGCCGCTCATGGAAGGCCGGGCGCTCGACGTGGCCTGGCTGGGCGCGGCGACACGCGCGGGTGCGGCGGCCTCCACTGCCTTGGCCCAGTAGCCGGGCGGCACGATCACGGTGCTGTCGTTGCCAGCCGCCTCGACGACCGGCTTGGCGGCGCCGCTGGCCACGTCCATCAGCGCCTGGCGCATCTGCGCCGCGCTGGCGAAGCGATGGGCCGGGTCCTTGGCCAGGGCGCGCGCCACCACGGCGTCGTAGGCCGGGTTGCGCCGGCCTTCGGTCAGCAGGCTGGGGGCGGGCGGCTGTTCGTTGAGGATCTTGTACATGACGACCTCAGCGCCGCCGCTGAAGGCCGGCTTGCCGGTCAGCATGCGGTAGAGCAGCACGCCGCAGGCGAATAGATCCGCCCGGTGGTCCACACCTTCACCCATGTACTGCTCGGGCGCCATGTAGCCGGGCGTGCCGATCATGGAAGACACTTGCGTCAGCCCCGCATGCTCGATGCGGGCGATGCCGAAATCAGTCAGCTTGACCTGGCCCGATGCCGTCAGCAGCAGATTGGCCGGCTTGATGTCGCGGTGCCACACGCCCTGCTCGTGGGCGGCGGCCAGCGCCGTGAGCAGCTGGTCCATGATGCGTAGCAGCTGGGCCTCTTCCAGCAGCGGCGTGCCGGCCAGCACCTGGTCGAGGTTGCGGCCCTGCACGAACTCCATGGCGATGTAGGCGGTGTTGTCGTCCTCGCCGAATTCATAGATGGCCACCACGCCCGGATGGGCGATGCGGCCCACCGCCTGGGCCTCGTTGCGGAAACGCGCGGCGATCGAATCCACCGCATCGGCGTCGCCCAGCAGCTCCTTGTGGATCACCTTGATCGCCACCGGCCGGTGGATGTGCGGATCGAAGCCCTTGTAGACCACGCCCATGGCCCCCTGGCCGAGGACTTCGGAGATCTGGTACTTGCCGATGCGCTCGGGAACTGCAGCCATGGAGGTCTTTTATTCCTCGAGCATCTTCATGGCGTGGGCCAGGCTCTTTCGCATGCGGCCGAAGGATTCCGACAGCACGCCGATCTCGTCCTTTGACTTGACCTCGAACTCCGGCGCTTCCTCGCCCATGGACACCTTGTCGGCGATGCTGGACAGGCGCGACACCGGCTGGATCACCAGCTTCCACAGCATGAAGTTGAGCGCCGCGCCGATCAGCAGGAACACCGCCGCCAGCACGCCGACGACGACCAGCAGGGCCTGGTCGGCACGCTGCATCGGCACCGTCATCGGCACCGAGACCACCTGCGCGCCCATCACCTCGTTGAGCTTCCAGCCGAAGCCGTTGGACGGGCCGTAGCGGTCCACCAAAGTCTTGGGCGCCATCTCGGGCGTGGTGTGGCAGCTCATGCAGACCGGGTTGGTGATGCGGATCGGCCGGGCGATGTAGAGCGAGGTGCCGGTGGGTGTCTCGCGCTGGCCGATGAATTCCTTCATGCCGGGTGTCTTGATGAACTGGTTGACCACGTCCTCTTCCCAGGCGACGGCCTTGTCGCGCGGGTTGGTGGGGTTGAGCATGGCCGACTTGAAGCCGTATTCCGGATAGGTCTTCTGCAGCGTGGCCAACACCTCGGCGGCCGAGTAGGCCGGCACCGACTGGGGCAGGAAGGTGTACTTCATCTGCGTTTCCAGCAGCGGCTTGATCTGGTCCGCGGTATAGGTGCTGACCGCATTGGCCTTCTCGATCAGCAGGCGCGCGCGGTCGGCCACTTCCTCGGTGGCGGCCTTCTGCAGCAGGCCGCGGGCGACCAGGCTGGAGCCGGCCAGGCCGACCAGGAAGACCAGCAGGAATATCAGGTTGAACTTGAGGAGCAGCTTCATGGCGAGTTCGTCGGTTCGTGGGTGTTCTTATCGGTACGCCGGCTTGGGCGGCGGCGGGTTCAGGATCGGATCCCATTCCGGATGCGCCTTCAGGCCGGCGGCCAGGCCGCGGCGGAATTCGGCGTCGCGCAGCAGGGGCCGCCAGCGCGGCAGGTTGGCGCGGCGCAGGGCGACCGATTCGGCGTCCAGCCAGGGCTGGGCATCGGCATAACTCAGCGGACCGATCTTCTGCGGCTCGACTTCCTTGCCCTGGAACCTGGCGGCGCGCGGGGGCAGGGCGTCCATGAAGGCGCGCGGCAGGGTGGAGACGAAGGCCTGGGTCGGCCGGTTGGCCAGTTCCGGCTGGGCGCCGGCCGTGGCGGCCAGGCCGAGCAGTTCGCCGGTCTTCACGACCTGGACGGCGCCCGCGTTGCCCGGGCGGCGCACGGCGGCCTCGCCGTTCTCGGCGAAGACCTGCGCCGCCTCGGGCCGCACTGCCAGCACGATGGTGCCGCCGGTGGTGGCGACGTCCAGTGCCGGCGACAGCACGCTGGCCGCCACGCCCTTGGGCGCACTCAGCTTGACCCAGCCGGCCAGCAGATAGGTGCGCGCACCGCCGCGGTCGCCCTTGAGCCGAGGCGCCAGCAAGGCCCGGCTGCCCGGGCCCAGCGCCAGGCTCAGTCCGTCGGCGTATTCCAGCCGCGCCAGCTTGCCCTGCGCCGGCACTTCCAGGATGTCGTCCGGCCGCAGTGCCACGCCTTCGGCCAGGGCCAGCCGGGCGTCGTCGCGCAGCAGGAAGGCATCGCGATCCAGGATGGTCAGCAGCGGGCCGGCCGGCGCCGCGTGGGCGATGGTGCAGACCATGCCCAGCGCGCTCAGGGTGAAGATACGTCGGCTTACAAACATGGCCGCATTATCGCCGTCGGATATGGCTGCTTCGTTGAGGAAAACATCCACTTTGCGCAGGCGTGAAGCGGCCGGCGGGTGTTCAGCCCAGCGACGCCAGCAGGGCCTTGAGATCGGCGTCCATCTCGTCTTCCGCAGCGGCGGGTTCGGCCTCGGCATCCGCGGCGGCCGGTTCCGGGTCGGCCAGGCTGGCGAGCAGGGCGGCGAGTTCGTCGTCCTCGGCGGCGGGCTGCTCGCCGGACGCGGGTACCTCGGCTGCCGGGGTGTCCAGCAGGGCGGCGAGTTCGTCGTCCACCGAGCTTTCGGTGGCGGCGTCCTCCTGCGTTTCGGCCTCGGCTTCTTCGGCCGCCAGCTTCTGCGCCGGCGCACTCATGCCCACGGTGCCGGCGCTGCGTGCGGCCGGGGTCCATTCGGTCTTGACCCGTTCGCTGGCGGCGCTGCCGATGCTGGCGCGGCTGTCGGCGGGCTTCTTGCGCGGCGCGCCGACGGCGCTGGCCAGGCCGTCGCCGTTGAGGGCTTCCAGGCCGGCCAGGCGCACCATGGCTTCGCCCTTGCGCGCCATCACGGCATTGATGCCGAAGTCGCGCAGCAGGGTGGCGGCCTCGGTGCCGATCAGGCGTTCGGTGCAGGGCAGAGCGATGGTGTCGCCGTCGCCATCGACGAAGTAGTGGAAGGCCAGGTCGCCGATATTGAGCTCGGCGCCGCGGGTGGCCAGCACACTCACCGCCAGCAGCGCCGGGTGGCCCCAGAGCATGCCGCGCAGGCCTTCGGCGCGCGTGAACTCCTCGAAGCTGAAGCTGCTGATCGGATCGCTCTTCTTGCCGTAGGGGTGGCGCAGCAGGAAACGCGGCGCCATCAGCGCGAGGTAGGAGGCGTCCGGCAGGTCCTTGAGCGCCTCGAAGGCCTCGCGCACCAGGCGGTGCGGCGGCTCGCGGCGGTCGGTGAAGGCATCGGGGGCGATGGCGGTGATGAAGGGCGCGCCGGCATGGGCGGCCACCCGGGCGGCGCGGCCCAGCAGTTCGGCATGCGGCGGCGTGGCCTCGAAACGGAAGCAGCCGGCGATGTAGGCGTAGCCGCCGTCGGCGTCTTCGGCGGGCTTGCTCACCAGCAGCTGGTAGAGGCCGCTGTCGGCCAGGTCGTCCACGCTGCTGAGGTCGGCGGCGAGTTCCTCGGCGCTGATGTCGATCAGCTGCACCTGCAGCTGGTGGCTGGTTTCCAGGCGGCGCAGCAGGAAGTCGACGCCGCGCCAGAGCGATTCGATGTTCTGGAAATCGGGCTGGTGCAGCACGGCGCGCATCGCATCGCTCAGGGCCTTGTCGAGGCTGGCGACCAGTGCGTCCTTGTTGGGGGCGGCCGCCGGCACCACGAAGGGGCTGACCAGCTTGCGCAGCAGGGCGTTGACCGAGACTTCCGCGCCCTGGGCAGCCGGCGCGCGGCCGGTGAGGCGTGCGAAGTCGTCCAGGGTGGAGCCGCCCGAGGGCGCCGCGCCCTTGGCCCGGCTGCGCAGGGCGACCTGGGAGGCGGCGGGGTCGGTGTCCAGGCCCCAGTCCTTCATCTCGGCCGCGGCGGCGGCGAAGGTGGCGGTGTTGTTCAGGCGCTTGCGCAGCGAGGCCAGGGCGGTGAAGACCTCCAGGTTGCGATACAGCTCATCGGGGTGGAAGGACTCCAGCTCCGACACGGCGACCTGCACCGGCGCGCCGCCGGCGCCCAGGGGCAAGGTCATCTCCAGCTGCAGGCGGCCGAGGGCGTCTTCCAGCGTGTCGAATTCGACCTTCAGCGGCTTGCGTTTGGCCAGGGCCGCGCCGGTCTCCAGCCGGCCGGCGAGGGCGCCGCCGCCGAAGTCGCCCAGGATGGCGATGCGCATCGGGCGCTTGGTGTTCCAGCTGGGCGGGTTCTGGCCGATGCCGCCGAAATTGGGTGTCCAGTCAGTGCTCATGGCGATTCGCTCGTGTCGATGGAGAGGGGGAGGGGCTGCAGGGCGGATCCGCTCAGCAGGGTCTGGAAGATGTGGGCGCGGGGCAGGCCGTCCAGCACCTGCATGTGCTGGCCGCCCTGGGCGCCGATGGCGAACCACAGGCTGTGGCCGGCGGGCTGTGTTTGCAGGTCGAGGTCCGAGGAGGCGTCGGTGCCCGCGTCGTCGAGACCGCCGCCGCAGGGCGCGGGGCCGGCCTGTTCGAGCGCGGATTCGAGCTGCTCGATGCTCCAGTCCTCGTGCAGTGCATCGACGGCGATGTCGTCGAGCTGCCGCAGCCAGCGCAGCAAGGCCTCGGTGGCCGCGCCCGGCTCCGGCAGGCGTGCGAGCGGCAAGGCCAGGGTCAGCGGGAAATAGCGGCCGACGCGGTCCACCGAGGGCATCAGCACCCCGGCCCAGGCGGTGCGCGCACCGGCCATGGCGATGACGCCGGGCGTGAGGATGAAACGCCAGCTCGGCCCGGCCAGGTAGTCGTGCAGCCACTGCTCGGGCGCCTGCGCGCGCCAGTCGGCCAGGCCTTGCGCCAGCCAGTCGTCCCAGGCCTCGATGAATCCGGCATCCAGCCGCCGCGAGGCGAAGTCGCCCAGCGTGGGCAGCTTGCCGTACCAGCCCGCGGGCCCGGCAGCCGTCGCGGCGAATGAATCAGGGGTTGACATGGCCGACTTTGTAACTGAAGGTTGTGAACTTTAGCAGGGCTCCTCTGTGCGCCGGTGTGTAATCCGGCCGCAACCGATACGGAAAACCACCATGAGCTGTTTCTGCCCTGCGCCGCTGGCTTCCCTCACTTCCTCGCTGGGATCGCTGCCTTCGCTGAGCGGCCTGGTGCCGGGGATGTCGATGAGCCTGGTGGCGCAGATCAACGCCGGGCTCGGGCTGAACCCGGCCCTCGGCCTGGCCGCCAGTGCGCAGGCGAACGCGCAGGCGGCGGCGGTGGCCAATCTCTCGGCCATGGCCAGCGCCTCGGCCGCCATGCAGGCGGCGCTCGGGATGAACCTGGCCACGGCCGTGTCCGCTTCGGCGCAGGCCAGCGCGCAGGCCGGCATGGCCGCGGCGATCAATGGCTACAACGCCAACAGCGGCGCGCTGACGCCGCACCTGGACCTGCTGGCGCGCCTGCTGGCCGAGCTGTCGGGGCTGGTGAACCTGTCCGGGATCCTGCTGGCGATCAAGGCCGCCTTCGGCATCGACATGCGTGCCGGCGGTGCCATCGCCGCCCTGCAGGCGCGGCTGGCCGCGAGCGCCAGTGCAAGCGCCACCGCCTCGGCCAGCGCCCACGCATCGGCGGTCGCCTCCCTGATGGCCGCGCTGGGCCTGAAGGCCGATGCCCAGGGCGCGTTGACGGCCAGCGCGCAGGCGCAGGCGCTGGCCAGGATGACGGCGGGGCTGCCGGCCATCGGCTCCTTCCATCCGCTTGCGCTGTTGCAGGCCGTGCTGGCCATGCTGGCTTCGGTGCGTGCGGGGCTGGGCGTCCATCTCACGGCGCCGACGGCCATGGCCGATCTGCGGGCCAGCCTGTCCGGGCTGCCGCTGAGTGCGCTGGCGCAGTTGTCGGCCTCGGCTTCCGCCTCCGCTTCCGCCAGCGCTTCGGCGTCCGCTTCCGCCAGCGCGGCGGCCAATGCGGCGGCGGCGCTGGATCTTTCCGGCGTGGCCAGCGCGAACCTGTCGGCTGTGGGTCAGGTGTCGGCGCTGATGAACGTGATGGCCCAGGGCGGCATCGGCCTGCCGGCGGGCAGCTGCGGCATGCCTTGCCCGCTGGCGCTGGTCAGGAGCGGGCCGGCCTTGACGTCCGCCTCGGCATCCGGGGCTGCGTCGGCCTTCGCGCGCTGAGCAGGCCGCGCCCCCGGCTCAGGCGGTGGCAGCCAACTGCGCCAGGTGCGCATGGATCTGCGCCACCGCGGCCGCGCCTTCGCCGATGGCGCCGCCCACCCGCTTGACCGAGCCGGAGCGCACATCGCCCACGGCGAACACGCCCGGCACATTGGTCTCCAGCCCGCCCGGGGCCGGCTTGTCGCCGCCCGGGTCGACGCCGGTGCGCACGAAGCCGTGGTGGTCCACCGCCACGCCGCAGTCCTTCAGCCAGTCGGCCTCGGGTTCGGCGCCGACGAACAGGAAGAGGTTGCGCGCCGGGCAGTCGTGCTGCTGGCCGCTGCGCGAATCGCGCCAGGTGGCGCCGTCCAGGCCGGTGGCCGGCTCGCCGTGCAGGCCGACCAGCTCGGTATGGGGATGCAGCACGATGTTGGGCGAGGCCTCGATGCGGTCTATCAAATAGCGCGACATGCTGGCCGCCAGCGAAGGCCCGCGCACCAGCACATTGACCCGCGCCGCATGCTGCGACAGGAACACGGCGGCCTGCCCGGCCGAGTTGCCGCCGCCGACCAGCGCCACTTCCTGCTTGGCGCACATGCGTGCCTCGATGGCCGAGGCCCAGTACCACACGCCGCGGCCCTCGAACTCCGCCAGCCGCGGCACCCGGGGCCGGCGGTAGCGCGCGCCGCTGGCCACCACCACGGTGCGCGCGCGCAGCTGCCGGCCGTCGGACAGGCCCACCCGCAGCCCCTCGCCGGCCTCGATGCCGCTGCAGTCCAGCGATACCGCCTTGGCCGGGATCATCATCTCGGCGCCGAACTTCTGCGCCTGCACGAAGGCCCGCCCGGCCAGCGCGCCGCCGGAGATGCCGGTGGGGAAACCCAGGTAGTTCTCGATGCGTGCACTGGCTCCCGCCTGGCCGCCATAGCTGCGGCAGTCCAGCACCATCACCCGCAGCCCCTCGGATGCCGCATAGACGGCGGTGGCCAGCCCGGCCGGCCCGGCGCCCACCACGACGACATCGAACAGGCCGGCATGTTCGGAGCCGTCGATCATGCCGATGCAGCGCGCCAGCGCCTCCTCGCTCGGGTTGACCAGCACCGCCCCGTTGGGGCAGGCCACCAGCAGGCTGGCCTCGCCGTACTGCTGCAGCAGGGTGGCGGCATCCCGGTCGGTGGAGGAGTCCACCACGTGATAGGGATGGCCGTTGCGGCCCAGGAAATTCTGCAGCCGCAGCACGTCGGCCGAATCTGGCGGCCCCATCAGCACCGGGCCGCTGGCGCCGGCATCGATCAGCGCCACGCGGCGCAGGATCAGCGCCCGCACGATGCGTTCGCCCAGGTCGGCCTCGGCCACGATCAGGGCGCGCAGCTGATCGGGCGGCACCAGCAGGGCTTCGACGTCCTCGTTGGCATGGCCGTCCACCAGGGCCGGCTGACCCGACAGCGTTCCGACCTCCGCCAGGAACTGCCCGGGCCCCTGCACCGCCACCGGCGTGATGCGGCCCAGGCCGTCGCGCTGGGTGATGGCCACCGTGCCGGCCAGCACCAGGTACAGGCCGGCGCCGGGTTCGCCGGCGGTGAACAGGCAGTCGCCGCGCCGGTAGTGGCGCAGTTCGCCGAAGCGCCGGACCCGCGCGGCGTCGGCGGCGTCCAGCGCCGGGAACATCTGGTGGTTTCGGGTTTCGACTTCGATCGGGTCAGGGGTGGCCATGGGTTCTCGGCCGCCGGGGCGACAGCTCAGGAGGATGGAGGGTCGCCGCATTCTGCTTGCGCGGGGGCGGACTGTGCTGCGCAATGCACCGTCAGGCCGTAAATCGCGAGCAGCCCGACCACATGGGCGATGGTCACGCCGGGCTCGCCCGATTCGATGCGGCCTATGGTCTGCACATGCACGCCGAGCCGCGCCGCGGCCTGCGCCTGGCCTTGTCCGGCGGCCAGCCGGGCCTGGCGGGCGGCGGCGCCCAGCGCCTGGATCGCGCGCAGCGCGTCCTCACCGATATCCGTGGAAATTCGTTTGCCTTGGGCCATCGCCGGATTTTGCCTGCACCCTCAATCGAGCCAGGCCTCGATCAGCATCGGGCCCGATGTGGCATAGGAGCGTTCCAGGGCGGTGCACAGGCCTTCGGCATCGTCCACCCGCAGGGCCGGCACGCCGTGGCCCCTGGCGATCGCCACCCAGTCGGGGTCCGGCCGGTCCAGCCGCAGCAGGTCGCGGGCGCTGCGGCCGGCTTCGCCCGCACCCATGTTCTTCCACTCGCCCTGCAGGATGGCGTAGCTGCGGTTGGCGTAGATGACCACCGTCACGTCGCAGCCCTCGCGTGCCATGGTCCACAGCGCCTGGCTGGTGTAGAAGGCGCTGCCGTCGCCGACCAGGGCCAGCACCCGCCGTTCGGGGCAGGCGATGGAGGCGCCGAGTGCCACCGGCAGGCCGTAGCCGATCGAGCCGCCCATGTTGTTGATCCAGTCGTGCGGGCCGACGGCCACGCAGGCCTCGTAGGTCTGCAGCCGGCCGGTGGTGACCGCCTCGTCGACCACGATCGCATGGTCGGGCAGGGTGCTGGCGATGGCCTCCGCCACGGTCTGGTGGGCGAGGGCGCCTTGCGGTCGCTCAGGGCGTTGCCGGGGCTGGTCCGGTGCATCGGATTCGTCCACATCCAGGAAGGCGGCCAGCGCCTTCAGCGCCGCGAGCGGGTGCGTGCCTTCGGGCACCGGGTCCAGCACCTCGCAGCCGTCCTCGACCAGCATGCTGGGTTTGCCGGGATAGGCGAAGAAGGCCACCGGTGTAGGCGCGCCGATGCGCACCAGCGCCCGCACGCCCTGCATGAAGGCCAGGGCCTGGTCGATCGGATAGGGCACACGCGCCACCCGCGGTATGCCGGGGCCGCGCTGCATGCGGCTGTTGGAACTCTGGCCGGCCATGCGGCATTGCAGCGATCGGGCGATGGCGGCGGCCAGGCGGATGCCTTCGGCGTTCAGCGTGGCGCCGCCCAGCATCAGCATGCCGGCCGCGCCGTGCCGGCGCAGCAGGGCGGCAGCCGCGCGGATGCGGTCTTCATCCACCGGCTGTTCCGCCGCGACGCGCGGCGCCGGCGCGGCCACGGCGCCCGGGCTGGGCGCGGACCATGCGGCATCGGCCGGCATCACCAGGGTGGCGATGCGGCCCGGGCCGCCGCGGGTGGCCGCCACCGCCTCGGCCGTCCTGGCCGCCACTTCGTCGGCGCTCAGGGCCCGGCCCAGCCAGTGCGACACGGTGCGTGCCAGGCCGTCGAGGTCGGAGGTCAATGGCGCGTCGTACTCCAGGTGGTGCGTGGCATGGTCGCCCACGATGTTGAGCACCGGCGTCGCGGCCTTGCGCGCGTTGTGCAGGTTGGCGATGCCGTTGGCCAGGCCCGGTCCCAGGTGCAGCAGGGTGGCCGCGGGCTTGCCGCTCATGCGGGCATAGCCGTCGGCGGCGCCGGTGGCCACGCCTTCGAACAGGGCCAGGATGGAGCGCACGCCGGGGTGGCGGTCCAGCGCCGCCACCATGTGCATCTCGGAGGTTCCGGGGTTGGCGAAGCAGGTGTCCACGCCCTGCGAGAGGAGGGACTGCACCAGCAGGTCGGCGCCGGTCTGCGCGAATGTGGGCTCGGTCATGGAAGGCCTTGTTTAGTTTCGATGCGTGCGCGGGCCGCTCACGGCGGCCAGCTTGCGGGAGATCTGGCGGGCGCACTGCAGCAGCGGCGGCAGCAGTTCCTGGCGCACCCGCTCCACCGTCCAGCGCGGAAAGGGCACGGCGATGTTGATGGCGCTGCGCACCTCGCCGTCATGGTCGGTCAGCGGCACGGCCAGCGAGATGTCGCCGATGAAGGCTTCCTGGTCGTTGATGACGAAGCCCTCGCGCCGGGCTGTCTCCAGCAGGGCCAGCAGGCCGGCCATGTCGGTCACCGTGTGTTCGGTCATGGCCTTGCGGCGGCCGGCCAGCACCGCGTGCACATCGTCCTTCGACATATTGGCCAGGATCGCCCGGCCAGCCGCGGTGCAGAAGGCGGGCAGGCGCGAGCCCACATGCAGGTCCACGCTGACCGGATGCGAGCTGGGGTAGCGCAGCACGTAGACGATGTCGCGGCCCTCCAGCTCCATCAGGTTGACGGTCTCCCGGCAGGCCTGGTTGAGTTCCTGCAGGAAGGGCTCGGCGATCTCGCGCACGATGTCCACCTGCAGCACGCTGTGGCCGAACTCCAGCAGACGGGGCGAGAGCTGGTAGGCGCGTGTCTGCGCATGCTGGCGCAGGTAGCCCAGCTTGCAGAGCGTGTGGGTGAGGCGCTGCGCGGCGCTCTTGTCCAGCCCGGAGAGCTGGGCCAGTTCGCCCAGGCTCAAGGCCCGCTGGGCCGCGCTCATGCATTCGAGCAGGTGGAAGCATTTGCCGACCGAGAGGATGAACAGCCGGTCGCCGGCGAATTCGGCCAGCAGGTCCTGCGGTGCCTCGGCCTGCGGTTCTGCCGTTTCGGGTGCCGTCCCGGTTGCTGCAGCCTTGCCGGATCCTCGGCTCATGCCCAGGCCTGGCCGAAGGCGCGCAGGAAGTTGCCGCCGGCCACGCCATCGACCTCGCTTGCCGAGAAGCCGGCCTGCTCCAGCGCCTGCAGGATCAGCGGGAAATCGCGCGGCGTGGGCGTTTCCTGCGGATAGCGGCCGACCAGCTTGTTGCCGAAGGCATTGATGAACACGCCGGCCGGGCCGGGATAGTTGCGGCTCAGCTCCAGGATGCGGTCGACCTCGCCGACATCCTGCACGCAGGCGAAATCGGTGCCTATGCCCACATGCTCGATGCCCACCAGATCGGCGATGTAGCGCACATGCTTGATGAAGTTGGCCAGCGTCGGCGGCGACTGCGGATCGCCGTTCCAGTTGAGGAAGCCGTGGATGCTGGTGCCGATGACACCGCCGGTGCGCGCCACCGCGCGGATGGCCTCGTCGCTCTTGTTGCGCACCCGCGCATCGACCGCCTTGGCGTTGGCATGCGTGAGGAACACCGGCCGGCTGCTGAGTTCGCAGGTCTCCAGCACGGTGCGTTCGGAGCAATGGCTCAGGTCGATGGCGATGCCCAGGCGGTTGAACTCCTGCACCACCTTGCGGCCGAAGCCGGTGAGGCCGCCGTTGCGTTCCTCGCTGCAGCCGTCGGCCACGAAATTGGCCTCGTTGTAGGTGAGCTGCGCCACCCGCAGGCCCAGGGCGTGGAAGCCGGTGATGCGGTCCAGCGAGCCCTCCAGCGGCCAGGTGTTCTGCCAACCCATGATCAGGCCGGTCTTGCCCTCGGCTTGGGCGGCGGCGATGTCTTCGGCCTTCTCCACCAGCTTCCAGCCGGAGGCCGGATCGTGCGCGATGCGGCGCCAGCGGCTCATCGCATCGAAGGCCGACTGCGCGCCCTCCAGATAGGGCGCGACGGTGATGTTGGCCGCCGTCACCCCGCCGCTGCGCAGCGGCTCCGGGTTGCCGTCGGCGTGGAAGACCAGGCCATCGATCACGATTCTGGAGGATGGGTTCTGCGGCATGCGGGGCTCCTGAAAATAGACAATCTATATTGCAATGCAATATGGCACATTGCAGAACAATATTATGTTGGCTATTCTCGATCGCACACAACGATTCTTTTCAGGGAGTAGTCATGTTCAAGCGTTTCACGGGATTGCTGGCCGCGGCCAGTCTGGTTCTGCTCAGCGGCGCGGCGCTGGCGGCGGATGTCTTTCCTTCCAGGACGGTGAATATCGTGGTCGCCTATCCGCCCGGCGGCAGCACCGACGTGGCGGCGCGGCTGCTGGCCCAGACCCTGGCCGCCAAGCTCGGCCAGCCCTTCGTGGTGGACAACCGCGCCGGTGCCGGCGGCATGATCGGCGCGGCCTACGTGGCGCATGCGGCGCCGGACGGCTACAGCCTGCTGTTCGGCTCCTCCGCCGAGCTCTCCCTCGCGCCGGTGGTCAAGAAGAACCTGCCGATCTCGGTGGAGCAAGACCTGCGCCCGGTCGCCATGGTGGCCAGCGTGCCCTTCGTGCTGGTGGCCAACAACAGCTTTCCGCCCAACAACGTGACCGAGCTGATCGCCTATGCCAAGGCCCATCCCAACGAAGTGAATTTCTCCTCCTTCGGCAACGGCACTTCCAGCCATCTGGCCGGCGAGCTGCTGAACCTGCAGGCCGGCATGCACATGATGCATGTGCCCTACAAGGGCAGTTCGCCGTCGCTCACCGACCTGATGGGCGGCCAGATCCAGGTGAGTTTCGACACCATCACCGCGGTGATGCCGCTGATCCAGGCCGGCAAGATCAAGCCCCTGGGCATCGCCACGCTGGCGCGCTCGCCGCTGCTGCCCCATGTGCCGACGGTCTCCGAAAGCGGCATGCCCGGCTTCGTCGGCGGCACCTGGTTCGGCCTGATGGCGCCCAAGGCCACGCCCGATGCGGTGGTCGCCACCATGACCCGCGAAGTCACCGCCGCCCTGAAGACCGGCAAGCTCGCCAACGAACTGATCGCCCGCGGGCTGGATCCGGCGCCGCGACCGGCCGGCGAACTCAACGACTTCATGAAGTCCGAGACCGCAAAATGGAAGCGTGTGGTGGATGCCATCGGCCTGCAGCCCGAGTGAGCCCCGAGCGGCGAAAGATAGAACCAGAAAGATGAGACAAACTGAAATGCGCACTGCCCTGGTGGTAGGCGCCGGCATCGTGGGCCTGACCGTGGCCAAGGCCCTGATGGATGGCGGACATGCGGTGCGCCTGGTGGATCCGTCCGCACCCGGCAGCGGGTGTTCCTCGGGCAATTCGGGCGCGCTGTCGTCCGGCTCGGTGGCGCCGCTGGCCATGCCCGGCCTGCTGCGCAGCACGCTGCCGATGCTGCTCGACCCGGCCGGCCCCCTGTATGTGCCGCTGCGCTACTGGCCTCGCGCCGCATCCTGGCTGTGGCAGTTCGGCCGCGCCGCGCAACCCCGGCGGGTGGCGGCGATCGCCGATGCCCTGCATGCCCTGCTCAGGGGTTCGGTCGATCACCATGCGGCGCTGGCACGCGAGGTCGGCTGCGCGGAACTGGTGCGGCGCACCGGGCAACTGCATCTTTATCCCGATGCACAAGCCGTGGGCAAGGACGCTGCCGGCTGGGCACTCAAGCAATCCCACGGCCTGCGGCTGGAGGCGCTCGATGCCGGCGCCATCGCCGAGCTGGAGCCCGCGGTGGACAACCGGGCCTACACCGCCGGCTATTACCTGCCCGACGAGGGCAGCGTGAGCGATCCGCTGCGCTACTGCCAGGCGATCGCCGCCTGGCTGCGCCAGCAGGGCGCCGTTTTCGAAACCGCCCGCATCGACCGGTTGCAGCGCCTGCCCCGGGGCTGGCAAGCCTCGGCCGGCGAGCGCGGCTGGTCGGCCGACCATGTGGTGATCTGCGCTGGCGCATGGTCCGCCGAGCTGCTGCGGACACTGCAGATCAAGGCCCCCCTTCAGACCCAGCGCGGCTACCACCTGCAGTACCCGGAGATCGACGGGCTGCTGTCGCGTGTCGTGGTGCTGGCCGACCGCAAGGTCTTCATCAATCCGATGCTGGGCGGGCTGCGCGTCGGCGGCACGGTGGAGATCGATGCGCTGGACGAGCCGCCCCATCTCGAAAGAGCCCGGCGCCTGGAGCAGCATCTGCAGGCCGGCCTGCGGGTGCCGCTGAAGCTGGGCCAGCCCAGCAGCTGGATGGGCCACCGGCCCTGCATGCCCGATTCGATGCCGGTGATCGGCGAGGTGCCCGGCCGGGCGGGGCTGTGGTGCGCCTTCGGCCATGGCCACCTGGGGCTGACGGGATCGGTCAATACCGCGAGATGGATCGCCGACGCCGTGGCCGGCAAGCCGCTGGATGCGGCGGCGCGGCATTTCTCGGTCGCGCGCTTCGCCTGAGGCGCGCGGCCGCCTTCGGCGCTTTCAGAGGCCTTCGATGATGCGGATCTCGCGGTCCGCGCCGTCGCCCAGGGCGCGCAGCGCTTCCTGATAGGCCGGGCTGTCGTGGGCCGCGACGGCCTGCTCGACGCTGTCGAATTCCAGCAGCACGGTGCGCTGCACCAGGCCCAGCTCGAACACCTTGGCGGGTTCGCCGCGGGCGAGGAAACGTCCGCCGTTGCTCGTCAGGGCCGGACCGGCCAGCTTGGCGTAGGCGGCCATCTTCTCCGGGTCCTTGACTGCTCGGTATGCGCTGATCCAGTAGGCTTTCGACATGGTTTCAATCGTCTCGCTGTGAGGGTTTGAGAGGCTCTGTGAGGTGAGCCGACATTATGGGTGGGGTGTCCGGCGCATCGAACGGACTTGTTCGGGTCATGGCCCTTACACAAGGTATCGGCAGACTGTGGTGTGTAACTGAACCGATACCGAAGTCCTCCGCATATACCCTCGACCATGACCCCGAACGTCCAGCATCCATCCGCCACTTCGTTTCGTCCCACCACCACCGCACTGCTGTGCAACCTGCTCTTCGGCAGCCTGCTGCTGGCCGGCTGCGGCGGCAGCAACGATCCCATCGTCGTCAGCGACGCCAAGCCCGTGACGCCGGTCGTTCCGGTGGTCGTGCCGCCGACCGTCGTGCCCCCGGTCGTGGTCTCGAACGAACGCTGGACCGTCGGCGACCTGCATGTGCACACCTTCCAGTCCGACGACACCCAGCAGACCACCACGCTGGACCAGGTTCTGGCCAAGGCCTTCACCACCTACGGACTGGATTGGGCGGCCATCTCCGACCACCTGCGCGTATCGAACTACGACAACAACGGCAACCGCCTGCCCGCCGCCATTCCCTTCTCGAAGGGCATGGCCGACTACCAGGTGCCGCGCATCAAGGCGCTGCAGGCCGCAGGCACCTATGCCGACAAGACCATCTTCGCCGCCTTCGAATGGGACATGCCCACGCATGACCACGCCAACATCGGCATCCTGACCGACACCCCCATGTCGGCGGCCGCCCTCAAGGCCGCCAACCAGTTCGAATACCTGTTCACCAACCGCGCGGCCAGCGACTTCCTGCCCGCCGACGTGGCCGCCTGGAACGCCGCCGACACGAAGGCCTTCAGCACGCATGCGGACGCGATGGCCGCCATTGCCTGGCTCAAGAAGAACTATCCCGAGACCAGCTACATGCAGATCAACCATCCCTCGCGCAACCTGGGCAGCTACACCATCGCCCAGCTGCGCGAGATGAACGATCTGGCCCCGCGCATCATGTTCAGCATCGAAGGCATGGTGGGCAACCAGATGGAGCCCGACCGCGGCGGCTACACCCAGGCCTCGGCCACCACGCCCAACCCGGTGGCGCTGACCTACGGCGGCGTGGATTACCTGGTCGCCACCCTGGGCGGCACCTGGGACGCGCTGCTCTCGGAAGGCCGCCACATCTGGAACGTGGCCGACTCCGACTACCACTTCAAGACCAACGGCGCCAACAGCAGCGGCTACTCGCCCGGCGAATACGCCAAGAACCACCTCTGGGGCGAGATCAAGGACCCGAAATCCCTGCTGGCCGCCATGCGCGGCGGCAAGGTGTACGGCACCTACGGCGACCTGATCAGCGCGCTCGACTTCCGCGTGACCAGCAGCGCCGGCACCGGCGAGATGGGCTCGGACATGACCGCCAAGCTCAACGAAACGCTGACCGTGACCGTGCGCTTCAAGTCGCCCGACCGCAACAACTACGAGTTCCAGGTCGGCAGCGGCGTGCCCGCCAACCTCAAGCCGCAGGTCGACCACATCGACATCATCGCGGGCAACATCACCGGGCTGGAAGTGGCGGGCACCGCCGGCTACTCGCGCGCCACCAATCCCTCGACCCGTGTGGTCAAGCGCCTCACCGCATCGGACTGGAAGCTCGACGCCGACGGCTACTACGCCGCCAGCTACACCATGCCGGCCACCACCAGCACCTACTTCCGCCTGCGCGGCACCAACCAGGGCGTGAACGTGGCCGGCGAGACCTCCAACGGCGAACCGCTGGCTGACGTGAGCATCAAGGCCAGCGTGGTGACGGATGCCGCCACCCGTTTCAATGCGATCAACGCACGCAACTACAGCGATCTCTGGTTCTATTCGAACCCGGTGTTCGTGAAGGTCGGCGGGGCCTGAGCGCGCTGGCGGCCGGCGAGCAGGGCGCCAGCCTAAGACTCCGGCCGGCGGGCCTCGTCGGCGTCGAAATCCTTGACGGAGCTGATCTGGCTGCGGTCGCGGATGCTGAGCATCAGCGGCCCGGAGTAGGGCTCCGCGAATGTGTAGGTGAGGTAGTCGCGGCCGCCTTGCAGTTCCTCCCGTCCCTCGGTCGTCACCAGCAGGAGATGGGCGCCCCGATTGAGGTGCCGGTACTTGAAGGAGCGCAGGTTCCTGAAGATGCAGCGCGCCTTGCCTCCGTCCGTGTGATGCGGAAAGAAGATTCCGCCGTCCAGGAAGAAGGCGCCGTCTGAAAGAAGGAATGTTTCCAGATCGATCATGGGCCGATTCTGGGATCCGGCCGCACCGGCTGGAAGCCCCCGGTCTAGTCGATTGAGATATTGGCGGCCTTCACCACCGAGCCCCAGCGCTGCTGCTCGGCCAGCACGAACTTCGCCAGGTGTTCCGGCCCCTGCACATCGGGCACGGCGGCCTGCAGGCGGTAGGTGTCCTGCACGGCAGGGTCCTTCATGGCATCGGCCACCAGCCGGGCCAGGTTGCGGGTGATCTCGGCCGGCGTGCCGGCCGGCGCGTGGAAGGCGAACCAGTTGCCGACCGACTGGTCCACGCCCAACTCGCGCAAGGTGGGAACCGCCGGCATCAGTTCCAGCCGTTTGTCCGCGGCCACGCCCAGCAGCTTGACCCGGCCGGCCTTGGCCGCGGCATCGGCGCCGCCGGCCGTCAGCAGCATGGTGTCCACATGGCCGCCTTCCACCGCCAGCAGGCCGGGCGACTGGCCCTGGAAAGCGACATGGTTCAGCTCGATGCCCAGCGCGCGCGAGAGCAGCTCCATGCCGATGTGCGAGGTGCTGCCCTGGCCCCAGGAGGCATAACTCAGCCCGCCGGGCTTGGCCTTGGCCGCGGCGATGAAGGCGTTCAGGTTGACGATGTCCGGCCGCGAAGGCCCGGCGATCAGGGCGAAGGGCACGCGGGCGAAGAGGGTGATCGGCACGAAGCTCCTGGTCGCTTCGTAGGTCAGGGTCTTGTAGATGAACGGTGCCAGGGCGTGCGTGTCGGCGTTGGACATCAGCAGCGTCAGGCCGTCCGGCGCCGCGTTCGCCACCGCCTGCGAGCCGATGCGGCCGCCGGCACCGGGCCGGTTGTCCACCACGAAGGACTGTCCGCTGGCCCTGGACATGGTGTTGCAGATCGCGCGTGTCAGCACGTCTGCCGCTGCGCCGGCGTTCCAGGGCACGACGACTCTCACAGTCCTGGCCTGCGCGCGGGACAGGGTGGGGGCACCGGCCGCCAGGGCGGCGAGGGCGGTCAGGGTGCTGCGGCGGGAGAGAGGCATGGCTGGGCTTTCGGAGGGTTGGATGGGGTCGTCCGCTGTCGGTCACTTCGAGTGACAACGGATGACCGTCATACAATCCTACATATTCGCCCTGCGAAACCCGCTAGGGAAATCCCGTCAGTGAAGCGCGGGGCGGTGGAGCACCTGGAAGCGCTCGGCCAGGGCCGCAAGACGCCGGTCCAGGGTCCACAGGCTGGCACCTGCGGTCATCAGCGTGGAGCTCAGCAGCATCAGATCGATCAAGCCGCAGCCGCGGCCGAACAGTTCTTCGCGCTCCGTGAAGGCAATCACCTCGGCCAGGGTCGCCTGATGCGGCGACTGCAGTGAGCCCAGGTCCTGCAAGGTTCTTCTGCGGTCTGGCGGGGTCCCGCAAGCAATTTCTCCCAGCACCATCGGGTGCACCAGCACCTGGTCCGTGGCCAGGAGGTCAATCAACCCGTCCTGAGGTGCGCGGAAATGCGCGACCCATACGGATGTATCCACCAAGACCGTCATGGCACAGAGTCGTCACGGCGGCGCGGCGGCTCCGCCATGTCCGGAGCTTTCCCCCCGAGCGCGGCAAGGCGTTTGCCAGCCTGAACACGGACGAAGGTCTTGACGGCCTCTCTGAAGAGATCCGCCTTGTCCATCGCGGGATCCGCCACCTCCATCGCTTTCTCGTAGAGAGCGTCGTCGATCGTCACGGTGGTTCGCATCTCGGTCCTCCATCAAAACGAGCATCATTTTGCATCAGGCGGAGATCGCCATGCGGGTCTCGTTGGCGTTGAAGGTGGCCAGGGCTTCGACAGGGCGCCGCTTCAGGACGTGGATGACGATATGGGTGTCGAGCAGATAACGCAGCATCAGAGCGGCTCCCGCTCCGATTGGTGCTGGCTGGCGCGCTCCTGCAGAAAGTCGTCGCTGACAACGGGGCCTTCCATCAAGCGCACCACCTGCCCGACTCCGGATCCAGCCAGTGGTTTTTCTGCTGAGCCCCGGCACGCCCTGTGGTTTCTCCCTCGTTCGATTCACCCGGGCACGTATGCTTTTCCGCGCCATATCCGGCGTATTGCCTGCCCCACGAGCCTTACCGAACCCACATAACCATAAGCATGAAATTTTCCGATCTGGATCTCAGCACCAAATTGCCGGTCGTCGTATTTCTGGTCGTCAGCGTGGTATTCGCCGGCTTTGTGATCGGCATCAGCCATTCGGTTTCCGAAATGGTCAACCACCGGGCCAATGTGGAAGTCGGCGAAAAGACCAAACTGGTGGTGGACCTGCTGGACGCACTCGACAAGGACCGGCGCGAGAGAACCGGCGAACTGGCCAGATCCTTGCAGGGGAAACTGGCCGGCAGCTTCGAATTGGAGAATCCGCCTGCGCAAGCCGACGGTACTGCGCTGCCTTCTTTGAAACTCGACGGCCGGCCCATCGATACCGACCTCGAACTGGTGGACCGCTTCACCGCCGACACCGGCGCCGTGGCGACGGTATTCGCCCGGCGCGGCGATGATTTCGTGCGTGTGGTGACCTCGCTCAAGAACGACAAGGGCCAGCGCTCCGTCGGTTCGCTGCTGGCGCGCGATCACCCGGCCTACAAGGCCATATTGGATGGCAAGGCCTTCATCGGGTTCGCGACGCTGTTCAATCGCCAATACATCACCCAATACGACCCTATCCGCGATGCGCGCGGCGCGCTCATCGGAATCTCCTTCGTCGGGCTGGATATCTCCGGCTATATCAAGCAGCTGAAATCCACCGTCACCAGCCTGAAAGTCGGCAAGACCGGCTATTTCTACATCCTGGACGCCAGGCCCGGCGCGACCCTGGGCACCGTGGTTGCCCACCCGGATGCCGAGGGCAAGAATCTCCTGGAAGCTAAGGACGCCGACGGCCGTGCCTACGTGCAGGAGATCTTCGAGCGCCGCAACGGCACGCTGCGCTACCGCGCGCTGGATCCGGCGGGCGGTGCGCGCGAGCGCGTCGTGTCCTTCAGCTCTTTCGGCAGTTGGCAATGGGTGATCGCCGGCGGCGCCTATGCGGACGAGTTCACCGAGGAAGTGCGCCAGCTGCGCAACCTCTATGCCCTGCTCGGCGTCGCCCTGGTGCTGCTGATGACGGGGCTGGTGTACTGGCTGATCCGCCGCCTGGTCATCCGCCCGCTCGGGCAGGCCAGCCAGGCGGCGCAGGCGTTGGCGCAAGGCGACCTGAGCATCGATGTGCGCATCGAGCGCCAGGACGAGATCGGCCGCCTGCTCGCCTCCATCAACCAGATCGGGCGCGGCCTGACGGATGTCGTCAGCACCGTGCGCCAGGGCTCCGAAGGCGTGGCTACGGCCAGCGCCCAGATCGCCCAGGGCAACCAGGACTTGTCCGCCCGCACCGAGTCGCAGGCCGGCACGCTGCAGCAGACGGCGGCCAGCATGGAAGAGCTCGGCACCACCGTCAAACAAAATGCCGACAACGCCCGCCAGGCCAACCAGCTCGCCCTCAGCGCCAGCACCGTGGCCGTGCAGGGCGGCGAAGCGGTGGCGCAAGTCGTGCAGACCATGCAGGGCATCCAGGATGCGTCGCGCAAGATCACCGACATCATCAGCGTGATCGACGGCATCGCCTTCCAGACCAATATCCTGGCCCTCAACGCCGCCGTGGAAGCGGCCCGCGCGGGCGAGCAGGGCCGAGGTTTCGCGGTGGTGGCGGCCGAGGTGCGTGGCCTGGCGGCACGTTCGGCGACCGCGGCCAAGGAGATCAAGACCCTGATCGACGACAGCGTGGCGCGTGTGGAACAAGGCAGCACGCTGGTGGACCGGGCCGGCGCCACCATGCAGGAGGTGGTGAGCGCGATCCGCCGCGTCACCGACATCATGGGCGAGATCAGCAACGCCAGCAGCGAGCAGAGCCTGGGTGTCAGCCAGGTCGGCAGCGCGGTCACGCAGATGGATCAGGCCACGCAGCAGAACGCTGCGCTGGTCGAGGAGATGGCCGCAGCGGCGGACAGCCTGAAGACCCAGGCGCAGGCGCTGGTGAGTACGGTGGCGGTGTTCAAGCTGAGCCGGCAGCACGCCACGGCCTGAGCCGCGGCCGAGGATGTCCGGCGGCGGTTCGCAGCCGCCTCAGCCGTCCTGGTTGATCTGCTTCGTCAGCTCCGCCAGCACCTGCGAGGCCCGGTCGTTCTCCACCTGGCAGGTGCCCGCGTTTTCATGCCCGCCGCCGCCGTACTGCAGCATCAGCGCGCCGATATTGGTTTTGGAACTGCGGTTGAGGATGGACTTGCCCGTGGCGAATACCGTGTTCTGCTGCTTCAGGCCCCAGAGCACATGGATGGAGATATTCGTCTCGGGATACAGGGCGTAGATCATGAAGCGGTTGCCCGCGTAGATCGTTTCTTCCTGGCGCAGGTCCAGCACCACCAGATTGCCGGTCACGGTGGAACAGCGGCGCAGCTGTTCGTTGAATTTCTCGCGGTGTTCGAAATACATGGTCGAGCGTTCGACCACGTCCGGCAGCTGCATGATCTCGTCGATTCCCAGCCGGGCGCAGGCATCGATCAAATCCATCATCAGCTGGTAATTCGAGATGCGGAAATCCCGGAAACGGCCCAGGCCGGTGCGTGAATCCATCAGGTAATTCAGCAAGACCCAGCCCTGCGGATCGAGTATTTCCTCGCGCGTGAAACGGGCCGCGTCGGCCTTGTCCACCGCGGCCATCATGCCTTCCCAGGCTGGTGGGAAAACCTGCTCGCCGCCGAAATGCCGGTAAACCACCCGCGCCGCGGACGGCGCGCTGGCATCGATCACGTAATTGGCCGTGCCGTCGCCATTGCGGGCGAGTTCGGAGGAATGGTGGTCGAACACCATGTGGGCGCCGGGCACATAAGGCAGGTTGGTGGTGATGTCCCTCGGGCCGATCTCGATTTTCCCGTCCTGCATGTCCTTGGGGTGCACGAACTTGATGTCGTCGATCATGTCCAGGTGCTTGAGCAGGACGGCGCAGACCAGGCCGTCGAAATCGCTGCGGGTGACCAGTCGGTATTTGGGGGGTGCCATACGCTTTCTTTCTCGCCAGGGTGATTGCCGGCATGTCGGCGGGTCATACATGGACTCGCGTGCATCCAAGCATACCTTTGAAGATCGAAGTGGTGATCCAATGCTTGGAGCACCGGCCTCGGTTCGTCGTCCGCAGATGGTGAACACCGCTTTAAGCTTCTTCTTGGCGAAGCAAAAAATCCTAAAATGCTGCCCTATTGGCTATCATTCGCCTCGACATAAATAGCCTATAGGCCAGCAAATGTCTCCCGAACTCAAGCAACTCCGCCTGGATCAGCTGCAAGCCAGCGTGTCCCCCTACGCCCCGCTGGTCGCCCGCAAACCGCCTGCTCGCGGCTGGCTCAAGCTGGTGCGGGAATCACTCGGCCTGACCGAACGTCAGCAAGCGCAGCGCCTGGGCATCACCGGCCCGACACTGCACAAGTCCGAGCAGGCCGAATCGGAAGACCGCATCTCGCTCGGCCAGTTGCGCAAGCTCGCCGATGGCCTGGACTGCGAACTCGTCTATGCCCTGGTGCCCAGGCGTCCGTTGACCGAGGTGGTCCACGAGCGCGCGCGCGCCATCGCGCTGGAAGAAGTCGGCGGCGTGGCGCACACCATGGGCCTGGAGGACCAGCGGCCCACCGATGCGCGCATCGCGCGGCAGGTGGAGCGCCGGGCGGAGGAGTTGCTGCGTGGCCGGTGGTCGGTGTTGTGGCGCTAGACCTGGATTCGCGGCTGATGGCCGACGTGATTCTGCGGGGCATGGGCCAGCCGGCGTTTTCCTGGGGCGGGGGAGGGGGCCGGCTGGCCAGTGCCAACGACCAGGCCCGCAAACGCTATCTGGCGGGCCTGCGGGCGGCCGATCAGGGCGACTACGGCCTGCTGCTGGCCTTTGTGCGGAGTTGAAGCGCCAGCCGGAGCAGAATGCCCCGACACAGCAACTCATGGGAAATGGCGATGGCATACGCGGTGGAAGCTGTCCAGTGGGCGCCGGATCGAACAGTGAAGTCGGTGCGGTGGCACAGCTTCGAATACGTGGACGGAGAGCTGGAGAAAGGCGATTCGGTGGTCAGCAGCATCGCCGCCGTGGCGGTCGCGGCATCGCGGGGCCATGACCTGTACCTGTGCTATCACGGCGCCGTGGGCCGCAAGATCGAAGTGGTCGATCTTCCCGACGGGCGCAAGACCCTGGTGGATCTGCCCGTCGGCGACCAGGCCCAGGCCCTGGCGGATCTGCCGCAGTTCTGATCGAGCCGCCGCGCGCGGTTCGGAGCATCACCCTGCCGGGGACTGCGGCGGTGCGCTGGCGTCAGGTGTCTTCAGGATCTGATCCAGCACATCCTTCGCGCTGCTCGGTATGCTGGTTCCAGGACCGTAGATGCCCCGCACGCCAGCCTCGAACAGAAACGCATGGTCTTCCGGCGGAACGATGCCGCCGACGAATACGACGATGTGATGCGCCCCCAGGTCCTTCAGTGCCTGGATGAGCGCTGGAACCAGCGTGCGATGGCCCGCCGCCAGGCTGCTGATGCCGACGGCATGGACCTCGTGCTCGATGGCCTGCCGGGCGCATTCGTCGGCGGTCTGGAAGAGCGGTGCCGTCACCACCTCGAAGCCCAGGTCCGAGAACGCGCTGGCCACCACCCTGGCGCCCCGGTCGTGTCCGTCCTGTCCGAGCTTGGCGATCATCAATCGGGGGAGGCGGCTTCTTGCTGTTTCGAAGGCCAGGACTTCACCCCGGAGCTTCTCCCAGTCCTCGGCCGACTCGAAGGCCTCGGCGTAGACACCGCTGACCTGCGGGCTGTCGGCATGGTGGCGACCGTAGACCAGCTCCAGCGCGTCGGACACCTCGCCCACCGTCGCCCGGGCGCGCATGGCGTCGATGGTCAGCGCCAGGAGGTTGCCCTCTCCGGAACGGGCGGCATCGCTCAGGGCGTCCAGCGTGGCAGCCACCGCAGCGCCGTCGCGCCGCGAACGGACCTGCCGCAGCGACACGATCTGATCCGCCAGCACCGCCTGGTTGTCGATCGACCGGTGATCGATGCGGGTCTCGCCCGGCGACCGGTACTTGTTGACCCCCACCACCACATCCCGGCCGGAGTCGATACGAGCCTGCTTGCCCAATGCCGCGGCCTCGATCTGCATCTTGGCCCAGCCGCTTTCCGCCACCGCCGCCATGCCGCCGCGCCGGTCGATCTCCTCGATGGTCTTCCACGCGGCCTCGGCCATGTCGTGGGTGAGTTTCTCCATCGCGTGGCTGCCGGCCCAGGGGTCGATGACGCCGGGGATGCCGGTCTCTTCCTGCAGGATCAGCTGGGTGGCCCGTGCGATCCGGGCGCTGGCCTCGGTCGGCAGCGCGATGGCCTCGTCCAGCGCGTTGGTGTGCAGGCTCTGGGTGCCGCCAAAGGCCGCGGCCATGGCCTCGATGGTGGTGCGCACCACGTTGTTGTGCGGATCCTGCGCGGTCAGCGAGCAGCCCGAGGTCTGGCAGTGCATGCGCAGCATCAGGCTGCGTTCGTTGCTCGCGCCCAAGCCCCGCATGATCCGGCACCAGAGCAGGCGGGCCGCGCGCAGCTTGGCGATCTCCAGGTAGAAATCCATGCCCACGCCGAAGAAGAAGGACAGCCGGCCCGCGAAGCCATCCACGTCCAGGCCGCGCGCCATGGCGGTCTGCACGTACTGGCGCCCGTTGGCCAGGGTGAAGGCCAGCTCCAGCGCGGGGCCGGCCCCGGCCTCCTGCAGGTGGTAGCCGCAGACGCTGATCGAGTTGAAGCTCGGCATGTGCGCCGCCGCGTGGGCCATGACGTCGCCCACGATGCGCATCGACGGCCCGGGCGGGTAGATGTAGGTGTTGCGGACCATGAACTCCTTGAGGATGTCGTTCTGGATGGTCCCCCTCAGCCGCGCCTGCGGCACGCCCTGTTCCTCCGCCGCCACCACGTAGGCGGCCAGCACCGGCAGCACGGCGCCGTTCATGGTCATGGAGACACTGGTGCCGCCGAGCGCAATGCCGTCGAACAGGGCCTTCATGTCCTCCACGCTGTCGATGGCCACGCCCGCCTTGCCGACCTCGCCGGCCACCCGCGCATGGTCGCTGTCGTAGCCGCGCTGGGTCGCCAGGTCGAAGGCCACACTCACGCCCTGGGCGCCGCTGTGCAGGGCTTCGCGGTAGAAGGCGTTGGACTCACGGGCGGTCGAGAAACCGGCGTACTGGCGGATGGTCCAGGGCCGGGTGGTGTACATGGTGGGCTGGGGTCCACGCACGAAGGGAGCAAAGCCGGGCAGGGTGTCTTTGGCGGGCAGCGCGGCGGTGTCGGCCGCGGTGTAGAGCGGCTGGACCACGATGCCTTCGGGTGTGATGCGGTTCAGGGCTGACAGATCGCCGCCCGGTGCCGCGGCAGTGGCGGCGCGGCGCCAGGCATCGAGGTCGGCAGGCGCGGCCTCTGCGACACCACTGGCCGCGCGAGCCGACACGGTGGTGCGCACCCGCGCGAGCGTGCGGCCGTGGCGGGGGCAGCGGATCTCCACTTCCAGGCAGGTCCCGGCCTCGGCCGCGCTGCTGCCGCGCCAGACGATTTCCACCTCGTGGCCCACGTCGAGGTTGCCCAGGTACAGGCATTCACGTTCGACCACGCGGTCCTGCGCGCCCAGCAGTTGCCACGAGAAAAGCGCCCGATCGGCCCAGGCCGTGAAGGTCGCGAAATAGACGAGGCCGGCGCCGTTGAAATCCCCACGCGGGCAGGACATCAGCCGCAGCGACTGCGCTCCCGCCGCAGGCGCGGCCTGCGCGGCGACGGCAGTGCGCCACTCGCGTGCCCGGTCGGCCAGCGCCCGGGCCGCGGCGGGCTCGGCATGTGTGCCCGCATCGCGCATCGGCACCCGGCGCACCGAACGGTTGGAGCCGTCCTCGCCGCGTCCCACGAACACCGACAGCATTTCCAGCTGCCCGATCTCGCCCTCGCCGGTGCTCAGCCGGTGCCGGCTCCAGGCCTGCGAACGGCCCAGCGGACTCAGCTGACTCCTCAGGCCGAGCCGCTGGCCTTCCCGCACCTCGCCCAGCCGTGCCGACCGCAGCCGCACGATGCCGAAGGCCGCGTACACCCGCTGCCCGGCCGGGTCGGTCCACAACTCGGCCGGCCGGCCCAGGCTGGCCGCCAGGCCGCGCCAGTGCAGCTCGCCGCAGGTCTTCTGCAGCCAGGTTTCGGAGAGCCCGCAGCCGTCGAGCTGCGGCATGCCCAGGGTGACGGAACTACGCGCCGTCCAGGGGCGAGGCCGGGGCGGGGCGGCCGGCTCATCCGCCAGCGCGGGCTCCACCCAGGACGAGGTCAGCGTTCGGTCATCCATGGCGGCGGTGGTCCTCAGGCCGGCGAGGCTTCGGCTTCCCGCACCGAGGCCAGCTCCCGCTGCAGGGCCATCCGGTGCTGCGCGATCTGGCTGGCGATGAAGGCCGCGTCGTCGGCCACGCCGGAGAAGCGTCCCGAACCCCAGGTGTGCAGCCAGGGCAGGCCGATGAAGAACAGCCCCGGCACCTGGGTCACGCCGCGCCGGTGCACCGGATGGCCCTGGCCGTTGAAGACCGGTGCGTCCAGCCAGCGGAAATCCGGCGCGAAGCCTATGCACCAGATCACCGACGTGATGCCGGAATCGGCCAGCGACAGCGTCTCCCGCTCGCCCTCGGGCGACCACACCGGCTGGTAGACGGAGGCCTCGCCGGCCTGGATGCCCTGCTCGGCGATGTACTTGTCGATGGCCGCGTTGATGCCGTTGTAGGTGCGGTCGGCGCTGTCCAGCGCGGCGGCCAGCGAGGGCCGGAAACGCAGGGTGTCGCCCTCCAGCGCTTCGAGCTGGCCGTAGAGCTGCATGCCTTCGAGGGCGAAGCGGCGCAGGTCGATGTCGCGTCCGCCGTCGCGGCCGGTGACGTAGTGGTTGGTGTTGTCGCGCACGCCTTCGCGCAGCGGATGCTGGTCCACCGGCATGCGGTAGTAGCCCATGTCGGCCAGCCAGTCGACCACGTCCCGGCCGCGGTAGAAGCGGGCGCAGCGCGGCGCGTCGCCCACGGCCAGCACCACCTCGCGGCCGGCCAGGTGCAGGTCCTCGGCGATCTGCGAGCCGCTCTGGCCCGAGCCCACCACCAGCACCTTGCCCGGCGGCAGCTGCGCGGCATTGCGGTAGTCGGCCGAGTGGATCTGCGCCACCGACGCGGGCAGGCGCTCGGCCAGGCGCGGGACGATGGGCAGGTGGTAGCCGCCGGAGGCCACCACCACCTGCTCGGCCAGGCATTCGCCCTCGCTGCTGCGGATGCGGAACAGCCCGCCTTCCTGGCGGATGCCCTGCACCGCCACGCCTTCGTGCAGGGGCGGCGCGACCCGGGCGCGGAAGCCGTCGAGGTAGTCGGCGATCTGCTCCTTCTTCATGAAGCCGTGCGGATCGTCGCCGGCATAGGGATGGCCGGGCAGGGCGCATTGCCAGTTGGGGGTGACCAGGCAGAAGTTGTCCCAGCGCTGGCTGCGCCAGCTGTGCATGGCGCTGTGTTTCTCGAAGACCGCATGGTCCAGGCCCTGCTGGCGCAGGAAATGGCTGACCGACAGGCCGGCCTGGCCGCCGCCGACGATGACGACGCTGTATTGAGGGATGCTGGATGGGCTCATGGGAAAACTCCTTGGATGGAATGCCGGGCTCAGGCGGTGCCGGTGTCGAAGGCGACGACATGCACCTGCGCGCCGGGCGTTTCGCTGAAATCCCGTGCGCGGGTTTCGATCTCGACCAGCTGGTCGGCCGCCATCGAGCAGGCGAAGCCGAACTTGGCGCGTACCCGGTCGCTCGCGATGGCGGTGGCCTCGCGCACGCGGCGCAGGAAGTCGTCCAGGGGATAGTCCTGGCCCGGCTGGAAGAAGTCCTGGATCACCAGCGAGGGCGAATAGCAGGTGCTCTGCGTGGCGTCGGGCCAGCGGACGGTGTAGTGCATGGCGGGCATGGGTTCTCTCTCTCAATCTTCGGGATCAGTGTTCGGCCAGCGGGCGCGCGGCCCGCACTAGCGCCGACCGGTACCAGCTCTCGTGCCGCTCGGCGCTGGCGTCCCAGCCATGCGCCAGGCAGACGGCCGGCGTGGTCTTGCCGCGCGGCAGCAGCGCGGCGGCCTGCAGGCCGGCGGCGATGGAGGCGATGTCTTCCGGATCGCACCAGGCGACCAGCGGCTCGCCCGCCAGGTGTTCGGTGAAGGGCGCCCGGCGCGACACCAGCGCCGGTGTGCCGCAGGCCAGGGCCTCCAGCGCCACCAGGCCGAAACCCTCCACCAGCGAAGGCATGGCCAGCACACGGGCGCGGCGCATCAGGGCGGGCAGCAGGGCATCGGGCAGGGGACCGGTGCGCCAGACCGGCTGGTCGGGGCCTTCGGTCCAGCCCAGGCCCTGCAGGGTGTCGGCCCAGCCGCGCTGCGATGCGCTGTGGTCCAGCAGGCTGGCGCCGCCGGCCATCACCAATTGGGCTGCGGCCCAGGCGCGATCGGTGGCGCGCAGCCGGGCGAAGGCCTGCAGCAGGCGCAGGCTGTTCTTGCGATGCTCCACGCCGCCGACGGCCAGGCAGACGAAGCCGGGGCGCAGGCCCAAAGCGCGCAGCGCCGCCGCATCGCCCGGCACGCCGGCTGTGTGGAAACGCCTCAGATCGACACCGTTGTAGAGGCGCTGCGGCGTGCGGCCATGCGCCTCGCGCAGCTGGCCGCACCAGGTGTCGCTGACGCAGCCGATGGCGTCCGCGGACTGCCAGGCGCGCGCCTGCCAGATATCGAGCTGCGGCTCGCTGAACTGGTCCAGGTGGTGGATGGTGCGCACCCAGGGCGGCAGCGCATGGCCCTCGTCGGCCAGGTCGGCCAGGGCATTGCCGCCCAGGCTGTCGTGCACATGCAGCAGATCGAAATCCGCGCTGGCCAGCACCTCTGGCAGGCCGAGGCGGATGGCGGCGATGCGCTGGCGCACCTGCTCCACCAGCGGGCCCTGGATGGCGCCGGTCGGCAGCAGGGCCACCCGCACCGGTGCGCCCGGGCCGCCGGGCTGGCGGAACAGGGACTGGCCCGGGTCGGCCGGCGCCACTACCGTCACTGCATGGCCGCGCCGCGCCAGCGCGCCGGCCAGTTCCAGCGTGTGCACCACGCCGCCGCGCGGCAACACCGAATGCGTCAGCAGGCCGATGGTCAGGCGGTCACGCATGGCAGGCTCCGGCGGTGATGAAGGGTTCTTCGGCGTGGTCCCACAGCGTGGCCTGCGCTGCGCCATCGCGCAGCACCAGGCGGCTGCCCTCGGTGATTTCGCCGATGGCGGCACAGGCGATGCCGGCATCGAGGAAACGCGCGGCGACCTCCCCGGCATGGGCCGGCCGCACGCTCAGCAGATAGCCGAAGCTCGGGAAGGCGGCCAGCCAGCGCAGCAGGGCGGCATCGCCTTCGGGCAGATCCTGCGGGCGCGGAATGCGGTCCAGCTCGACCACCGCGCCCACCCGCGAGCACTCGATCAGCATCAGCAGCGTGCCCGGCAGGCCGGCCATGCTGATGTCCTTGCCCGCGTCCACCAGGCCGTCCTCGGCCAGCCGGGGCAGCAGCTCCATGTCGGCGCGCAGGCGTTCGGCCGGGGCGGAGGTGGAGGCGTCCCAGAAGGGATAGGGGTCGTGCCAGGCGCCGCGCAGGTCCACCGCCATCAGCAGCACATCGCCCGGCCGCGCGGTGAAGCTCTGGATGAGTTTGGTGGCCCGGCCCAGCACCGACACCGCCAGCTGCGCGGAATCCGCCCGCAGATTGGAATGCCCGCCCACCAGCGGCACGCCGTAGCGCTCGGCGGCGGCGCGCATGCCGGCCAGCAGCTCCACCGCCATGGCTTCGCCATCGCTCCACAGCGCATCGACCACCGCGACCGCACGGCCGCCCATGGCCGCGATGTCGCTCAGGTTGACCATCACCGCGCTGTAGCCGGCGAACCAGGGCATGGCCTCGACGAAATCGCGCACCAGCCCTTCGATGGCGAACAGCAGGTGGCCCGCGCCCGAAGGGTCCGGCAGCACCGCGCAGTCGTCGCCGTTGGCGGTGCCGCCGTGTGCGGCGGGCGTGCCGGCCAGATGGCCCATCACCGCGGCTATGTCGCGTTTGTGGGCGAAGCCGCGGCTGGCGCGCAGCCCGGCGACGATGCGGTCCAGCTCAGCCATGGGGGCCTTTCTGCGCCAGCACGAAACCCTCGTAAGGCGTCTCGCAGGGCGGGTAGCTGGCCAGGTCGGCGCGCATCAGGGCATGCATGCGGTCGTGGATGACCTTCTCGTCCAGCACCGACCAGCGCAGGCGCCGGAACAGCACCACGTTTTGCGCCTGCACATGGGCCAGGAACTCGCGACAGCCCAGGGCATGTGCGCTGCTGACGGCCAGCCGGATCAGCGCGCTGCCCAGCTGGCCATGGCGTCGCCAGTCGCGCCGCACCGCCAGCCGCGAGCCCCACCACAGGCCCGGCTCGGGCTCGTGGATACGCACGGTGCCTATCACCTCGTCCGGCTGCCCACCCCAGGACGACAGCGCCACCAGCAGGCGGCAGCTCGGGTCCCCTGCATCGATCGCATCGAAGTCGTCATGCCCGAACAGGCCCTGCTCCAGGCAGAAGACCTGGCGGCGCAGGGCCAGCGCCTGCTGGCGCATCCAGGCGCCGCTGGCCCACTGGATGCGGAACTCGGGCGAGCTGAAGCCTTGCGGCAGCTCGCAGAAGACCGGCGATGCGGCCGGCGCCTGTAGCGTGGGAGTGCCGATGGACATGCGTGCTCCCGCCTAGGCCGCCAGCGGCGTCTCGTAGCGCGACAACGTGGAGCAGGCGGCGCACTTGCCGCAGCCCGCCTTGATGTCGGTGGCGCGGATGCCGGCCGCCGCCGACATGCGGCCCAGCGGCTCCAGCACGCCGCGCATGAAGTCGGCACTGGGGGCCGGCTGGTCCTCCAGCGGCGTCCCGCTGATCGGCACGAAGGGCACGACGAAGGGGTAGACACCCATGTCCAGCAGGCGCTGGCTGGTCGACAGGATCAGCTCCGGCGCATCGCCCAGCCCGGCCAGCAGATAGGTGCTGACCTGGCCGCGGCCGAAGACCTCCACCGCAGCGCCGAAGGCATCCCAGTAGCGGCTCATCGGCACCTCGGCCTTGCCGGGCAGGATGCGCTGGCGCAGCGCCTCGCCGATCACTTCCAGGTGCATGCCCAGCGTGTCCACGCCCGCGTCCTTCATGCGCCGGAACCAGGCATCGGTGTCCGGCGGCTCGCACTGGGCCTGCAGCGGCAGGTCCACCGCGGCGCGTATGGCCTGGGCGCTCTCGGCCAGGATGGCGGCGCCGCGGTCGCGGGTGGGCGGCGTGCCGGTGGTCATCACCATGTGCTTCACGCCGTCGAGTTCGACCGCCGCCCTGGCCACCTCGGCCAGCTGCTGCGGTGTCTTGCGTTCGATGGTGCGGCCGGCCGCCAGCGACTGGCCGATCGCGCAGAACTTGCAGGCCTTGCGCCGGCTCTCGTAGCGGATGCAGGTCTGCAGCACCGTGGTGGCCAGCACGTCCGAGCCGTGCAGGGTGGCGATGTGTGAATAGGGCACGCCCTCGGCCGTGCTCAGGCCATAGAAACGCGGCTGCCGCGGAAAGGCGATGCTGGCGATGGGAATGCTGCCCCGGCGCAGCACGCTGCGGCCGTCCGCGCCCGGCGCATCCGCCACGAAGGGCGAGCGAAAGGCCGGCTGGGTGTGGATGGGCACCATCAGCGTGATGCCGTCCACCGTCACCGCCTTGTGGTCCGAAGGGCCCGCGCCGCCGCGCCGACTGGCGGCCCCGGCATCGGGGTCCACCATCCGCAGCCCGTGCGACTGCAGCTCCGTCATCAGCTGGCGCGCGGCCTGGCCATGCACCTCGGGGGAGAGTTCGATGGATGCGTTCATGTCGGCTCCTGGGCGGCGGGGGAATCGATGGCCGGCGCCGCGCCCGGCAGCGGCACGGTCGTGCGGTTGGGTTCGCGGCGGATCGCCAGGCTGAGCAGCTCCGGCCGGGCGTAATGGCCGACCGAATCCATCATCCGTTTGCGTTTGGCGATCAGCCTCATCTCCAGGTCGGCCACCACCAGGCCTTCGCCCTCGGTCAGCGGGCCGGCCAGGTATTTGCCCTCGGGCGAAACGATGGCCGAATGGCAGCCGCCGCGCAGGGCGCCCTGCAGCTTCTCGTCGGGCGTGATGCCCTTGATCTGCTCGTCGTGCAGCCAGCCGGTGGCGTTGACCACGAAACAACCGGATTCCAGCGCGTGATGGCGGATGGTCACGCCCATCTGGTCCGCGAAGATCTGGCCCACCAGCGAGCCGGGGAACTGGGCGCAGTGGATCTCCTCGTGGTCGGCCATCAGCGCGTAGCGGGCCAGCGGGTTGTAGTGCTCCCAGCAGGCCAGCGCGCCGACGCGGCCGGCCCGGGTGTCCACCGCCTGCAGGCCGGAGCCGTCGCCCTGGCCCCAGACCATGCGCTCGTGGTAGGTGGGCGTGATCTTGCGGCGCTTGTGCACCAGCCGGCCGTCCGCATCGAACACGATCTGGGTGTTGTAGAGGCTGCCGTGGTCGCGCTCGTTCACGCCCAGCACCACCACCATGCCGTGTTCGCGGGCGGCCGAGGCCACCGCGTCGGTGACCGGGCCGGGCACGGTGGGGGCGCGCTCCATCAGCAGGAGGTGGTCCTGGCCCTGGAGCGCCGGTGGCTGAACGAAGGAGAAGTACGGGTAGTACGGCAGGAAGGTCTCGGGAAAGACGATCAGCTCGACGCCCTGGCGGGCGGCGTCGCGCAGGGTCTCCAGCACCTTGGCCAGGGTGCCGTCCGCGCTGTCCAGGTCGGGGGCGATCTGCGCCGCGGCGGCGCGTACGGTCCTGTTCGTGTCAGCCATTTTTTCGTCCGCGCCTTACAGGGTCCAGGTGTCCAGGATGAAGGCGTTCGATTTCCGGTGCAGCAGCACGATGTCCAGCACGTCCTGCGGTGCGATCGGCTTGATGCCCGGGATCAGGCTGCCCTCGCCATGGCCGTACAGCGCCTGCAGCGCGAAGCGGCAGGCGTAGACCTTGCCGCCCTCGGCCATGAACTTGGTGATCTGGTTGTTGAAGTTCTGGTGGCCGGGAAAGGCCTCGTCGCCCAGCTTGGGGAAACCGCGCTGCACGCCCAGCGTCACGCCCGGGCCGTAGAGCAGCACCGAGGTCTCGAAGCCCTTGCGTTGCAGGCGGGTGGCCTGCAGCAGGTTGACCAGTCCGATCGAGCCTTCGAAGGCCACGGTGTGGAAGGTCACCAGGGCTTTCTCGCCGGGATCGGCCTGCACGTCCTCGAAGACCTTCTCTTCGTAGTCGACCAGGAAATCGCCTTTCTGGTGGGCGGGTTGGGTGACCTTGGGCATAACGTTCCTCGTTGGGTTGAAAAGGGTGGGCCGGCGCCGGTGCCGGACCGCATCTCCATTGCGAGGGACATGCCACCGGCCTGCGCGGCCCTGCGATCAATGCCCGATCAAAGAATGAAGCGGCCGGGTATGCCGGCCACTTGATCGCCAGCAGCGTCCCGGCCCATGCACCAAAGCGGCCGAAAGCCCGATCCAATCAATGCACTCCATCAAGTGCGCCGGCGCACTGCTATGGACCGCCGCCCGGCCCTGCACAGGGATGCAATGCGGCCATGCAACAGGCACACTGAACACATGCCCTTCAACCACTGGACTGCGCGTCTCAAGAGCAGCTCGCTGCCGGCGTACCAACTGATCCCGGACCTCATCGCGGAGGACCTGCGGCAGGGCCGCCTGGCGCCGCGCGAACGGCTGCCGCCGCTGCGCGACCTGGCCGTCACCCTGCAGCTCAACTACACGACGGTGGTGCGCGGTTTCTCCGAGGCGCGCGAGCGGGGGCTGATCGCCTCGCGGCCCGGCATGGGCTCCTATGTGCGCGGCTCCTTCATCGGCCTGCCGCTGCGCGCCGGCACCGGCGCGGAGATGACCATGAACATGCCGCCGGAGATCGACGGCCATCCGGCCATGCAGAAGATGAAGGACTCGGTGGCCGAGGTCGTCGCCAAGGCCGCCATGCACGACCTGATGCGCTACCAGGACTTCGGCGGCACCCCGCGCGACCGCGAGCTGGGCGCCCAGTGGCTCGCCCAGTGGGTGCCGCATGCGGCGGCCGAGCGCATGCTGGTGGCGCCGGGCATCCACAGCGTGCTGCTCGGCCTGGTCTCCATGCTGGTCAAGCCGGGGCAGAGCCTGTGCGTGGAGTCGATGGTGTATCCCGGCCTGAAGGCCATTGCCGCGCAGCTGGGCATCCAGCTCCATCCCCTGGGCATGGACGAGGACGGCCTCATCCCCGACGAGTTCGAAGCCGCCTGCAAGAGCACCCCCGTGGCGGCCCTCTACCTGTGCCCCAACCTGCACAACCCGACCACCGCCACCCTGCCCATCGCGCGGCGCGAACAGATCGCCGACATCGCCCTGCGCTACAGCATGCCCATCATCGAGGATGACGCCTACGGCATGCTGCCGGCCGCCGTCCCGCCCACGCTGGCCGATTTCGCGCCCGAGCTGACCTACTACGTCAGCGGCATGTCGAAATGGCTGGGCGCCGGCGTGCGCACCGCCCATGTGCTGGCGCCCAGCGTGCAGGCCTGCCAGCGGGTGGCCGGCGCCATGCGGGCCACCACCGTCATGGCCTCGCCGCTGATCAACCTGCTGGTATCGCAATGGCTGGAGGACGGGCTGGCCGCGGAAGTGCTCGACGCCATCCGCGACGAATGCCGCTGGCGCAGCACCCTGCTGACGAAGAGGCTGGCCGGCCACGGCGTGCGCACCCAGCCCAACGGCTTCCACGCCTGGCTGCCCCTGCAGGAGCGCGATGATGGCGTGAGCACCGCCAGCGATGTCGCCGCCCGGCTGCGCGACCTGGGCGTGGCCGCCGTGGCCGGCAACGCCTTCTGCACCGACCGGCAGCCCCCGGAAGGCCTGCGCATCTGCCTGGGCGGCAGCCTGACGCGGGAGGACTGCAGCCGGGCGATCACGGCGGTGATCGATGCCTGTTAGCGGCGTGGAGACTGGCCGGTCGGTCGATGCCGTCGAACTCCACGCTGACCACGATGGGCGACCAGCGGCCCCGCGTCAGCGGCACACCCAGGTCGAAGGCGCAGCCGATTGCCGCCGGCGGCCGCGTGGAGCAGGTCGGCGCCGCGACAGGCCGACGCTGGGCTTGATGATGGTGCCGGTCAACGGGTGTCGCCGAATGCGGACGGCTGCTGAATGGGCGTGTGAAAACGCTCAGCCGTGCTTGATGGCGATGGTCTTGATGGTGGTGAAACCGCGCAGCCCCTCGAAGGCCTTCTCGCGGCCGTAGCCGGAATGCTTCATGCCGCCGAAAGGCAGCTCGATGCCGCCGCCCGCGCCGTAGTTGTTGATGAACACCTGGCCGGCCTCGATCGCATGGGCCATGCGGAACTGCCGGGCGCCGTCGCGGGTCCAGACGCCGGCGGTCAGGCCGTAGTCGGTGCCGTTGGCGATGTCGGCGGCCTCTTCCTCGGTGTCGAAGGGGATGGCCACCAGCACCGGGCCGAAGATCTCGTCGCGGGCGATGGCGTGCGCCGGGTCCACGTCGGCCAACAGGGTGGGCAGCACGAAGCAGCCCTCGGCCGGCGCGTCGTCGGCCAGCCGGCCCTGGCCGGCGATCCGGATGCCGTCGGCCACCGCCGCATCGACCATGCCGCGCACCTTCTGCTGCTGCCGGCGGTTGATCACCGGGCCGAGGTCGCGGTTGTCGTGCCCGCGGCCGACCACCAGGGCCTGGAAGCGCTCGGACAGCTGCTGGACCACCGCGTCGTAGGCCGGGCGTTCGATCAGCACCCGGCTGCCGGCGGTGCAGGTCTGGCCGGCACTCTGGATGATGGCGTTGACGATGGTGGGCAGGGCCTGCTCCATGTCCGCATCGGCGAACACGATCTGCGGCGACTTGCCGCCCAGCTCCAGCGTCACCGGCACATGGCGGCGCGCGGCGGCCTCGGCGACCGAGGCGCCGGTCTGGGTCGAGCCGGTGAAGGAGATGTGGGCGATGCCCGGATGGGCCGACAGCGCCGCGCCGGCCTCGCTGCCCAGGCCGCACACCACGTTGATCGCGCCGGCCGGCATGCCCACTTCCAGCGCCAGGGCCGAGATGCGCAGCGGGGTCAGGCAGGCATCCTCGGCCGGCTTGACCACGCAGCAGTTGCCGGCGCCGAGCGCCGCGGCCACCGAGCGGCCGTAGATCTGCGCCGGATAGTTCCAGGGAATGATGTGGCCGGTGACGCCGTGCGGCACCCGGATGGCCATCACGGTGGTGCCGGCGGCATAGGGGATGGTCTCGCCGTGCAGCTTGTCCGCCGCGCCGCCGTAGTACTCGAAGTAGCGCGCACAGGCGGCGATGTCGGCCCGGGCCTGCACCATGGGTTTGCCGGTGTCGCGGCATTCCAGTTCGGACAGCTCGTCCTGGTGGGCCAGGATGGCGGACGACAGCCGGCTCAGCAGCCGGCCGCGCTCGGTGGCGGTGAGTTTGCCGAAGGGGCCTTTCAAGGCGCGGTGCGCTGCCTTCACCGCATCGTCGATGTCGGCCGCGTCGCTGCGCGGGATGCGGGTGATGGCCTGGCCGGTGGACGGGTCGATCACCTCGACGGTGGCGCCGCCCCGGGCGGGCACCAGTTGGCCGTCGATGACGTTGTGGAATTCGGCCGGCATGCCCAAGGGCGCTGCGGCATCGATGGCGGAAGGGTGGCGGTCCATGCGTTGGAAGTTCCGGTGAGGTATTTTTTGGGGGGAGGTATCGGGAAGGCGATGCGCGCGGCTTCAGCGGATGAAACCCGGCACATGCGGCAGCCAGGTGCTCAGAGTGTCAGGTTGTAGATGACGATCATGGCGAAGTGCACCGGGGCCACCCCCAGTTGCGCGGCCACCGGCGGCAGGATAATAGATCGTACAAATACATCGCACAACGCGGAAGTTTCTCCGATGCGTACCGCCAGCCCCCGGTGATAGCCTCGTCGCCAATAACACCAGGAGACCCGGCGCATGAGCAGTCAGAAAAGCAGGTACGACATCGTCAGCATCGACGGCGACGGCATAGGCCCGGAGGTATGCCGCTCGGCGGTGCAAGTGCTGCAGGCCGCCTGCGGCGAAAGCCTGCTGGCCTTCGCCCACCACGAGGGCGGCGCCGGCCACTACGCCCGCACCGGCCATGTGCTGCCGGAGGACACCTTCGCCGCCTGCCGGCAGGCCGACGCCATCCTGCACGGCGCGGCCGGGCTGCCGGGCATCACCTATCCGGACGGCACCGAGGTCGGCAACGACCTGCACCTGCAGCTGCGCTTCAAGCTCGACCTGTTCGCCAACGTGCGGCCCATTCGCCTCTATGCCGGCGCCGAGTCCCCGCTGCGCCACTGGAAGGCCGGCCAGATCGATTACGTGATCGTGCGCGAGAACACCGAGGGCCTCTACGCCAGCCGCGGCGGCGGCATCGTGCTGCGCGACGAAATGGCGACCGACACCATCGTGGTCACCCGCAAGGGCGTGGAGCGGGTGGCGAAGTTCTCCTTCGAGCTATCGAGAAAACGCCAGGGCGCCCCACGCGACGGCAAACGCCGGGTGACCTGCTGCGACAAGGCCAACATCCTGCGCAGCTACGCCTTTTTCCGCCAGGTCTGCACCGAGGTGGCCGCCGGCTATCCGGACGTGGAGATCGACTACGCCTATGCCGACGCGATCACCGTGCACATGGTCAAGCGGCCCGACTTCTACGACGTGATCGTGGCCGAGAACATGTTCGGCGACATCATCTCGGACCTGGGCGCCGCCACCATCGGCGGCATGGGCCTGTCGGCCTCGGCCGAACTGGGCGAACACCACGGCCTGTTCCAGGGCGCGCACGGCTCGGCGCCCGACATCGCCGGCCAGAACGTGGCCAGCCCCATGGCCACCATCCTCTCCGGCGCCCTGATGCTGCGCTGGCTGGGCGACCGCCACGGCGATGCCCGCCTGAGCAGTGCCGCCGACCGGGTGGAGCAGGCGGTGGAGACCGTGCTGCGCGAGGGCCTGGCCATCCCGCGCGACCTGGGCGGCACGGCCAGCTGCACCGACATCACCGCGGCGGTGTGCCGGCAGCTGGGCTGAGCCTGGTGCGGCCTACTTGCCGACGGCGATGCCGCCCAGGTTGTTGAAGCCGCCGATGCTGTGCAGCGGCCGCTGGTCGCCGGTGGCGTCCCCGGCGAACTGCAGCACCGCGCCGCTGCCGCCGGACAGGCCGTAGTTGAAGACATAGAGCCTGCCCTTGCTGTCCACCGCGATGGTGCCGGGCGAATCGATGCCGGTGCTCGGGCCCTGGATCGAGGTGAGGACCTGGTCCTGCCCCACCGAGTAGGTTTCCAGCGCCGCTGCCTTCTGGTACTTGGCATAGGAACTCACGATCAGCGCGCCGTTGGGCATGAACTTCAGGTCGGAGGCGTCCAGCCGGCAGCATTGCCAGGTGAAGTTGGCCGAGCCGTTGAAGATCTGGATGTTGGGATAGTCCGTCGACAGGCCGCCCAGGCCGGTGGCCCAGGAGATCGGCTGGGTGAAACAGCGCACCCGGCTCTGGTTGGGATCGGCCGTGTCGTTAGAAGTCGCGCAGACATAGCCGTTGGTGCCGTTGGAGTAAGACGCCACCGCCCTCGTCGAGCCCACCTTGAAGGGCGGGATGCCGCCCGGCGGCAGGTTGGGGTCGGTGGCGAACTGCACACCCGCCGGGTAGTTGATGCTGACCGTGTAGGAGCCCTGCGTGGAGCCGGAACTGTCCGCCACGAAATTCACGATCATCCCGGCCTTGTCGGAGATGTACACCGGATAGTTGCTGTCCCCTCCGGTGCTGGTCTGCAGCGGCGTGGCGTTGCCGCCCGCGCCCGGCGCGAAGATGGCCAGGCTGCGCCGGTTGGCGACATACAGCTGCCCCAGCGAATCCACCGCGATCGAGGCCGGATAGTCCAGCCCGGTGCTGGCGCCGACGATGCTGCGCGAAGGCCCGGTGAGGCTGCCGTCGTCCTGGATGTCGAACACATCGATGCGGTTGGCCGAACGCTGCGACACATAGAGGTGCTCCACATTGCCCGCCAGGGTGAGGTAGACGGTCTGCGAGAAACCGCTCTTCACATCGAAGCCATAGCTGGCCGCCGTGCCCGCGCCGTCGTAGGTGAAGCTCAGTGTGTCGGTGGCCGGCGAGGCGAAGGTGGCGGGCAGCGAGGGGCTGGCGGTGATGTGGCCGGTGAGGATGTCCTTGTCGGTCACCACGATGGCGTCGTGGTACGGCGTGGCGCCGGTGATGATGTCGCCCGCCGAATCCTTGGCCCGGATGCGCGCGGTGAACACACCGGCGGTGGCGATGGGCTGCACGCCCGGCCCGGGGCTGATGTCGACCGCGAAGGTGTTGACCCGCGGCAGCAGCGTGACATCGAGCGAGGCCTTGGTATTGACGGCGACGGTGGCCGTGCCGGTGCCCGACGAGATCGGCATATTGCCGGTGGCGCCGGTGCTGGGCCAGGTGTTGACGTCGAATTCGTCGTTGCCCACCGGCGCCGCCAGCGTGACGGTGCAGTCCAGGTTGGCGCCGTTGAGCACGCAGGCGCTGCCGGCCTTGACATCCACCGTCACCCCCACCGGCGTGGCCGGAGCGACGCCGTTCACCCGGGTCAGCACGATGCTGACCGACTGGGTCTTGGCCGAGATGTAGGAGGGCGGCGGCGCGCTGGCCTGCGCCACCAGCTGGATCGCGCTTTGCGCGGTGGGCGCGGTGCCCACCGGAAAGCTCAGGACGATGCTCACATCGCCGGTGACGGTGTCCGCGGTCAGGCCCGGCGCGGTGACCTGCGTGGAGTTGCCGGAGCCGCCGCATGCGCTTACTGCCGCCACCGTGAGACTTGCCAGGATCAAACGTATGTTCATGGAATAGGCCCGGAGGTTGATGTCTTGGCCGCACTCAGCGGCAGGGCATGTTCACAGAGCGGCGCCGGTGACGGAATACCGCGAGTGCGGTACTGAAACCGTGGTTCAGCCGGGCAGGGCAGCAGGCGCGAACAAGGCCACCACGCTGCCCGGCGCATCGGGCCCGAAGAAGCGCCGATGGTTCTGCGCCGACTGCTCCGCGAAACCCGCGCTGCGCGCAAACAGCGCCCGCTCGTACACGGCCAGCGCCGCCTCGACATCCCCCGGATGCTCCCGCAGCGCATGGGCCAGCTCGGCACCGTCGAGCAGCGCCAGGTTGGCGCCTTCACCCGCGAAGGGCGACATCAGGTGCGCGGCATCCCCCACCAGCGTGACACCCGGCGTGCGCTCCCACCGATGGGCGATCGGCAAGGCATGGATGGGCCGAACCACCGGCGGCGTATCGCTGGCGCTGACCAGCGCACGCAGCGGCGCCGCCCAGCCTTCGAAGGCCTCGGCCAGCCGGGCCAGGGCCGCGTCCGGCTGGCGGAAATCCAGCGTCTCGATCCAGGCCTCGGGCTTGTTGAGCGCGATATACGTGTGCAGCGTTCCATCGGCATGGTGATGCGCCAGGATGGCCCGCCCGGGCTCCACCGCCATCAGCGTGCCGGTGCCGATGGCCTGGGTGCTGGCCGGGTACCGGCCGGGGCCGTCGAAGAGCCGGGTCTCGATGAAGCAGGTGCCGGCATAGCGGGGCACGGCGGTGGAGACCAGCGGCCGCACGCGGGACCAGGCACCGTCCGCGCCCACCAGCAGATCCGCCGTGTCGGTGGAGCCGTCGGCGAAGCGCAGCACCTGCCGCCCCACGCCATCGCGGCGCACCTCCACCAGCTTGCGGCCCCAGCGGATGGCCTGCGTGGGCAGGGAGCCGATCAGCAGCTGCCGCAACGCACCCCGATCCACCTCGGGCCGGGCCATGCCGCCGGTGCCGGGCTTGTCCAGCAGCACGGTGCCGTGCCGGTCCACCACTCGCTTGGCGTCCTCCCCGGGCAGCGCCAGGGCCAGGAAGGCATCGTGCAGCCCCGCGGCCTTCAGGGCCGGCTGGCCGTTGTATTCGTGGATGTCCAGCAGGCCGCCCTGCGCCCGGGCGGTGGGCGATGCCTCGCCCTCGTACACGGTGGCGGCGATGCCGTGGAGGTGCAGCACACGGGCCAGGGTCAGGCCGCCCAGGCCGGCGCCCACGATGGCGATGCGGGGGCAGGGCGAGCAGGGGAGGAGGGCGAGGATTCGGGATGGCGGTACATGGCGTGTTCCGGTACTACGGGTGGGGCCTGCATGCAGGCACCCGTAGAGGTCCGACGGATGTCGGGGGAAACGCTGGCCGACCTGCCGGATGACGGGAGGTGGCGTGTACGCGGCGGGCCGATGCTGCCCCGGTGCAGACCGGGCGACAGGGACCACCGTTTTTCGCGGTGAGGAAGCGGCGATTCTGGCATGGGCGAGTCATCCGGCGTTTGCCGGTGGCCCGCCCGCTGTCTACTGCGGCGGCGGCAGCTTGATCTGCCGCGCGATCCTGGCCCACTCCACGGTTTCGGTACGGAAGGCCCTGTCGGTTTCCTCGGGCGTGGATGTCGCCGCGTTGAGGCCCAGGTCGGCGAGCTGCCTTCTGATGGCCGGATCGCCCAGCACCTCCACCGTGTCCTGATGGATCTTCTTCAGGATGGCCGCAGGCGTGCCCTTGGGCGCGATGAAGGCCAGGTAAGGCGTGATGTCCACACCCGGATAGGTCTCGTTGACCGCGGGTATCTGCTCGAAGCCGGCGATGCGTTTCGGCCCGAAGGAGGCCAACATCTTCATCCGGTGCGACTTCACGAACTGCACGCTGGAATCGTGCGGATCGATGACCAGGTCCAGCCGCCCGCCCATCAGCTCCGACAGCGCCTGCGACCAGCCCGGAAAGTTCACATGGACCATGTCGATCCCCGCCGCATACATGAACTGCCGAAAGCCCACATAGGTGGCGCCCAGCCCGCCCGTGCCCCAGTTCAGCACGCCCGGGTTGGCCTTGGCATAGGCCACCAGCTCGGGCACCGTGTTGAAGGGCGCATCGTTGCGCGCGACCAATGCCATCTCCAGGTTCACCACCTTGGTGATGCCGCTGAAATCGTCGTAGGTGTAGGGGATGGTCTTGTAGAACAGCGGATTGTTCGCCACCGTCGCGCCGGTGACGCCGATGGTGTAGCCATCGGGCCGGGACTTGACGATGTAGTCGGTCGCCACGATGTTGCTGGCGCCCGGCTTGTAGTCGATCACCACCGGCTGCTTCCACCTGTCCTGCAGCCGGGGCGCGATGATGCGGAACACCTGGTCGCCGCCGCCCGGCGTGAAGGGCAGCACGATGCGCACCGGAGCCTTGGGCCAATCCTGTGCCGCTGCCGTGCCGGGCAGCAGCCCGGCGGCCAGCAGGCCCAGGCCCGCGCAGAACGAGAGCACGGTCTTCGACATCTTCATTTCAGGAACTCCGCGAGTTGGTCTTCGGTGAGCTGGGCTTTCTCCCAGGCCAGCTGCGACGGGCAGCGGCTGGGGTCGTCGTCGCGGTCTTCGTAATAGCCCTGGTAGCTGGCGAAGGCCTGATAGACGCGCTGCAGCTCCTGCACCGCCGTCGGATGCAGGTCGACCCGCAGGTCCCAGGCGGCCTGTGCCTTCTGCCCGGTGACCACCACGCAGGCCGAACGCTCCGGCATGTGGGCGGTGGCCGAGCCCTGGCCGCCGGCATCGCGGCCATGTTCCAGCGACTGGATCAGCCGCTCCACCAGCGGCCGTGCCGGGTCGGCCAGGAAGCCGGCCTCCATGGCATCGAGCACATGCTCGCCCACCAGCACATTGCCGAACACCACGTGGTCGGTTCCGGCCTTCTGCCCGGCCCATCCCGCCACACGGCTGCCGGTGTGCGTGGCCACCCGGCCGTCGCGGGTCATCACGGCGATCTGGCGAAAGCTTTCGTGCACATCGTCCTGCACCAGGGCCTGCACCACGGCGCGGCTGGAACAGCCCATCGCCAGCAGCCGGTTGGCCAGCAAGGCATTGCCCTTGCGCACATTGGCCTGGGTCATGGCGACACCGGCGCCGCCATGGGCGCCCTGCGCGAAGGAGCCGCAGGCAAGCGAGTAGGTCGCGATCGCGAGGCCGATTTCGTGGGTTCTGGCACAGCGGCCGATGACGGAGTAGGTCATGTCTCGGGGAAGGAATGGACGAGCCCCATTCTTCCGAGCGCCCTCGGCGCCGAACAGCAGGAAATTCGTCGCCTGGCTTCGGAAAATCCGGTGGTCATCCACCGGTCATCCACCGGTCAGGCCCCGCTCAGACCGAACGCAGCCTGGCCTTCTGCCCCTGGTCCTGGCTCAACAGAAAGTCGAGCAGCGCCGCCGACTGCCTGGAAAGCTCCGCCCGCTTGCGAACGCAGAACTTCAGCGGCAGCTGGGCCCAGGAGTCTTCCAGTTCGGTGATGCGCAGCGGCACCTGCGCCTGCATGCGCTCGGCCGCCGATGCCGGCACGATGCCGATCCCCACCCCGTCGGCCACCAGCTGGCAGGTCATCGAGAAACTGCGAAGCTGCACGCTGTAGCGCAGCGGCTTGCCCGCCTCGGCGGCGTGCTGCTGCAGCATGGTGTGCATCCAGCTGCCCCGGCCCGGGCCGACGAACTCGGAATCGAGGAAATCGACGAAGCGCCGCCCCACCAGCGGCGCCACCCGCTTGCTGGAGATCATCACGTAGCGGTCCAGCACGAAGGGAATGGTTTCCAGCCCCTTGGTATCGACCGGGTCCGCCACCACGCCGATGTCCGCGCTGCCATCCAGCACCGCCTGCGGGATCTGGTGATTGACCAGCTCCTCGATGGTGAGCGCGGTGCCCGGGTTTTGCAGCAGGTAGGCGCTGACGGGCTTTTGCAGGTACTCGTAGAGCGAGACCGTGTTGCAGTGGAGCTTGATGAAACTCCTGGCGCGGTTTCCGTACTCGGCCAGGTCGTCGTTCATGCGCTGCACCTCGTTGAGCAGCCGAAAGCCATGCTCCAGCAGCTTGCGTCCGGCCTCGGTGGGCACCACCCCCGAGCGGGCCCGCATCAGCAGGGGAGCGCCCATCTCCAGCTCCATCTCCTTGATGCGCGCGCTGATGGAAGCCGCGGCCCGGTGCGAACGCTCCGCGCCCAGCGTGATGCTGCCGGCCTGCACCACGTTGACGAAGATACGGAGGTCGGAGATGTCGAATCGCACCATGCTGTGGCCCTGGATGATGGTTGCCCGGTGCAGGAAACAAGCGCCTGCGGACAGTGGCAGGTTCGCGGGCAATGTTTGTGCCTGCAAGAGGTCAAACACCGGTGGGCTTGCGGGGCAGGGCCGATGGGCGGATGGAAAATTGCGGCTTTGTCTATGGAAGGGTAGAGGTGAAGAAGAGCCCTTGCGCAGAGCCTCCCATGCGACCTTCGCTCATGCTTGATCTCAACAGAGCCGCCATCCGTGAGGCCACCGGCCGCTACCGCGCGACCAATCCGCGTGTGTTCGGTTCGGTACTGCATGGCACGGACGAGGAGGGGAGCGATCTGGATCTATTGGTCGATGCACTGCCCGGCGCGACGCTGTTCGATCTGGGAGGCTTGCAGGATGAGCTGGAGTCGCTCCTGGGCACTCGGGTTCATCTGCTGACGCCGATGGACCTGCCGCAGAACTTCAGGGCGAAGGTGCTGGCCGAAGCCCGGCCTGTGTGAGCGACAAGCGGCGCCGCGGCAGCATCTTTCCAGGCTGGGCGGTCGAGGTGTCATCCCTAGAATTCCCGGGTTGGGTCTCTGCAAGAGCATTGGGTGAGGACCAAGCCAGAATTCCGTTTTCACCTACCGGCAGCAACGACATCTGGCGTCGTTGCAAGTAGAGGCTGTGGCAACACAGGTGCTTCGAACCACCCGTTGAGGGTTGCTAAGGAGAGGCAGCTACCTACCTCGGACCCAACTTTTGAAAACAGCCTCCTTGCGAGGCTGTTTTCATTTGAGTCGGCCGATGCACGACGCAAAGGCTCAGGCGTCCATTACCCTGCAGAGCGCGGTCCCCGCTGGCCGAACCCGCGCGATGGCACGACGCATCAGATCGCCAAGCAATGCCTCCGCACTAGGCGCTACATCGGGACCGCCATCGATGGGAACAAGCCTGCAGTTCAGAAAGGCACAGACCTCGGCAATGGCGATGACCGGCGCGGTGCACAGTGCCTGCAGCGGCAACACCGCGCAGATGGAGCCTTCCAGTTCGGTGGAGGCCAGCACTACTTCCCCGCCAGGGCCCAGGTACTGCTGCGGAGCAGTCTCCTCAGTCACCCGCCTGAGCATCGAACCCAGCATTTCGTGGGCAATGGCGAGATCCATCGGGTCGATTCCGCCCAGGGGATGAAAGCGCCGGCAGTCGCGCGGATCGACAGGGTTGCGGCAGCAAAAGAACTCGTATGCGATTCGGTCGTTCATGGTGAAGGGCTCCAGATCGTGCCGTCCTACCCCGGGACGCTACGAACTTCGTAGTAGCCAGTGTGCCATGCCACTACGAGGATCGTAGTGTGACAAACGAATCAAATGACATCAGCGTCTGGTCCTCGCGGCTGAAGGCCGCCCGTGAAGCCACGGGCATGAGCCAGCGGGCGCTGGGCATTGCCGCCGGGCTGGATCCCTCTGTCGCTTCCACCCGGATGAACCGCTACGAGGTGGGCGTGCATGCGCCGGCCTATTCGATCTCCTGCCGGCTGGCCGAGGTGCTGGAGGTGCCGGTGGCTTATCTGTACTGCGACGACGACGAGCTGGCCGAATTCATCCTGAGCTTTCATCGGGCCGGCACCAAGGTCCGGCGAGAGGTGAAAAAGCTTCTGGGGTCTGCGGGCTGACCGGCGGCTGAAAGTCAGGCGCGCGTTCGTTGGATAGCCGACGTGCCATGGCACCCCGGCACGCGGACTTTTCCACCCCGGCCGGTTATGGTGGCGCCCATGACCCTGCACCTCCACGTCGACTCCCGCTTCACTTCCCCGTACGCGCTGTCCGTGTACGTCGCCTTGCGGGAGAAGGGCTTGCCCTTCACCCTGTCCACGGTCGATCTGGCCCGCGACGAGCAGCACGCACGCGCCTTCGCCGAATCGTCCCTGACGCAGCGCGTGCCCACCCTGACCGATGGCGACTTCACGCTGTCCGAGTCATCGGCCATCGTCGAATACCTGGAGGAAGCCTATCCCCAGACCCCCGTCTATCCCCGCGAGCTGCAGGCCCGCGCACGCGCACGGCAGGTGCAGGCCTGGCTGCGCAGCGACCTGATGTCGATACGGGAAGAGCGGTCCACGGAAGGGGTTTTCTACACGCCGGTGACGGCGCCGCTTTCGCCCGCCGGGCTGGCGGCCGTGGCCAAGCTCTACGCGGGCGCCAGTGCCTTGCTGGCGCATGGGGGGCCGCATCTGTTTGGGGAGTGGTGCATTGCCGACACGGATCTGGCGGTGATGCTCAATCGGTTGCTGCGGCACGGGGATGCGATGCCGGAGCGGCTGGCGGAGTATGTGCGGGGGCAGTGGCGGAAGGAGTCGGTACAGGCGTGGGTGGTATTAAGCCGGATGAAATGATCGTGGCCTCGTTTGCTTAAATGCAGTTGCGACCGACTTGGACTGCGTCCGAGCCTGATTATATAAGACTGCTCTACTCGACTTCAGACATGCATTGCCAGAACAAGAACAAACTCGCCCGACTAACCTTTGCCCATCGCTAAATATCATCTCTCGATTAGCCAGCCTTCTGTCGCAGCAAATGCCGAACCTCTTTCGCTGTGCTCAAATTTCAATGCAATTTCAGCTCCGGGAATCAATTTGTATCTATTGGTCCAGCTTCCCTGCTCAAAAATGTCAAGCCGCATGAAATAGTCTGTTCCACGGTCGTCGCGTACAAATACATAATTGGCATCAGGCCTCGATCCGCGCTTCACTCTTGCAATAGTAAAACCGTTTTCTATATAAGAATTGATTGACGCGTCTGCTTCCTCGTGTACTTGCAGCACTTGGCCATCATTTGCAAGTTCAAGCAAGTTCGGTATCTCTTGCGGTGGAAATCCACCATGCATTAATTTGGATTGATTTTCTTTTAATAATGCAAGAAGTGATTTTATATCAACAACATCTTCGGGCTTAAACGTTTGAAATGACGATCCTCTACTTCTGTAGAAATGAAATTCACTAACGAGTTTTCTCAGCTCTGGAATCATCCATCGCGCAAAGTTTTGCTCCTCCAGAACAGCTTTCATTGGGCGAGACGATTTGGCTAAAAGATTACCCAGGCGCTCATTGCCGGATTTTCTCTGTCTGTATTCTAGTTCGGCAAGACGACGATAGGTGGCCGCTCGACTTAGTGCGAAACTTGGTAACTCGGTTAAATGTTTCTGCCAATCAACCGTGCACTCGAAGACCTCCGGGAAAAGTTCCTTTATGTTTGCTGCGAGTAAATACATGGACCATATTCTGTTTGCATAAAAGCTGCCGGCTTGAGCAGGATTTCCCCAGCTGTTCTCTATCAAGGTCTTTGTCGGGGCATACATATCAGCCCGAGTTCCTTGTGTTTGTATCGATTGCGCCAATCCAAAAAGTGGAGCTGGATCTAGGGGATCAGTTGCAATAGCCTTATGGAAATACGTTATTGCCGTTCCTGGGTCGTCAAGCTCCAACAAACACCATGCATACAAGCGAAATAAGAATGAGGACGTTGAGTCAGCCCCAATTTGTTGCCTCAGCTCTCCTTCAACTTCTACAAGGACATTTCTACTGTCTCGTTTAGAGGCTGATTTAATTTTTTTGGAGTAGGCAATAAGTTGTGCGCTGGTTTCTGGCGGAATAAATTCAAGTGAGACCGGGGAAATATTTTGTTCAAGTTGAACACGAATCGCATTCTCTTTGGATGATTTTGTTTTTTCTAGCCAAGTGGCGATTTTTGATCGAATTGGTAAATTTCTTGGGTAAGCTCGAAGTAAATCACGAATCGAGCTTCCTAAAGTGTATCTTTCACCAAGTTCAGATTCAATCCTGCTCACGAGAGAAACTGCAGAAAGTTTGCCAATTGATCGAGCAATTTCATCTGCATCACAATCGAGTGCGCCACAAAGTTGGGCGCGACTCGGAGCATCTAGCACAAATAGTGTTTCAAGAACATCGTTTTCCAGAGTAGACAAAGTGTCTAATAAATTTTTGAAAGAATATGCGAGAACGTCCTGCTCAGTCTTGCGTAACGCATCATCTATCTGACCTCCGGAAAGATATGAGTCGACAGTGAGTCTGATTGCAAGTGGATTAAAATTGCAGTCAACGGCAATGCGCTCAAGAAATTCTGTCTTGACTGTTTGGGCTCCTTTGCTGTCCAGGTAAGCTCTAGCCAGCTGGATAGCGCCTTGCTTATCAAGAACATCTAGGGATATGTTTTTCGCGCCCTCCACCGGAATTCGACTGGTGACTATTACTTTCCAAGTCCCCGGCAGGTTGTCATAAAATTCAGTGAATTGTTCTGGATAGTCTCTAAGAATTGTTTCGAGATTATCTAAGCATAGCAATATGCGTCGGGCGTCAAGTGATCGCTTCATTTCTTCAAAATCGGCGAAAGATTTACCTAGCATCTCACCCCCTTCTGAGGAAAGCGCTAATTCGAGTTCGGCCATGCTAGACGGCGCGGAAAGTATTTCAACTCCGGTTGACGTTAATCTTTCTTGCTTTAATGTGGCCCAAAGCACTCCTTCAAAATATTTGCCAGATTCGGCGGTAAGGCAAAAATCAGATATGACTTGCAATACAAGACTGGTTTTGCCCACCCCGCCTCTAGCAACAATCGCCACGAGTGGTGCGCGGGGATTTATAATTTCTTTTTGAAGCCGAGTAGTTTCTCTTGAACGTCCATATAACCCAGTTATTGCGTGTTCAAAACTTGATGGCAAAGCCGCAGGAATTGACCACCGCATTTTGTGCATCCAGTCGGCTGGGGGTTCTTCGATTCTTCCATCTAGGGCATTTTGAAATGCAAGCGATATTTCAAAAAGACCAAGCGCGTCCATTGAAGGATCTGCCGCAATGGCAGCGCATCGATACCAGTAATATTCCGGGAAAGGGCGGTTTGGGTGACTGATTGCATTTCGAATTTCAAAAATTGCCAGAGTGTTCAGCAATTTTTCCAGCCTACTCAGCCAGTCTGAATTTGAGCTGCCTTTCGCTGCAAGTTGTGCAAGGGACAATACCTCACCCAAATAAGAGTTTTCAATCACTATTTGAGCGGATACGGCAAAGTCTGTTTCACTGGACGAGCCGGCTCGAATTAAAATGTCGCGCGCGATACCCGATCCCGTCAATGCCCCGCTACGCTCCCTGCAAAATCGGCCAAGTGCTCGTTCAAGCTCATACACGATCATTGCACATCGAATTCTTGTATTGGACGTCTCTTGCACTCTAGTTTTCCTATGCGGGTATGCTTGCTTAACTTGCCACAAAATTCAACGATTAGAACTACCGGCGAATTTTTTGGGCAACCTGATCGAGGAATTCCTCTGCTCCCTTGAAAATATCTTCACTCTTGTTGGTAGAGCAATATCGATCCATCCACGCAAAAACCAGTTTTGCATCGACCGAGGCAAGTAAGTCAGGGGAGTTTAATTTCGCATTTAGTCCATTAATCAAGCCAAGCAACCAGAACTCATTTCGAACGCTGGCTGAATAAAACTTCATCAATCCAATTTCGGAGTCGGTTTTTCTTCCGTCAACCCAATCGACACAAGAGATAGGTGCCAAGATTGTAATGGGCTTGCCTTTCTCGTTTGCGGCCAAAGCGCCGGGTGTGACTAAAGCTGCAAAAATTAATACAAAAATTCTACTCATAAAAGATTTTTCCACGCAAAGCAGTAATTTCTTGGATTATGAGGCCAAAGGTGAGTGCCATCATTACGATGTAGGCAACTGTCGCCACTGCAGTTGCCGGAATTGGTAACTCAAGCAGGTCGTGAAGTTGGATGGTTGAGTATCCAAGTCCAGCGACGAGTGGTGTAACAGTTATAGTTAGAAAAACGCCGCGAAGCGTTGTCGTGGCGATCTTTGACGCGAGAAGGTTAATGCGAGCGTCTTTGCGTTTTACAAGAATTCCCATACGTTGCTGCAAGCTTGAAAAATCAACAGCAACAAAATTTAGAATATGCGGGAAAGCTTGTTTGTAGTCTTTTAAGGCGCGAAGTGCAAGAAGCTCTCGCTGACGAGTGATATAAAAAGACCCTAGCCATACAAACGTCAACGGATAGAGCGCGATTAAAAGAGCAAAAGCAAGTGGTTGTGCTGACAGTCTAAAAGCAGCTGATCCATATTGGAGTGTATATAGGCGCGGAATCTCGATGCCAAGCACTGTGCCTCGATCTTGAATCTTGCTCTGACGCAGCTGGCGGAGATCCAATAATATTTGCTCGATAGGTTTCTCTGCGTTTATGGTATTTTCGTTAAGAGTATACCATTGAGGTGTGGATAGCAATATTTCGCGCAATCTCGCTTTGTATTTTTGTCCATCAAGAGTCTCTTGCAATTGGGATGCTGGAAGTCCTAGGCTTTCACGCATTGTCGCAACACGTTTGTCGCGGTCCGTTGTCGGTCGACGTATTCGCTGTCCTTCGTTATATAAAAGGCTAAGTTCGCTTTGTTTTTCTTCAATGGCTTGAATGAAAGAGTCTAATATTCGGGTGTCCGTCGCGTTGAAATGAACGGCCGCGGCGGTTAAATAAACTTGCAAAGCGCACATTAATAATAGAAAAAAAACCAAATACAAGAGCCTTTCTATTCTTAATCCAATGCTTGAAAGCATGCTGCGCCTTTTTGGGTTTGTGGCTTGGTCAAATATTTGCATGATTTAGAAAGGTGAATGGCGGGCTAATTTCATAACCCATCCGGACACCTAAAAGCCGCAACCTCCCGCATCCTCAACGGATTAATCGCACTACTGGAAATCACCTCCATCCGAGCCTTCTTCCCATCCAGATTCAGCACAACCACGAATCTCTCCGGCTGCGGCGAAGCCTGAACCTCAAACGCATTCAACATCCGGAACAGCGCCCAAGGCCCTTCGAACATCTGCGTAGCCCCGCCACCCGCACTCAGCTTGATCTGCGAAGCCACCCGGGTACTGGGCCAGTTGATCGTCTGCGCAGCCGTATTCCCCGCCGCGAACTTCAGCGCCTGCCCATCCACATCGATGGTGATGTCGCTCATGCCCGCAGGCATCTCCAGCACCCGCAGGTCCACCTTGAAGCCAGGCGCCTTGCCGCCGTTGCGGAAGAAAGCCTCCTTGATCTTTGCTGCCCGCTGAAAGTCCGCCAGCGCGGCGCCGCCGGGCGGCTTGCTGCCGTCGGCCAATGGTTTGTAGACCCAGGGGGTGGCGCCGATGTCCACGATGGTGGCCAGGCGGCGGGCGAAGAAGTCGTCCATCATTCCGCCCACGCCGAAGAACTGGCCGAAGTCGTCCGGCAGCACGTCCGACTTGCTGCCCTGCGCAAAGGGATAGCGGCCGGCGATGGTGCGGCTGCAGAAGTCGGTGACCGGCTTCAGGTCGCCGCTCAGGCCTTGCCGCTCTGCGTTCATGCTCTGGCTGGCGCCGGCATCGCCCAGGGCCATCAGCATCGACTTGATGGGCTCGGGCTGCAGGGCTGCTGCCGCCTTGGCCGCCGCTCCGCCGCCGGCGGCGGCCGGGGGCGGGGCGCTCTTGCTCTTCTGCGCGGCGTCCACGGCGTTGAGCTGCACGAAGACCTCGTTGAAGAGCTTGGTCACGTCGTCGATGGGCGCGGGGGTGCCGGCCACCATGCGGTGCAGGTAGGCGAAATGGGTGTCCACCAGGGCTTCCAGCGGGGCGCCGGCCACCTTGGCGTTCGGGTCCGTCTTGTTGCCGACCAGGGCGGCCATGTCGGCCTTGGCCTTGTTGGCTTTCTCGTCGATCTTGGCCAGGCCGGAGCCGGCCGCGGCTTCCTTCTGGGCCTGGTCGGCCAGCTGGGTTTCTCGGGCCACGGCGCGCAGGTAGGCGGGCAGGGGCGAGTCCGGCGCTGCCAGCACGCGGGCCACGGCCAGGCTGCGGTCCAGGCCGCCCAGGCGCACCAGGCGCACGTCGGCCAGGTAGTCGTCCCACACCTTGATGTATTCCTGCAGGTAGAGGCGGCGCACGCGTTCGCCCATCTCGCCGCCGTTGCTGGCGGCGATGGAGCCCAGCGCGGTGCCGGCCTGTGCCTTCAGGGAGGCGGCGGGGGCGTTCACGCCCAGCACCCAGTTCTGTTCGTCCTGCAGCTGGTTGGCCACCTTGGCGACGGCGCCCTTGAAGGCCTTGAAATACCCGTCGCGGGTGAACAGGCCCGGGATGCCCTTGGTGATGGGCTGGCCGCTGGCCCGCTCGAAGACCTGGGCGGCGTTGGGGCCGCCGGCCGATGCCACCGAGAACTCGGGGAAATCGGCGCCCACCTGGGCACGCTTCAGGCGGCTGAAGACGCGGTATTCCAGCGGGTAGGCCACCAGCATCTCGCGCACATTGGCCACCAGGGTCTTGTCCATGGGGGCGAGGGCGCGGGGGGCGCCTTCGGCCAGGGCGGCGTCGAGGTGGGTGGCCAGGGCGGCGCGTTGTTCGGGCGTCAGGGTACCGGCCAGGTTGGCGTCCCAGTCCAGGGTCACCCAGGCTTTCAGCGCCTCGGCGTCGAAGTGCTCGGGGGTGTAGAGCATCAGGTAGCCCTTGAGGGCTTCGTAGGCCAGCTCCAGGTTGTTGCGGTCCACCGCGCGCAGGCGCTCTTCCAGGCGCTTGGCCACGCGGGGCAGCAGGGCGCGGTCCAGCAGGTGGCGGTAGCCGATGTCGGCGCCGGCCTGCAGGTAGTCGCCCTGGTACAGGCCCAGGGTGTTGAGCAGGGGCGGGTGGTCGATGTCGTAGCCGGTGGGCTTGGGGGCGGCGGCCACCTTGTCCAGCACTTGCGGCAGGGCGCTCACGTCGGTGCTGCCGGCGGGCGGCAGGGCCTCCACGGCGGATTTGACTTCCGACAGGCGGGCCTGCACTTCATCGACGTAGGCCTTGTTGCGCATCCAGCTCATGGCCCAGCCGGCGATCAGCACCAGGCTCAGCACGGCGATGGTGGCCAGGCCCAGCACGCGGCGGCGCTTGCGGCTGGATTCGGCGCGGCGGTTCTCGCCGACCAGGCCTTGTTCGGTGAAGACGACTTCGCTCAGCAGCCGCGTCAGGAAGAAGCTCTTGCCGCGCGTGGAGGCGATGGAGGCCGCCTTCTGGTCCACGCCGAAGGTGCGGGCCAGGGTGCCCAGCACGCGGTCGATGGGTGTGCCCTCCTGGGTGCCGCTGGTGAAGTACACGCCGCGCAGCAGGGCGCGCTGTTCCAGCTGGCCGCCGCCGTCGAAGACGGATTCCAGGAAGCCGCCCATCAGGCCCTTCAGGCCCGCGAACTGCTGGGGGAAGGAGAAGATGGCGGCGCGTTTGAGCGGGTCCTGCTGGCTCTCCATGCGGTCCAGCACGCGGTCGCGCAGGCGTTTTTCCAGGGCGGCGAATTCGCTGGCGAATTCCTGCACGGGGGTGTCTTCGCCGCGTGGGTCGTAGGGGAAGCTGAAGCCCCAGACCTGGTCGCGTTCTTCCTTGCCGAAGTCGCCGAAGGTTTCGTTGAAGCCGGCGATCAGGTCGCTCTTGGTGACCAGCACATACACCGGCGGGCGCACGCCCAGGCGTTCGTGCAGCTCCTGCAGGCGGGCGCGCAGGCGCTGGGCGTGTTCCTTGCGGTCGGCGGGGCTTTGCTGCAGAAGATCCTGCACGTTGAGGGTGAGCAGCACGCCGTTGATGGGGCGGCGCGGGCGGCTCTTCTTGAGCAGGTCGAGGAATTTCTCCCAGGCCGAGGCGTCGGCCTTCTCGTCGGACTGCTGCAGGGTGTAGCGGCCGGCGGTGTCGATCAGCACGGCTTCGTCGGTGAACCACCAGTCGCAGTTGCGGGTGCCGCCCACGCCCTTGACCGGCGCCTGGCCCATCTTGCCGGCCAGGGGGAAGGTGAGGCCGGCGTTGAGCAGGGCGGTCGTCTTGCCGGAGCCGGGGGCACCGATGAAGATGTACCAGGGCAGGTCGTAGAGGTACTGGCCGCGCTTGAAGAAGCCGCGTTTGCCGGACTGTTTGGCGCTGTCTTCCAGCACGGTCAGCGCTTCCTTGAAGCGTTCGTCGAGCTGTTCGGCTTCACGGCCGGCCTTGTTGCCGCCGCCACTCAGGCCCTGCAGCAGTTCGGCGTTGGCGCGTTTGCGGCGCAGGGCGCGCAGGCCCACGATCAGCAGCCAGACCAGCACCATCAGGGCGATCACGCCCAGGCGGGTCCACATGCCGTCGAAGGGATGGTTCTCGCCGAAGGCGATCAGCGGGCTCACCCACCAGACCAGGGCGGACAGGGCCAGCAGGCCGTACAGCGCCAGGGCGATGGGGTGCAGGAGGATTTGCAGAAACTTCTTCATGCCGTGCTCGATATCTGGTGAACGGATGCGGCGGCTTCAGCGCGCGGCATCGGCTTGCTGCACGAACAGGGTGACTTCCACCCGGCGGTTCTTGGCGCGGCCCGCGGGGCTGCCGTTGTCCGATACCGATTCGCTGTCGGCCCGGCCCTCGGCGCGCAGGCGCTCGGGCTTGACCGTCTTGGCCAGCTCGGTTTTCACCGCATCGGCCCGGTCCTGCGAGAGGTGCCAGTTGGAGGGGTAGCGCAGGGTGCGGATCGGCTGGTTGTCGGTATGGCCGGTGATCAGCACCTGGCCGGGGGTGTCGCTCAGCGCCTGGGCGATGCGCGGCAGCAGGGTGCGCACGGCGGGCGCGATGACGGCGCTGCCGGGCTCGAAGAAGCCGTCGCCCTTGATGGTGACGACCGAGCGGTCGGCGAAGTCCTGCACCTGCACCAGGCCGGCGGCCACTTCGGGCTGCAGGAAGGTGGCCAAGCGCGGCGAGGGCGCGGGCGGCGGTGGCGGCGGCGGGGATGCGGCACTCACCACCGCGGCCTTGGCCTCCAGGCCGGCGAGCGTGGCGAACACCGGCTCGGCCCGGTCGCCCAGCGAGAAACGCAGCACCATCAGGATGCCGGCCAGCACCAGGGCGGCCAGGGTGGCCAGCACCCAGATGGGCAGGCCGGTGCCGAGTTGGGTGACTGCGGCGGGCTCGCCTTGCCAGCGGGGGGACAGGGCCTTGTCCGGCGCGGGCTTGCCCTTGCGCAGCAGCTGCATCAGGCGTTCGCGCACGCTGTCGAGCTGGGCGCGGCCGTTGTCGATGACGCGGTAGCGGCCTTCGAAGCCGAAGGCCAGCACCACGTAGAGCAGCTCCAGCAGGTTGCGGTTGGCCTCGACGTTCTCGGCCAGCTTGCTCATCAGCTGGAAGACTTTTTCCCCGCCCCAGGTCTCGTTGTGGAACTGCACCAAGAGGCTCTGCGCCGACCAGGCGCCGGAGCCGCCCCAGGGGGTGCTGGCGGCGGATTCGTCCAGCAGGGTGCAGAGGATGTAGCGGGCTGCTATCACCTGTTCGTTGGGCAGGCCTTGCGCGCGGGCCTGCGATTCGAACTTGCGTACGCCTTCGGCCAGGGCTTCCTTCAATCCTGCTGGATTTGGGTGGCGGGCCGTCGTGCGCACACGCGGCGCTGCGGCAAGCAGGGGCGCTGCGGCGGCGACCAGGGGGTTGAGGTTGGTCGCCATGAGGGCGTCCATCGGCAGGGGCGCGTCGCGGCTGGGCGGCATTTGCGGGGCGGCTGCACCGCCGCCACCGCCGCCGGCCGGGGCGTTGCCCGCAGGCGCGTCCGCTCGTGGTCGACCCGCGCTCGGTTTGATGATGGTGCGGTCCGAATTGAAGGCCGCAAACGGATCCTGCTTGTTGTCGTCGCTCATGCTCGCACCGCCCAGAATTCAAGTTCAAGCCCGGGGAAATCCCCGGCGATATGCATGGCCAGCCCGCCGGAACTCTCCAGCTGCTTCCAGTTGTCGCTGCCACGGGTCTCCAGCTCGAAGTAGTTGTAGCCCGCGTGGTAGGGGATCTGCCTGGGCGCCACCGGCAGCGGCCGCAGCGTGACGCCCGGCAGCTGCAGGTTGACCAGGTCGCGTATGCGTTCCACCGTGCCGATCTTGACCTGCGTGGGGAACCTCGCCCGCAGCGCGTCGCCCGGCAATTGCGAGGCCACGGCCAGCACGAACTGGGCGCTGCGCTGCAGTTCCACGTCCGGGATGATGGCCACCCGCACGCCGTACTTGCGGTCCTGCAGCTCGATCGGGATGGCGGTCTGTTCCATCACCATGGAGAGCGACTGGCGCAGGTCGTCCATCAGCGGCTTGAAGCAGCGGATGGGGTCGTCGTGCTGGTAGGCCGGCATCTGCACCGGGCGGCGGCGCTCGCGGAAGGTGCTCAGGTCGCCGGCCAGGGCCACGCAGTGGAAGTACAGCTCCTTGGGATGCAGCACCGAGGTCTGGCGCAGCTGGGCGAAGAGGGGCTCGGCGCGGTTGATGGTCTGCAGCAGCAGGAAGTCCGCGATCTCGCCCACGCCCGCGCGGCCGGGCTGGGCCAGGCGCGATGCCAGGGCCTCGCCGCGCTGGTGCAGCAGGCCGTGCACTTCACGCAGGTAGGAGGCGATGGTTTCGTTGCCGCCGCTGTGCAGGGTGGGGGGGATGAAGTTGGCGTCCAGCACCAGCTTGTTGTCGGCGCGGCGCTCCACGATGCGGGCCAGGGCCAGGGTGGCATAGCCCTCCTGCGCATCGCGGGCCAGCATCACCCGCAGGTTGACCCGGCCGACCTGGATGGGGGCCACCCGTTCGCCGGTGACGTTGGTGTCGCCCACGTCCACTTCGGCCACGCGGTAGCGCGGGGGCATGGCGCCGGTGTCGGATTCGGCATCGCTCTCGGCCACGCCGGGGCGCTGCAGCACGGCGGCCAGCACCACCAGTTCGTCGCGCACATCGGCGGCCACGTCGAAGGCGGCAGGGGCGGCGTCCTGGCCGGGCAGGTCGAAGACCAGGCCGTCCGGCAGCACGCCGGTGGCGCTGGCCACGGCGATCTTGCCGAGGTTGAGGGCGGCGCTGTCGAGGGCCAGGGTGGTGAAGCCCCAGCCGTAGCCCTGCGCCATGCCGGCGCGCAGATGCGCCTGCAGCGCCAGGAAACGGTCGTGCTGTTGGAAATGCTGGGGCTGGAGGAACATGCCCTCCGTCCAGATGACTTTGTTGTGCCAGGTCATAAACGGGGTGATCTCTCGCGATCAGGGAATCATGTGGGTGACTTGGCCGGGAACGGCGATGCTCACCATGCCGCCATAGGCGCAGGTGAGCTTGCAGTTGTTGTCCAGCGCGGGAATGGACTTGATGGTGACGGTGACGGCGCCCGGCACCCAGGGGCCCGGGAACACCGCCGCGCAGGGCATGGGCGTGAGCACGCCCAGCGCCGCCGAGGTGGCCGAGGCGACCGCCGGGTTGGCCAGGCTGTTGCACATGCCGAAGGGCGGGATGTTGGTGGGAAAGACGTTGTCCATCACGGTGCCGGCCACCAGGTTGGTCGAGTTCACCATGCGCGGGGTCGCGTTGAAGACCGACGGCGCCAGGCCGAAGGTGCACATCAGCTGGGCGGTGGTGACGACCTGGATGGGCATGGTGGGCTCCTGCTGGTGGAATCGGATGCGGACCGGCTCAGCCGATCCAGACGGAGATGCCGCTGAAGTTGTCGTGGCCGGGCTTGTTCATGGCCGCGGCATTGCGCAGCACGGACTGTTCCAGCTCGGCCAGCCAGGCCTGCGGGTGTTCGGCGGCCTGCAGGGTGCGGCACAGCTCGGCGTCGTCCACATATTCCCAGAGGCCGTCGGTGCACATCAGGAAGACGTCGCCGGGCAGCAGCGGGCAGGGCGCGGGGGCGGCGCTGAGGTGCAGGTGTTCCGGCGCGCTGCCGAGCGCCGACAGCAGCTCGGAGCGGCGCGCATGGGTGCGGGCCTGCTCGGGCTGCAGCACGCCGGCATCCACCATGGACTGCACCACGCTGTGGTCGCTGGTGCGCTGGAAGACACGGCCCTCGCGGAACAGGTAGAGGCGCGAATCGCCGGCATGGCCCCAGAGGGCCTCGGCGCGCTCCAGGTCGATGAACAGGCTGACCACGGTGCTGTGCATCTGCGCCTGGGCGGGGGCGTCGGCGCGGTGGCGGATGACGGTGGCGTTGGTGTCCAGCAGCAGGTGTTCGACCTCGGCGCTGTCCATGACGGGCGCGGCGGCGAACTGCTCGATGACATGGCGCACGGCGATGCGCGCGGCCACGTCGCCGCCGCCATGGCCGCCGGCGCCGTCGGCCACCACGCAGCACAGGTGGCGGTCGGAATGCCAGTGGCCGCAGGCGTCCTCGTTGTAGTTGCGGCCGCCGGGGCGCGACAGGATCGCCAGCTCGATGGCCGGGGCGCCGTGCGGCGGCGCGAGGTCCTCGGCCGGGAAGGCTTGCGTCATGGCGGGTCCTTGTGCTGCAGCTGGGCGATGTGTTCTTCGTAGGCCTTGAGGAAGGCCTTGCCGAAGAGGCTGTGGAAGTCGTCCTCGGCCTCGGTGCTGATCTGGGCGTAGTGCTCGGTGAAGACTTCCCACATGGCGGCCTTCTTGCTGCCCGGCAGCAGGGAGCGCAGGCCGGAGCGCTGGGTGAGCCGGCCTTCGAGTTCGGCCGGCTTGAAGCGGTCCAGCACGCCGGCAAGGGCCGCGCGCATGCCGGCGATGAAGCCGAACTGGTGGGCGCGCAGGTCGTTGTAGGCGTCGCGCATCGCCGGCGCCGGGTCCATGAAGCCGCGCATCGTCGGCGAGAGCAGGTGCTGCAGGGCGACTTCGGCGCTGGGGGAGAACTTCAGGGGGTTGTTCTTCTGGGCCACGATCATGGTGGCCTCGGCGCGCACCTCGCGTTTGAGGGCGGCGCGGGCCACCAGCAGGTCCACCGTGCCGCTGGCGGATTCGTGCAGCAGGCTGCCGACCAGGCGCATCAGCTCGGGGGTGAGGGCATCGAGCTTGAGGTTGGGCAGGTTCAGGCCTTCGCGGAAGGCGGCGAGCAGGGCGGCGGTGTCGGCGTTGCCGGCCGAGGGTGCGTAAGACGGGGCTGCGGCGGGGGCCGGTGCCGGCTGCGGGGCGGGTGCCCAGGCGGCAGGGGCCGGGGGCGCTGCCACGACGGGGGGCGGTGCCGGGGCTGCGACCGGTTCGGGGGCGAAGCTGGCCATGGCCGCTGCCACCGGTGCGGCCATGGGCGCGGCGGCACCGAAGCCGGCGAGCGGATCGAAATCGGCCGGGGCCGAGCCGAAGGCGGCCATCGGGTCCAGGCTGGCGGCCGACGCGGGCGGCTCGATGGCGGCCGGTGCCGGCGCGGCCTGCGCGGGGCGGGCCATGGGGCGGATGACGGTGCGGCCTTCGCTCTCCGGCTGGTCCCAGGAAAGCACGGCGCCCACCGGGATGGCGGCGGGCGGGCGGGCCGCGGGCTGGGCGGGCGCGGGGGCCGGGCGGTCCACGGCCGGCGGCGGCAGGAAGGGGCGGTGCAGGTCGGAGAGGTCGTCCTGCACCGTCTGCGAGCTGGCCAGGGGCACGGCGCCGAGCGACTTCATCGGGTCGGCGCTGGCGGCCATGTTGGGCGCGACCATGGGCGCGTCCAGCAGGGAGTTGGCCAGCGGGTCGCCGCCGCTGCTGGCGCCCAGGCCGAAGAGGGCGTCGAGCGAGTTGTCCTTGTTGGCATTGCCGCCGCTGCCATGCAGGTCGGGGATCAGCGGCGCGGGCGCGGCGGCGCCGCTGTCCAGGCCGAACTGGCCGGCGTCGCCACGGCCCAGGGACTGGGCGAAGTCCTGCGCGGGCGGCCGGGCCGATGGGGGCGGGGGCGCGAAGGGGTTCCAGTCGTCGGGAATGCCGCCGAGCGACGAGGGTGCGGGCGCGGGTGGCGGCGCGAAGGCCGGTGCGGGGGCCGGCGAAGATCCGCCGCCGAACGCGGCCAGCGGATCGAACAGGCCCGGGCTGCCGCCTGCGGCCGGCGCACGGGCACCGGCGGCGGGGCCCAGCAGGCCGGCGAACGGGTCGTCGCTGGCCGCACCCGCGGCGGCGGCGGCCTGCTGGCGCACTTCGAGCACGAAGCCGCCGATCTGCACCTTGTCCCCCGCCTTGATCGCCATCTCGCGGCCGCTGCCCAGCGCCTGGCCGTTGACCAGGATGGGGTTGCTGCCGCGGTCCACCACCGCATAGCCGCCGTTGCGGAACACGACCTGCGCATGGACCCGCGAGATGGCGCGGTCCGGGTCGGGCAGCACCAGCTGGTTGGTGTCGGCCCGGCCGATGGTGCCGCCCAGCTCGTCGAAGCTGGCGGACAGGGGGCTGGGCGATGGCCCGCCGTTGAGGGAGATGACGCTGAGGGTGATCACGGTGTCTTGTCCTTGGACAAAAGAGGAACGGGGCGGCGGTGGAGGTCAGCGCAGCACATACAGCTTGCCCTCCACGGCGGCCAGTCGGACGGGGAAAGAGCGGCTGGTGCCGGCTGCATCGGGCGCGGTGCGCAGGGCGGCTTCGCCGCTGGCGTCCAGGCATTCGAGCAGGCGGCCACCGGCCAGCTTGCGCAGGAAGAGGCTGCCGGCATCGAGCGGCAGGAAGGCTGGCGGCCCTCCGTCGGCCAGGCTCGCCAGATGGCGGCGCAGGCGTTCGGTGCTCTCGTCCACCGGCACCTGGTAGGCGGCGGCGAGTTCGTCGGTGCGCAGCCGGGCGGCGCCGACGAAGCTTTCGATATTGCCTTCGGCCAGGTCGCGCGCCAGGTTCTGCAGCAGGGCCAGGGCCTGGGCGGCCAGGGCGGGTGTGGGTTCGGCCAGGGGGGCGTCCAGCCAGCGCCAGCGCGGGAAACTCACAGGCAGGGCCACGTCCTGGGTGACGCTCACCGGCGCCTCGTAGGGCAGGCCGGCGACGGGCGCCCAGTCGAGCTGGGCCAGGCAACGCGAGGCGGATTCGTCGGCCGCATTGCCGGCGCGTGGCAGCAGGATGGCCAGCCGGGCGGATTGGAGGCCATCGGCCTTCAGCGCCAGCGGCGGCGGCAGGGCCTGGTCGGGCGGCGCGGCGGCCGGCCGGGGCCAGACCACCAGCTCCAGCCGGTTGGCGCCGGCGATGGTGTATTCGTGCACCGGCACGATGGCGCGCGGCCGGGCGGCATCGACCCGGGCCACGGCGATGCCGTTGATCCAGGCCTCGGCCTCGCAGCCGACGGCGTCGAGTTTGATGACAAGCAGGCGTTCCATCAGCCCAGGCTCCAGTCCAGCAAGGACATGGCCGGCAGCAGGGGCCGCAGGCTGGTTTGGCTGCCGAGCAGCGGGTCGTGCACCCGCAGGGCCACCGAGACCGGCTCGATGGCCAGCTGGCAGAACCACTGCAGGCCGCCGGCCGGCGCGGGCCGCAGGCCGCAGCTGCCCACCAGCGCGCCGGCCACCGGGCCGGTGGCATCGGCCAGGGCGGCGGTGTCGCCCTGGGCCAGGGATTCCAGTTCCAGCACGAAGGGCAGGCGCAGCGCCGTCTGTGCCGGGGCGATTGCCGCCGGCAGGTCGGTGCCGGGCAGGCGTTCGAAAGCCACTTTGAGCGGCGCGCGGCCGGCGCAGTGCAGCGACAGGCGGCTCTGCGAGCCGAAGAGGTTCAGCTCGCCCTGCAGGCGCAGGTCGAGCTGGCAGGCGACGAGGTCCAGCACGCCGGCCACCCGGAACACCGGCGGCTGGGCCAGCACGGCGCCGTTGGCGGCGCTTTCCGCCCAGCCCCAGGTGATGCCGGCGCTGCCGGCCAGCACTTGGGGCTGGGCCTCCATGCGGCCGCGCAGCACGCCGCTTTCGCGCTCCCAGGCGGTGGCCAGGCGGGCCAGGCCTTCGGCCAGCTGGCGGTCGAGGTCGGCCAGGCCCGCCTGCCAGCGGGAGGCGTCCAGCGCCAGGCCGTCGCGTTCTATGCGGTAGAGGGCGGGCGGCGATGGGGGCGGGGTGGCGGTCTCGGGCCAGGCCATGGGCGGGCCGGGCTCGCGGCGCCAGATCATCCAGTGCTGTTCGGACGGGTAGACCGACAGCAGCGTCTTCTGGTCGCCCAGGGGCACGCCGGTCTCGCGCAGGCCGCAGCTGCCCAGCTCCAGGGTGCTGAGCTGCGGCAGGCTCTCCACGGCGATGGCCGGCTGCGGGCCGTCGCCCACCGACGGCGGTGTCTCGGCATAGAGGTTGAGCACCACGTCGGCCGCATGCGCGCCGCGCCAGGAGGCCAGGCCCTGCGCGCCGTTGAGGGTGACCAGCGGATGCAGCTGCGGATCGCAGCAATGGCTGGCGCGGGTGCGCAGGCGCAGACGGCTGAAGTCGCGCTCGCTGGGCTGGCTCAGCAGGAAGAGGCGCGGCGGCAGGGCGGGTGGCGCCTCGCGCGCGGCGGCCGCGGCGCCTGCGGCCAGGGTGATGGCGGGGCGGGTGATGCCGGTGGGCAGGCGGCGCCACTGTTCCTGCTCGAAACGGTAGTGGTGCGGCTGGCGGGCCGGCGGCGGCTCCAGCAGGCGCAGGTCGATGGCGTCGATGTCGCAGGCCTCGCCGAGTGCGATCGGCCCGGCCGGCAGCAGGCAGCCCAGGAAGCCGCGCGGCATCAGCTGCGCATCGAGCTGGGCGATGGCCTGGTCGAAGGCGGCCGGGCTGGTGCCGCCGCCGCCCGCGCCGGCCTGCGCCGACAGCCGGGCCAGTTCCTCGCGGGTGCGCCGGCACAGCTGGAACACCTTGCCGCCCTGCGGCCGGCCGGGCGCGGCCAGCAGCTCCTGCGCCCAGGCGAATTCGGGTTTGCTTTCGAAGGCCGCGCCCAGCATGAACCAGCAGGCCAGGTAGCGGGCCAGGCAGAGCACATGGTCCAGGCCGTGGGCGGTGCCGCGCTGCACACCCATGGCGATCAGCTCGCCGTAGCGCTCGGCCAGGCGCGACGGCACCTCGGGGAAGGCGGCGGACAGCACGGCCGACAGCCCTGCGATGTCGCGTTCGCGCTTGATGGCCTGCAGGGCGGCGGCCTGCTCGGGATTGAGTCTCAGCATGGTGCTCACGCCGCTTTCGCCAGGGGAATGTCGCGCTGCGCCAGCCGGCCCAGCTGGGATTCGGCATGCCGCCAGGACGACACGCCGGGCACCACCAGCGCCCGCACCGGCCCGAAGAAGGCGCTGAGTTCGGCCGGCCCGAACAGCGGCAGCACCGCCTGCAGCACCACCGGGTCCATCCATTCGAGGGCGATGCGCTCGCCGCCCGGCAGCACCGCCGCCAGCAGCTCGCGCAGGTGGTTGCGCAGCGGCATCAGGCGCGCCGTGCTGCGCACCAGCACGCCCCATTCGGCCAGGCTGGCGGCGGCCTCGAACAGCAGCCAGTCGGTGAAGGCGGAATCGGGCCTGAGCTGCACCAGATAGGGCGCGTCCTGCTGCGCCTGGGGTTCCAGCGCACCGGGCAGCAGGCAGTCGTAGTCGGCGATTTCCGAGCCGGCCGCCGCCAGCCGCTGCGGCAGGCCGGCGATGCGCGAGCCCATGACCACCGCATACACCTGCAGCGATTCGTCCGCCCACAGCGCGGCCTTGTGCTGCGGCGCGGCAAGCGGCGCGGCGGCGGCGAGCTGGGTGGCGGGCGCGGTTTGCTGGTCCATCTGCCTAACGTCCCAACGGATGCTTCTGCTCCGTCTTCTTCGTCGGCTCCTTGGGCTTGGTCGGCTTGCTGGTTTGCGCGGGCTTGGCCGGACCGCCCGCGCCGCCCGGATTGATGTTGACCATCGTTCCCTGGATGGTGACGCCGTCCGGGCCGAGCTGGATGAAGGACGCGCCGGCCTTGAGGGTGATGGTGGTGGCCGACTCGATGGCGATCACATTGGCCTTGAGGTCCGCGCCCGCGCTGGCGGTCACCTTCAGGCCGGCGCCCACGCTGAGGTCCATGCTGCTGGCGACCGCGACTTCGGCGCTGGCGCCGACCGCGGTGACCAGGTTGCTGCTCACATTGAGCGCCAGCGCGCCCCCGGTCGAGGCGTAGATGTCGCCGCCGGCGTTCACCGAGAGATCGTTGGCCACGCTGATCGCGGCAGCCTCCCCCACCGACAGCGAGTAGCTCTTGCCGACGCTCTCGACGCGGTCCTTGTCGGTGGTGATGCGGGTGCTGCCCATGACCCAGGTCGAGTAGTCGTTCGTGACCTTGAAGGTCATGTCGTATTCGGCCCGCAGGTAGACCAGCTCCTTGCCCTTCTCGTCCGAGAAGTAGAGCTCGTTGCCGCCGGCACCGCCCTTGGGGGTGGAGCGGGTGGTCCAGCCGCTGATGTTGGCGTACTTGGGCAGCTCGTAGGGCGGCATGCTCTCGCCGTTGTAGACGCGGCCGGTGACCAGCGGGCGGTCCGGGTCGCCTTCGAGGAAGGAGACGACCACCTCCTCGCCGATGCGCGGCAGCGAGAGCCCGCCGAAGGCCTTGCCGGCGGAGGGATAACTCACCCGCACCCAGCAGGAACTCTTCTCGTCCTTCTTGCCCAGGCGGTCCCAGTGGAAGTGCAGCTTCACGCGGCCGTACTTGTCGGTGTGGATCTCGTCGCCCGCCGGGCCGACCACGGTGGCGGTCTGCGGGCCGTTGACCACCGGCCGGGCCACGGAGCGCTGGGGCAGGAAGTGCACCGTCTTGGGCACGGCGTTGAAGCGGCACATGTAGTCGCAGCCGGGCTTCTCGACATTGGTCTCGTTGCCGGCGTAGCGGATCTCGGTGACGGTGCCGGTGATCAGGTAGCCGTCGGCATCGTCGTGGAACTTGAAGGCGAAGGTGCGGCCGCAGGCCACGCCACGAAACGGCGTGAGGCCGGTGGCCACCGAATGCCGCGACTCGTAGCGGTTGATCTCGTGCTGGGCGCTGTCCTTGCCGGCCTGCACCTTGCTGCCGGTGTTGGTGCCCATGGCCAGGTCGTCGTGCTCGCCGGGATAGTCGTAGACCTCCAGGTCGTTGGGCTTGGCATAGGGCACGCTGCGCTCGGCGCTGGCCTTGAGGTCGGTGCTGGGCGCCTCGGCGGCGAAATCGGTGTGGGTGTATTTGAGCGGCTGCATCGAATGCTGGCGCGACCACTCGGTGACGATGTCCTCGCGCTCGATGTTCTCGCCCTGCTTGGCCGACCAGTCCAGCTTGTCGCCCGGGATGGGGTCGTGGCCCGAGGGGCTGTTGCACAGCACCAGGGTGTGCTGGCTTTCCTCGTGCTTGAAGTAGTAGTAGATGCCTTCTTCTTCCATCAGCCGGCTGACGAAGTCGAAATCGCTCTCGCGGTACTGCACCGTGTAGGGCCGGCTGGCGCAGCTGCCGGTCAGGCGCTTGTCCACCTTGGAGGAGTCGTATTCGGCGAAGACCGCGTCCAGGATCTGCACGGCGGTCTTGTCCTGGAAGATGCGGCAGTCCGCGCCCAGGGTGAGCTGCCACAGCCAGGGCCGCAGCGTCACCCGGTAGACATGGTTGCGGCCGGAGGTGCCGCCGCGCTCGAACTCGGCCACCACGCCGTGCAGGTGCCGCTCCTGTTTGTTGTCGAGCATCAGCGTCACGCTGGCGCCCTTGCCCAGCAGCTCCTGCGCCTTGAGGGCGCCGAGCTTCTCGGGGCGCAGCAGCTCCACCACGTATTCGGGCAGGCGGCCGAGTTCCTCCCAGCCGCTGAGGCTGCGGAACATCAGGTCGTCGGGCTTCAGCGAGCAGTTGAAGCGGACTTCTTCAGCCATGGTCGGCCTCTTTAACGATCAGTCGAAGGCGTAGGTGAATTCGCCGTCCTGCGCGCCCAGCGTGACGCCCTTGAGCTCATCGCCGCGCGACATCCGGCCCAGGTATTCGACCGAGATGCGCGGCAGCACGGTGTTGGTGAGGATGGAGTCGATGATGCGGCCGCCGGCCTCGGGGTTGTCGCAGCGCTGGACGATGAGGGAAACCGCGTCGTCGCCGTAGATGAAGGGGATGCGGTGGTTGGCCTCGACCCGCTTCTTGATGCGGTTCAGCTGCAGGCGCACGATCTTGCCCATCATCTCGGGCGAGAGCGGGTAGTAGGGAATGGTCACCAGCCGGCCGAGCAGGGCGGGCGGGAAGATCTTCATCAGCGGGGTCTGCAGGGCCTCGGCCAGGGCGTCCGGGTCGGGCAGCAGCTCCGGGTCCTTGCACATGTTCATCACCAGCTCGGAGCCGGCGTTGGAGGTCAGCAGGATGATGGTGTTCTTGAAGTCGATCATCCGGCCTTCGCCGTCCTCCATGCGGCCCTTGTCGAAGACCTGGAAGAAGAGTTCGTGCACGTCCGGATGGGCCTTCTCCACCTCGTCGAGCAGCACCACGCTGTAGGGGCGGCGGCGCACGGCTTCGGTCAGGATGCCGCCCTCGCCGTAGCCGATGTAGCCCGGGGGCGAGCCCTTGAGCGTGGAGACGGTGTGGGCCTCCTGGAACTCGCTCATGTTGATGGTGATGACGTTCTGCTCGCCGCCGTACAGCGCCTCGGCCAGGGCCAGGGCGGTCTCGGTCTTGCCGACGCCGGAGGTGCCGCAGAGCATGAACACGCCGATGGGCTTGTTGGGGTTGTCCAGGCGGGCGCGCGAGGTCTGGATGCGCTTGGCGATCATGTCCAGGCCGTGCTGCTGGCCGATGACCCGCTGGCCCAGGGTTTCGCCGAGCTTGAGGATGGATTCCAGCTCGTTCTTGACCATGCGGCCTACGGGAATGCCGGTCCAGTCCGCCACCACGCTGGCCACGGCCTGGGCATCGACCGAGGGCATGATCAGCGGCGAATCGCCTTGCAGGGCGGCGAGTTTTTCCTGCTCGATGTGCAGCTCGGCGAGCGTGGCTTCGCGGTCGGGTGCGACGGCGGCGTCCTTGTCAACCGGCTGGTCGCTGCCGCGCAGGGTGGCGCGCAGCTCCAGGATGCGATCGACGATGGTTTTCTCGTCCTTCCAGCGGGCTTCCAGGCCGGCCAGGCGCTCACGCTCCACGGCCAGCTTGGCTTCGACTTCCTTGCCGCGCTCGCCGATCAGCACACCCACGGTCTGCTCGCGGGCGATGATGCCCTGCTCGATCTCCAGCGCCTCGATGCGGCGCGTGCTGTCTTCCACCTCGGCCGGGGTGGCGTGCTGGCTGACGGCCACACGGGCGCAGGCGGTGTCCAGCAGGCTGACGGCCTTGTCGGGCAGCTGGCGCGCGGGGATGTAGCGGTGGCTCAGCTTGACGGCCGCCTCGATGGCCTCGTCGAGCAACTGGGCGCGGTGGTGCTTCTCCAGCACCGTGGCCACACCGCGCAGCATCAGGATGGCCTTGGCCTCGTCGGGCTCGGGCACCTGCACCACCTGGAAGCGGCGGGTGAGTGCCGGGTCCTTCTCGATGTACTTCTTGTACTCGGCCCAGGTGGTGGCGCCTATGGTGCGCAGGTTGCCGCGGGCGAGCGCCGGCTTCAACAGGTTGGCCGCGTCGCCGGTGCCGGCCGCGCCACCGGCGCCGACCAGGGTGTGCACCTCGTCGATGAACAGGATGATGGGTTTGGGCGAGGCCTGCACCTCGTCGATCACCTGGCGCAGGCGCTGTTCGAACTCGCCCTTCATGCTGGCGCCGGCCTGCAGCAGGCCCAGGTCCAGGCTGAGCAGGGAGACTTCCTTCAACTGCGGCGGCACGTCGCCGCGCGCCAGGCGCTGGGCGAAGCCTTCGACGACGGCCGTCTTGCCGACACCCGCCTCGCCGGTGAGGATGGGGTTGTTCTGGCGGCGGCGCATCAGGATGTCGACGATCTGGCGGATCTCCTCGTCGCGGCCGGTGACCGGGTCCATCTTGCCTTCGCGGGCACGCTCGGTCATGTCCACGCAGAACTTCTTGAGCGCTTCCTGCTTGCCCATGGCGGCGGGGGCGATGGCGCCCTCGGATTCGCCGGGCTGGCCGCCGACGCCGGAGCCGTCCTGCGCGCCGAGTTTGGATTCGGCGGTGCCGCCGCAGATCTTCTGGAAGTTCTCGGCCAGGTCGTCGGCCTTGATCTTCTCGAACTGCTTGCTCATGGCCAGCAGGGCGTTGCGCAGGCTCTGGGTGCGCAGCATGCCCAGCACCAGGTAGCCGGTGCGCACCTGCGCCTCGCCGAACTGCAGGGTGGCATAGACCCAGGCGCGTTCGATGGCGTTCTCGATGGTTTCGGAGAAGTCCGAGATGGCGGTGGAGCCGCGCGGCAGGCGGTCCAGCGAGGCGGTGAGGTCGCGCGCCAGGATGGAGGCATCCACCTGGTAGTGGCGCAGGATGGCGTCGAGGTCGGTCTCGTTGTTCTGCACCAGCTGCACGATCCAGTGCACCAGCTCCACATAGGGATTGCCCCGCATCTTGCAGAACACCGTGGCGCCTTCGATGGCCTTGTAGGCCAGCGGGTTGAGTTTGCCGAACAGGGCAACGCGGCTGATTTCACTCATGGATGGCTTCTCCTGAAGATTCTGCGAAAGACTCGGTGGGTGAGGGTGCGGCCCCCGCCTTGCGGCGGCGCCTGCGGGCTTCGGTGAGGGTGCGTTCGACGTCGATGACCAGGTCGTCGGCATCGCGCTCGCGGCGGAAATGTCCGAGCCAGGTGCTGCGGCCCAGCTCGCCGCTGCGGCCGAGGCTCAGGCGCGGCACGTCGGCGCGCGCCAGGATGATCTGCAGGTCCCATTCGAACTCCAGCCCCACCCACTGGCGCACCATGGCCTGCAGCCGGGCGAGGTCGCTGCCGCCGGGCAGAAAGGCGTGGTAGCGCGACTCGCGCAGCGGGCCGATGACGATGCGGAACTTGTGCTGCACGTCCCACACCGAGCCGCCGAGCACCGCGCCGCGGCCCAGGCTCTGGGCGATGTCGCCGTTGTGGCGCAGGCGCAGGCGGGTGCGTTCGTCGCGGCCCAGGGTCATCCAGTGGCCGCGCCATTGCTGGATATCGACCGGCACGTCGAATTCGCTGCGGCACCAGTTGAGCAGGCCGTCGGCATCGCGCACATGGCGGGCCAGCCGGCCGGTGAAATGCAGCTTGGCCGCATCGCCCACCGTGTCGCGCTGGCTCAGGCCCTCGATGCCGATGCCGAAGAGGCCGCCCAGGCGCGGTCCGAAGCCGCTGTCGTCGCCGCGGTCCAGGCCCAGCGCGGGCTGGGCCTGCGCCCAGGCGCGGTAGAAGAGCAGGGCGAAGCGGTGGGTGAGGAAGTCGAGGAAACGCTGCAGCGTCTGGTCGCCGTGGTGCAGCGCCCGCTCGCGGGTGAGTTCGGTGAGGTGGATCGGCAGCGGGCCGTTGGGGCCGACGAAGCCGAAGATGCGCTGCAGCAGGCGCGGATGCTCGCCGCGCAGCTCCAGCGCCTTGATCGGCGAGGGCGCGAAACCCAGGTCGGCCGGCTGGCCGATACGCAGCGGCTCCTCCGTCGGCCGCACAGCCTCGCCCAGACGCGGCAGCTCGGGATGCAGGGCCTCGAAGCGGCGCAGGGCTTGGTAGAAATCGAAGCGGCCGGGCTCGGCGGCGATGCGGTCGAGGAAGGCCTGCAGCCGCGGGTCGGCCTGCGCGGCCGGGGGCAGCGGGGCGGACGTCGGGGGCAGGGTGGCGGACATGCTCAGATCACCGGCCGGCTGCCGGAGCGCGGTTTCCAGCGCGCCACCTCGCCGCGCGAGAGCGACTCCAGCACCGTCTCCACGAAGCCGTTCATGCTGACATGCTGGGACAGGTAGTGGTGCAGGGCGGCGCCGAAGAGGAAGGCGCTGCCGCCGGCATGGCCGAGTTCGTCGACCTGCAGCCTGACCTGCACGCCGCGGCCGAAGGCGATCGGCCCGCGCCCCGGATGGCGGCGCACCACCGGCGCGGCGCTGACGTTCTGCAGCGCCTCGATCTGGCGGCGCACCGAGGTTTCGCTCGCCTGCGGCAGCCGGCCCAGCAGGTCGCGCAGGGCGGCGTTGGCGCTGCCCTGTTCGGTGTCCAGCAGCGAGAGGTAGTTGAGCGACAGCAGGTTGAGCAGGCGCCAGGCCACGCCGCCTTCGCGCAGCGCCGAGAAGGGCCGCGAGGGACCGGCCACGATGCGCACCGATTGCAGCGGCACGCCGGCATCCACGGTGAATTCGCCCAGGCCGCCGCCGGCCGGCAGGAACACCGGCAGGTCGCGGTTGGTGCAGCGGATCTGCACGGCCACCTGGCGCAGGCTGTCGGCGTAGGGGGCTTCCTGCGGATCTACAAGGGTGACGAAGATCTCGGAGCCCACGTAGCCCGAGCGTGGGCCGTCGCGCCGGGCGCTCTCGCTGGTCAGGCGCGGCTCGCGGCGCACGGTGTAGTGGGCGCTGCTGCGGCCGCCGCCCCGGTCGGGCGCGTAGAGGGGGGTGAAGCGGCGCTCGCCGGCATCGTCGTAGCCGGTGAGGGACAGCACGTCGTAGACCTCGTAGTCCAGCGGCGCGACACGGTCGGGCACCACATGGAATTCGTGCTCGCCCTCGTTGATGTGGATGCGGTCGGCGCGTTTGGGGAACAGGTTGATCGCCGGCACGCAGTTGAGGCTGAAGTTCTCGCCCGTGACCGCGCCCTCCAGGCCCTGGCCGCCCTGGGACAGCAGCAGCACCAGCTCCATCTGGTTGCCGGGCGTGGCGGCGAAGGCGCGGCGCAGGCCCTTGACGTCGATGAAGAGGAAACGCTCGGCGAAGGCGAAGTACTCCTGCAGCAGCCGGGTGCCGGCCATGGCGTTGGGCGTGGCGGGCAGCATGGCCTCGTCCTCGGCATAGCCCACCGGCAGGATCTCGGCCTCGGGCAGCCAGCGGCGCGCGCCGGGCACGCCGGGGGCGCCGGGGGCGCCGGCCATCACGCCGACCACGGCGCTCAGCGCCAGCTCGTGCACCTTCATGGCGACGTCGCTCTGGCCGGCCATGTAGAAACGCAGGCTGTCGAGTTCGAGCTGCTGGAAACTCATGCCGGCCGGCAACTGCAGCGTCACCCGCAGGGCGCTGCGCGGGCGCTGCGACAGGGCCAGGCCGGAGACACCCAGGTCGGCGATATTGAGCAGCAGGTCGGCCGCGCTGGTCTGCACCGGCGTCAGCACCGTGTCCTGACGGGTGCGGAATTCGCAGCGGGTCTGGCTGGCGCTGGTGGCCGGGCCCATCAGCACCGAGTCGCGCGGCAGCAGGTGGCCCTTGAGCAGGTTGGCGTCCGGCACCGGGTTCACCCGCGCCACCAGCATCGAGGGCTGGGGCGCCAGGAAGGCCGGGTAGACCATGTCCAGCAGGCGGTGCGACAGGCGCGGGAATTCGGCGTCGAGCTTGAGTTGCACCCGCGCGGCCAGGAAGGCGCTGCCTTCGAGCAGGCGCTCCACATAGGGGTCGGCCACCTCCAGGCCTTCCATGCCGAGGCGGGCGGCGATCTTGGGGAATTCGCGGGCGAACTCGCCCCCCAGTTCGCGCAGGTAGCGCAGTTCCTGGTTGTAGTAGCGCAGCAGTCGGGCGTCCATGGCGGCGGCTCCTGTCGGTCAGCCGCGCATTTCGCGCATGCGGGTGTGGCCGGTCTCGACGTCCATGTCGGCGGCCAGCAGCAGTTCCAGCGGCACCGGCTGGCTCCACATGCGGCCGCGGATCACGATCTCCATGGTGTTGTGGTGGAAGTCGCCCGAATTGAAATTGACGCTGACATCCAGGCTCGCCGGGTCGATACGCGGCTCGAAGGCGCGGATCGCCTCGGCCACGCCGCGCTCGATGCCGCGCGCGTCCATGGACGAGAGGGTGACGCCGGCAAACGCCGGCATGCCGTAGTTGACGACCGAGCGGGCGGCATCGGGCACCTCGCTCCAGAGCTGGACTTCGTCCTGCCGCTCGGACTGGGCTTCGGGCTCGGCGCGGATGGCGTTGAACAGCCAGGACAGGTCGCGCAACACGGCCGCGCGCAGCTGCTGGCGGTTGAGCACCCGGCCTTCGTTGCTCTCCTGGCGTTCGTTGGGGGCGTGGTCGATCAGGCGATCCAGCAGGGAAGGCTGCAGGCGGTCGCGGGAGTTGAGCTGCATCGGCGGTATCAGGCCGCGGGCTGGTTGAATTCGATCAGGTGCACGCCGAGCAGATCGTGCTCGCCGCTGTCGGTCACCAGCACCCGCTGGCCGAGGCCGGCGAAGCGCTCGGGGCCGATCTCGCGCCATTCGGTCCTGGCGGAGACCAGTACCTGGCCGTCCTCGCTGGCCTCGCTGCCGGGGTAGCGCACCGGCAGCATGGCGATGCTTTCGCCGCCGTTGGCGAAGGTGAGGGTGGCGGGGATCCAGACGCGGTCGCGCAGGTCCACCGCCGGCTCCAGCGCCACCCGCGACAGGCGGGCGAAGGGTACCCAGTAGTAGCGGCCGTTGACCATGGCTTCGAGCACCGGGCCCAGGCGCGAGTCGGCGTCGGCGATCCATTCGAAGGGCGCGCCGTCGAGTTTGCCGGAGCTGGCCGGGGCGGCGTCGAAGGCGCGCTCCGCCAGGCTCGCGGACTGGGCGGCGTCGCCCTGGCTGAGCAGGGATTCGATCAGCAGGGCCAGCCATTCGTCGGGCTGGCCGAAGACCATGGGCGAGCGTTTGCCGGCGAAGACCGAGGCGCGGATCTTCTCGCAGCGCAGGGCGTGGCCGACCATCTCGCGCATGGGGGCGGCATCGGGCTGCAGCTCGGCCACCACGTTGAGCTGGGTGTGGGCGCGTTCCCACTGGCCGAGCACGCAGAGCAGCTGGACCATGAAGATGCGCAGCGCCGGCTTGCTGGGCTGGGCCTTGACGGCGGCGGTCAGCAGGGCGAGCGCGGCCTTGGGATCGGCGGAGCGGACGGCGGCTTCGGCGGCGGCGAGGGAGTCGGTCATGTGGGTTCGCTGTCCTGGGGTTCTAGAAGCCGTGGCCGCATTCGTTGCAGAAGCGCGCCTGGCGCGGCAGCGTGGCGCTGCAGGTGGGGCAGCTCTTGTGGGTGCTGGCCATGTCGAAGCCGCATTCGGCGCAGAAGCGGCCGCCGGCATGCGGCTGGCTGCAGTTGGGGCAGCCGTTGGGGGCGTTGTTGGCCTGGCGCTGGGCGTCGCGCTGCGAGTTCTCGGCCTGCTTGCCCTGGCAGACCACGCAGGGCGGGTGCGACTCGTCGAGACAGTCGCCGCACATGTCCTTCTTGCAGCCGGGGCAGGTGGCGAACAGGCTCTCGGCGCGGGTGCGCGCCTCGGCGAAGGCCTTCTCGCGGGCGCCGCGCGAGCCGATGTCTGCGAAGTTGCCGGTGGTGCGGCCGGCCGTCTTCAGGTCGGTGAAGAGGAAGGTGAAGCGGGTCAGCAGGCCGGTGATCTGGCCCAGGCGGTAGGGCTTGAAGGGGCTCTTCCACTTGCGGTCGCAGTTGCTGCAGAAGAACTCGTACTGGAAGCCGGCGCCGACGTCGGAGCCGCCCACGCTGAGGTCACGGTAGTTGCTGAGGGGCATGGGAGGGGTCGTCGCTGTATGTGGGGAGAAAGAAGGGCGCGGCGGCTGCCATCAGCCCTTTTCGGTCCTGGCGTCGGCGTCAGCCTTGGCCTTGGCCTTGCGGGCTTCCATGGCCTTCTGCACATCCATGCTTTCGGCGCGCACCTGGGTCATCTGCGCCCAGACCCTGGCCAGGTCCTGCACCGACATGTCCTGGCTGAGTTCCTTGAACTTGCGTTCCGTGTCGTCGGGGCGCTCGGTGGAGGAGCCCGGCGGCCGGGTCAGCCGCACCTGCATGGCGCCGGACTTCAGGTCGGGCTGGTATTCCAGCAGCAGGGTGTCGTAGTCGAAGGTCCAGGTCTCGTCCACCGCCAGGCGCTTCTCGCTGATCTGGGTGGACATCTCGTAGCTGAGGATGCGCACCTTGTCCAGGCGCACCCGCAGGTCGAACAGGCGCAGCGAGGCGTCCTCCATCTGGATGGAGGCGCTCAGCTCGGTGCCGTTGCGCATGGCCGAGAGCATGGCGGTGGTGGACCGGTCCATGGTCTTGGTGAAGGACAGCACCGAGGGGCGAATCGCCTCGGGATCGTCCTTGTTGCTGGAGGGATCGAGCTTCCAGTTCCAGTCGTCGATCTCGATCCAGTCGCGCTTGCCGGCCACGAGCGACTCGCCCTTGATCGCGCCGGAGGGCGCGGTGAGCATCAGAAAGAGTCTTGCGTTCTCGGCCATGTCGATCCGGTCCTAGGCTTGCGTGCGCGACTTGGGGATGTCGTAGGTGGTGGGGCTCTCGCGGCCCTGGGCGGTGCGCATCAGCGGGAAGTAGCGCAGGGTGCCGGTCTCGAAGGACAGCACCAGTTCCTCGGCCACCCGCATGACCGAGCCCGAGTCGGCGGCGCGCGCCGACAGGCTGACGACGAAGCACTTGGCCAGCGACATCTCCAGCATCACCAGCGGCTTGTCGTCGTGCAGGGTGGAGTCGGCCAGGGTGATCACGGCGCTGCCGATCTCCTGCTGGTTCTTCATGTAGCCGTACAGCGCGGTGCTGGCCCGGTCGAACACCTTGCCGAGCTTGACGTGGCCGTGCGAGACGGTCGTGCGGGTGCCGGTGCCGGTGGGCACATGCTTGGCGCTGGTGCTCCAGCCGAAGGTGTCGAGCACGATCTGGCCCGCGAAACCCTGCGTGGTGGCGTCGCCCGCGAGCGCCCGGTTCCCGACCGCCAGCTTGAGGAAAAGGGTCGACATGGTGGTGTTCTCCGGGCGGGGAGGCAGGCGGCGCCGCCAGGGCGCGGCCTGCCGCCTCTGCCGCCTACTTCAGCTTGTCGGCGATGGCGCTGCCGATCTTGTTTTCCTTGACGCTCCACTCGAAGCCGAGCGTGGTGTCGAGCGAGCCGTCGTTCTTCTGCGGCTTGTAGCCGACGAAGATCTCCTTGAAGACGAATTCCACGTCCTGGTTGAGCGAGCCGTCCTCGGCGCCCTTGGTCGAGACCTTGGTGACGAAGGCTTCGGTGACCTTGACCTGGAAGTAGGTCTCCGGGCCCTTGTCGGCACCGGTGGCCTTCAGCATCTCGATGGTGATCACCGGGAAGTGCTTGCCCGCGACGATCTTCGACAGGATGGCCGAGGAGGACATGTCGAAGTAGTGGGTGATGTTGAGCACGCCCGGGGTGGCCTTGCCGACGGCCGCGCCGGTGCCCTTGGTGACGCTGTGCTCGGCCTCGATGTCCCAACCCCAGTCGGAGATCTCGATCCAGCCGTCGTCGCCGTGGTGGCCCTTTTGCATGGACTCGCCCTTGGGCACGTCCGCCTTGCCGAAATTGATGAAGCTATTGCCTGGCATGGTTCAACCTCACTTGATGGTCAGTTTGATATCAGGGGTTTCCTGAGTCATTTCCGCGATGTTCCAGCGGAAGAACAGGGCCGTGTCGAGCGTGCCGTTGTTCTTCTGGCGCTTGTAGCCGATGGACACCTGCTTGAAGACCATCTCCACGTCCTGCGAGACGGCGCCGTCCTCGCCGCCCTTGCTCGACACCTTGGTGATGAACACGTCCTTGGCGCTGAGCTGGAAGTACAGCTCGGGCTGGTCGCCACCGGTCTGCTTGAGCATGTCGATGGTGCAGGACTTGAAGTGGGTGCCGCGCACGATGAACTGCATCAGCACCGGCGAGGACTTGTCGTAGTAGTGGGTGAAGTTCAGCACGCCGGGGGTGGGCTTGCCGACGGCCGCGCCGGTGCCCTTGAGGTGGCTGGCCTCGGCCTCCACGTCCCAGCCCCAGTCGCTGATCTCGATCCAGCCGCCGGAGCCGAGATGGCCCGGCTGCAGCGATTCGCCCGGGGCGGTGCCGCCGTCGAGCTTCTCGAACTTGATGAATGCGTTTCCTGGCATGTTCTAACTCCAGTTCTTTGGTTGTCAGCGTTAGGCGTGCTGTGGCGCTCAGGATTTCTCGGAAGGCAGCTTGGACACGAGGCGCAGCGACACCGACAGGCCTTCGAGCTGGTAGTGCGGCTTGAGGAAGAACTTGGACTGGTAGTAGCCCGGAGCGCCTTCGACTTCCTCGATCACCACCTCGGCGGCGGCCAGCGGGCGCTCGGCCTTGGTCTGCTCGGTGGAGTTCTCCGGGTCCCCGTCGACGTACTGCTGGATCCAGCTGTTGAGCCAGCGCTCCATGGCGTCGCGTGTCTTGAAGGAGCCGACCTTGTCGCGCACCATGCACTTCAGGTAGTGCGCGAAGCGGTTGCAGGCGAACATGTACGGCAGGCGGGCGGCCAGGGCGGCGTTGGCGGTGGCGTCGGCGTCGTCGTACTCGGTGGGCTTTTGCAGGGACTGGGCGCCGATGAAGGCGGCGAAGTCGCTGTTCTTCCTGTGGATCATGGCCAGGAAGCCGTTCTTCGACAGCTCGGCTTCGCGGCGGTCGGAGATGGCGATCTCGGTCGGGCACTTCATGTCCACGCCGCCGTCGTCGGTGGGGAAGGTGTGCGAGGGCAGGTTCTCCACCGCGCCGCCGGACTCCACGCCGCGGATGCGCGAGCACCAGCCGTATTCCTTGAAGGAGCGGTTGATGTTGGTGGCCATGGCGTAGGCCGCGTTGCACCAGGCGTACTTGTCGTGGTCGTCGCCGGTGGTGTCTTCCTCGAAGTCGAAGGCATCGACCGGGCTGGTCTTGGCGCCGTAGGGCAGGCGGCCGAGGAAACGCGGCATGCACATCGCCAGGTAGCGGGCATCGTCGCTTTCGCGCAGCGACCGCCAGGCGGCGTATTCGGGCGTGGTGAAGATCTTGGTCAGGTCGCGCGGATTGGCCAGTTCCTGCCAGGAGTCCATCTGCATCACGGTGGGCGAGGCGCCGGTGATGAAGGGGGCGTGGGCGGAGGCGGCGATCTTGCTCATTTCGCCCAGCAGTTCCACGTCCGGCGGGGAATGGTCGAAGTGGTAGTCGCCGACGATGGCGCCGAAAGGCTCGCCGCCGAACTGGCCGTACTCTTCCTCGTAGAGCTTCTTGAACAGCGGCGACTGGTCCCAGGCCGTGCCCTTGTAGCGCTTGAGGGTCTTGCCGAGTTCCTGCTTGCTGATCGGCATGACGCGGATCTTGAGCTGCTCGTCGGTCTCGGTGTTGTTGACCATGTAGTGCAGGCCGCGCCAGGCCGATTCCAGCTTCTGGAAGTCGCCGTGGTGCAGGATCAGGTTGACCTGCTCGGAGAGCTTCTTGTCGAGCGCGGCGATCATCGATTCGATGCTGGCGACGGTGTCGCTGCTGATCAGCTTGACGTCGGCCAGGGCCTGCTGGGCCAGGGTCTGCACCGCCGATTCGACGGCCGAGCGGGCCTCGTCGGACTTGGGCTTGAATTCCTTGTTCAGCAGCGACGCGAAGTCGTTGCCCTCGAAGGTGACGCCCGTCAGAGCGCTGTCTGCTTGTACTGCTTGTTCAGCCATGGGGGTTGCTCCGGTCGGGGTGGATCAGTTGCCGTCGCCCGGCTTGGCCGTGGCGCTCAGGGATTGCAGCAGCGAGGGGTCGTTGAGGACCTTGTTGATCAGCTCTTCGGCGCCGCCCTTGCCGTCCATGTAGGTGACCAGGTTGGACAGCTGCTGGCGTGCCTGCAGCAGCTTGTTGAGGCCTTCGACCTTGGCGGCCACGGCGGCCGGGGAGAAGTCGTCCATGTTCTCGAAGGTCAGGTCCACCGAGAGGTTGCCTTCGCCGGTCAGGGTGTTGGGTACGGTGAAGGCCACACGCGGCTTCATGGCCTTCATGCGGGTGTCGAAGTTGTCGACGTCGAACTCCAGGAACTTGCGGTCGCCGACCGGCGGCAGCGGGTCTTCGGGCTTGCCGGCGAGGTCGGCCATCACACCCATCACGAAGGGCAGCTGGATCTTCTTTTCAGCGCCGTACAACTCGACGTCGTACTCGATCTGCACACGAGGCGCGCGGTTGCGCGCGATGAATTTCTGGCTGCTACCCATGGTGGATCTCCGCTTGCGTCTAGGACAGGAAAAACGAGGGCTGCGGGCCGCTCGCCGGTGGTCGTTTTCGAAAAAAAAGGGGCGCGGTTCGCGTCCCTCAATAGGAGTCGGAGCCCTCGTTGAGGGTCTCCGGGTCTACGCCCAGGATGCGGGCGATCTCGCCGACGGCATCGGGCGCCAGGTCCTTGATCAGGTGCAGGAAGCCCTTGTCGATCAGGCGTTCGGCACGGCGCAGCAGCAGCTGCGCCGGGTTGGTGGGTTCGTGGCGGTCGAGGTAGGCGCAGATCAGGCCGATGGCGCGGATCGCGTCCTGGCGGCTCTCCACGCTGTGCACGCCGCTGGTGCCGGCGCGGCGGGCGCCCGGCGCGGCCGATGCGGCGGCGGGCGTGGCGCTGTCGTCGCCGGATTCATCGCTGGCGGATTCGCCGTTGTCGCCGTCCTCGCCGCCTTCGGCCGAGGCCTCGCCCGAGGGCAGCAGCGACTGCACGGCGGTGAGCATGCCGCGCAGGGTCTTGACGTCGACCGCGCTGTCGATGCCGAAGCGGTCGTTCATCAGGCGCTGCAGGGCCTTGAGCGCCTCCAGGCCTTCGTCGGTGGCTTCGCGCACCTTCTGGGCCATCTCGGGCATGTCGGCGAGCATGCCGGTGATCTGGCCGGCGGTGGGGCCGAATTCGTCGGCGCGCGGCGCCAGGCGCTCCAGCGCGATCTCCACGTCGCGCACCCGGGTGCCGCCCATGTGGCGGTCCATCACCAGCTGGGCGGAGCGCACGTCGCCGAGCAGGCTGTCGAGCGAATCCAGGGCGCCGAGGGCGCTGAGGCGGGCGAAGGTGTCGCCGTCGTCCGGGTCGGGACGGGGATGCAGGGTGTCCCAGAAGTTGTCGAGCAGGCCGTGGATCAGCACCAGGCCGGGCGCCAGCGCGGGCAGGCCTTCGAGGTTGAGCACGGCGCGGGTCCAGAGCAGGGCCACACGCAGGTCGCGGGTGCGCTGGAACAGGCCTTCGGCCAGCTCGCGGGCCAGCGGCCAGGCGGGCGGTTCGGCGGGGCCGAACTGGGTCTCGGGCCGGCCGTTGGCGGCCTGGGTCAGCTCCATGAAGGCCGGGTCGTATTCCAGGTCCTCGCCGGTGGTGTCCTCGGCCAGGGGCTCCAGCCAGGGCATGACGGATGCCTTATCCATGTGGGCAGCCTCGCATTTTCAAAATGCAAGAAAAGTAAGCATCCAGCATGGACGGACAGGCGAGCATGGCGGTGGAGTTTCCTCGCCCGGAGGCGTTAATTTCGGGGCCGAATGTAACACTATGCAGCAGCGCGACGCAGGAAAAAATGCGCTTTCCCGCGGGTCATTTTTTCGTCATTTCAGAGGAGCATGGTCCCTAAGCCGCGGCTGTGCCAAGCGATTTTCGAGACGCTAGGGTTTAACCTCATATCTTGATCGTGTGCTTGACGTCAACGCGGTATTGACTGCCGAAATTTGCTTGCGCATGCCTATTTTGATGGCAAACGGCCATGGCTAACGGCACAATTGGTTTCATTACTTCTCGCTATGCAGACCCGGGCTTCGCGCCTCGTCCACACGCCACCATGCATCCAGATCCGCAGCCGTCGAATTCCCCTGGCGAGGCCCCGGCATGAGCGACAGGAGCAGCCTGCCGGACGATGACCGCACCCAGGTCCTGACCGACGCACCCACCGGCCTGCCGGGCCAGGCCTCCTTCGGCGGCGCGGCGGCCGACGATGCCACCGTGATCCGCACGCCCGGCGCACCGCCGCCGGCAGCATCCGAAGACAAACACGACGCCAGCCTGCTGGCCATCGGCGCCCGTGTCGCCGAGTTCGAGATCACCCGGGTGGTGGGGCAGGGCGGTTTCGGCGTGGTCTACGAGGCGCACGACCACACGCTGGAACGCCAGGTGGCCATCAAGGAGTACCTGCCGACATCCCTCTCCACCCGCCAGCCCGAGGGCGGCGTGGTGCCGCTGTCGGAACGCCACCGCGAGACCTTCGACCTGGGCATGCGCAGCTTCATCAACGAAGCCAAGCTGCTGGCCCAGTTCGACCATCCCTCGCTGCTCAAGGTCTACCGTTTCTGGCAGGAGCGCGGCACCACCTATATGGTGATGCCCTTCTACCAGGGCGACACCCTGCGCGACGCGCTGGCCGCCGCACACGCCAGCCACGAAGGCGTGGACGAGGGCTGGCTGCTGCAGGTGATGGACGGCGTGACCCAGGCCCTGGGCGTGATGCACGCGGCCAATTGCTTCCACCGCGACATCGCGCCGGACAACATCCTGCTGCTGGAGGGCTCCGGCCGCCCGGTGGTTCTGGACTTCGGCGCGGCGCGCCGTGTCATCACCGACAAGACGCAGGCGATGACGGTGATCCTCAAGCCCGGCTACGCGCCCATCGAGCAGTACGCCGAGATGCCGGACATGTCGCAGGGCCCGTGGACCGACGTCTATGCGCTGGCGGCGGTGATGCATGTGGCGGTGACGGGCAAGTCGCCGCCGCCTTCCATCGCACGGATGATGTCGGACAGCTACGAGCCGCTGGCGGCCCAGACAGCGCTGCTGCAGCGCTTCGGCGTGGAGGTGCTGGCCGCCATCGATGCCGGGCTGGCGGTGCGGCCGGACGGCCGTCCGCAGTCCATGGACGAATTCCGCATCGCGCTCGGACTGGGGCCTTCGCCGGCCCAGGAGGGCGCGACCGTGGCGATGCCGGGCAGCGGTCGGGGCGGCAGTTCCGGTCCGCGCACGACGACCCGCATGCCGACGCAGCCTGGAGCGAAGACGGCGCCCAAGGTGCAGGAGCAGAAGGGCAACAAGACTGCATTGATCGCCGCCGTGGTCGCGGTGGTGGTCGTCGGCGGTGCGGGCGCCTTCTGGTGGTCCGGCCGGTCCGCGCCGGTGCCGGTTGCCAGCACCGCACCTGCAGCGGCAGCACCGGCCGTGGCCGCAGCCCCGGCACCGACCGCGCCGCCCCAGGCCGCTCCCCGCACGCCGCTGCAGTCACTGCAGGCCCTGGCCGACGGCGCCGCGCCCGATTTCGCGGTGAGCGCCAAGGCGGTCAAGCCGGTGGTCGCCATCGGCAAGGACAAGCTGGGCTTCGAGATCCGCAGCGCGCGCGAGGGCTTCGCCTATGTCTACATGCTGTCCAGCGGCGGGGAGCTTTATCTGATGTTCCCTAACCTGCTGGACAAGTACAACAAGGTGACGGCCAACCAGACCCTGACGCTGCCGCGCGCCTCCTGGCCGATGAATTCCGGCGGACCCGCCGGCACCAACGAATTCGTGGTGGTGGTGAGCGAGCACGAGCGCGACTACAGCGCCGCCGGCACCCAGAGCGACGGCGTGTTCCCGCAGTTCCAGCTGCCGGTGCTGGCCGCGCTGGAGACCGCGCGCGGCACCGGGCCGACGCCCTTGCTGGGCAAGCCGGTGTGCCAGGGCGGGGCGCCCTGCAACGACGTCTATGGCGTCGCCCGTTTCAGCATCGTCGAGAAATAAACCATGGCGTGGCCGGGCCGCGCGGCGGCCGGCCCGCCCGCGCAGCAGAAGGACGCCATGAGCCATTCCACAGCCTCTCTCGCCCCGAAGACCGCCGCCGTGCTGGCCACGCTGGCCGCGCTGCTGGCCGGCTGCCAGAGCAATCCGCCGGCGCCGCCGCAGACCCTGCAGCCGGCGCCCGAAGGCGTGCCGCCGCCGACCAGCTCGGCCACGCCGGTGCCCGGCACCAGCTTCGTGATCGGCAACCCCGGCGCTGTCGTCGCCGCGGCCGCACCCACGGCCGCCGCGGCGCCGCGCGAGCAGGCCGCCGCTTCGCTGGGCGCCAGCGTGGCCGGGCAGGCGCGCACCTTCTCGACCCAGCTGGCCACCTACACGGCGGTCGGCTTCGGCACGGTGCCGGGCTGGTCGCGCGACGATTTCTCCGAGACCTGGCCGGCCTTTCTCGGCAGCTGCAAGGTGCTGACCGGGCGCGGCCCGCAGTGGAAGGATGTGTGCCAACGCGCCGCCCAGGTGGACGGCAAGAACACGGCCGCCATCCGCAACTTCTTCGAGAACGACTTCTCGGCCTACCAGATCCGCGACGACGACCGCCGGCCCGAAGGCGTGGTCACCGGCTACTTCGAGCCCGAGATCGCCGGCAGCCGCAACTATTCGCCGCCCTATATCTACCCGGTGTACGGCCCGCCGGAGGACATGCTCTTCCTGGACACCCGCAAGCTGCCGCGCGGCAATGGCACGGTGGCCGCCCGCATCGAGGGCCGCAACGTGGTGGTGCAGCAGGGCCTCTCCACCCGCGACATGGGCGCGCCCGGCCTCTACGCGCTGGACCTGGGCTCGGTCACCCGCGACACCCTGGACCGCAAGGTGCGCCTGCGCATCCAGGGCAAGCTGCTGCTGCCGTATTTCACCCGCGCCGAGATCGAGACCAAGGGCGCGCCCAACGCCAAGGTGCTGGCCTTCGTCAGCAACGCGGGTGCGCTCTACGAGATGCAGATCCAGGGCTCGGGCCGCATCAAGCTGAGCAACGGCGAGATCGTGCGGGTGGCCTATGCCGAGCAGAACGGCCAGCCCTTCAAGCCCACGCTGGCCAAGAAGGCCGACGGCACGCCGCGCAGCCCCGTCAAGACACGCGGCAGCAGCGTGGAGCTGGAACTCGACGACGACGGCGACGACGATGCGGGCGATACCGACACCTCGGTGATCCGCACCCGCGGCTTCACCCTGGCGCGGCCCGAGGCCAGCGGCGCGGTGATGGTGCCGGGCCAGCGGGTGAGCGGCGCGGTCACCGGCTCCGGTATCTCGGACCCGAGTTATGTCTTCTTCAAGGAGGCCGGCGGCAACGGCGCCGGCCCGGTGGGTGCCTTCGGCGTGGCGCTGCAGCCGGGCCGCTCGATCGCGGTGGATCCGCGCAGCACGCCGCTGGGTTATCCGGTCTTCGTCTCCACCCGCACGCCGGGCAGCGGCGCACCGATGCAGCGCCTGACCATCGCCCAGGACACCGGCGGCGCCATCCGCGGCGCGGTACGGGCCGACTATTTCTTCGGCAACGGCCAGCAGGCCGCCACCAGCGCGCGCCGCATGAAGGAGCCGGGCCAGCTGTGGATCCTGCTGCCGCGCGGCATGGCGGTGGCCGCGGCCTCGGCCACTTCGAACATCCGGACCCGCGGCGCCGCCGTGGGCTCCGACCTGCCGCAATGCCTGGTCCCCGACGACGAAAGCTGTGCCGATGATTAAGAAGCTGCTGATCGCCCTGGCCGCCGCGCTGGCCACCCTGCCGGCCGCGGCGCAGACGGCGGCGCCGGATGCCGAAGCCGCCGCCGGCCGCCAGGAGCAGGCCCGGCTGGCCGACTCCGACACCCTGCTGGCGCTCAGCAACGACGGCGCGCTGCTGTATGCGCAGGATCCGGTCAAGCTCTCCGGCTACCAGTACTGCAGCCAGGCCATCGCCCTGGCCGAGACGGGCGAGTTCCGCCAGAGCGTGCGTGCCGCCAGCAAGGCGCTGCACCTGGCCAACACCACCCGCGATCCCAATCTGCTGGCGTTGTCGAACCGGGACCTGTCCATCGTCTACAGCTACTCCGGCCAGCTCGACAAGGCCGAGGAATTCGCCCGCGAATCCCTGCGCTACACCGCCAAGAATCCCAAACTCACGGTTGGCCCGGCCCACAAGGTGCTGGGTGACGTGCTGACCCGCCGGGGCGACTTCGCCGGCGCGGTGCTGGAATACGACCAGGCCCTGGCCAACAGCACCGAGCGCTACGCGCCGCTGGTGAAGGCCTCGCTGGTCAATGCGCTGATCGATTCGGGCGACACGGTGCGTGCCCGCCAGGTCTTCTCAGAACTCGCCAAGCCGCAGGACGCGACGCTGGCCCTGCAGATCGACCGCACCCGCGCCCGCCTGCTGCTGGCCGAGAAAAAGCCGGCCGAGGCGCGCGACGCCTACCTGCAACTGGCCGCGCGCAAGACCGGCAACGACGCGGGCTACTACCAGCTCTGGGCCTGGGACGGCGTGGCGCAAAGCGAGCTGGCCCTGGGCAATCCCAAGGCCGCGGCGGACGCCACCGGCAAGGCGCTGGCCGACATCGACTCGGTGCGCGCCAAGTTCCGCAGCGAGGAATTCAAGATGGGCCTGTTCTCCGACCTGCAGTCGGTGTTCGAGCGCGCCATCGACCTCTACGGCAGCACCGGCCAGACCCGCGAGGCCTTCGAGGTCAGCGAACGCAGCCGCTCGCGCGCGCTGCTGGATGCGGTGCGCGGCCGGGCCAAGGTGGGCGGCGAATCGCTGGCCACGGTGGACCTGGCCACGCTGCAGCGCGACCTGCGGCCGGACGAGCGGGTGGTGGAGTTCCATTCGCTGCCGGGGCGGCTGCAGGTCTGGCTGATCGGGCCGGACAGCATCCGCGGCAGCAGCGTCGCCATCACCCGCGACGCGCTGACCGAGCTGGTCGAGGGCTTTCGCAACTCGGTGGTGCGCGGCCGCCGCACGGCCATCGCCAATGCCGACAAGCTGGGCGCGGCCCTGCTCGGCCCGCTGGACCTGCAGCCCGGCCAGCGCCTGGTGGTGGTGCCGCACGGCCCGCTGCACTACCTGCCCTTCCAGGCGCTGCGGCTGAACGGCCGCTACGTCATCGAGACGCATCCGGTCTCGGTCGCGCCTTCGATGAGCATCGCGGTGCAGCTGGCCCAGCGCTCGCCGGTGGTCAGCGCCAGCCTGACGGCCTTCGGCAACCCGCGCATCGAAGACAAGTACGAGCTGCCCGGCGCGGCGGCCGAGGTGAAGGAGCTGGCCCGCATCATCCCGGCCAGCACGCTCTACACCGGCACGGCGGCCACCAAGACGCAGTTCCGCGAGGCGGCGTCGCGCACACCCATCATGCATGTGGCCGCGCATGCCGAGGCCGACCAGGTCGATCCGCTGTATTCGCGCATCCTGCTGGCCAACGAGAACGGCAAGCAGAACTTCCTGGAAGCCAACGAGATCATCGGTATGCCCTTGCAGGGGACGGCCCTGGTCACGCTGTCGGCCTGCGAATCCGGCCTGGGCCGCATCACCCAGGGCGACGAGGTGCTGGGCTTCACCCGCTCCTTCCTGTCGGCCGGCACTTCCAGCCTGATCAGCTCGCTGTGGCCGGTGTCGGACGACGCCACCGCCGTGCTCATGGGCACCCTGTATTCCGAACTCGCCAAGGGCAACGACGTGCAGCGGGCCATGCAGGCCGGCCAGCTCGCCGTGCTGAAGGATCCGCGCCTGGCGCATCCCTTCTTCTGGGCACCGTTCAACCTCATCGGCAACTGGCGCCTGAAAATCGGGACCCCGGCATGAAGCGAAAGAACCCCTGCGCGGCCCTCGCGGCCCTGGCCCTGGCGGCACCGGCCGTGTTCGCGGCCGACGACACCACGCTGCTGCCCACCGCCGATCCCTGCGCCGCCTGCAGCCGGCCGGCCAATCCGCAGAGCCTGCCGGCCACGCCCGCGCCGGCGGCCGTGCCGTCCTTCAGGCTCGAAGGCGTGCGGCTCACCGGCGCGCAGGCGCTGGGGCCGGCCGATACCGACGACATCGTCAAGCCCTATATCGGCCGCAACATCACCCTGGCCGACCTGGAAGTGCTGGCCCAGTCGCTCACCGCCCGCTGGCGCGAGCGCGGCTACTTCCTGGCCCAGGCGGTGATCCCGGTGCAGACGGTGCAGAACGGCGTGGTCGAGATCAGCGTGGTCGAAGGCCGCATGGGCCAGATCGAGGTGCAGGTGGCCCCCGACGCGCCGATCAGCGAGGCCCGGGTACGCGGCTTCCTGGCGCCGGTGGAGGTGGGCAAGGCGGTCAACGCGCCTTCCTACGAAAGGGCGATGCTGCTGCTGTCGGACCAGCCCGGCATCCGCGTGGGTTCCGGCCTGCAGGAAGGCCTGAAGACCGGCACCACCGACCTGGCGGTGGAAGTGACCGCCGCCCCCCGCTACAGCTTCGCCGCCGAGGCCGACAACCAGGGCACCAAGGAACTGGGCCGCTACCGGGTCGGCGGCACCATGCGCTGGCTGAGCCCGCTGGGCATCGGCGACAACCTCGATGCGCGGCTGCTGGTCTCCGACACCAACGCCCTGCAGTTCGGCCGCCTGGCCTACGAGGCGCCCATAGGCACCAGCGGCCTGCGCGCGGGCGTGGGCATAGGCCGCATCAACTACGAACTCGGCGGCGCCTTCACCGCGCTGGACGCGAGGGGCAAGGCCGACGTGGCCGATTTCTCGCTGAGCTACCCGGTGATCCGCCAGCGCCAGCACAACCTGTTCCTGCGCCTGACGGCCGACACCAAACGCCTGACCGACGAGTTCCGCGCCCTGTCCTACGAATCGAAGAAACACATCAACGGCCTGGGCCTGGGCTGGACCTGGGAGCGGCGCGACGATTATTTCGGCGGCGGCTACTTCGCGAGTTCCGGCACGCTCTACCGCGGCGACCTGTCCATCCAGAGCCCCGACGCGCTGAGCTTCGACCAGAGCCCGGCCGGCCATGCCACCGAGGGCACGTACCACAAGATCAACTTCCAGCTCTCGCGGCTGCAGGCGATCACGGCCCGGCATTCGCTGTATGTGTCGGTGGGCGCCCAGCGCGCCGGCGGCAACCTCGACCCTTCCGAAAAACTCTCGCTGGGCGGCGCCCGCGCGGTGCGCGCCTATGCCAGCAGCGAGGCGCTGGTGGACGAGGGCGCCATCGGCATCGTGGAATGGCGCTGGTCGTACAACGACGAGCTGACGCCCTTCGTCTTCTACGACGCGGCCCACGGCCAGCAGGTGCGGCGCACCACGCCCTTCGACGGTACCAACGGCATCAGCCTGCGCGGCTACGGCATAGGCGCGGCCTGGTCCAAGCCGGGCAACTTCTCGATCAACGCGACGCTCGCCTGGCGCGACGGCACGCGGGTCGCACTCACGGATGGCGGCGACCGCAATCCGCGTCTCTACATCCAGCTGCAGAAGGTCTTCTGACATGACGCGCGCCATCCAAACCCGCCGCCGGCTTCCGGGCCGCCTGAAACCCGTCGCCCTGGCGCTGGCCTGCATGGGGCTGGCGCCGGCCATGGGGCAGATCCTGCCGACCAACCCGACACTGGTCGGCGGCAGCGCCACCGTGGGGACGGCGCAGGCGCTGGCCAACGGCGGCCTGGCGCTGGGCATCAACCAGACGACCAACCGCGCCATCCTGAATTGGCAGAGCTTCTCCATCGGTGCGCTGGACCAGGTCAACGTGGTGCAGCAGGCCGCGTCGGCCGTGCTGCTCAACCGCGTGACGGGTCTGCAGGCCTCGACCATCGCCGGCAAGCTCACCAGCATGCTGGCCGGCAGCCCGGGCACGACCGGCGGATCGGTCTACCTGATCAACCCGAACGGCGTCACCTTCGCCAACGGCGCGGTGGTCAATACCGGCGGGCTGCTGGCGTCCACCATGGACATCGACGGGCCCGACATGGCCACCCGCAACGCCACCTTCATGACCACGGGCACCGTCCCCAACGGAGCGCGCGCCGAGCTGAGCTTTGCCGCCAACGGCACCAACAGCGGCCGTGTCACGGTGGAGCAGGGCGCCAGCATCACCGCCGTACCCGCCGCCTCCACCGGCACCGGCGGCGCGGTCACGCTGCTGGGCGCATCGGTGAGCAACGCCGGCACCATCAACGCCGATCGCGGCTCGGTCAACCTGGGCGCGGCCGCCAATGTGACGCTGATCGTCGATCCGGTCGGCGACGGCCTGACCACGCTGCGCATCAACTCGCCCTCGGCCATCGGCGCGCTGGTGGAGAACACCGCCACCGGCAGCATCAGCGCCGATGGCGGCGTGGTGGCCCTGCGCGCCGCATCCACCGCCGCCGAGACGGTGGTGCGCCAGGCCGGCGTGCTGCGTGCCCGCACCCTGGGCACACGCGGCGGCCAGGTCGTGCTGGACGGCAGCGCGGGCAACACGCAGAACATGGTCCGCATCGAAAGCGGCAGCAGCACCGATGCCATGGGTACCGACGGCGCGGCCGGCGGCAGCGTCACCGTCAACGCCCAATTGCTGCGTTTCGACGGCGGCAGCATCGACGCCAGCGGCAGCACCGGCGGCAGCGTCACCCTGTCGGCCGGCAACGCGCTGGCCATGGGCCCGCAGGCCAGCATCGCCGCCAACGGCAGCACCGGCGTGGGCGGCACGGTCCGCGTGCAAACCACCAGCATCGAGACGACCGAGGACCAGTTCGGCGCCAACACCGGCGCCGCCGCCCATGTCTCCGGCCAGATCAGCGCACGCGGCGCGACCGACGGCGGCAGCATCTATACCGGCGCGGGCACGCTGGAGATCGGTGCGACGGCGGTCATCGATGCCGCAGGCGGCACTGGCGCCAACGGCCGCTGGACGCTCGACTCCGGCCACGCGCTGACCATCGCGAACAGCGATTCGGGCGGCGCGCCGACCTATTCCTCGGGCAACTTCCCTTCGGGCAGCAACGAATCCTCCATCGCGGACCTGGCCATCGGCACCACGCTGGGCCTGGCCACCGACGTGGTCATCAACAGCCAGGGCAAGCCCGCCTACACCTACTACAACAGCGATGGCGTGCAGTTCGACTACGGCAGCTCCATCGCCAAGACGCAGGGCCGCGCCAGCACACTCACCGTCAATTCCGACACCACCATCAACATGAGCTTCAGCTCGGCGATCAGCGCCGTGGCGCCGGCCGGCGCGCTGAACGTCAACTTCAATTCCGATGCCAGCGGTGCGCCCCTGGGCGCTCCGGATATCCAGAACGCCTCGGACGGCCAGCAGCGCCGGGGCACGATCTTCCTGGACAGCGCCACCATCGCCACCAACGGCGGCGATATCCGTTTCTACGGCCAGAGCGATGCGGTCAACGGCCGTGCGGTGGGCGGCCCGCCGACCCAGTTCCTGGCGCGCCTGGCCGCCGTCAATTCCAACGGCAGCCAGGACGGCATCCAGATCTCCGGCAGCACACTCGACACCTGCGCCGGCACGAACTGCGGCGGCACCGGCGCCATCTCGCTGCGCGGGCAGGGCGCCACGGTGTACGACGGTTCCAGCTATCTCGACGGCGGCAGCGGCGTCGTGCTGCAAGGGACCGTGCTCCAGGCCGGCAGCGGCGGCATCACACTGGACGGCCGCGGCGGCCTGGGCGCCAACGGCGTGGGCATCGGGCTCTATTACACCGAGGGGCCGACCGTGGTTTCCTCGCTGACATCGACCGGCAACATCGCCATCACCGGCAGCAGCCGGGGATGGCAGGCGGGCGACCCGGTGGCCACCTACTCCAGCAGCGACAGCGCGGGCGTGGCCATCGACTCGGCGACCCTGTCGGCGGCCAACATCGCCATCACCGGCACCGGCGGGGACACCAGCGTATTGCAGGCCGCGCCGGGGTTCGCCAGCACCACCCTGAACTACTACGGCGGCAACAGCCAGACCTTCGCGGCATCCAACGGCGTCGCCCTCTCGGGCAGCAGCCTCACGGCCGGCAGCGGCGGCAACATCGCCATCACCGGCACGGCCGGCTCCGGCGCCTTCATCGTGCAGTCCGACAGCGGCAGCGGCAACGCCGTCGTGGTGCAGGACGCAGGCGCCTACGGCGTGGCCATGCTCGCCAGCGCCACCAACGGCCTGCAGGCCTCGGGCGGCCAGGTCAGCATCACGGCCGGCAGCGGCGACGTGCTGCTGCAGCAATACAGCGGCAACGCCACCCAGTTCGATGCGGTGGGCAACACGAATCTGTCGCTGATCGACACCAGCGCCAGCGGCACCGGCAACGGCGGCAACATCACGATCACCGGCCGCAACATCCTGATCCAGGGCGTGGACACCACGGCCACCCTCGATGCCCGTGGCCAGAACGGCGGCAACATCACCGTGCGCGGCACGTCGGACGGCGGCGCCAACGCCAGCGGTTTCGTGGCACTGGACAGCACCACCAGCCTGCTGGCCAGCGGCGGCAGCGCCGGCAACCTGCCGGGCAACGGCGGCAACATCACGGTGCTCGGCGATACCGCGCTGCTGGCTTACGGCCTGCTGCAGGCACGCGGCGGCAGCAGCGGCGGCAATGGCGGCACCATCGAGACCTCCGGCGGCGCGCTCGACCTCACCGGCCTGCGGATCGACGCGGGGGCGCCGGCCGGCACCGCCGGCAAATGGGTGATCGACCCCTTCGATGTGGGCATCGTGCACGGCAACGCCATCGGCAGCCTGCCGACCAATCCCTTCGTGGCGCCGGCCGCCTCCACCATCCAGGACGGCGACATCAACCGCGCGCTCAATGCCGGCACCAGCGTGACCATAGGCACCGGCGCCACCGGCAGCGGCTCGGCCTTCTCGGGCGACATCACCTTCGACTCCGGCGTGGACATCAACTACTCCGGCAACCTCGGCACGCTCACCCTGCAGTTCGACGCCAACCGCAGCATCCGCTCGCTGGCGCCGGACGTCACCATCCGGTCCACCGGCATCTCGGCGCTCAACGTGGTGTTCAATGCCGACGCCAACAACAGCGGCCCTTCGGTGGGCGGCGGCCAGGTGAGCTACGACGGATCCATCCTCACCAATGGCGGCAACGTCACCATGAAGGGCAACTGGTCGGCCACCGGCAACGGCGACACCGGCCTGCACCTCACCGGCCTGATCGACACGCGTGTGGGCCAGAGCGATGCCGGCGCGGGCGGCAACATCACCCTCACCGGGCTCACCACCACACCGGTGGCCAATCCGGATTCGAGCCAGCCGGGCGTGTGGCTCAACGGCGCCTCGCTGTTCGCCAGCACCGGCAACGTGACGGTGACCGGCAGCAGCACCAACAACACCGGCGTGCGCATCGACGGCGACGGCGGCGCGGGGCAGGGCATCTCCACCACCAGCGGCAACATCGTCATCACCGGCCTGGGCACCGACCGGCCGGGCTTCGGCTCCGGCCCGGCGCAGTCGTCTTCCGGCGTGGAGACGGTCGGCGCGGTGGCGATCGGCTCGACCACCGGCGCGATCGCGCTGCACGGCCGCGTGGCCGACACCGCCAAGTCCGGCTCGACCAGCGCGGGTGTGCACCTCGGCGGCAACACGCTGGTCAGCAGCAGCGTCAGCGGCGATATCGACCTGACCGGCAGCGCAACGGCCAACGGCCTGGGGCTGTGGAACGAGGCCACGGTGAGCACCGGCGGCACCGTGGTGCTGCGCGCGGGCAACGACGGCAGCAGCGATGCCATCGCGATCGCCGGGACGGTGCAGGGCAACACCGCCATCGACCTGCGCCCGGGCGGTGTCGATGCCAGCGGCGCGGTGGCCGACCGCAATACCGATGCGGTCGACATCGGGTCGGCCGCCGGCACCGGCTTCGCGCTGTCGGCCGCCGATTTCTCGCAGCTCTCGGCGCCCGCCGTCATCGTGGGCAGCAGTGCCTTCGCGGGCAATATCGGCGTCAATGGCGCGCTGTCCCGGACGGGCGCCCTGGCGCTGCAGAACGGGGGCGGCGGCAACATCACCATCGATGCACCGCTGTCGGCCACCGGCGCGCTGGGCCTGCTGTCGGGCGGCAACATCACGCAGACATCAAACGGCGCCATCACCGCGCCCAGCCTGCTGGCGCGCAGCACCGGCGGCAACGTCGACCTGCAGAACGTGGCCAACAACGTGGCGCTGGTCGGCGGCGGCGCTTCCGGCAGCTTCAGCTATGTGGATGCCGACCAGTTGGCCATCGCCGCCGTGTCCGCGCCCGCCTACGACGCCGCAGCGCAGCAGGCGCAGACGGCCACGGCCGGCCAGCTGACCAGCTCCGGCGCGACCCTGTTGCGCACGGTGACGCAGGACCTGGTGCTGCAGGCCGCGGTGAACTCCAGCGCCACCGTGGACCTGGTGGCCGGCGGCCTGTTCCGCAACTCCGGCAACAACAGCGTGACGGCCAGCCGCTGGAACATCTGGTCGAGCAGCTATACCGGCGAGATCCGCGGCGGCCTGGCCGGCAACGGACCCCTGCCCAATCTCTACGGCTGCACCTACCTGGGCACCTGCGCGGTGACGGTGCCTGCCACCGGCAACCACTTCATCTACACGCAGCGGCCGACGGCGACCGTCACCGTGGCCGACGCCACCCGGGTGGAGGGCACGGCCAACCCGGCCTTCAGCTATGGCGTGAGCGGCACCATCCTGGGCGATACCGCATCGAGCTTCAGCGGCACGCCCACCACCACGGCCACCGCGTCGAGCGCGCCGGGCAGCTACGCCATCGGCGGCAGCTTCCTCTCCACGGCGGGCTATCTCATCAACCTGGTGCCGGGGCGGCTGGTGGTGACGGCCGCGCCGCCGGTCGTCGTGCCGCCGCCGCCGGTGGTGGTGCCGCCGCCGGTCGTCACGCCGGTCACGCCGCCGGCCAGCCTGCTGGCGCGGGTGCCGCTGGCCGAAGCCATGGCCGATACCTCGGACATCCACACCTACACCTTCGACCGCAACATCGGCCCGCCGCCGATCTGCGCGGCTACCGGGCCGCTGGACGCAGACCGGGTGTCGCAGGGCAACGACGTGCTGGCGCGGGAATGGTCGCGGGTGCGCTCACGGCCCAATCTGGCCAGCTGCGTGGCCACCGAGCGGCGTAATGGCTGCGCCGACTTCTAGCCGGGCGATGCTTTCGTCGTGCCTGCCGCGTGAAACCTGACGGGAGCCCAACCGCGCAAAACGCATGGCCTCTGCCCGTCGCGCGGCAGGAGAGTGCCGATACTGGCGGCTTCACGACAGGGGCCCCGATGAACGCTCTTCCTTCGCGCAGCCATTACGTCCGCCAGCGCAATGCACCGCTGTGGCGACCGATCCAGGCGCGCCGCCGCCGGACCGCCGAAGTGCGCAAGAAACGCGAGGAAGCCTTCGGCGATTCGCTGTTCCAGCGCACCTGGCTGCCGCCGGAGGACCAGATGACGCCCTACGACCTGGAAACCCAGGCCTGGCCCGACTCCCGCCACCTGCGCTGGGCCGTGACGGTTTCCAGCCTGGTGGCATCGACCGTCATCGCCTGGCTGCTCTGGCGCATCTTCGTGGCGACCTGAGCCGGCCCGCCGCCCCTCAGTGCCGCGAACGCGGCCCGCAGGCGGCGTTGAGGATGCGGCGCTTGGGATCGGGCGAGAGGCCGCCGAAAGCCATGGGCTTTGGCTGAACGAAGGTCTCGGTGCGGCTCTCGCCTTGCCAGAACGGTTCTGGAAAACGCTCCTGGCTGTCGTGAAAAACCGACTGGCTGGCGCAGTCCACGGTGATGTGGGAGACATAGGACTGGTAGACCTCGCCACCGTCGAGCTTGCGCGCCTGGGCCAGGTTCACCCGGAAGCGCAGCATCAGCCGGTCGCCCTTGCGCACGAGGGTGGAGCTGTCGAGCTGCGCCGTGTCCACCGCCGGATCGTTCTTGTCGCCGATCAGGGTGAACCATTCGACGGCCTGCGCCAGGCCGCACGAACCGAAGAGAAGCAAAAAGGCCAGGATACGCGCGGACATCGCCCATGTTAGCGCGCCGCGCCACGCCCACCGGCGCCGAGCCCCCGTGCCGGCCTCAGAAGAAGCGGTTGGCCGGCCGCGCCAGGCCCAGGTGGTCGCGCAGGGTGGTGCCCTGGTATTCGGTGCGGAACAGGCCGCGCCGCTGCAGCTCCGGCACCACCTTGTCGACGAAGGCGTCGAGGCCGCCGGGCAGCCAGGGGAACATTACGTTGAAGCCGTCGCTGCCGCGGGTCTCCAGCCATTCCTCCATCTCGTCGGCGATGCTTTGCGCGGTGCCGACGAAGGCCATGCCGCCGTAGCCGCCCATGCGCTGGGCGAGCTGGCGCACGGTGAGGCCTTCGCGCGCGGCCAGGGCGATGGCGCGTTCGCGGCTGCTGCGGCTGGCGTTGGTGGGCGGGATGTCGGGCAGGGGCCGTCGGGGTCGAAGCCGGAGGCGTCGTGGCCGAGCGCGATCGAGAGCGAGGCGATGGCGCTTTCGTAGTGCACCAGGCTGTCGAGCCGGGCGCGGATGGCGCGCGCCTCTTCCAGGGTGTCGCCCACCACCACGAAGGCGGCGGGCAGGATCTTCAGCGAGCCCGGCGCGCGGCCGGCGGCGGCCAGGCGCTGCTGGATGTCGGCATAGAAGGCCTGGGCCTCGGCCAGGTTGCCGTGGGCGGCGAAGATCACCTCGGCCGTCTCGGCGGCGAGCTGGCGGCCGGCGTCGGATGCGCCGGCCTGCACGATCACCGGCCAGCCCTGGGGCGGCCGGGCGATGTGCAGCGGGCCGCGCACCGACAGGTAGTGGCCGCGGTGGTCCAGAGTGTGCAGGCGGGAGGGGTCGAAGAAGATGCCGCTTTCCGGGTCGCGCACGAAGGCGTCGTCGGCCCAGCTGTCCCACAGGCCGGTGACCACGTCGTAGAACTCGCGGGCGCGGTCGTAGCGCTCGTCGTGCTCCATGTGCTCGTCCATGCCGAAGTTGCGGGCGGCGTCGGGGTTGGAGGTGGTGACGATGTTCCAGCCGGCCCGGCCGCCGCTGATGTGGTCCAGCGAGGCGAAGCGGCGGGCGATGTGGAAGGGCGCGTCGAAGGTGGTGGAGGCGGTAGCGACCAGGCCGATGCGTTCGGTCGCCTGGCTCAGCGCCGACAGCAGGGTGAAGGGCTCGAAGGAGGTGGCGGTGTGGCTGCGCTGCAGGGCCGCCATCGGCATGTTGAGCAGGGCCAGGTGGTCGGCCATGAAGAAGGCGTCGAACTTCGCGCGCTCCAGCGTCTGCGCGAAACGCTTGAGGTGGGCGAAGTTGAAGTTGGCATCGGCGAAGGCGCCGGGATAACGCCAGGCGCCGGTGTGGATGCTGACGGGGCGCATGAAGGCGCCGAGATGGAGTTGGCGGTCGCGGGTCACGGGGACGTTGCTCCTGGGTGGGATGCGGACATCGGCCATTGTGGGTGGCTGATGTTCTCCTTGCCGCTGCTCGGCTATCGGCTTGGTGCTACACGAGCCCGAGGGCGGCCAGCGCCACCAGCGTGGGCAGGGCCGCGCCCAGCAGCAGGCGCGGCGCGCCCACCGATGCCCGGGCGAAGCCATGGCGCAGCAGGGCCACGCCGCCGGGGTTGGGGCCGTTGGCGAAAACGGTGAGGCCGCCGCCGGCGAGGGTGCCGGTCAGCAGGCTGTGGCGGGCCTCTTCGGAAATGCCGGCGACCAGCGCGGCCAGGCAGGCCAGGGTGGTGTTGTCGGCAAGGCTGCTCAGGGCCGCGGCGCCGAAGAAGAGCAGGCGCGGCGACAAAGCCGAGAGGGCCGGCTGCAGCCACCACTGCTGGCCGGCGCCCAGCACGATCAGCCCGGCGACGAACAGCGCGGCCAGCAGGGCCTGGCGCAGCAGGGGCGGGTCCTGGTGGCGCCGGCTGGCCCGGGTGAAACCGAGGTAGAGCAGAAACACCGCCAGGAAGGCCGGGGCCTGCCGGCAGAGCAGCACGGTGGCCGCCAGGAAGGCGAGGTGGGCCAGCATCAGCGGCAGCGGAACCTCGCGCAGGGCCGCTGGCTCGCGCGGCGTCCGCAGGTGTGCGCGCAGCGCCCAGGCGGCCAGCGTGGCGTTGGCCAGCATCGCCAGCACGGCCCGCCAGCCGAAGCTCGCCAGGCGCAAGCCCTCGTCCCATGTGCCCGCCGCGGCGGCCAGCCTGGCCGGCGGCGCCAGCGTGGTGAGCATGCCGCCCAGCGAGACATTGACGAAGAGCACGCCGAGCGCGAGGTACTTGAGGCGCTCCGGCATGTCGGGCCGGAAGACCAGCGGCGCCAGCGTCAGCGCCGCGATCGTCATCGCAGCCGGCCCGGTGATCAGCGAGCCGAGCATCGGCACGGCCGCCAGGCCCAGCCAGACCCGCGCCACCGCCTGCCGCGCGGGTAGGGCGCCGGCCAGCGCATCGATGGCGCCCAGCACCGCCTGCAGCACCGGCCGCGAGGCGGCGATCACCATCACCACGAAGACGAACAGCGGCTCGGTATAGCGGTAGGACCCGGCATGGGCCAGGGCCGGCGCGGGCCCGGCGACCAGGGCAATGGCCAGCAGCAGCACCAGCGCCCAGAGCGCGAAGGCGATCTCGATCTGACCGATCAGCCGCCACAGGCCGGCATGGCGGGGAAAGCGCAGCGACAGGCGCAGCAGCCGGGGAGCGGCAAAGCCGTGGAGGAGGGCGGCCGCGAAAAGCAGGGCGGCGAGGATGTCCAGGAAGGGCGCGTTCGGTGTCATGGCTGGCGTGTGCGGACCGCGTGGCGGCCCGACCATCGCTGACACCTGCCCGCCGGAATGTTCCGGCCGACACCTCTTGAGGCGGCGGATTCTATCGGCCCGCCGCGGCCCTGCCGGCGGCGCGGATCGCAAATAAATTTTCAGCGCCTGTAACCCGCAGCGGGCCTGGCACGAACTTCCATGGCGACCCGATGGTGGGCCGCAGGAGAAGAAGCCCCATGTCCCAAGCCGTGTTTGATGCGCCACTGCCGCCCATCCATCCCCTGTGGATGCGCATCAGCCATTGGCTCAATGCCGCAGCCGTGCTGCTGCTGGTGGCCAGCGGCTGGCGCATCTACGACGCCTCGCCCTTCCTGGGTTTCAGCATCCCCGCCGGCTTGACCCTGGGCGGCTGGCTGGGCGGCGCCCTGCAATGGCATTTCGCGGCGATGTGGCTGCTGGTGGCCAACGGCCTGTTCTACCTGGGCATGAACATCGGCACCGGCCGGCTGGCGCGCAAGTTCTTTCCCTTGACCGCCGCCGGGGTGCTGCGCGATGCGCTGGCGGCGCTGCGCGGCCGGCTCTCGCATGCCGATCCGCGCCACTACAACAGCGTGCAGCGGCTGGCCTATCTGTTCGTGATGCTGGACCTGGCGCTGATCGTGCTGTCCGGCCTGGTGCTGTGGAAATCGGTGCAGTTCGCCTTGCTGCGCGAGCTGCTGGGCGGCTACGAATTCGCCCGGCGCATCCACTTCGCCGGCATGGCGATGCTGGTGGCCTTCATCGTGGTGCACCTGGCGATGGTGGCGCTGGTGCCGCGCAGCCTGCTGGCCATGCTGGGCGCGCGCGGGCAGGAGAAGTCGGCATGAGTTTCTTCAAACGCCCCATTGCCACCCAGGTGGATGCCGACGCGGTGCTGATCGATGCCCGCAAGCTGATCGAGAAACGTCTGTCCCCATCGTCGCGCCGGCATTTCCTTCGCGGCTCGCTGACGCTGGGCGGGCTCTCGCTGCTCACCGGCTGCGCCCTCGACGGCGATGCCGATGTGGAAGCGGCGCTGCAGCGCATCTCTCGCTTCAACGACGGCGTGCAGGGCCTGCTGTTCGATCCCCGGCAGCTGGCGCCGACCTACAGCCAGGACATGATCACCCGGCCTTTCCCCTTCAACGCCTATTACGGCGAGGACCAGGTGCGGGTGGTCGAGGAGGCGGGCTACCGGCTGGAGGTTTCCGGCCTGGTGGCCGACAAGCGCCGCTGGACGCTGGCGCAGTTGCGCGCCATGGCGCAGCAGGAACAGATCACCCGCCATATCTGCGTGGAAGGCTGGAGCGCCATCGGCCGCTGGGGCGGCGTGCCCTTCGGCGATTTCCTGCGCCGCGTGGGTGCGGACCTGGGGGCGAAATACGTCGGCTTCCAATGCGCGGACGACTACCACACCAGCATCGACATGGCGACCGCGCTGCATCCGCAGACCCTGCTGGCGCTGAGCTACGACGGTGCGCCGCTGCCGCCCAAATACGGCTTCCCGATGAAGCTGCGCATGCCCACCAAGCTGGGCTACAAGAACCCCAAACACATCACGGCCCTGTACGTCACCAACAGCTTTCCAGGCGGCTACTGGGAAGACCAGGGCTACAACTGGTTCGGCGGCAGTTGAGCGGATTTCTCCGCTCCGCGCCGCGGACGCGCGACCGGGTCCGGCTGCGGACGCCGGCGCATTTTTCTCCATCCACCCCCTAAGGACTTCAGCATGAACAAGATCTCCACCGCCGTGTTCGCCGCCTGCCTGGCCGCAGCTTCCCTTTCCGCCCTGGCTGCCGACGAGATGGGCAAGAGCGGCAGCATGGCCAAGGATTCGATGGCCAAGGATTCGATGTCCAAGGATTCGATGTCCAAGGACGCGATGAAGAAAGACGGCATGAAGAAGGACGCCATGTCCAAGGACGCCATGAAGAAGGACGAGATGAAGAAGGACGAGATGAAGAAGGACGACATGGCCAAGCCCGACGCCATGATGAAGAAGTAATCCATCTGCAACCGGCCTTTCTGCCGGCTCGCCGCCCAAAGCGCGCTAGCCTGCGCGCACCATGACACCGCCGCTGTCCGAAAAAGACGCCATGCACCTCCAGGCCGAGCAGACCCTGCACGGCCTGATGCTGGCCGGGTTGGAAGGCGACGCGGCGGCCTACCGCCGCTTCCTGCAGCAGCTGGGCCTGCGGCTGCGCTCCTTCTACCGGCGGCGCCTGTCGGGCTGGCCGGACGATGTGGAAGATCTGGTGCAGGAGACCCTGCTGGCCATCCACAACCAGCGCCACACCTACCGGGCCGACCAGCCGGTGACCGCCTGGGTCTTCGCCATCGCCCGCTACAAGACCATCGACCTGCTGCGCGCCCGCCAGGTGCGCGAGAACCTGCACGACCCGATCGACGACATGGAGACCCTCTTGTTCGACAGCACCGACAGCGATGCCGCCGAGGCCCGGCGCGACCTGGGCCAGCTGCTGGCCACGCTGCCCGAACGCCAGCGCCTGCCGATCGAGCAGGTCAAGCTCGAAGGCCGCTCGGTGGCCGATGTGGCGCGGCAGACGGGCATGTCGGAGTCGGCGGTGAAGATCGGCATCCATCGCGGGCTGAAGGCGCTGTCGGCCCGCATCTCGGCCCTGCCGCGCAAGCGGGCCAAGGAATCCTCATGAAGACCGAAGACCTGATCGGGCTGCTGGCGGCCGACACCCTACCGGTGCGGCGCCATGTGGCAGCGCGGCGGCTGGCCGTCGGGCTGCTGCTGGCGCTGCCGGTGTCGCTGCTGCTGATGGCGGCGGTGCTGGGGCCGAACCCGGTGCTGGGCGCCTATCTGCGCCTGCCGATGTTCTGGGTGAAATTCGGCACGCCGCTGCTGATGGCCGCGGCCGGCCTGGCGCTGGTGGCGCGGCTGGGCCGGCCGGGCATTTCGAGCCGCGCGGCCTGGAGCGCCTGGGCGTTGCCGATCGCCGGCCTGTGGGCCTTGGGCGGCCTGGTGCTGTGGCAGGCGCCGGCCGCCGAGGCGCCGCAGCTGATGCTGAGCCGCACCTGGCGGGTGTGCGCCGAGAACATCGCCGTGCTGTCGCTGCCGATGTTCCTGGCGGCGATCTGGACACTGCGCGGCATGGCGCCGGTGCGCCCTGCGCTGGCGGGCGCCGCCGCCGGCGCACTGGCCGGTGCGCTAGGTGCGGCGGTGTATGCCTTGCACTGCCCGGAGCTGGCCGCGCCCTTCATCGCCATCTGGTATGTGCTGGGCATGGCCCTGCCGGTGGCCGCCGGCGCGCTGCTGGGGCCGCGCCTGCTGCGTTGGTAGGCGCTGACCCGCAACCAGGTTTTCCACGATGCGCAGGCGCCGCGCGGCGGCGCACCATGGGCGCTTCATCAAAGGAGACACGCATGCACGTCGTACCCCTGGAAGAGCGCTCGGTGGAACTGCACAACGGTGCGCGGGCCGCCCTGGCCACGCTGCACCGCTTCGACAGCGGCTGGCAGATCGATGTGGTGGCCGAGCCCGATGTTCCGGACCTGACCGACGACGACACCCTGTATCCCACGCTGCAGGCCGCACGCGATGCGGCGCTGCGCCTCTGGCTGACCTGAGTCAGTCGGCCAGTTCGACGATGGGCCCGGCCGGTTGGGCCGGCTCGGCCGGTTCGGCATCGCGGGCCAGCAGCCGGGCGCGCTCCTGCACCGCTTGCGTGAACCGGGTGTGGGTGGCGATCTGGCTGAGCAGCCCCTGTTCCGGCGAGCCGGCGGTGAAGCCGGGCAACCGGTTTTCCGCCTGCTGGCGCAGCTCGATCAGGGGCTGCACCGCCGCCAGCAGGACTTCGAAATCGTCCGCATGCGCTTCGATGGCCTGCACCACCGGCGGCAGCGCGGCGCGCACGGTGCGCAGCAGCTGCGCCAGTTCCGGGCTGGTGGCGCCTGCATCGCCCTGGGCGCTGTCGGCCCAGGCCAGCGCATCGGCCAGGCCGCGCCACAGGCTCATGGGAACGTAGTCGCGGCGCTGCGGCAGCTGGATGAGCCGCACATCCGGCGCGGCGGGCACGCCGATGGTGACGGCGGTCCATGCCGATGTCTGCGGATCCTGGTGCAGTTCGAAGTGGTGCTGCAGATCGAGCGCGCGCAGGGTGGCTTCGAGCGCCTCGCGGCTGACATCGGCCCGGCAGCGGATCGCCGGCCAGCCCTGCGCATCGACAAAACTTCCCGGGCCGCCGGGATATCCCGGCTGGCGCACCAGCACGGCCTGGGCGAATCGGCCGGGGCCGTTGGGCGCGACGCGCGATTCGTCTAGCAATGCGCCCAGCGTCGATGACAGCTGCGCGCCGTGCTGCTCGTCGGCGGCCGGCGGCAGCTGGAAACGCAGGCCGAACTCGGCGCTTGCCGGCTCCTGCCTGGTGCGAAAGCGGGTGGCGGCCAGATGGCTCAGGCCGCTGACCAGGGCGGGGTTGCCGGCGTCCGCATGGTCGATGAATTTCTCTTCGACGAAGGAGGGCAGGAAATAGTCCTGCTTGTTGTGGCGGGCATGGAAGTTGAACAGCATGTTGTCGGCAAATGCGTTCTCCTCGTCGGTGCCCAGCAGCTTGAACGCCAGGTCGTTGGAGCTGCCGTACACGCTGGGCTGGTAGGCGATGGTCAGCGTCTGCGGATCGACGCGGCAGCGCGTGTCCTGGCCGGTGCGCAGCAGCGCCTGCGCGGTGGCGAAGCAGAGCGCGTTTTCCAGCGCGGTGCGCCGGGCATCGTGGAAACACATCACGATGACCGTCTGCAGCCGCGTCGGCTCCGCCTCGGATGCCTGGCGGTGGTGCACGCGGATCTCCGGCACCAGGTTCAGCGGCGCCATGTGGCGCAGCGGGTCGGCGAGGTCGGGGTGCAGAGTGCGGGCCAGGGCCTGCACTTCCTGTGCGCTCGGCAGGCTGTCGACCTGGGCCTGCGAGGGGCCGTGGATCTCCTCGGTCCTGGGGTCGGTGTAGACATGGACCGGCAGGCCGAAATACGCGGGGCGCAGGCGGGCGATGCGGTCTTCTTCCGCGGCCTGCAGGTCGTTGCTTTCCTCGGCCTCGCGCTGTTCCGCCGCCTCGATGGCCTCGGCCCGTGCCAGGAATGGGGCGAAGTCCGGTTGCGGGCCGGAGCCGTCCAGCCAGGCCTGCAGGTCGCCGGTCAGTTCCTTGCGGAAAGAAAGGTTGCGCTTGTGTGTTCCGCAGGACGCGTTGCCGAGCTTGAACAGCGCTTCGGAAGAGAGCTGGACGCCCAGCAGTCCCGCCGCATCGAGCAAGGCTTGCAGCACGGCATCGGTATAGCCCGGCTTGGCGAGATAGCGCTTGAGGGTTTTCAGGCTGGCCGGCGTGTCTTCCTGCAAGAAGGCCTGGGCGGCATCGTGCAGGGCCTGCACCAGCGGCCGGTGCGCCGCGCGCACGCCGATCGAGTCGAGCACGCGGGCGATCTGCTCGGTGCTCGGGGTGAAGTCCTTGGCGGGCAGGCGGGCCAGCACCTCGGGCAGCAGGGTCAGGGTGTCGAGCGCCAGGGCCGCCGTGAGCAGGTCGGCCTTCGGCAGTGCATCGAGCAGGGCGAAGTAGCGCGGCGGCATGGCGCGCAGTTCGCCTTGCCGGCGCAATGCCGCTGTCACGCCCGGCAGGTCGGCGACCGGCTCCTGCAGCAGGCCGGAAGGGCGCTGCAGGAAGGCCGCCTGGTCCGCGCCGGTGCCCAGCTGGTCCGGGACGATGGGCGGCGATGCCGGCTGCGGCGGCGCATCGGTTCGGGCGGGAAGGGCAGTGTCGGTGGCCGTGGCCGAGGGGATGGAAGCGGCGCTTGCGAAGTGGATCATGTGTGGATGCCTGGTTCTGCAGATGCGATGAACCTCGAGCGTCCACGGCGCAGATTCGCATCAGAAGCGGCTGCGCGAAGAAAAGAGTTGCTGCGCGAAGGCGGGTGCGGAGGAGATCCAGTCTTCCGCGCGCCGGGTTTCAGGCTTTGCTCAACGCTTCCAGGCCAGGGGCTGGCGCGACATGCGGAGCCGGCGTCCTGTTGGCCTGCCACAAGTCGTACTGCAGCTGCGCGCGCAGCCAGGACTCGGCCGTCGGGCCGGTGCCATCGGCATGGCGAAGCCATTGCTCCAGCCGCCGCGCCAGCTCGATCGAGATGCCCGCCTGTCCCTGCAGCACGCGGGTGAGGGCCACGCGGCTGACGCCGAGCTGTTCGGCTGCTCTGGTCACCGTGAGGTTCAACGCGGGCAATACATCTTCGCGAAGCGTTTCGCCTGGGTGGGAGGGATGGAACATCGTGGTGTCCTAGTGGTAGTCCTGGTAATCGACCAGGATCGTGTCCTGGCCGTCGAAAGCGAACGTCAGCCGCCAGTTCGCATTGACCCAGACGGAATAGTGGCCGTCCAGGCTGCCATTGAGTCCATGCAAGATCGCTTGCCCCGTTTTTGTCGGCCGCGCCGATGATGCCGCGCGCTACGAACCGTTCGGCGGGAGCGGGCCGGGCAGCAGGCGGGCGATGACTTCGCGGTAGATCTCGGCCAGCAGCACCGGATCGGCCGGCTGGTCGGTCAGGCGGCGAAAGGCCGTGCCCTCGTGGAGCACAGCCATGAATTCGACACGCGCCGCGGCCTGGGCGGCATCGAGATGCGGATGGTCCAGCCGCACGGTGGCCACGGCCTGGGCATGCAGGCGGCGATCGGCCAGGCGCACGATCTCCGCCACGGCCGGGTTGCGGGCGGCCTCGGCGGTCACTTCCAGCAGCAGGGCGTGGTCCTCGGCATCCTCGTCGGACAGCATGCGGCCGGCCAGCACCCGCGGCAGGTCGGTCTGGCGGCCGGTGCTGGCGATCCAGGCAAGGCGGTCGGACACGATGCGCTCCACGATGGCGTGGACGATGGCTTCCTTGTTGGCGAAGTAGCGGTAGATCTGCCCCACGCTCATGCGCGCTTCCTCGGCGATCTGCGCCATGCTGGCCGCGTGGAAGCCGTGGCGCAGCACGCAGCTGCGCGCCGCGCCGACGATCTGCACGCGGCGCAGCTCGTCACGTTCGGGTTTGGAGGGCCGGGCAGGCGAGGGGGTTTTGTCAGCTGATTTCACGGTCTTTACCGCAGCGAAACTTGGACAATGTCAATCATAAGTGAGAATGAACGTTCACACCCAAGAACCATGGATATGAACGCACCGAGATTCTTCTCCATCGCCGCCAGTGTTGCCTGCTTCGCCATTGCCGGCTGCGGCAAACCCGCCCAGCCGCCGGCCCCGGCCCGGTCGAAGTGGGCGTGACGACCCTGAAGGCCCAGCCGGTGGCGCTGACCACCGAGCTGTCGGGCCGAACCTCCGCCTCCCTGACTTCCGACGTCCGGCCGCAGGTCAACGGCATCGTCAAGGCGCGCCGCTTCGAGGAGGGCGCCCTGGTGCGCGCCGGCCAGGTGCTCTACCAGATCGACCCGGCCAGCTACCAGGCGGCGGCCGACCAGGCCCAGGCATCGCTGGTCAACGCGCAGGCGGCGGTGTCGGCGGCGCGGCTCAAGGACGAGCGTTATGCCGATCTGCTGAAGATCGAAGGTGTCGCGAAGCAGGATGCGGACGACGCCCATGCCGCCTACCAGCAGGCGCTGGCCGCTGTTGCCATCCAGAAGGCGGCCGCCGCCGCGGCCCGCATCAACCTCGACTACACCCAGGTGCGCGCGCCCATCAGCGGCCGCATCGGCAAGTCCAGCGTCACGCCCGGCGCCCTGGTCACCGCCAGCCAGACCACCGCCCTGGCCACCATCCGCGCGCTGGACCCGATCTATGTGGACCTGACCCAGTCCAGCGCCGCCTTGCTGCGCCTGCGCCGGCTGCTGTCGGCCGACGGCATCCAGGCCGGCAGCGCCGAGGTGCAGCTCAAGCTCGAAGACGGCTCGGCCTACGCCCGCAAGGGCCGCCTCAAGTTCACCGAAGTGGCGGTGGACGAAGCCACCGGCTCGGTCACCCTGCGCGCTGAATTCCCCAACCCCGACGGCACCCTGCTGCCCGGCATGTATGTACGCGCCGTGCTGGCCGAGGCGGTGGACCCGCAGGCCATCCTCGCGCCCCAGGCCGGCATCAGCCGCGACCCCAAGGGCCAGGCGACGGCCCTAGTGGTGGGCGGCGACAACAAGGTGCGCAGCGCCTCGGTGACCACCCAGCGCTCCATCGGCGACCAGTGGCTGGTGTCCGACGGCCTGGTGGCCGGCGACCGGCTGATCGTGCAGGGCAGCCAGAAGGCCAAGGCCGGCGATACCGTCAAGCCGGTCGAGGTGACCGACAGCGCCGCCGCCGCCAAGGCCGCTGCCGCAGCGGAGCGCTGAGCCATGTTCGCCCGCTTCTTCGTCAACCGACCGGTCTTCGCCTGGGTCATCGCCATCGTGGTGATGCTGGCCGGCGCGCTGTCCATCTTCTCGCTGCCGGTGGCGCAGTACCCCGACGTGGCGCCGCCCACGGTGCGCATCTCGGCCACCTATACCGGCGCTTCGGCCGAGACGGTGGAGAACAGCGTCACCCAGATCCTGGAGCAGCAGCTCACCGGGCTGGACGGGCTGTTGTACTTCTCCTCCACCAGCAGCTCGGCCGGCAGCGCCAGCATCAGCGTGACCTTCCAGCAGGGCACCAACCCGGACACCGCCCAGGTGCAGGTGCAGAACAAGGTGCAGCAGGCCCTGACCCGCCTGCCGCAGGCGGTGCAGACCCTGGGGGTGACGGTCACCAAGTCGCAGACCGACTTCCTGATGATCGCCGCGCTCTACGACAGCACCGACAAGGCCACCGCCACCGACATCGCCGACTACCTGGTGAGCAACATCCAGGACCCGGTGGCCCGCGTCAACGGCGTGGGCGGGGTGCAGGTCTTCGGCTCGCAGTACGCGATGCGGATCTGGCTCGATCCCAACAAGCTGGCGGCCTACAGCCTGATGCCTTCGGACATCCAGACGGCGCTGACGGCGCAGAACACCCAGGTCTCGGCCGGCAAGATCGGCGCCATGCCGACCGTCGAGGGCCAGCAGCTCAACGCCACGGTGACGGCGCAGTCCAAGCTGCAGACACCCGCGCAGTTCGAGCAGGTGGTGGTCAAGCACGACAGCAGCGGCGCCACCGTGCTGCTGCGCGACGTGGCCCGGGTGGAGCTGGGCAGCGAGGGCTACGACAACGTGACCCGGCTCAACGGCCATCCGGCCTCGGGCGTGGCGGTGCAGCTGGCGCCGGGGGCCAACGCGCTGTCCACCGCGACGCGGGTCAAGGCGGTGATCTCGCAGCTGCAGCGCGGCATGCCGGCGGGCTACCAGGTGGCCTATCCCAAGGACAGCACCAAGTTCATCCGCATCTCGATCGAGGAAGTCGTGAAGACCCTGTTCGAGGCGATCGCGCTGGTGGTCGTGGTGATGTTCGTCTTCCTGCAGAACTGGCGCGCCACGCTGATCCCGGCGATCGCGGTGCCGGTGGTGCTGCTGGGCACCTTCGGTGTGCTGTCGGTGTTCGGCTATTCGATCAACACGCTCACCATGTTCGGCATGGTGCTGTCCATCGGCCTGCTGGTGGACGACGCCATCGTGGTGGTGGAGAACGTGGAGCGCCTGATGCGCGAGGAGGGCCTGTCGCCGCGCGAGGCCACCATCAAGTCGATGGGCGAGATCACCGGCGCGCTGGTGGGCATCGCCACGGTGCTGTCGGCGGTGTTCCTGCCGATGGCCTTCTTCGCCGGCTCGACCGGTGTGATCTACAAGCAGTTCTCGGTGACCATCGTGGCCTCGATGGCGCTGTCGGTGCTGATCGCACTCACACTCACGCCGGCCCTGTGCGCCACGCTGCTCAGGCACCATGACGAGGCCGCGGGCGGCAAGGGTTTCGCGGCCTGGTTCAACCGCAACTTCGACCGCATGCTGCACCGCTACGAAGGCCGGGTGAGCCGCATCCTGAAGACGCCGCTGCGCTGGATGCTGTTCTACGGCGTGATCGTGGCGGCGCTGGCGGTGCTCTTCCTGCGCCTGCCCTCTGGCTTCCTGCCCACCGAAGACACGGGCGAGGCCATGGTGCAGTACACGCTGCCGGTCGGCGCCTCGGTGGCGCGCACGCTGGACGTGGCCAAGTCGGTGGAAAAGCAGTTCCTGCAGGGCGAGAAGGACAACACCGAAGCCATCTTCACCATCGCCGGCTTCAACTTCGCCGGCAGCGGGCAGAACGCGGGCATGGCCTTCGTGGAACTCAAGGACTGGTCGGCGCGCAAGGGCGTGGAGAACCGGGCCGACACCATCTCGGGCCGGGCCACCGGCGCGCTGGCCTCGGTGCGCGATGCGCAGATCTTCGCGCTCAACCCGCCGGCCATCCAGGGCCTGGGGCAGTCGAACGGCTTCGAGTTCCAGCTGCAGGCCAATGCCGGCACCGACCGCAACACACTCAAGACCCTGCGCGACAGCCTCCTGGCCTCCTCGCGCCAGGACGGCCAGCTGAGCGCGATCCGCAACGGCGGGCTGGACGACACCCCCCAGCTCAGCGTGGACGTGGACCAGGCCAAGGCCTTCTCGCTCGGCCTGTCGCTGGCCGACATCAATGCCACGCTCAGTTCCGCCTGGGCCGGCACCTATGTCAACGACTTCATCGACCGCGCGCGGGTGAAGAAGGTCTACATGCAGGCCGACGCGCCTTTCCGCTCGCGGCCTGAGGACATCAACGATTGGCGGGTGCGCGGCGACTCGGACGCGATGACGCCCTTCTCGGCCTTCGCCACCACCCGCTGGACCTATGGGCCGGAGAGCCTGTCGCGCTACAACGGCCTGGCCAGCTACACCATCCAGGGCGCGGCGGCTTCGGGCGTCAGCTCGGGCAAGGCGATGGACGAGATGGAGAAGTTGGCCGGCGAACTGCCGCAGGGCAGCGGCTACGCCTGGAGCGGGCTCTCTTACCAGGAACGGCTGGCCAGCGGGCAGACGGCCAAGCTCTACGCCATCTCCATCCTGGTGGTTTTCCTCTGCCTGGCCGCGCTGTACGAGAGCTGGTCGGTGCCGATCTCGGTGCTGCTGGTGGTGCCGCTGGGCGTGATCGGCGCGGTGCTGGCGGCCACGCTGCGCGGGCTGGAGAACGATGTGTACTTCCAGGTGGCGTTGCTGACCACGGTGGGCCTGTCGGCCAAGAACGCCATCCTGATCGTGGAGTTCGCGGAAGCCGCGTATCTCGGCGGCAAGGGGCTGGTGGAGTCGGCCATCGAAGGGGCGCGGCTGCGGCTGCGGCCCATCCTGATGACCTCGCTGGCCTTCATCGCGGGCGTGACGCCGCTGGCGCTGTCGAGCGGCGCGGGGGCCAACAGCCGGATCTCGATCGGCACCGGCATCGTCGGCGGCACGCTGACGGCCACGGTGCTGGCGATCTTCTTCGTGCCGCTGTTCTTCGTGCTGGTGCGCAAGCTGTTTGGCGGGACGACGAAGAAGAACAAGGTCGAGGGGCAGGAGCCATGAAGATGATGAAGAACCGGCTTCTGCCGATATCCCTGGCCGTGCTGCTGAGCGCCTGCAGTTCGCTGGCGCCGAGTTACCGGCAGCCGGCCGCGCCGGTGCCGCAGGCCTGGCCGGTGGGCGCGGCCTATGCGCCGACCACGCAGGGCAGGGCGACCGACATCCCCTGGCAGGATTTCGTGCTCGACGAGCGCCTGCGCCAGGTCATCGCCCAGGCCCTGGCCAACAGCCGCGACCTGCGCAAGACCGTGGCCAGCATCGAATCCGCCCGCGCCCAGTACCGGGTGCAGCGGGCGGCGCTGCTGCCCACGGTGGCGGCGGGTGTCAGCGGCACCAGGGCGCGCAGCGCGACCAGCAGCACCAACGGCGGCGAGCTGGCGACGGTGCGCACCCAGAGCACCAATGCCGGTGTGAGTGTCAGTTCCTACGAGCTGGACCTGTTCGGCAAGGTGCGCAGCCTGTCGGACGCGGCGCTGGAGACCTATCTCGCCACCGAGGAAGTCTCCCGCGCCACCCGCATCAGCCTGATCGCCGAGACCACCAGCGCCTGGCTCACCCTCGGCGCCGACCGCAGCAAGCTCGCCATCGCGCAGCAGACGCTGGAAAGCGCCCAACGCTCGATGGCGCTGACCCAGAAACGGCTGGAGGCCGGCGTGACTTCGCGGGTCGACGTGCGCCAGGCCGAGACCGTCTACCAGCAGGCACGCGCCGACCTGGCCAGCACCACCACCCAGATCGCGCAGGACCGCAATGCGCTGGAGCTGCTGGCCGGATCGCCTGTTGCCGATGCGCTGCTGCCGGCCGAGCTGCCATCGACCGACGGCGTGGTGCTGGCCGATGTGCCGGCGGGGCTGTCCTCCCAGGTGCTGCTGGGCCGGCCGGATGTGCTGCAGGCCGAGCACCAGCTGAAATCGGCCAACGCCAATATCGGCGCGGCGCGGGCGGCCTTCTTTCCCTCGCTGTCGCTGACGGCCAGCGGCGGCGTGGCCAGCGCAGCGCTGGCGGGGCTGTTCAGCGGCGGAGCGGCAACCGTGTGGTCGCTGGCGCCCTCGCTCAGCGTGCCGATCTTCGATGGCGGCGCCAATCGAGCGAGCCTGGCGTATTCGCAGGCCCAGCAGTCGCTCTACCTGTCGAGCTACGAACTGGCGGTGCAGACGGCCTTCCAGGAGGTGTCGGATGCATTGGCCCGGCGCGGCACCATGGCCGAGCAGTTGGCGGCGCAGACGGCGCTGGTGGATGCGGCGGCCGACAGCTACCGCCTGGCCGACGCGCGCTACCAGAAGGGCGTGGATACCTTCCTGACCGCGCTGGATTCGCAGCGCACGCTCTACACCGCGCAGACCACCCTGGTCACCACCCGGCTGACCGCGCTGGACAACCGGGTGACGCTCTACCGCGTGCTGGGCGGCGGCGTTTCGGGCTGATCGGGCCGGTCGGCCACCGGCGCATCGAACTTGCGCCGCTCCACCCGCTGCGCCCGGTAGATGCCCGCATGCCCCGAGGCCAGGTAGCTGGCGATGCAGCCCACCGCCGCCAGCGGGCCGATGGCCGGCCCGAACAGCTCCACCGCCATCACGATGGTGGCGATGGGCGTGTTGGCCGCGCCGGCGAACACGGCCACGAAGCCGATGGCCGCCAGCATCGAGAAGGGCAGTTGCAGCAACGGCGCCAGCGCATTGCCCAGCGTGGCGCCGATGTAGAACAGCGGTGTCACCTCGCCCCCTTTGAAGCCGGTGCCCAGCGACACCACGGTGAACAGCAGCTTGCCCAGCCAGTCGTACCAGGCCAGCGGCTGCTGCAGCGATTCGACGATGGTGGGAATGCCCAGGCCGATGTAGCGCCAACCATCGAGCGCGAACACGGCCGCGGCCACCACCACCCCGCCGATCAGCGGCCGCAGCGGCGGATAGGCCACCCACCCGCGCATGCGCGCGCCCAACGCGTGGGTGGAGACGGCAAAGAGTCGGCCCGCCAAGCCGAAGAGCACACCCGCCAATGCCACCGCCAGCACGCTGCGCACGGCCATAGGCGCCACTTCCAGCACCGCGTAATGCGTGTGGTGCACGCCCCAGGCCAAGCCGACCTGGTCGGCGGCAATCGCCGCGATCAGGCAGGGAAACAGCGCGTCGTAGCGCATGCGGCCGATGGCCAGCACCTCCAGCCCGAACAGCGCGCCGGCCAGCGGCGTGCCGAAAACCGAGGCGAAACCGGCGCTGATGCCGGCCATCAGCAGGATGCGCCGGTCCTCCGGCTTCAGCCGGGGCAGGCGCGCGATCTGGTCGGCCAGCGCGCCGCCCATCTGCACGGCGGTGCCTTCACGGCCCACCGAGGCGCCGAAGAGATGCGATACCAGGGTGCCGCCCAGCACCAGCGGCACCATGCGCAGCGGCACGGTGGCCTTGGGATCGTGGATCTCGTCGATCAGCAGGTTGTTGCCGGCCTCCACCGTCTTGCCGAGCTTGTAGTAGATCCAGCCGACGGCGAAGCCGGCCAGCGGCAGCAGCCAGACGATGGGGCGGTGCGCCTCGCGCAGGGCGGTGGCGCGCTCCAGCGAGAAGAGGAAGAAGGCCGAGGCCGATCCCGCCAGCACCGCCACCAGGCCGGCCAGCAGCAGCCATTTGAGGAGATAGGTCAGGAGCTGCAGGGGCTCGGTCAGGCGTGGGCGGGGCATGGGGCGGCATTCTCGCCGCATCGCGGCCCGGGCCGCTCAGCCCATCAGCGCGTTGACAGCAGTATTGACCGCGAAGCCGCCCAGCAGCAGCCAGGCGAAGAGCACAGCGGCCAGCCCCAGGGGCCGCAGGCCGGCGCTGCGGATGGCGCTGACCCGCGTGGTCAGGCCCAGCCCGGCCATGGCCATGGCGAGCAGGGCGGTGTCGGCATCGATGGCGAAGTTCATCAGCGGACGCGGCAACTCCACCAGCGAATGCAGACCCGCGACGGCGACGAAACCCAGGGCGAACCAGGGGATGGTGATGGCACGCGGCACCGGTTTGCCGGCCGCGTCGCCCTCGGACGGCGAACGCGCCAGCCAGGCCGACAGGCCGATCAGAAAGGGCGCCAGCATCATCACCCGCACCATCTTGGCGATCACCGCGGTATCTGCCGCCTGCTCACCGACCGCCCGGCCGGCGGCGACCACCTGGGCCACTTCGTGGATGGTGGAGCCCGCATACACGCCATAGGCCGAGGGCGACATGGCGATCAGGCCATGCTCCGCCAGCAGCCCATAGGCCACCGGATAGAGAAACATCGAGAGCGTGCCGAACACCACCACCGTCGCCACCGCCACCATCACCTGTTCGGCCCGCCCGCGCACCACCGGCGCGGCGGCCATCACGGCGGCGGCGCCGCAGATGGAGCTGCCGGCGCCGATCAGCATGGCGGTCTGCCGGTCCAGGCCGAACACCCGGCGGCCCAGCCAGCAGGCCAGGCCGAAGGTGCTGCACAGCATCACCGCGTCGATGGCCACGCCGCTCCAGCCCACATGGGCGATGTCCTGGAAGGTCAGGCGCAGGCCGTACAGCACGATGCCCAGGCGCAGCAGGCGCGCCTTGGAGAAGGCCACGCCGTCGGCGGTGGAGGCTTCCAGGCGGCCGTAGACGGTGTTGCCCGCCAGCATGCCGAGCACGATGGCCAGCGTCAGTGCGCTGATGCCGCGCGCCTGCAGCCAGGCCGACTGCGCCAGCAGCATGGATGCCGCGGCGATCGCACCGGTGAGGAGCAGTCCGGCCAGCAGGCGGTGGCGGGGCAGAGCGGGGAGGGCGGCGGTGGGCGGCAGGGAAGACATGCCGCCACTTTGCGACCTGGGCCGCAATCCGCCAAACGGGTTATTAAGATATAACCAAACGGTTCAGCCAATTGATGGAGTGATTCATGCGCCTCAGCCTGCGCCAGCTGCAGATCTTCATCGCCGTGGCCGACACCGGCAGCACCAGCGCGGCCGGGCAACGCATCGCCCTGTCGCAATCGGCCACCAGCGGCGCGCTCAACGAGCTGGAGGCGCTGCTGGGCGCCCAGCTTTTCGACCGTGTCGGCAAACGCCTGCTGCTCAATGACAACGGCCGCACGCTGCTGCCGCGCTCACGCGAGCTGCTCGATGCGGCGCAGGAGATCGAATCCCTGTTCGACCCCGACGCCGCCCGGCTCCTGTCCAGCCGGCTGCGCCTGGGCGCCAGCACCACCATCGGCAATTACCTGCTGCCGGCGCTGGTGGCTGGCTTCGAGCGCGAATGGCCCGCGGCGGCGGTGGACATGGTGATCGACAACACCCGCGGCATCGCCGCCCTGGTGGCGCGCCTGGAGGTGGACCTGGGCCTGATCGAAGGGCCTTGCCCCGAGCCCACGCTCAAGGTGCTGGCCTGGCGGGAGGACGAACTGGTCATCGTCTCGGCCGCCGACCATGCCCTGGCGGCCGAGGCGGCGCGCGCGCCGCTGTCGCTGGACGCCCTGCGCAGCGCCCGCTGGCTGCAGCGCGAGCCCGGCTCCGGCACCCGCGAGGCGGTGGAGCAGGCGCTGCTGCCGCATCTGCACCACCTGGGCAGCTCGCTGCAGCTCGGCAGCACCGAGGCGATCAAGCAGGCGGCGGCGCAGGGCATGGGCCTGGCCTGCCTGTCGCGCGCGGCCGTCGAGGACCTGGTCACGCTGGGCCGCCTGGCGGTGCTGAGGACCGCCTTGCCGCGGCTCGGCCGGCGCCTGTACCTGATCTGCCATCCGCAGAAGCGCTTTTCTGCCGCGCTGCAGCGTTTTTTGGCGCATATCGAGCTGGGGGTTTAAAAGTGCTCGTTTTTGTGTGTAGAATCGAAGGCTGATCTGAAATGCCCAGGTGGCGGAATTGGTAGACGCACTAGTTTCAGGTACTAGCGAGTAACATCGTGGAGGTTCGAGTCCTCTCCTGGGCACCAAACACAAAAAAGCCGCTGATTCGTCAGCGGCTTTTGCGTTTGCGGAGGATGTTTGTGGGCCGCTTGCGCGGCCCTTTTTCCTCTCAGCGTGCGTGCAGCACCCGGCCCTTGGCGGCCACGTACTCTTCTTCGCTGATCGCGCCCTCGGCCCGCAGCTTGGCCAGCTCCTTGAGCGACTCGGCCGCCGAATTCGCCGGGTAACGCGAAGGCTCGTTCACGATCACATAGGGATCGTTCTCTTCCCCGCCGCCCACCGCCTCCACGGCCACCTCGGCGCGGCGCACCGCCCACACCATGGCGACGACCCAGCCGATCACCGTCCAGCCCAGCAGGATATCGACCAGCGCGATCGGCACCAGGCTCGGGTGGCGGCGCTTGGCCGCCTCGTAGGTCGGCAGTAGATACAGCGCGATCAGCGACACCCAGAACAGGATGTGCATGGCCATGCTCGGCGAAGCCGAAACACTCATGCCGGTGGTGTAGCTGTAGAACACCAGGAAGAGAAGAGCAATCAAGCGTACGAAGACCATGCAAGCACCTCAGTGGGTGTTAAGAAAGACAACAGAGAGTAAGTATCTTAAATCCGGCGCTGGAATTGGTAACAGAACCGCATTTCTACGGAATGTCAGCATCTTGCAAGAGACGGGCGATTCGTGGTGGAGCCCGGCATGAGCCGATTGGCCATAATTGCCGGGTGCGACACAAGATCGCTGTTGCTAACAAGGAGTCAAGATGTTTCGTAGTTCCCTTCCGTCGCGCCGCCGTGCCCTCGCCGTTGCCGCCCTTGCAAGCATCACCGGCCTGCAGGCATTCGCCCCCGCATTCGCCCAGGATGCCTACCCTAGCCGCCCCATCACCGTGATCGTGCCCTTCCCGGCCGGCGGCACCACCGACATCGTGGCCCGCCTGGCCGGCCAGGCGCTTTCGCAGGAGCTCGGCCAGCCGGTGGTGATCGACAACCGTCCCGGCGCCGGCGGCAACATCGGCTCGCAGATGGTGGCGCGTGCGCCGGCCGACGGCTACACCCTGGTCATGGGCACCGTGGGCACCCATGCGATCAACCCGGCGCTCTACAAGAAGATGCCCTACGACCACCTGAAGGATTTCGCGCCGATCTCCCGCGTGGCCAATGTGCCCAACCTGCTGGTGGCCAATCCTTCGCAGCCCTACAAGACGGTCAAGGAACTGATCGCCTACGGCAAGGCCAACCCGGACACCATCAGCTTCGCCTCCTCCGGCAACGGCACCTCCATCCACCTGGCCGGCGAACTGTTCAAGACGCTCACCGGCGTGAAGATGCAGCATGTGCCCTACAAGGGCAGCGCGCCGGCCCTGGCCGACCTGATGGCGGGCCAGACCAACATCATGTTCGACAACTTGCCGTCCTCGATCTCCTTCGTGCGCAGCGGCAAGCTGCGGCCGATTGCGGTGACCACGCTCAAGCGCTCGCCCGAGCTGCCGGACGTGCCGACCATCGCCGAATCCGGCGTGCCGGGCTTCGACGCTTCTTCCTGGTTCGGCCTGCTGGCGCCGGCCGCCACGCCGCCGGCCGTGATCAAGCGCATCGACGACGCGCTGATCAAGGTGCTGGCCAATCCGGAACTGCGCAAGAAGATCATCGAGCAGGGCGGCGAGCCGGTGGGCGAGAAGCCGGAGCAGTTCGCCGCCTTCATCCGCACCGAAACCACCAAGTGGGCCAAGGTGGTGAAGGAATCGGGCGCCAGCGTCGATTAAGACCGCCCCGGCGCGGCCGCGGCCAGCGCCTGCGGCACCTGGTCCAGCGATTCGATGGCGAACTGGGCCGGGTGGCCGTCGGGCCCGATGGCGGCCACGGCCGCCGCATTCTTGGGGCACAGGCCCATGCAACTGGTGAGGACCACACGGGTCTTCATGCGCGCCTCGCGGCCTTCGCTCTTGAATTCCTGCGCCAGGTGTTTGGGCTTGAACTTCTTCGGCCCGCTGCTGCGTTTGCCGCAGGCCTTGCAGACCAGCACCATGGCGTCTAGCCGAAAGGGCAGTTCCCGGGGGGATTCGTTTTTCATGGCGGCCTTGTCGGTAAGGCTTGCATGCTGGCGCTTGCGCGCGCGCCGCGGCGCAAGACAGCAGGCGCAGGCCGGGTGGGTGCAGCCCTACAGGCTCAGGCCGGGCGGATAAAATCCCGCCCCCTCCGCGCCGCTTTCAACCAGCGGCCTTTTTTCCGAGCCACCGCATCCGCCTGACCGTCTGCCCGCATGAACATCGTCGTCAACGAAGAACTCAAAGCCTATATCGATCCCCTGACCGCCGAGGAGCACGATGCACTCGAGCGCAGCCTGCTGGCAGAAGGATGCCGCGACGCCCTGGTGCTTTGGGGCGATGTGCTGGTGGACGGCCACAACCGCTACGGCATCTGCACCAAGCACGGCCTGCCCTTCAATACCGTGCAGAACACGCGGTTCCAGAGCATGGAGGACGTGCACCTCTGGATGATCGACCAGCACCTGGGCCGCCGCAGCGTGTCCGACTTCCAGCGCGGCGTGCTGGCGCTGCGCAAGAAGGAGATCGAGTCCGAGCGCAAGACCCGCAGCCGGGCCGAGACCACCGCGCCGCAGGCTTCCGCCGCGATGGAGGCGAACGACGGCAGCGCGCCCTGGGACACCGACGGCGAGCAGCCCGCCGCCGCCGTCCCCACGCCCGCGGCCGTGCCAGCCGCGCCGGTGCTCGACACCCGCGAAGCCGTCGCCCGCGCCGCCCGCCTGAGCAGCGCGCAGGTCGCGGCCATCGAGAAGATCCAGAAGCAGGCGGCGCCCGAGCTGGTGGCCGCCGTGCGTTCGGGCACCATCTCCATCAACAACGCCGCCGTGGTGGCCAGCCTGCCGGTGGATGAGCAGGTGGCCGCCGCCGTCGCCGGCAAGGACGAACTCAAGCAGGCCGCCAAGCGGGTGCGCGATGCCAAGAAGAAGCCGCGCGAGGAAAGCGAAGCGGATTCCGCCGCGGCCGAGGACCAGGCCGCCGACATGGTGCTGGGCCTGCGCCGCCGGGTGGAAGAGCTGACCGCCGAGAACGAGGCCCTGCGCGCCGAGGTCGCCGAACTGCGCGAGATGCTCGGCTGAGCGGTTTCAGGGCCGTTGCCCGATGCTGCGCCGGCCGTGCAGCACATGCCAGGCGAAGGCGAGCAGGGTGGCGCCGCCCATGCCGGTGTGAAGCCAATGGACGGCCGGGTGCCAGGCTTCGTTTCCGTAGAGCAGCAGCAGGGCGCTGCCCGCCGCCAGGACCATCGCGCTGAGCGTCAGCGCCCCGGGCACGCGGTTGCGTCGGTGGCGCCAGGCCGCGGGCACATGCTGCGGCAGCACCAGGCCCAGCGCCACCAGGGCCAGCATGCCGCAGCTGCCGTGCAGCACCCACCAGAACACCAGGCGCGGCGGCGGCCAGCCCAGGCCGTCCAGCAGCAGCCACCAGACCAGTCCGCTGATCCCGCACAGTCCCATCACGCCGTGGATGGCGCGCCGCTGCCAGCGTGCCACGCGGCCCACCCGCAGGGCGCCGTGGTGCCCGGTCTTCACAACACCAGGCCCTGCGCGCCGAAGCGTTGCAGGCAGGACGGGCCGAGCGCGCCAGCCACCGCCAGCGCCTTGGCCAGCCCGTCGGCGACCGCGCACAGGGGCGCCAGCACGGTGAAGCTGCGCCGGTCGGCCACGGCGCAGCGGGTGAAAGGATCGACCAGGGCGCAGCGGTCCGGCCGGCCGGGCATCTCGGAGAAGTAGCGCGCCGAAGTGGCCGCCGCGCCGTCGCACAGAAGGCCGGCGAACCGCAGGCGCGCGGGCGCCCGCGGATCGCGCACATGCAGCGGGCGAGGCACCGGGCCCAGCACACGCAGGTCGCCGCCGGCATTGACCACCGCGCAACGCACGCCGGCCGCGGCCAGTGCGTCGATCGCCCGGTCGACGGCGAAGCCCTTGGCGATGCCGCCCAGGTCCAGGCAGACGGGCCGGTGCAGGCGGACCTCGCCGCGGCCGGCATCGATGCCCAGATGCTGCGCGCCGCCACCTGCCTGCGCGGCTGGCCGGCGTCCGTGCGGGGCGCCCGGCAGCATGCCCCAGGCCTGCAGCGTGCCGCCCACGCCGCAGTCGAAACAACCGCCGGTGGCGCCGTGGAGCTCCTGCGCCAGCAACAGGACCTCGGCCGTCCACCGGTCCACCGGGATCACGCTGCCGGCGCCAGCCGCGTTGATGCGCGACAGGTCGCTCGCCGGCGCATGGAAGGACATGGCATGCTCAACCCGGCCGATGGCGGCGAAGGCCTGCTCCACCGCCGCCAGCACGGCGGCCCGTGCGCCAGCTTCCTCGCAGGCCGCGCCGATCTCGACATAGGTGCCCAGGGCAGGGCGGCAGCGGCGCAGCAGCAGTTCGGGCACGGTCAACGCGCCTGCAGCACCAGCCGGTATGCCGCCAGCACCCGCTTGACGCCATCGGCCACATGCTTGGCCGACAGCGTGGCGCCGCCGATGTTCTGCACATCGCGGCCGAGCTGCAGCGGCGCCTCGACCGTCTTGCCGACAAACTGTGCCAGCCATTTCTGTTCGGCGACCTCGTAGCCATAGGACTCGCGGTATTCGAGCACCTCGACCCGCCGCACGCTGCCGTCGGCGTTGATGCCCACCGCATAGGTGACGAATTCGTGTTTGCCCACCACCTCGTCGACCACGAACCAGCTGCCGTCCGCCGTCTTCCAGATGCGGTTGCCCTGGAAGGGCAGCGATACCGAGGATGCCGCGCGCAAGACCTCCTGCTGCGCCGCGGTGAGCGCCACCGGATGGGGCGTGAGGGCCAGCGCGCCGAACATCTCCCGCTGGGCCTGTTCGACCGACACATAGATCCTGGCCTGCGCGGCGACCGGCGCCAGCGCCGCGCCCAGGGCGGCCAGCGGCAGGGCGCTGCCGGCGGGAAACCATTGCATGCGAGGGCTCCTAGTTCAGCAGATAGCCGACCTTGAGCATGATCTGGTCGCGGCCGTGGCTGTCCCAGACATGGCCGAGCGAGCAGTCGGCCGTGCCGCCGCCATAGCAGCTGCCGCCCACCTGGTGGCGCCAGGCGGCGGTCAGCCACCAGCGTTCGGCGCTGTAGTGCACGTTGGGGCCGATGAAGTTGGCGGTCTGCGTGTGCTGCTCGAAGCGGTAGCCGTCGTGGTCGGTGTGCAGCCGGCCTTCGAAGCCGGCCGACCAGCGCGGCGCGAAACGGTAGCTGGCGCCGTAGAGCAGGTCGGCCATCGAGTTGCGGATGATGCCGTTGGCCGGGTCGTATTTCTCGCGCTCCATCTCGACCAATGCGTTGGCCGCGAGGACCAGCCGGTCGTCCAGGAAATTGGACTGCAGCAGCAGCCGGAACTCCAGTGAATCCTCCAGCTTGCCCCAGGTCGGCTCGACATACAGGCCGACACCGACGGGTGAAGTCACCGGGTTGGAAATACGCCAGATCGCTTCCAGCGAGGCACCGTCGATGCCGCTGCGGCGGTAAGCGCCGCCGCTGCTGGCGGTGCCGGGCACGCCGAAGCCGGCGGTGCAGGGCGTGGTGGCGCAGACTTCGTCGCTGAGATAGTTGTCCTGCGCGCGGATCGAGAAGGCATTCAGGTAGGCGCCGATCTGAAAATCATCGCTCAGGCCGTATTCGATTTCCGTGCGGTATTGGTTCCAGTCGTATCGGCCCACCGCCTGGCGGTGCGTCATATCGACTCTTTGTTCCACTTCGGCTTTTCCCCGCGGTTGCAGGTCGAGTGAATAAAGCCAGCCGAATATGCCTTCACCAGCGAATGCCGGCGCCCCGAATGAACCGCCGGCAAAGGCCAGGACGAGAGCGGGCGCCCCGCGCCAGGCGGCCGCCGCGATGGAGGAAATCGAAATCAAGAGAACATCTCCCGTCTTGTTGGATAAGACGTGTTCTCATTCTAGGGAGCCGGATTTCGATAATGGTTTATTAAATCGAGATGCTGCGTTCTGATTTAAATATGTAGTGTCGACCGAATCGAAGCGCTCGAATCAGGCCAGGCTCGGCTGCGTCTGCACGGCCGTGAGGTAACCGACCGCCGCGCCCGAACGCTGCTTGTAGTTGGCATCGATCAGCGGACCCAGCGGACCCTTGACCTTGGCGTGGATGGCGCCCCAGTCGCCGGCATGCTGGAAGTTGCTCATCACATAGGTCCAGCCGTGGATCTCGTCGACCGCATGCAGACCGGTCGATTCGCCGCCCGAGGGGATGGACATCACACGCGCGAGCTTCTTGGTGTCGATGTTGTAGGCCCACAGGAAGTTGTTGACGTGCTGGCCGCTGTCCTCGCCGATGAAGAGGGTGCGCATCTTCTCGGAGAACTTCAGGTTGTCCGGGTTGGCGATGCGGTCGGGGTTGGCGGTGTTGCCCAGGGCGTCGGAAGCGATGTCCTCGCCCACGATCAGGGCGCGGGTGCGCACCGGCATCCATTCGCTGGCGATGGCCTGGCCGCTGGTGTCGCTCACGCCGCCGGCCAGGTCGTGGGCGAAGACGCCGCCGGCCTGCAAGGCCTTGTCCACCGTGATGTTGTGCGACTCGCGCCAGGCCGCATGGCCGCGCACCATCGAGGTCTGGATGTTCTGCAGGGCCGAATAGGCCACCTTGTCGCGCACGTTGACGGTGGTGCCTTCGAGCTTGGTGAAACCCATGCTGGCGCCCATCAGGTTGGCGTAGCGGTGGGTCTCCAGGAAGGCGGCGGCCTTCTCCATGCCGGGCTCGACCCGGATCCAGTTGGGGATGCCGTCCACGATCACCTTGGTGTAGCTCTTGTCGCCCGGATCGGTCTTGCTGACGGCCATGATGTCGCTGGGCCGCAGGGCGGTGAGGGACTCGATCTCGTCGCTGGTCGCATGGCCCAGGCGCACCCACTGCAGGGCGGCGCCGGGCGCCTGCGGGTCGAGCGAGAAGCCCGGGCCCAGCCTGGCGACGTAGAGCGTGCCGGCGGAGAGGTCCTTCTCGCGGTCGGCCACGAACACGAAGAGGCCGCCGTTGGTGTAGTCGTCGCCCATCAGCACGGTGCGCTGGTCGGGCATCACCTGCACCAGCTCGTGCGAGATGCGGCCCAGGCAGTAGTGCTTCTTCACCCGGCCGGTGCCGTCGGGGTTCACCGTGATCTCGGGCAGGTGGCCGTAGTGGTAGGGGTTGGCCACGGATGCGTCGCCGAAGGTGTTCAGGCTGTAGGCCTTGAACTGGGAGGTGGTCGCGGCGAAGGGGGCGTCGGGCTCGTACTCCTCGCTGGAGAGGTGGGTGTTCCAGGGCGAGAGGCTGGCGCCGCAGGTGATCCACAGGCCGTGGGCCGATGCCATGTCCACGTTGTGGTACTTGACCAGGCTCAGCTTGCCGGTGGCCGGGTCCTGGTCGAGCGTGAGCACGGCGATGGGCGAGGGCAGGGTGGCGTAGGTGCTCTCGCCCTTCAGGTTGCGGGTGTTGTATTCGAACTGGACGACGGCGAAGACGGTGTTGCCCTTCACGCCGGCCACCTGCGCGCCGGGGATGGTGAGCAGCGAGGTGCCGTCGGGCGAGTCGGAGAAGAACTGGCGTTCCTTGCCGGGCACCGAGCGGTCGATGATGGGCTGGCCCTTCATGTCCACATAGCCGCCGGCCAGCACCTGGCCGCCCTTGCCGTCGGGCACCAGGTCGCCGGTCACGAAGAAGGGCTGGTAGGCCAGCTGGTAGTCGCGCCGTGTGCCGTCGGCCAGCAGCACGTTCATGCTGGAGCCGACGCTGGTGGTGGCCATGGCGGCCGGGTCGGCCAGGCTGGGCGCGGCCATGCCGGTGAACTCCACCGATCGCACCCGCGCGCTGCGGTCGCCCGCCGCCGTGGCGCAGCCTTGCAGCGCGGCGCCCAGGGGCAGCAGCGGAACGCCGGTGATGAACTTCAGGGCCAGGCGGCGGGAGCGCTTGAGGGTCATCATCGTGTCGTTTTCGTCGGGTGGATCTGGCGGGGACGTGGTGGCCCCGCGCGAATGCTAGGCCGCGCGCATGACGGTTTGTTGAATGCCCGGGCCATGCTCGCTCTGCCCCAGCAGCCAGGAACGGAAGATCTGCAGCGGCTTCATGCCCGCGGCCTCTTCCGGATAGACCAGGTAGTAGCCCTTGCTGTAGCGCAGCTGCCGGCGCGACAGCCGGCGCAGCCGGCCGGCGGCCACGTGGTCCTCGGCCATGTAGCCCGGCAGCAGCACCACGCCCATGCCGGCGACGGCGGCATTGAGGGCCATCGACATGATTTCGTAGCGCGGGCCGTCGCGCCCGGCGCCGCCCGGTATGCCGTCCTGGATGAACCATTCGTCCCAGACGCCGGGCAGGGTGCCGTGCTGGATGAGCGCGGCGCGCGGCGTATCGGCATCCAGGGTCCGGCCGTGAAGCCCGGTCCAGGACGGCGCGGCGTAGGGCGACAGCACCAGCGGCAGCACGAAGTCGCAGCGCAGGCCGGGGCGCTGGCCGTCGCTGAATTCCAGCGAGGCATCGATCGGGCTGGCGCTGAAATCCACCGGCCCCACCCGGGTGCCGAGGTTGAGGGTGATCTCGCCATGCTCGCGGGTGAAATCGGGCAGGCGCGGAATCAGCCAGTACGCGCCCACCGAGGCGCCCACCGACAGCGCCAGCGCGCCGCCGCGGCCCTTGAAGGCCATGACGTTGGCGGTGGCGCGGTCTAGGCGCTGCAGCAGGGGCGCGATCTCGTCGAGGTAGTAGCGGCCGGCGTCGGTCAGGGCCAGGGCCTCGCGGCGGCGGATGAAGAGCTTCACGTCCAGCCGCTGCTCCAGCGCCTGGATCTGGCGGCTGACTGCGCCCTGGGTCAGGTGCAGCTCGTGCGCCGCGCCGGTGAAGGAGCGCAGGCGCGCGCTGGCTTCCAGGCACAGCAGGGACATGGTGGAGGGCGCTCTAAACATCGTGGTGCATGAGAAAAGCACTTGCGAGGTGCATGAATCGGGAAATACCCGCTGGGAGGCTTCGATTCAGTGCATGAGCAAATTGCATGCTAGGCCGAGGATTCGTGGTTTGCCCGAGCGGGGCCCGGCGGCCGAACATGCGCCGCATCGCAACATCACCCAAGTCGAAGAAAGGTGCAGGCCCCATGAGCTCCCATCGCCACGCCAGCGGACTGTCCCGCCGCCAAATCCTGCAGGCCCTGCCGGCCGCCGCCGCGCTCGCCGCTTCCCCGCTGGTGCGGGCCGCGGGTTATCCGGAACGGCCGATCCGCCTGGTCGTGCCCTCGGCCGCCGGCGGCTCGCCGGACGCCATCTGCCGTGTCATCGCCAATGCGCTGCAGAGCACCATGGGCGCCACCTTCGTCATCGACAACAAGCCCGGCGCCAGCGGCAACATCGGCATCGTGGACGTGGCCCATGCGGCCGGCGACGGCTACACCCTGGGTTATGCCAACGTGGGCACGCTGGCGATCAACAAGTCGCTCTTTTCCAAGCTGCCCTACGACGCCGAGAAACAGCTCGCGCCGGTCGCCCTGCTGGGCTTCGTGCAGAACGCCCTGGTGGTGCGCAAGGAGCTGGGCGTGAACAGCGTCAAGGAGCTGATCGCGCTGGCCAAGGCCAAGCCGGGCACGCTGAGCATGGGCTCGGCCGGCAGCGGCACCACCGGCCACCTGGGCGGCGAACTCTTCAAGACCATGACCGGCACCTACATCGTGCATGTGCCCTACCGCGGCAGCCCGCAGGCCATCCAGGACCTGATGGGCGGCCAGATCGACCTGATGTTCGACAACCTCAGCTCGATCGCCCCGCACATCCAGGCCGGCCGGCTCAAGGTGCTGGCGGTGACCGGCGCCAAACGCAGCCCGCTGTTCCCGGACATTCCCACCGTCGCCGAATCCGGCGTGCCGGGCTACGACGTGGTCGCCTGGGGCGGGCTGGTGGCGCCGGCCGCCATGCCCAAGGCGCTGATCGCCCAGCTCAACGGCGCGATCAACACCGCCATCGCCACGCCGTCCTGCCAGGAGAAATACGCGGCCATCGGCTTCGAGACCCTGCAGGGCCCGCCGGAAGCGCTGTTCGACCGTGCTCGGCGCGAGACGCCGATCTGGGCCGATGCGGTCAAGCGCTCCGGCGCCCAGGTGGGATGAAGGGCGGCCGATGTTCGACCTGATCATCGAAGGCGGCACCGTCATCGACGGCAGCGCCGCGCCGCGTATGCGTGCCGATGTGGGCATCACCCAGGGCCGCATCGCCGCCATCGGCGAGCTGTCGGGCAGCGCCGCCGGCCAGCGGGTGGATGCCGGCGGGCTGATCGTGGCGCCGGGTTTCATCGACGTGCACACCCACGACGACCGCCTGCTGCTGGATGCGCCGGAGGGCGCGCACCCCAAGCTTTCGCAAGGCGTGACCACGGTCGTCACCGGCAACTGCGGCATCAGCCTGGCGCCGCTGCTGGCGCGGCACACGCCCGTGCCGCCGCTGGACCTGCTGGGCGAGGACGCTTGGCGCTTCGACCGCTTCGGCGACTACCTCGATGCGCTGGAACGCTCCCGCCCGGCCACCAACGCGGCCTGCCTGGTCGGCCATTCCACGCTGCGGGTGCGCCACATGGCCGACCTCGACCGGGTGGCCACCGCCGCGGAAACCGCCCTCATGGCGGCCGACATGGCCGAGGCGATGGATGCGGGCGCGATCGGCATGTCCACCGGCCTCTACTACCCGCCGGCCCGCGCCGCCAGCGCGGAGGAGGTGATCGCCGTCGGCGCGCCGCTGACCGCGGCCGGCGGCCTGGTCGCCATGCACATCCGCGACGAGGCCGACGATATCGACGAAGCCCTGCGCGAGGCGCTGCTGATAGGCCGCCGGCTCGGGGTGGACACGGTGCTTTCCCACCACAAGCTGATCGGCCGCAACAACCATGGCCGCTCCGCCGAGACCCTGGCCTTGATCGAGGCGGCCGCGGCGGGGCAGGGCGTGTGTTTCGACTGCTATCCCTACAACGCGTCCTCCACCATGCTGCTGGCCTCGCGCATCCGGCAGTCGGACGATGTGCTGGTGACCTGGTCCCGGGCCGACCCGTCCGCCGCCGGCCGCTCGCTGTTCGAACTGGCGCGGGAGCGCGGCTGCGATCCGGTGGAACTCGCCGGGAGGCTGCAGCCGGCCGGCGCGGTGTATTTCGCGATGAGCCAGGACGATGTGAACCGCATCCTGTCGCACCCCATGGCGATGGTCGGCTCCGACGGGCTGGCCCACGATGTCAGCCCGCATCCGCGGCTGTGGGGCAGCTTCCCGCGGGTGCTGGGCCACTACGTGCGCGACCTGCGCCTGTTCTCGCTGGAGACGGCGGTGCACAAGATGACCGGGCTGAGCGCCCGCCGTTTCGGCCTGCGCGGGCGCGGCCTGCTGGCCGTCGGCCATGCGGCGGACGTGGTGCTGTTCGATGCCGCCACGGTGGCGGACCGGGCGAGCTTTGCCGAGCCGACGCTGGTCAGCGCGGGTGTCGAGGCGGTCTATGTGAACGGCTCCCTGGCCTGCAGGCGCGGCGAAACCCGCGACGTGCATGCCGGCGCCGTGCTGCGCCGCCAGAGGAACTGACCCGGCAGTTCGTTAAGCTGGCGGACTCGCCCGTTTCCCAGAGTCCGCCCCGATGCCCTTCATCAGCCTGCAGCACCTTCGCGGCATCGCCGCCTTGTTGGTGGTCTGCGTGCATCTCCAGCTCCAGCTCGAACGCATGGACTACCACGGCTGGTGGCCCTCCTGGGGCTATACCGGCGTGGACATCTTCTTCGTGCTCAGCGGCTTTTTGATGTGGCACACCACCGTGGGGCGGCAGCAGGGGCCGCTGAGCTTCTACCGCCGCCGCCTGGTGCGGATCGCGCCGCTGTACTGGCTGCTGACGAGTGTGGTGGTGGCCGTGCTGGTGGCGGCGCCGCAGCTGCTGCAGTCGGCACGGCTGGACTGGCTGAAGGTGGCCGGCTCCTATCTCTTCTTCTTCACGCCCTCGGCCGGCGGGCGGGTGGATCCGGTGCTGGTGGTGGGCTGGACGCTCAACTACGAAATGCTCTTCTACCTGGTCTACGGCGCAGCGCTGCTGCTGCCCGCGGCTTGGCGCTTTTGGGCGACCACGGCGACGATCGCGCTGCTCGTGGCCCTGGGCCTGGGCGGCTGGGCGACCAGGCCGGTGGCGCAGGCCTATACCTCCTCGATCATGCTGGAGTTCGTCTTCGGCATGGCGGTGGCCCGCTGGTGGCAGGGGGCCGTCGGGCGTGAGGGGCCGGCATGGACGGGACCCTGCCTGCTGCTGGCCGGCTTCGCGGCACTGATGGCCTTCGCCGAACACGGGCCCACCGTGCCTTCGGCGCTGGCCACCGGGCTGCCCGCCACCATGGTCGTCGCCGGCGCCCTGCTGTGGGAACGTTCCGGCCGCCTGCCGGCCTGGCGCGGGCTGCGCTGGCTGGGCGACATTTCCTACAGCGTTTACCTTTCGCATCCCATCGTGCTGTCTGCTTTCTCGCAGCTCTGGCGCCGGCTCGGGCTGCACCTGCTGCCGGGCGGCACCTGGCTGTTCGCCGTGGCGGCCGTCCTGGTCTGCGTGGCCGTCGGCGAGCTGGTCTACCGCTGGCTGGAGCTGCCGATGACGCGTCGGCTGGGGGCCTTCACCGGCGCGCGCGTGGAGCGTTCCGCAGCGCGCGAAGGCTGAGGCCGTGTATCGGCCTGATGTGGGATTTATGTCCCTCCCGTGAAAATTTGATTGATAGGAGTTCGCATTCGCAAATAGAATGCGCCCGCGTTCGAAGATGGGGGGAGGGACTCCTCGCTGGGACGTTTTTCATCAAAACACGAGGGGATTCCATTCCATGGCCAAGACTGCCGAGCCGACGTTCGGGCGCACGCCTGCCTTTACCCACCCGGAACAGGCGCTGACGCCCCTGGGCGCCATGATGCTGGCGGCTTCCGTCACCGGCTGGGCCATGCCCGCCACCGCCCAGACCCTGCCCGCCGTCACCGTGACCGAGCAGGCCGACGTGCAGGGCAAGGACGCGCTGCTGACCAAGAAGACCAATATCGGCAAGGGCACGCAGGACATTCGCGACATCCCGCAGTCGATCACCGTCATCACCGAGAAGCTGATCGACGACATCAAGCTCGACACCCTGAAGGACGCGCTGCACTACACCGCCGGCATCACCTTCGCCGCCACCGAGAACGGCACCGACCAGGACATCCGCCTGCGCGGCTTTCCCATCGCCACCACCGGCGACCTGATGATCGACGGCATGCGCGACCCCTCGCAGTACGACCGCGACACCTTCAACACCGAGCGCATCGAAGTGATGAAGGGCTCGGCCTCCATGCTCTTCGGCCGCGGCTCCACCGGCGGCGTGGTCAACCAGGTGGCCAAGAAGCCGATGCTGCTCGACCAGTCCGACGTGACCGTCTCCGCCGGCACCATGGGCTATCTGCGCACCACGGTCGACGTCAACAAGCGCCTGACCGAAACCACCGCCCTGCGCCTGAACGCCATGTACAACAAGGCCGACAACGACGGCGCCAGCATCGACAAGAACGGCATCGCGCCCAGCTACAGCTGGGGCCTGGGCACGCCGGACGAGTTCACCCTCGGCGCCTTCTACCTGAACAACAACAACGTGCCGCCGTCCGGCATCGGTTACGTGGGCGGCAAGCTGGCCCCGGTCAAGGCCGGCGCCTTCTACGGCACCGATTCCGACTACGCCGACGGCAACGCCACCTATGTGCACGGCAACTGGAAGCACCTCTTCGGCGACGGCTCCGAGCTGCGCACCCAGTTCCGCAGCGGCGTCTTCGAACGCCAGACCTGGATCACCCAGGCCCGCATCGGCACCACCAACGGCGTGGCCACCACCGCCGCCAACTTCGGCGACAACACCATCCTGACCCGCGTCGGCCTGGCACCGCGCAAGGACCGCTTCAAGAGCACCTATGTGCAGAGCGACTACAGCAAGTCGCTCGAGCTCGGCGGCATGCGCCACGAACTGCTGGCCGGCATCGACGCCGCCCACGAGCAGGCCCTGCGTTTCGGCGGCTACGGCACCGTCGGCACCAACTACGCCAAGGGCAACACCACCGTCGGCAACCCCGACGACGGCACCCGCCTGAACGTGTCGCCCACCTACCGCGGCACCGAAGGCTACAAGTCCGACGCCCTGGGCCTTTACCTGCAAGACCTGGTGCAGGTCGCCCCCATGTGGAAGGTGCTGGGCGGCGTGCGCTACGACAAGTTCGATGGCAACTACGAGCAGTACACCTACGCCAACGCCAACAGCACGGTGCGCACCGCCACCGCCTCGAACAGCTTCGACTTCTCGCCCTGGAGCTACCGCGCCGGCCTGTTGTTCCAGCCGAGCACCACCCAGTCCTACCACCTGTCCTACGGCACCTCCTTCACCACGGCCGCCGACACCTACCGCTTCACCAACGCGCAGAACGCCAACACGCCGCCGGAGAAGAGCCGGAACATCGAACTCGGTGCCAAGCTCGACTGGCTCGACGGCAACCTCTCCACCCGCGGCGCCATCTTCCGCAGCGAGAAGTTCAACGAACGCACCACCGATGCCGACTTCGGCAACATCGCCTACACCCTGTCCGGCAAGCGCCATTCGACCGGCGTGGAACTCGACGTGGTCGGCCGCATCACGCCGCAGTGGGAGGTCTACGGTTCCTTCACCTGGATTCCCGATGCCAAGATCGACGCGGCCGGCTCCGCCGCCACCGCCCAGGCCACCGTCGGCCAGCGTGTGGGCCTGACGCCCAAGCGCTCGGGCGCCCTGTGGGTCAGCTACCAGGCCAACGCCAAGTTCCGCGTGGCGCTCGGCGGCCATGGCTCCTCGGAGAACTTCGCACTGGCCGGCACCAGCGGCGCCATCTCGCCCAACGCACGTGCACCGGGCTTCATGGTTTTCGACGCCATGGCCGAGTACAAATTCACGCCCGACCTCTACGCCCAGCTCAACGTGAGCAACCTCGGCGACAAGGCCTACGGCGATGCGCTGTACCCCGGCTTCGCGGTGCTCGGCGCCAAGCGCCAGGTGCTGGCCACCATCGGCATGCGTTTCTGACCACCGCGGATATCCTGCGCCCATGCTGCTGCACGTCAAGGAAGTCCTGAGCAAGGACGAAGTGGCCCGGGCGCGGGCGATCCTGGCCGAGGCCCCCTGGGCCGACGGCCGGATCACCGCCGGCACCCAGTCCGCCCAGGCCAAGAACAACCGCCAGTTGCCGGAAGACTGCGAAGCCACCCGTGCCTGCCAGCAGCTGTTGCTGCAGGGCATGGAGCGGCATGCGCTGTTCTTCTCGGCCGCCCTGCCCAAGCAGATCTCGCCGCCGCTGTTCAACCGCTATGGGGGCGAGGCCAACGCCTTCGGCAACCATGTGGACAGCGCCGTGCGCTACATGCGCAACGGCGCGCGGGTGCGCACCGACATCTCCTGCACCCTGTTCCTCTCGGAGCCGGACGAATACGACGGCGGCGAGCTGATGATCGAGGACACCTTCGGCGAACACCGGGTGAAGCTGGCCGCCGGCGACCTGGTGCTGTATCCCGGCACCAGCGTGCACCGGGTGGAGTCGGTCACCCGCGGCGAACGCATCGCCAGCTATTTCTGGATCCAGAGCATGGTGCGCAGCGACGAGCAGCGCCGCCTGCTCTTCGACATGGACAACCATCTGCGCCGCCTGCGTTCGGACTCTTCCTTGGGCGAGGCCGACCCCTCCGTCATCGGCCTCACTTCCACCTATCACAACCTGCTGCGGATGTGGCTGGACGTCTGAACCGCGTCCCGCCCGATCTTCAGCCCGAAACCCGATCGACATGAAACGACTCCTCATCGCCCCCGCCCTGGTCCTGGCCTCGGCCGCCGCCCTGGCCCAGCACGGCAATATCCAGTGCAGCCCCGAAGCACACAAGTCCGAATGGCGCGGCCAGATGGAACTGCAGAAAACCCTGGAAGAACGCGGCTGGAAGGTGCGCCAGGTCAAGACCTACAACAGCTGCTACGAGGTCTACGGATTCGACGAGAAGGGCGCGCGGGTGGAGGTGTTCTTCCATCCCAAGACCTTCGAGAAGGTGGCGGAAGTCCCGCAGGACAAGTGAAGCCCGGCACCGTCCGCGTCTGGGACTGGCTGGTGCGTCTCACGCACTGGCTGGTGGCCGTGGGCGTGGCGCTGGCCTGGTTCACCTCCGAGGGCTCGGAGGCCTGGCACATCCGCATCGGCTACACCATCGCCGCCGCGGTCGCGGTGCGTGTGGCATGGGGTTTCATCGGCAGCCGGCATGCACGTTTCGCCGACTTCCTGCGCGGGCCGCGCGCCACGCTGGCCTATGCACGACGACTGATGGCCGGAAGGGAAGAGCGCCACCTGGGCCACAACCCGCTGGGCGGCTGGATGGCCGTGGCGCTCTGGCTGACCGTCGCCGGAACCTGCTTCACCGGCTGGCTCTACACGACCGACGCCTTCTTCGGCCTGGCCTGGCTGGACCAGCTGCACCAGCTGCTGGCCTGGACCGTGGTGGCCCTGGTGCCGCTGCATGTGGCGGGCGTGGTCTTCACCAGCCTGCGCCACCGCGAGAACCTCGTCGCCGCCATGCTGGCCGGCGACAAACGCGCCGAAGACTGATTACTTCTTCAGGCAGTCCGACATGAAGGCCTTGCGCTCGTCGCCCTTCTTGCCGGTCGCGTCGGTATTGCACATCTTCATCTTTTCCTGCTGACGCTTCTTGCCGTCGGACAGGCAGCTGCTCATGAAGGCCTTGCGTTCCTCGCCCTTCTTGCCGGTGGCTTCGGTATTGCAGGTGCCCATCAGGTTCTGCTGGGCGCTGCCGGCTGCGTGAACGCCCGAGGCCAGAAGCAGGCCGAGCAGGGAGGCGGTGATGATCTTCTTCATGTGTTGTGTGTGTTGGAGCGCGCCGGGACAGCGCCCGAAGATTGCAGCATGCGGTTACAGATAAAGCAATCCGCCTGACGGTCCCCAATACCCCACGGCTATCAACTTCGCCCAAAACGATATTGGACGGCCCAGCTACCAGGGCCAAGAATCGGCTGAGCGACGCCCGGACGGCAGCAGCCGGGCGCGAGGAGACCCGCCTTCATGCATCCTTTGTCCGGTATCCGGGTCATCGACCTGTCCACCGTCGTCTTCGGCCCGCTCGCCAGCCAGGTGCTGGCCGACTACGGCGCCGAGGTCATCAAGATCGAAGCCCCCGGCGGTGATTCCACCCGCCACACCGGCCCGGCGACGGAAGCCGGCATGGCCGCGATCTTCCTGGGATCGAACCGCAGCAAGAAGAGTGTGCTGCTCGACCTGAAGCAGGCCGAGGGCAGGGCGCAGCTGCAGGCATTGCTCGCCAACGCCGATGTCTTCATGCACAGCATGCGGCCGCAGAAGCTGGCGGCGCTGGGCATCGCGCCGGAGCAGCTGCGAGCCAAGTTCCCGCGCCTGGTCTATGCCAGCCTGCACGGCTTCGCCGAAGGCGGGCCCTATGCCGGACGGCCGGCCTACGACGACGTGATCCAGGGCATGTCCGGCACCGTCGGCCTGGTGCAGGAGCAGACCGGCGAGGCCCGCTACCTGCCCACCATCGCCGCCGACAAGACCTGCGCCCAGGTGGCGGCCCACGCCATCCTGGCCGCCCTGGTGCAGCGCGGCCGCACCGGCGAGGGCTGCGCGGTCGAGATCCCGATGTTCGAGACCATGGTCGCCTTCAACCTGGTCGAGCACCTCTACGGCGCCCACTTCGATCCGCCCGCCGGCCCGGTGGGCTACAGCCGGGTGACCACGCCCTGGCGCCGGCCCTGGCGCACCACCGACGGCCATGTCTGCCTGATGCCCTACACCAACCTGCACTGGCAGCGCTTCTTCGACCACGTCGGCGCGCCCGAACTGGCGAGCGACCCGCGTTTCGTCGACATGACACAGCGCACCCGCCATATCGGCGAGCTGCTGGAAACCGCCGGCGCCTTCGTGGCGCGCGACAGCACCGCCTACTGGCTGGACGCCTGCGCGCGCATGGAGATCCCCGCCGCCCCGGTGCAGACCCTGGCCCAGCTGCTGGACGACCCGCAGCTCGCCGCCCTCGGCTTCTTCGAGACCCTCGAAGACCCCGCCATGGGCCGCATGAGATTTCCCGCTTCGCCGATCCGCTTCGACGGCCAGCGGGCCCCCGTGCGCATGCCGCCGCGCCTGGGCGAACACACGCAGGAATGCCTGGCCGCCGCCGGCTGGCCGGGCGCCGCGTCATCGAAAGAAAACGGAGACAAGACAGCATGCCCCATCACTTCCGCAACCGGCCCCGCGTCGCCCTGAAGGGCCGGCGCCTGGCCCTGGCCGCCGCCGCGTTCCTGGCGGCCTCCTTCACCCAGCAGGCCGCCCAGGCCCAGTCGCCCTGGCCCCAGGCCAAGCCGATCACCATGGTCGTGCCCTTCCCGCCGGGCGGCCCCACCGATCTGGTAGCGCGGGTGCTGGCGCAGAAGATGTCCGAGCAGCTCGGCCAGAGCATCCTCGTCGACAACCGCGGCGGCGCCAACGGCAATATCGGCGCCACCCTGGTCGCCAAGGCGGCGGCCGATGGCTACACGCTGCTCTACAACACCTCCTCGATCACCCTCAGCCCGGCGCTCTACAAAAGCGTGCCCTACGACGTGCAGCGCGATTTCACCCCCATCGCCCTGACGGCGGTGGTGCCGTTGGCGCTGGTGGTCAACCCGCAGCTGCCGGTGCAGACGGTGCAGGAGTTCGTCGCCTACGCCAAGGCCAACCCGGGCAAGCTCAGCTACGGCTCGGCCGGCAACGGCAACGTCACCCACCTGGGCGCCTTCCAGGTGGTGCGGGCCTTCGGCATCGACGCGGCCCATGTGCCCTACAAGGGCAGCGCGCCGGCCGATGTGGACCTGGCGGGCGGGCAGATCGGCTTCATGACCGACACCATCAACTCGGTCATCCCCTTCATCCATGACAAACGCATCCGCATCCTGGCGGTGAGCACCGCCAGACGCATGTCGCTGTTCCCCGATGTGCCGACGCTGGCCGAATCCGGCATGCCCGGCTTCGAGGTCGGCGCCTGGCAGGGCCTGCTGGCGCCCACCGGCACGCCGCCGGCCGTGGTGCAGCGGCTCAACGCCGAGGTGAAGAAGGCGCTGCAGAACCCCGACCTGCGCGCCAAGCTGGCCCAGCAGGGCGCCGAGCCGCTGGGCTCCACGCCGGAGGAGTACGGCGCCTATATCCGCAAGGAGCTGGCGCGCTGGAGTTCGGTGGTGAAGGCGACCGGGGTCAGCCTGGATCAGTGAGCAGGCTCAGGCGGCCGCGGCGAGTGCATTGCTGTACTCGCGCGCCGCCATCTCCCGAAAACGCAGCGCCGCCGCGCTCTCGCGTTCGGGCTTGAAGGCCAGGGCCAGGCCGATATCGGCCGCTTCCGGCAGGTCGACGAGCCGGCGGAACACCATCTTCTGGCTGGTGAAGCGCTGCGTCACCGAAGGCACCAGGGCCACGCCCAGGCCGCTCTCCACCATGGCCAGCACCGTCTGGATCTGGGTGGCTTCCTGCGCCACCAGCGGCACGAATCCGGTGGCCTGGCAGGCCAGCATGGTGGCGCTGTGCAGGCCGGCGGCGAAGGCGCGTGTGTACATCACGAAGGGCTGCTCGGCCAGGTCGGCCAGGCGCAGCTCGGCGCGCGCGGCCAGGGCATTGCCCCGGGGCAGGGCGGCCACGAAACAGTCGCGCTCCAGCGGCAGCAGGCGCGCGGTGCTGCTCTCCAGCAGGGGCGTGCGCACCAGGCCCACATCAAGTTCGTCGCCCACGATCTGCTGCATGATCGCGCCCGAGGTGGACTCCCGCAGGATCAGCTCCACCCCCGGGTATTCCGCCCGGAACTGCGGCACCAGCTTCTGCAGCATGCCCGAGGCGGTCGAGCCCACGAAACCCACCAGCAGTTGCCCGCTGGTGCCCTGCGCCGCGCTGCTGGCCTGCTCGCGGAACTGCTCGTTGTAGAACAGCACCCGCCGCGCCTCGGCCAGCGCCGCCCGGCCGCTGGCGGTGAGCGCCACGCCGCTGGTGCTGCGGTCGAACAGGCGGGTGCCGAGTTCGGCCTCCAGCTTCTGGATCGACACCGACAGCGGCGGCTGCGCCATGTGCAGCCGCTCGGCGGCGCGGCGGAAGTTCAGTGTCTCGGCCAGGACGACGAAATGCCGGATGCGGCGCAGGTCCATGGATGTCGCGCGGTGGCTCTCGTGGGTCGGGCGGGACAGCATACGCGAGCCTGCGGCCATGCTTTTTCAGCCGAACTTCGGCGCGCGTTTTTCCAGGAAGGCGTCCACCGCCTCCTTGTGTTCGGGCGTCTGGTGCGAGACGGCCTGGAACATCGCCGCCATCTCCAGCACCGTGTCGAGCCGGGAATGCAGGCTCTCGCGGATCAGGCGTTTGGTCAGCCGCACCGCATGGGTGGGATTGGCGGCGATGCGAGCGGCCATGACGCGCGCCGCATCCATCAGCTCCGTCGCCGGCACCACCCGCGAGACCAGGTTCCATTCCAGCGCCTGGCGCGCATCGATGGTCTCGCCGGTGAAGGACATCTCGGCCGCGCGCGACAGCCCGATCAGCTTGGGCAGTAGCCAGGAGCCGCCGTCGCCCGCGATCAGGCCGAGCTTGACGAAACTCTCGGCGAACTTGGCGTGCTCCGAGGCGATGCGGATGTCGCACATGCAGCTCAGGTCCAGCCCCGCGCCCACGGCCGCGCCGTTGACGGCGGCGATCACCGGCACCTCCAGGTTGAACAGCGCCAGCGGCAGGCGCTGGATGCCGCCGCGGTAGTCGCGGCGCAGCTTCATCGGCCCATGGTCGCCGGTGGCCTGCTGCTGCATGGTGCGGATGTCGCCGCCGGCCGAGAAGGCGGTGCCGGCGCCGGTCAGGATCACCACCCGCACGGCATCGTCGGCCTCGATGCGGGCGATGGCTTCCAGCAACCGGTCCACGATGTCGTTGCCGGTGAGCGGATTGCGGCGCTCGGGGTCGTTGAGGGTGAGGGTGACGACGGGGCCGTCTTGTTGGTAGAGCAGGGTGTCCGGCATGGGCTTGTCTCGCTTGTCTGGTCTTGTCTTGCGGCAGGAGCGGGCAGCTTAGGCAGGCGGGGCAGGGGCGTCCAATATCGATTCCGAGATGGCTGATACACGGTACGGGATCAGCCTAGGGTTGATCCCGATGGTTGATATGTCCCACGTATCGCCCTCGGTTCAATCGATATTGGACGCCTGCGCCAGCCCGTCCTTAAGCTCCCTCCAACACAAAAATGAGAGACAAGGAACGCCGCCCATGGCCACCGCACTGGGGCATCTGAAGGTGCTGGACCTCACCCGCGTCCTCGCCGGCCCGTGGGCCACGCAGAACCTGGCCGACATGGGCGCCGAGGTCATCAAGATCGAACGTCCTGTCGTCGGCGACGACACCCGCGCCTGGGGCCCGCCCTTCCTGAAGGACGGCCAGGGCCAGGAAACCACCGACTCGGCCTACTTCCTCAGCGCCAACCGCGGCAAGCGTTCGGTCACCTGCGACATCGCCTGCGCCGAAGGCCAGGCCCTGGTACGCGAGCTGGCCCTGTGGGCCGACGTGGTGGTCGAGAACTACAAGGTCGGCACCCTGGCGCGCTACGGCCTGGGCTGGGACGACCTGCAGAAGATCAACCCGCGCCTGGTCTACTGCTCCGTCACCGGCTTCGGCCAGGACGGCCCCTATGCCGCGCTGCCCGGCTACGACTTCGTCTTCCAGGGCATGGGCGGCCTGATGAGCATCACCGGCCAGCCCCAGGGCACGCCCGGGGACGAGCCGATGAAGGTGGGCGTGGCGATCAGCGACCTGCTCTGCGGCATGTACGCCACCAGCGCCATCCTGGCCGCGATCGAACACCGCCATCACAGCGGCCAGGGCCAGCACATCGACCTCTCGCTGCTCGACTGCGTGGTGGCGGTCAGCTCCTACCAGGCGATCAACTACTTCCTCTCCGGCCGCATCCCCCAGCGCATGGGCAATGCGCATTCGAACATGGTGCCCTACCAGGTCTTCGCCTGCCGCGAGGGCAGCCTGATCCTGGCCGTGGGCAACGACGGCCAGTACCGCGCCGCCTGCCGGGTGATAGGCCGCGAGGACCTGGCGACGGATCCGCGCTTCACCAGCCCCGGCCTGCGCAGCGTGAACCGCGAGGCGCTGATCCCGCAGTTCGCCGCCGCCTTCCTCACACGCACCATGGCCGAATGGGTCACGGCGCTGGAAGCCGCGAATGTCCCCTGCGGCCCGATCCACGACATGCGCCAGGTCTTCGAAGACCCGCAGGTGCGCCACCGCGGCATGCGGCTGGACCTGCCGCATGCCAGCGGCGTGCAGGCCCCGGCCGTCGCCGGCCCGATCCGCTTTTCCGCCACGCCGATCCGCTACGAACGCGCCGCGCCCACCCTGGGCGAGCACACCGACGCGGTGCTGGGCGGCGTGCTGGGCCTGGATGCCGCCGGCATCGCGGGCCTGCGCGAGCGCGGCGTGATCTAGATCCCGACCCAGAACCGGAGCCAGCCCAGACCGATGTCCTCCCCCCTGCTAGACCAACTCCACCTGGCCACGCTGCCGCCCGAGGCCCAGGCTTTCCGCGCCGAAGTGCGCCAGTTCCTCGCCACCGAAATGCCCGAGCTGCCCGCCGATGTGCGCGCCCGATCCTGGATGGGTTTCGACGCCGCCTTCAGCCGCCGTCTGGCCGCGCGCGGCTGGGTCGGCGTGACCCTGCCGCGCGAATACGGAGGCGCGGCGCTCGACGCCTTCTCGCGTTTCGTGCTGGTGGAGGAACTGCTGGCCGCCGGCGCCCCCGTGGCCGGCCACTGGATCGCCGACCGCCAGAGCGGCCCGCTGATCCTCAAATACGGCACCGCCGCCCAGAAGGACTTCTACCTCCCGCGCATCTGCGCCGGCGAGGCCTTCTTCTGCATCGGCATGAGCGAGCCCAACGCCGGCTCCGACCTGGCCAGCGTGGGCAGCCGCGCCACGCCCGCCGATGGCGGCGGCTGGCGCCTCAACGGCCGCAAGATCTGGACGACCAATGCGCAGAACTGCCAGTACATGATCGCCCTGGTGCGCAGCTCCGGCACGGCGGAGGACCGGCACCAGGGCCTGTCGCAGTTCATCGTGGACCTGTCCCTGCCGGGCGTGACCATCCGCCCCATCCGCGACCTGGCCGGCGACGCGCATTTCTCGGAAGTCTTCTTCGACGACGTGGCCCTGCCGCCCGAGGCCCTGATCGGCCAGGAGGGCAGCGGCTGGGAGCAGGTGACGGCCGAACTCGCCTTCGAACGCAGCGGGCCGGAGCGCCTCTACTCCAGCATCGTGCTGCTGGACCGCTGGCTCACCGTGTTGCGCGCCAGCGGCCAGGCCGCCCGCCATGCCGCCGTGCTGGGCCGCTTCGCCACCCATCTGAGCGTGCTGCGCAACCTGTCCATCGCCGTCACCGCCCAGCTGGCATCCGGCCAGAGCCCGGTGATCGCGGCGGCGCTGGTCAAGGACATCGGCACCGAGTTCGAACAGGCCGTTCCCGCGCTGATCGAGGCCGCCCTGGGCGCCGACCCCGAAGAGGCGCTGGACGCCGAACTGCAACGCGCCTGCGCCTACGTCAGCCAGGTCGCACCCACCTATTCGCTGCGCGGCGGCACCCGCGAGATCCTGCGCGGCATGATCGCCCGCGGTCTCGGCCTGCGCTGAGGAAGAGCCCATGTTCACCGAAGCATTCGAAGACATCCTGCGCGACCGCTGCACCCCCGCCGTGGTGCGCGCCATCGAGGCCGGCGGCGACCACCAAGCCTTGTGGGGCGCCATCGCCGAGGCCGGTTTCCTGGAGCTGATGGCCGCGGAGGAGGCCGGCGGCGCCGGCCTGCCGCTGGCCGAGCTGTATCCCATCGTGCGGCTGCTGGGCCGTTATGCGCTGCCGCTGCCCGTTGGGCAAAGCCTGGCCGCGCGGGCGCTGCTGCCTTCGGGCGAAGTGCCTGCCGGCCTGATCACCCTTGCGCCGGCGGTGCAGCCAGGGCAGGGCGGCTGGTTCTGCCCGCAGGTGCCCTACGGCCGCGTCGCCGACTGGCTGCTGGCCGACGACGGCGCATCCCTGCTGCTGCTGGACTGCAAGTCCGCCCGCCGCGAAACAGCCGGCGTGCCGCTAAGCCAGACGGCCAGCCTGCATTTCCCCGCCGATACGCCCGTGCGCCGCTTTCCCCGGCTAGCCGATGCCCAGCGCGCCATGGGCGCCGCCCTGCACGCCGCGCTGCTGGCCGGCGCCGCCTCGCGGGCCTTCGAGATCACCCTGCAATACGGCAACGACCGCAGCCAGTTCGGCCGCTCCATCGGCAAGTTCCAGGCGATCCAGCACTCGCTCAGCGTGATGGCCGAACAGGTGGCCGCCGCCGGCATGGCCGCACAAGCCGCCTTCGCCAGCGGCCCCACCGTGCCCACTCTGCTGGCCGCCGCCGTCGCCAAGGCCCGCACCAGCGAGGCGGCTTTGCCCATCGCCAACACCGCCCACGCGGTGCACGGTGCCATCGGCATCACCGAGGAATACGACCTGCAGCTGTTCACCCGCCGCCTGCACGAATGGCGCATCGCCCATGGCTCGGAGGACCACTGGCATGCGGTCGTGGGCCGGGCGCTGGTCGCGTCCGATCTGCCCATGGCGGAGTTCGTACGTTCCATCGCCGCCTGAGCAATAAAAAAAGGAGACAAGACACATGACATCCCTGGACCGCCGCAGCTTCATCGCCGCCACCCTGGCCCTGGCCGCCAGCTCACGCGCCCTGGCGCAGGACTTCCCCTCGCGCCCCATCCGCTTCATCGTGCCCTTCGGCCCGGCAGCGGCACCGACACGTCGGCCCGCTACTTCGGCCGCAAGCTGCAGGAGCTGACCGGCCAGCCGGTCATCGTGGACAACAAGCCCGGCGGCAACGGCTTCATCGCCGTGCGCCAGGCGCTGGCCGCGCCAGCCGATGGCTACACCGTCTTCGTCGGCAGCAACTCCACCCTGGCGGTGAACGTGGCCCTGTTCAGGAAACTGCCCTACGACCCGCAAGCCGACTTCGCACCCCTGTCGATGATGATGCGCGCCCCCGCGGTGCTGGTAGTGCCGCCCGGCTCGCCCTACCACTCGGTGGCCGAGCTGATCGCCGCCGCCCGCGCCCAGCCCGGCAAACTCAATTACGGCTCCGGCTCGGCCGGCTACCAGCTGATGGCCGAGGCCTTCAACGACATCGCCAAAGTCGAGGCCCGGCAAGTGCCCTTCAAGAGCGCGGCCGAGGCGCTCACCGCCGTGGCCTCGGGTACGGTCGACCTGTCCTTCGCCGACATCACCGCCGCTTTCGAACTGGTCAAGGGCGAAAAGCTGCGCGCCCTGATGGTGGCCGCCGACCGCCGCCAGGCCGCCTTGCCCAAACTGATGACATCCGCCGAGGCCGGCCTGCCCGGCTTCGCCGCCTCGGTCTGGGTGGCCGCCGCCGTGCACGCCAGGACGCCAAAGCACGAAACCGACCGCCTCGCCAGCCTGTTCGCCCAGATCGAGGCGCTGCCCGAAACCCGCGATTTCTACCTGCGCCTGGGCGCCGAAACCATGCAAGGCGGCGCCGAGGAAATGCGGGCCTTCCAGGCGCAGGACATCGAACTCTGGAAACGCATCGCCACCAAGGCCGGCATCCAGCAGGAGTAAGCCGTGCCGAAAACAGATTAATACTGCTTTTCGATAATTGGAGGCTTATTTTGTGGTTGGCGCCCACAATATCGGCCGGTGGGCACGCTTAGGACGTAAGAGCTAAAGCGAGTCGAGGAACTTCGATGGGGAATGGAGAAAGATCGGCCGCTCTTTCCACCCATTTGCCACCGGAGTCATCATGCGTTTCAATACCAAGTTGGCGGCGCTGCTGCTGAGCACCGCCGCAACGAGCTCATTCGCGGGAGTCGTGCTTTACACCGGCAGGCCGGAATTCTCCTCGCAAGGCTCGATCAGCTATGACAGCGATTTCCAGAGTTATGGCTCGTCGATTGTATTCGCCACTCCCGCTACCCCGTTGACGCTGGGCGACGTTACCTATCCGGGCCCGCAGAATACGATTATCGGATCCCTGCATCCAAGTTCCAACTTGGGGAAAACCAAAAATGTTCTCGTCACCGGCTCGTTCGGTGCGTTGACAGGACAAATTAATTCGGTGCCAAAATACACCATGCTGGCCTTCGACGGAGCAGTGACCAGCGGTGTGGTGAATATATTGATCTCGACCAACCTGGCCAGCTACGGCTTCTCGGACGTCCCCTTTGTCGATGGCTCATCGGGCCTCACTTTCGAGGGCTTCAAAACCAACTCGCCCAACGAGTATTTCGTCGCGTTCTCGCTGTCCACTGCCGATCCCAGCCAGGTGCCCGGCATTACCGATATCACCATCGGCCATGCCGTCATGGCCGCGGTACCGGAGCCGCAGGAAATCGCCATGCTGCTGGCGGGCCTGGGATTGATAGGCCGGAGCATCCGGCCCCGAAAATCTAGCGCGCCAAAGCCGACTTGATCGCCTCGGCCAGCACCGGGCTGTCCACCGTGATGTCCGGCGCGAAACGGCCGACCACGCTGCCGTCCCGCCCGATGAGGAATTTCTCGAAATTCCACATCACATCGCTGTCGTTCTTCGGCAGCAGGCCGTGCTGGGCCAACTTGCCCTTCAACACGCTGTCCGAGCCGGCCTGCGCCTGCGGCGCGGCTTCGATCAGCGCCGCATACAGCGGATGGCGCGGCGCACTGTTCACATTGAGCTTGCCGAACATCGGGAACTGCACACCGAAGGTGCCGCGGCAGAAGGCGGCGATGCTGTCGTTGTCGCCCGGCTCCTGCGCCGCGAAATCGTTCGACGGAAAACCCAGCACCACCAGGCCCTGCTCGCGCTGCGCCTCGTAAGCCGCCTCCAGCCCCTCGTACTGCGGCGTCAGCCCGCACTTGGACGCCACGTTGACGATCAGCACCACCTTGCCGCGGTACTCGGCCAGCGTGGCATCGCTGCCGTCGATCTTCTTCAGGGGGATGTCGTAGAGGGAGGAGGTGGCCATCATGGGTTCTCGGTTGGGAATCGACCATTCTCGCCATCCGCGGGATTTCCTGCCGGCCGCAGGCGCCTCAGCCTTCTTATGCGGATTCCAAGCTTAGCAACTCACTAGTGATTGTTTTTCCTTTTAAGTAACTTTTCCTTAAAATCGCCCGCTCGCAAGTCAACCGGCTTGCCTAAGGCTTCTTCGTGTCGGCGTCTCCCCACCCATCCATTTCCCCCCCAGCCCGCGGCGCCACAGCCGCCGTGGCCCTGCAGAACGTCAGCGTTACCTATCCATCGGCCAAGGGCCTGGTGCATGCGCTGCGCGACATCGACCTGAGCATTCCGGAAGGCGAGATCTTCGGCATCATCGGCAAGAGCGGTGCCGGCAAGAGCTCGCTGGTGCGCACCATCAACCTGCTGGCCCGGCCCAGCGCCGGCAAGGTGCTGGTGGCCGGCCGCGACATGCTGGCCCTGCCCGACGAGCAGCTGCGCGCCGCCCGGCGCGACATCGGCATGGTGTTCCAGCATTTCAACCTGCTCGAATCCCGCACCGTGGCCGGCAACGTGGCCCTGCCGCTGGAGCTGGTCCACACCCCCAAGGACGAGATCCGCCGCCGCGTGGCCGAGTTGCTCGACCTGGTCGGCCTGGGCAGCTTCGCCGAGCGCCATCCCTCGCAGCTCAGCGGCGGCCAGCGCCAGCGCGTGGGCATCGCCCGGGCCCTGGCCAGCAAGCCCAAGGTGCTGCTGTGCGACGAGGCCACCTCCGCGCTCGACCCGGAAACCGCCCGCTCCATCCTGGCCCTGCTGCGCCAGATCAACGCCGACTTCGGCCTGACCGTCATCCTCATCACCCACCAGATGCAGGTCATCAAGCAGCTGGCGCACCGTGCCGCCGTGCTGGATGCCGGCCGGGTGGTGGAGCTGGCCGACGTGTCCGAGATCTTCCTGCAGCCCCGCCAGGCCATCACCAAGAGCCTGGTGGAAGACGTGGTGCCCAGGCATTGCCCGAGCCCGTCGCCGCCCGGGTGCGCGCCGTGATGGCCCAGCACCCCGGCGAGGCCACGCTGCTGCGCCTGGCCTTCCTGGGCGACGACGCCGAACGCTCGGTGCTGTCGGACCTGGTGCGCCGCTACGGCGTGGATGTGAACATCGTGCATGGCCAGGTCGATGAGATCCAGGGCCTGTCCTTCGCCTCGCTGACCGCGCTGCTGCGCGGCCCGGCCGAAGCCCTGGCCCGCGCCGTGGAACACCTGCAGGCCGCCGGCGTGCGCATCGAGGAGATCGCCCCATGAGCGACAGCATTCTTTTCAGCCCCATGTTCCTGGAGGTGTTCGGCACCTCGCTGTGGGAAACCATCGTGATGGTCGGCGTCTCCGGCATCCTGGGCGCGCTGCTGGGCATACCGCTGGGCGTGTACCTGCGCCTGTCCGACCGCGGCGCATTGCTGGAGAACGGCGTGGCCAACAGCATTACCGGCTGGATCGTCAACGCGGTGCGCTCCACCCCCTTCATCATCCTGCTGGTGGCCATCATCCCGCTGACCCGGCTGCTGTCGGGCTCCTCCATCGGCACCGCCGCGGCCATCGTGCCGCTCACCATCGCCGCCACGCCCTTCGTGGCCCGCCTGGTCGAAGTGGCCCTGCGCGAGGTGGACGACGGCGTGGTCGAAGCCGCCCTGGCCATGGGCGCCAGCACCTGGCAGATCGTGTGGAAGGTCTTGCTGCCCGAGGCCTTCCCCGGCATCGTCGCCGCCCTCACCATCACCCTGGTCAGCCTCACCGGCTATTCGGCCATGGCCGGCGCCATCGGCGGCGGCGGGCTGGGCGACCTGGGCATCCGCTACGGCTACCAGCGCTTCCTGCCGGAAGTGATGCTGGCCGTCGTCATCGTGCTGATCTTCTTCGTGCAGGCCTTGCAGAGCTTCGGCGACTGGGCCGTGCGCCGCCTGCGGCACCGCTGATCGAACCAACGAATTTCAACCAGAAGAGCACTCTCATCATGCAACGCAGAAACATCCTCTCGGCCGCCGTGCTGTCCACCCTGCTGGCCACCGGCATCGCCCAGGCGCAGGACAAGCCGATCAAGATCGGCGTCACCGCCGGCCCGCACGCGCAGATCATGGAACAGGTCAAGAAGGTCGCCGAGAAGGACGGCCTGAAGCTCCAGATCGTGGAATTCAGCGACTACGTGCAGCCCAACGCGGCCCTGGCCGCCGGCGACCTGGACGCCAACAGCTACCAGCACAAGCCCTACCTGGACGTGCAGGTGAAGGACCGCGGCTACAAGCTGGTGCCGGTGGGCTACACCATCAACTTCCCCATGGGCGTCTACTCCAAGAAGATCAAGAGCCTGAGCGAGCTGAAGGACGGCGCCCGTTTCGGCATGCCCAACGACGTGACCAACGGCGCGCGTGTGCTGCTGCTGCTGCAGGACCAGGGCATCATCAAGGTGCGCCCGGAAGCCGGCGTGAACGTCACCCCGCTGGATGTGACCTCCAATCCCAAGAAGCTGAAGTTCGTGGAGATCGACGCCGCCCAGCTGCCGCGCTCGCTGCCCGACCTGGACGCCGCCGGCATCAACACCAACTTCGCCACCAGCGGCGGCCTGGACCCGGTGAAGGACGCCATCGCCCGCGAAGGCGCCAAGAGCCCCTACATCAACATCATCGCCGTGCGTGAGCAGGACAAGGACAAGCCCTGGGTGGGCAAGCTGGTGAAGGCCTACCACTCCGACGAGATCCGCAGCTACATCGAGACCCAGTTCAAGGGCACCGTGCTGCCCGGCTTCTGAGCCCGGCACGCAAGCGCTGAACAAGGGCCGCGATGACGACGCTGCGCATAGACGCCATCGTGCAGGGACTGCACGCGGCGCGTAATGAATGGCGGGCGTCGCAATCGCGGCCCCGCGAGCCGGAAAGCCGCGAGTTCCCATCGCCCGACGCGGTGGGCGAGGCCATCGACGCGCTGCGCAAGGCGCTGTTCCCCATGCGCCTGGGGCCGCCGGACCTGCGGCAGGAGAACGAGGACTACTACGTCGGCCACACCCTGGACGCTGCCCTGCACACGCTGCTGTGCCAGGCGCGACTGGAGCTGCGCTACGGCGGCGTGCCCGCTGTCGAGGTGCATGAGCGGGCGACAGAGCTGATCCGGAGCTTTGCCGAAGGCCTGCCCGATATCCGCCGGCTGCTGGACTCGGATGTGCTCGCGGCCTACGAGGGCGATCCGGCTGCGCGCAGCGTGGACGAGGTGCTGCTCTGCTATCCCGGCGTGCTGGCGATGATCCACCACCGCCTGGCCCATAGCCTGTACCGGCTGGGCCTGCCGCTGCTGGGACGAATCGCGGCCGAGCAGGCGCATAGCCGGACCGGGATCGACATCCATCCCGGGGCGCGGATCGGCGGCCATTTCTTCATCGACCATGGGACCGGTGTCGTGATCGGCGAGACGGCTGTTATCGGGGAGCGGGTGCGGATCTACCAGGCGGTGACGCTGGGGGCGCGGCGCTTTCCCAAAAATGCGGATGGCACGCTGGCGAAAGGGCTCAAACGCCATCCGACGGTCGAGGACGATGTGGTCATCTACGCCGGAGCGACCGTGCTTGGTGATGTGACGCTGGGGCAGGGCGCTTCGATCGGTGGGAATGTCTGGCTGACGCATGATGTGCCGGCGGGTGGGTCGGTGACGCAGGCGAGTTCGGTGTCTTGACCAACCTAGCTCCGCGGGTCATCGGCAGTGACGCCGTTTTGGGCTAGGCCATGCGGGGTAAATGCTGGCTCGACGACTCCATTCGGCCAGAAGCGGACATAGTTTTCGGCAATAAAGAGAGTCATGAACGTTCTTTTTATCTGCAGCCGCAATAAGTTGCGCAGCCCGACGGCTGCGCAAGTCTTTGACGGTCGCGCAGGCATAGCAACCGACTCAGCCGGTCTGGCTCCAGACACTGAGTGCCAGTTAGAACTAGACCAGTTGGCCTGGGCGGATGTTGTCTTCGTGATGGAGAAGAGTCATAAAACCAAGTTGACTAGGATGTATTCTGCATATCTCCGGTCGAAGAAGCTCATTTGCCTAGACATTCCCGACAACTACGCTTTCATGCAGCCAGAATTGGTTGAGCTATTTGAGCGGAAAGTGCCGAGGCATCTTGGCCTAGAAATCTAACCGTGAACGGCCAGAAGCGGACACTGCGTTTTGAAAGGAATCTATGAGATTAGTTCACTGGATTTCGCTGTGCATTGCGTTAGTCGGGCTTGCGATGCTTAACGCAGGTGTGCCAAAAGTTGGTGGATTTCTAATCCTCGCTTCAACAGTTGCGGAGATTATTTACGCCGCAGTTGCAGGCAAAAAATCCAACGCCGGCACCCGATAGCCACTTTCGGTCAGAAGCGGAGATAGATGAAACTCTCCTATCCAGTTACAGGAACATATGGGTTTATATTTGCCCTCTCGGCATCATGGGCCTGGCTGACCGATGTTCGACACCTTCACAATCCGCTCGAACATATGCTTCCTGATGTCGTTCTGGTATTTGCGGTGTTTCCGGCATCGCTATCCTTAGACCCTCTGTACAAAGCATTGCCAAATCTTCTCTCGAAACCTTTGGCGCAGTTAACCTGGTTATCGCTCTGTGGCGCAGCTCAAGCTACCGCACTAGGCCTCATAGAGCGGCGCTTTCGCCGAGTAACCAAAGTACGGCCATGATGACCGGCGGACCAAACATTCCTGCTTCCATCGCGATGGCTATAAAGGAGACCACCATCGGCCAGAAGCAGACGTTCGAGACACATATATGAAAGTTGACCTCATGCGCGACAAGGCGAAGTCATTTCCGATGACGGAAAACAGGTCCGCTGTAACGCAACTCCGGATATGGCATTGCTCGTATCGAACTCTCAACGAGCTGTGCGACTTTGAAAACTTGGAATCGCTGACTGTTGCGACCTACCCAGATCCAACGCTCAACGCGCTAGGAGGACTATCAAAATTGCGCTACCTGCGAATAGTCCACTTGCCGCTAGTTTTGGATTTGAGTCCGATATGTGGTCTGGACCAGTTGTGTGCATTGCTGTTGGAAACATCCCCTAGTTGGGACACGAGTGGCAGACGAACAGTGGTCCGATCACTAGCACCACTTGCGGGCTTGCGAAGGCTTAGCCACGTGTCGCTGTTTGGCGTGGTGAATGACGAACGTTCGTTAAAGCCCATTGAGGAATGTGCCCAGCTAAAGTCAGCACAATTTTCGGGTTTCCCGAGTGCAGAGGTTGCTCGGTTTTATAAGGTCAAGCCGGTTCAGAATCTGAGCTTCGCTGAGCCAGTGTGGTGAGCATCGGCAAAAAGCGGACATTAAGAAATGAATCAAAAAGACTTTGTCAAGGCGCTCAAGGTTAGCTGCGTAGACGGGGCCGTTGATGGTTGCATTCGCACTTTCACTCGCCCCCCCTGGCCGAAAGCCATCTCACGATTTAATGCAGCTGTCGGAGTGGTTCAATGCTTTGTCCGCAACGGATGCTCAAATGGTCAGGAAAGCGATGTCAGAGGCTGCCGACGCAACTCTATTTGGCGCACTGTGTGTTCTTGATGGTGTTCGAGTTATTGAGCCGGGACCTGAAAAATCAAATTTCACCCTCATTGCCTCGAAGAATAGTGTGGTTTCTACCATTTGCCCTGGTTCGGAATATCTGCACGATTTGCTCCGTGTCATACTTCAAGACTCTTAACTGCCAGAAGCAGACATCCGCCTAAATAATGGTTTTCTCTCAATTTGACAAGGCACTTTTGCCCTTTGAGGCCAAGGTGTTGCGTGCGACCCTTGACGTACTGCCGCCGGCGCTTACCAAACGTTTTGACGCGCAAGTTAGTGCGATTAATAAAGTGCAGCGACGTCTAGATTGGCGCGAAATTGAGTTCTATTGCGTGAGCTGGTTTAAGGTCCGTTGGCCACAGGCGGAACTGTTTGATTTCAGAAACGAGTGGCGTCTTGCGACCATTGACTGCACGTTTGCTGAGCATGCAGTATCTGTAGGCGTATGGGCCGCAGGAGGTCATGTGTTTTCTTTGGAGGCCGAATGCCCTATGCGGCCTCTGCACCGTTACAGCCCGTTTTCAATAACAGGTGCCGAATTTCACGAGTTGAGCTAACGTCTGCTTTGGGCCCAAAGCGGACCTACGTGCATTAGTCTGCCCGACGCTGTCTATTCCATCTAGCCAATGCCACCTGCAGAACGCTAATCAACCCCATCACACACGCAAAACAAAACGAGGTGAATCCGACGAGAAAAGCGGCGCTTAGTATTGATGCCTCTAAACCAGAGTCATCCGAAAAAGCTCCTATGAACCACAAACAGTCGAGAAGAACAAGAACGGCGCACATAAGCCTCTACAGACCTTGTCGCCGCCACATCACCCTTACAAGCACTGCCGTGGGGATTGGCACAGTAATCAGCCCAATAAAAGCAAGCACGTAAAATCCGCTACTCACACGTTTGCCTCTCTTCGATTCATAAGTACGCAGTAGTGAGTGACATACGTCCGCTTCTGGCCGTCAAAAGTCATAGGTTATTTTTCTAACAGCCATCACAGTCTTCAAAGCTTTTGGCTTTTCAGCCATGAGCCACGCGCTGAAAGCCAACCTGCAATAAATACAGTAGGGGGCACGCAGTACCATACAAACATTGCGAGCCACGTCCTAGGCTCTGGAATTGGAGCGAAAATGTAGCTAATAAATATTAGGCTGAGGATGATTGCGGGCGGCATGAGCGCATTTCGCGCGATTCGAAAGTTCACTAATCCACTAATGAAGCTACTTGCTGCGAACATGCCGCTCATTAATAGCCAAGGAGCCGACCCAGCCATTTCCAAGTCCTTGGATATTTTCGCCATTCGCTCAAGCGACGTTGCAGCAACGCCCCCAACGGCAACCAGAAGCGTAGAAACAATTAACGCCGCCCAATATGAAAGTGCCGAGCCAATCACACTAAGCAACGTGGCTTTGATAGACGGAGAGAAAACTAATGGAGGATTTGTCATGCGTTAACTTGAATGTCTGCTCATGGCCGTTAGGTGCCGTGCTCGACCGTGATTAAGTCCAACTTGCTCTTGAATTGCAAAACTCGAGTTGCGGCATGGTGACTCAAATGTAGAACATCATTTGTACGCCAAGTGAGACCAACCTCAGGCCCACCACGCGGCCCAGGCGGGGCCGCGCCATGGTTGGTATCAGCGACAAAAACGTTGCCGACGCTGTCCCCAAGGCTTTCGTTCGCATCCATGACGGAGACTTGTGTACTAAATCCCGTTGTTGCCCCGCAGTCTCTTTGAAAAACAACGGCCTTCATCTTTCCGTTTGGCGACAGCGCAGAAGCAATTGGCTCGTTTGTGCACATCACCGTCAAACTCCAAATGAATGCGATGACAACTGCACCAAGCCAACAAACTCCGGCAGATACTATTGTGAAGATTGCTAGTCGGAGGATGCGCATGAAAGAATCATTATGTCCGCTTTTGGCCGATGGTAGACGTTCCCGCCTTCACAGGGAAGGGGCGAGAGCCCCCCTGGAAAGACAACTTAACCACAGCAGCCGGAGTCTATGCCAAGCCGAATAAATCCAGTGAGGTCAGCTAGGCCGAGACAGCCCGCGAATGCAAAAAAGAGCCCTATAACACGCGCACGCCAGCCATAAAGCCAGGTGTCAGCCTTCCCGCCCTCAACACTAATAGGCAAACGGCCTGTGATGATGACGTAGCCACCACCGCCGATTAGCAGCAGCACCCACAAAACATCGATAATAGTTTTCATGACGTCGTGTCTGCATTTGGCCGATGGTAGGCGTCAATGCGTTTAACAGAAGGGTTCGAGGCGGACAGTTGACGTGACGCTTTCAAGCGGGGCATAAACTTGCGCCACTCGTCGCACCAAGTCTTACGGCCGTACCGTTAAATTGCATGGTCGCTTTCGTATTAGGAGATATGACCGATATCTGGCCATCCTTATCTAGCACATACGTAAGTTTTCTGCCGCGTAATGTGTTCTCTATCCAGTCCGGGGGAATCGCCCTGTCTGGCTGGTCACGAACGGAAAAGTTATCAATGGAAAAATGGAGTCCACCTTGCCAAATTCCGCCAACGCGGGTAATTAGCATGGTTGGCGTTCTATCAATAAAACCTGCTTTGATGAGGACAGACTCACCTGGATTTGCCTCAATCCCTTGATGCTCCGACATCATCACAATGGTGCATGGAGAGGCGTTACGAAGATAAATTCGGTCTCCAAAATGTCGCCCCATCAGTTCTCCAGCTGCGAAGATGGTGACCAGAACCAAAACGAGCAAGAATGTAATTCTTCCCAATTTTAAAAGAAAATTCAAGTTGTTTGGCCTTTAATCGGCGCTGATATGCGATGTCCGCTTCTGGCCGATAACTGACATTCACTTGTGGCCGCATAAGACTTTAAAAATTGCTTGCCAGCCGTTCGACCACAAGCCTGTACTTCTGATCTGAAGTGTCGCCTATGGAGATGTCGCGTGACGACCGTAAATCTTCGTAGGGGATTGGCTCCGAAAATTGATTTGCCGTCAGGTCCCATCTCACGCCGTCAATCAGATTGTAGAAGTGCGTTCCGCCTGAAGTCTTGGTGTTGAGAATTTCGCCGCCAAAATAATCCTGCACGATCAATGAAGTAACGCTGCAATGATTCATGGCAGCATTCGATGGCGACCAGCCATTGGGTGGGCTGGCGGTATCGGAAGACCATACCGAAATCAAAGCCCGATAGAGGTCTAGCGGCGTTGCAAACGTTCTGGTCTTTGTCATTGGTCTTAGTTGTGCAGATGAGCAAAGCCACCAGTATATGAACCGAGTTCCGCTTTTGGCTAATGGAATAGTGGCCGCTAACCACCGCGCGGCATCCACACTGGACCGCTGCATGCCGTGCAGAAATGGCGCCAACCGTCATGGTTGGGCATATCCCCAAGGGCGATTGCCTGTGCCGTACCGTCTGCACTACATTTGCGCCTCGCGCGCAAAACGCGCGAGCAGGATTGGCGTCCTGGCACGGGATCCCATGGCCTAAGGCCGTGGAACATGTACCGCATGACTGCGGCCTTTTCATTCGAATTGCTTATGGCGGTTCGGATGGGAGGGCTCACGCCCTGCCGGTTCTCTCATGGGATTCCACCGGAACGCCAACCCGTCCGAACCGCCGCCATTTCATCGCTTCGATGCACTGACGGCGGGTTCCCAAAGGAGCCAACGACAGGAGCGAGCATGAAGACCAGGACCGCGCCGACGCGCATCCCTCAGGACGATCCGGCGGCAGACAGCGCCAACCCCCAAACCCACGACATTCCGGCCAGCACGCCTCCACCCATAGCTGCGCATGCGGCCAGCCAGGCCCGCGCGCTTCTGCACGAGATCAGCGGCCTGGCCAACAGCGCGATCCGCCTGTCGGCGCCACGCGCAAGCTCGGCGGATGACCCGGAAGACGACGACCGCGACGAGCGCATCCAGATGCTGCGCCAGAGCCTGGAGCGCGTGGGCTGGGTCGCCGACGTGGCGCTGCGCCAGCTGGGCGACACGGGCGCCTTCGAACGGGCCGAGGACTGGATGCTGGCCCGGCTCTGACCGGAACCGCCCGGCGGGCCGTTCGCGGCCCAGAATCCGGTCTCACCCCAACCGCCACTTTGCAGCCCAAGCCCCATGCAAGACTATTACGCCGCCCGCGCCCACGAATACGACCGCATCTATGCCAAGCCGGAGCGGCAATCCGACCTGCGGCGCATGGAGTCCTGGCTACCCCAGGCGCTGGCGGGCCGCAGCGTGCTGGAGCTGGCCTGCGGAACAGGCTACTGGACCCAGTTCTATGCGCCGGCCGCACGCCAGGTCGTGGCGCTCGACAGTTCCCCGGAGACTCTGGAGATTGCGCGAACCAGGGTGCCGCCCCAGGTGCAATTGCTGACGGGGGACGCCTACCGGCCGCCCCAGGCCGCAACGGCATTCGACGGCGCCTTTGCCGGGTTTTGGTGGTCGCACATACCGCTGCAGCGCATCCCGGCCTTTCTGGAGCGCCTGCATGCCGTGCTGCAGCCGGGGGCGAAGGTCGTCTTCATGGACAACCGCTTCGTGGCTGGCAGCAGCACGCCTTTGTCCGAACGCACGCCGGAAGGCGACACCTATCAGCTGCGCAAGCTCGAAGACGGCTCCAGCCACCGGGTGTTGAAGAACTTCCCGACAGCGGAATTCCTGCTCGCCACGGTCGAACCGAATGCGGCGGTGGCCAGCTATCACCAGTGGACTTATTTCTGGGCGCTGGAGTATTCGCTGAAATAAGCGGCGTGCCGGCGATAGCGGTTCGTTCGGGCCGGATTGATCGGGTCTGATTGTATTTTGGTCTTCGGCCATTGCCGAAAATTGAAGGGAATGGTGGGATACTTCCCCAGGAAAACCTTGGCCTCAGCCTCCGCCGAGTGGGGAGCCGCCAGGATTAAACTTGTGCAAGGCAGATGGTTTCCGCTGAAAGCCTGGGATGGGTAGGAAATATGGATTGGGTGCCGGTTATCTTTATCGTGTTCAAGGTGCTGGTGCTTGGCACGGGGATGTTCTTTGCTGTCAAGTGGCATTATGAGCAAGGAAAGAAGGAAGGCGGCAAGGAGCGGCGCAGCACTGTGGTGCGCGCGGGAGCCAAGGCGGTGGCAGTCTTCGCGGTACTGCTGCTTTTACTTCTGATCCTGACCTTCGGTGTGAGCCGCCTGCTCGGCTTGAACTTGACCGCTCCATAACACGGCATGTTCATAATTTTGCTCTTGAAAGTGCCACACCCCGGCATCCTCGCCCGCCTGCATCAGCCGGAACGCTTCCACTACGTCGGCCGAGGCTGGTACGTCGACTGAAATCAACTGGCCGTGTGCGCCTTCGTAAGTGCATCCGGCTTTTTCCAACGACTGCCAATGCATTGAAAAATCGGCATTGCCTTCGATGCCATTGGCGATCCAGATGGCATATGTGGAATGGCCGGATTTGCCAACGACTTCTTTCACCACCAGAAAACCGGCATCGTCGGAAAATTCGGCTCGGACAATGTCAAGATAGCTAAAGCCTTTGGTGAAAAAGGGCGAGTTCTTCAGCTGGTAGAGGTGGTCGCCCATCGGGCTTGCCCAGAGAGTTTCGGTGCTGACGGAGTGCCAGTCGGCGGGCGCCACCTCCAACAGCACTTTGACAAGCTTGGTATCCATCGCCATCAGATCATTTTCATGTCAATGTCCGCTTCTTGCGGCCGGCCAAGGCGTTTCAAGAGCCTCGCCATCCCACGTTGCCTTTTCCAGCATCGCGGCCCATTCAGACAGGAATTCGGTGAACGACGGCGCCAGCAGGCGTTTGGTGTCTTCGTCCCGTCCGAAAACAATGACTTGGCCGCTCGTGCCGGATACCCCGGGATCGAAATCGAGTCCGATGTGATTTCCGCCGGCATCATGGGTCAGTGGAATCCACCGGGTATTGCAATACATGGGCTGGACGGCGCCTTCGGGTGCTGACTTCATCCATTCGGCACTATCGGCATTCATGTCCGCTTCATCCAGCGAGCGCCAGGTGTCCCATTGGTTTCGAATGCCGTCTACCGACAGGAATTGTTCACCATACATCAGGCCGAAGCCGTTTTGCCCATCGTGGCGGGCGAGAAAATCTCGAAGGGCGTCCGGAAGCGTCACGGCCAGATGCTTCTCGAGGCACCGGATCTCGGCTTCGGACGCGCCTGCGCGCAGTTCCATGGCCTCCAGACATCCCAATTCTTCAAGACGACGTTCTACCTGGGCCCAGATTTGCTGCATGGATTTCCTTGATCTTCCGGCTGAGTAGGCCATGGTAGGGCGGTCGCCGCCCGCTGCTGGCCAAAAAGCACCTATTTCACCCGGATGAGCCGCTTGTGGGCGGCTCGGCGCGACCCGTGTCGGATGCCTGAAAACGGCATGCTGCGACAATTCGGCCTCGCGCGCGGGCCGGTTCACGTTCAATGCGACGGCCCCGACCGTCGCCGGCAGGCAGCCCGCGGGCTCTCACGAGGAGCCCGCACGCGCCGATACAGTCATCGTCCATGCTTCTAGACCCCTTAACCCTGCTCGTCCTCAGCACGGCCATGGCCGCCGCCTCGGCGCTGTACCTGGCCGCGGAATGGAGCAGCGTGCGCGAACGCTCGCTGCTGCTCTGGAGCGCGGGCTTCGCCGTCATCGCCGTGGGCTGTGTGCTGGCCCTGCTGCGTTTCAACGGTCATGTGCTGTTCGGCATCTGGTTCCCCAATGGCTTGCTGATCCTCGCCCACTGGCTGTTCCTGGCCGGCGTGGCCGGGTTCACCCGGGCGCGGCTGTCGCGCGCCTGGTGGCTGCTGGTGGTGGTCTGGCTGGCGATGCTGTTCCTGCCCGACGGGCCCTGGTGGTCCAAGGCGATGCTGGGCATCCAGTCGCTGCTGATCGCCTTCACCACCTTGCGCGCCGGTCTGCTGCTGCGCCCGCATGGCGGCGGCGCGCTGGGCGTGGGGGCGGCGCAGCTGCGCTCTGTGCTGCTGACGCACGGCCTGTTCTACCTCGCCAAGGCCACCTCCACCGTGGCGCTGGACGCCTTCGTCAACCTGGCCAGTTTCCGCGGCGCGGTGATCCTGATCTCGCTGGTGGAAGGCGCGATGGCGATCATGCTGCTCGCCATGTCCATGACCGGCACCGTGCGCCATCGCCGCGAGCAGCGCATCGCGCGCATCGCCGCCCGCGACCCGCTCACCGGCCTGGACAACCGGCGCGGGCTTCAGCTGCGCGCACCCAAACTGTTGAAGGAGGCTTCGCCGGCCAGCCCGGGCGCCTTGCTGCTGCTCGATATCGACCACTTCAAGCCGGTCAACGACCTGCACGGTCACGATGCCGGCGATCGCCTGCTGGTGATGCTGAGCGACCTCATCCGCTTCACCATGCCACGGGGCGCGCTGGCCGCGCGGCTGGGCGGGGACGAATTCGTGATCCTGCTGCGCAGCGGCTCCGTCGCGGCTGCCCAGGCGCTTGGCGATGACTTGCGGGCGGTCTTCGCGCAGCAGGCGCGCGCGATGTTCGAGACGCCGGAGCCGGTGTCGCTGAGCATTGGTGCGATCTTGCTGGATCAGCCCGGGACTGAGCTGTCCCACTGGCTCAAGCGGGCCGATGAAGCACTGTACTTATCCAAGCGCAAGGGGCGCAACCGAATGGAGCTGGTGCAGTTTCCGCCGATGCGGGCGGACTGATGATCCGCTGAGTCGCGCTTCCCCGATTTGGTTTTCACTGCTGCGTGGCAGGGAAATACCGCGTCAGGCGCGAACTATCCGGCGGAACTAAAGAAGCTTTCTTGGATTTTTTCTGTGGCGATTGCTCTTTGGACCGCCGGTCGCGAGCGAACTGACTGCAAATATTTCTTCAAGAAGGGAAGGGAATTTGCCGGCTGGTTAAGATTTCGAGTCCAGCAACACAAAACAAATGCCATGCAGTCGGCAATGGAGTAATCGGCGCCCAAGAGCCATGGGCCTTTCTTCGACAGCTCATTTTCAAGCTGCAGCAACAATTTTTCAACTCTGGCTCCGGCGCAATCCTTGACTTCGGCCGCACCAGCCGTGTTCCCGGGTAGCACGTAGCGCTCCGAATAAAAGTACGTCACCAGCATTGCTTGCAGGGTGTTCGACAACCACGAGACCCACTTGTAGCAATGTGCTCTGTCCGTCGATCCAACGGCAGGAGCAAGTTTTGCATCCGGATATTTGTCGGAGAGATATAGCAGTATTGCCGGCGTCTCAAAAAGCGTCAGATCCCCGTCCGTGATAACGGGAATCAAGCCGTTGGGGTTCTTGTCCAGAAAATATTTGCTTTTTTGCGCGTTGATTGACCTGTCGACGAATTCAAGAGTGAAGGGGATTCCCAGTTCTTCCAAGGCGATATGCGTCATCAGGCTCGCATCCGTTGGGTGATAATACAAGGTTATCATATGGATTTATAGCTTGATTGATTTTCTATCGGTGGCAGTGGATGGCAAATTATCAAATCAATGCTTTGCGGGAAGGGTTCGCCTTCGACCAATAAAGAATTTCATATTCCTGCCGCAAACCCGCAGTGTAGAACGGGTCGGTTTTCAGCAATGCATCCAGATCGTGCTTCGTTTCTGCTTCGGCTATCCACAGCCCACCCTTGGGCACTTCGCCCGGCTCACTGCGCAGAGAGCCGCCGATCGGGATGATTTCTTTGTTGACTTCCAGCCACTCCAGATGGGCGTCCATGTACTGAGTTCTGACATCTCCTTTGCCCGGAACGTCAGTGAATATGACTGCAAACAGCATTCAATTTCCTTTGGCTTGGACGGATGGCTTTCAGGTGTCAGCTTTGGGTAAAGGGTAGGTGAGGGCGGCAGCCAAGCGCAAACGCGACGAAGCTTTGCTTGCCAAGCGCTCGACTACGATTTTGTATTTGCCCTCTGAAGTGTCCGCGAGTGCCATTGCGCGTGACGAGGGAGAATCCTGATAAGGAATGGGTTCCGCAAACTGGCTGACCGTCAGGTCCCATTTCACGCCGTCGATCAGGTTGTAGAAATGCGTTCCGCCCGAAGTCCTGGTGGTGAGGATTTCTCCGCCGAAATAATCCTGCACGATCAGCGATGTCACGCTGCAGTGATTCTTGGCGGGGTTGGATGGCGACCAGGCCTCGGGTGGGCTGGCGGTATCTGCCGACCATACTGAAACCAAAGCGTGATAAAGGTCCAGGGGCGTCGCAAAAATTCGGGTCGTGGACATCGGTCTTCGCTGTGTGGATGAGCAAAACGCAAGTATGGCCGAGGACCGGGTGCTCACCAGGCTCTCGCCAGCGCCGCTGACGGGCCGTCCTGCAAACATCTGCGTCTGATAGGAAAATGCCCCCAGCCGCCCGCCCGGGCGGACCGGTGCAGCTTCGGTTTTCCATGTCCAACACTTCTGTCTCCCCCGGCGCCCAGGCTCCGGCCGCTTTCTCGCTGCGCAGCATCGCCGTCGTGGCCTTCGGGCCCTCCCTGCTGTTCGGCATCGGCGAGGGCGCCATCCTTCCCATCATTCCGCTCACCGCCCGCGACCTGGGCGCCTCCATCCCGATGGCGGCGATGATCATCGCGCTGGTCGGCATCGGCTCGCTGCTCAACAACATTCCGGCTTCCGCCATCACCATGCGGTTCGGCGAGCGCTGGGCGATGGTGGTGGCGGGGTTGTGGAGCGCGGTCGGCATGGGTTTGTGCCTGTGGACTTCGCAGCTGGCGCTGCTGGCCCTGGGCTGCCTGATGGTGGGCATGTCGCAGGCGGTCTACAACCTGGCGCGGCAGAGCTATATGAGCGAGGTGGTGCCGCAGCACTACCGGGCGCGGGCGCTGTCCGCGCTGGGCGGGGTGATGCGCATCGGCATGTTCGCCGGGCCTTTCCTGGCGGCGGGCGCGGTGCATCTTTTCGGGCTGCCGGCCGCCTATGTGATCGGGCTGATCGCGGTGCTGGCGGCGGCCGCGCTGGGCGCGAAGATTCCCGATCTGCAGGCGCCGCCGCTGCCGGCCGGGCAGGCCGAGCCTGCGCGCACCACGGTGCTCTCCACGCTGCGCGATCACCGGCGGGTGTTTCTCACGCTGGGGCTGGCGGTGGTGATGGTCAGCGCGGTGCGGGCATCGCGGCAGGCGGTGATTCCGCTGTGGGCCGATCACCTGGCGCTGGCGCCTTCGGTGGCCTCGCTGATCTACGGCATGTCGGGCGGCATCGACATGCTGGTGTTCTATCCGGCCGGCAAGGTGATGGACCATTTCGGCCGGCGCTGGGTGGCCGTGCCGTCGATGCTGATCATGGGTCTGGCCATGCTGCTGATGCCGCTGACGGCGGGCGCGACGACGCTGCTGCTGGTGTCGATGGCGATCGGTTTCGGCAACGGCATCGGCTCGGGAATGATCATGACCCTGGGCGCCGACCATTCGCCGCGCCACGGGCGGCCGCATTTCCTGGGGGTGTGGCGGCTGATGTCGGACATCGGCTCCTCGGCCGGGCCGGCGCTGTTGTCCTTGCTGGCGGGTGGCCTGTCGCTGGGGGCGGGGATCGCGGTGACGGGCGTGATTTCGCTGACGGCCGCGGCGGCGCTGGGGCACTGGATTCCGCGGCGGGCCGTCAAGGTTTCCGCAGGGTGACCGTCCCCCGCGCCCGGGACACGGTCGCGTTTTTCCTCCATCACCGGTAACTACTGCCATGGCTCAGGTCCTCGATATATCGCCCGCATCGCCCGCCACGGTGAGCGATGCCGAACTCCACGCCCCGGCCGTGATCCAGGCGCGCATCGACCTCGCGGCCTGTTTCCGCATGGCCGCCCGGCTGGGCATGCATGAGGGCGTCTGCAACCATTTCTCGGCGGTGATGCCGGGGCGCGACGACCTGTTCCTGGTCAATCCCTTCGGCTATGCCTTCGAGGAGATGACCGCCTCGCGCCTGCTGGTCTGCGATTTCAACGGCAACGTGGTGGCGGGGGAGGGGGTGCCGGAGATCACGGCTTACTTCATCCATGCCCGGGTGCATTTGCGCAATCCCCGGGCGCGGGTGGCCTTCCATACCCACATGCCAAACGCCACGGCCCTGGCCATGCTCGAAGGCGATCCGCTGGTCTGGGCCGGCCAGACCGCCCTGAAGTTCTATGGCCGAACCGCCATCGACGAAAACTTCAACGGCCTGGCGCTGGACACGGCCGAGGGCGACCGCATCGCCTCCGCCATCGGCGATGCGGATGTGGTGTTCATGAAGAACCATGGCGTGATGGTGGTGGGCCAGACCATCGCCGAAGCCTGGGACGACCTCTACTACCTGGAGCGCGCCTGCGAGGTGCAGCGCCTGGCGCAGTCGACCGGGCGCCGGCTGAAGCCGGTCGCGCTCGAGGTCGCCGAGCGCACCTATCGGCAGATGCGCGCCGGCGGCCGCGACAGCGCGGTGCAGCACCTGGAAAGCGTCAAACGCATCCTGGCCGGCAGCGACGCGGCGTTCATGCGCTGACGTTCCGCACGGCGAGCGCCCGCGCCAGAACGCCGAACACCTTGTCGTCCGCGCACTGCGAGACATTGAAGCGCATGAAATCGCCGGCGCTGAGGGACTGGCTGAAGGCATTGCCCGGCGCCATCACCACGCCTTGCGCCAGGCAGCTGCGGGCGACGGCCGCGGCGTCCGTGCCCTGGGGCAGGCGGCACCAGAGGAACATGCCGGCCTCGGGCTTGAGCCAGGGCTTCACGCCCAGCTTCTGCAGGCGGGTGGCGGTTTCGTCGCGGGCGCGGGCCAGGCGCAGGCGCAGGGCGTCCATGTGCTTGCGGTAGCCGCTGTCGGTCAGGGTCTTCAGGATGATGTCGGCCGCCAGCCGGCCGCCGCCGAAGGTGGTGGCCAGCTTCAGGTCGATCAGGCCGTCGATCCAGTCCGGGCGTGCCGCGATGTAGCCGCAGCGGATGGAGGCGGAGACGGTCTTGGAGAAGCTGCCGATGTGGATCACCCGCGCCAGGCCGTCGAAGGCGGCCAGGCGCGGGGCGGGCTGGCTTTCGAAGTCGGCGTAGATGTCGTCTTCCACCGTCACCAGGCCCGACTGGTCGATGAGCTTCAGCAGGCGGTGCGCGACCAGCGGCGACAGGGTGGCGCCGGTGGGGTTGTGGGTGCCGGAGTTGGTGATGTAGAGGCGGGGCGAGTGGGCCTGCAGGGCCTGGGCGAACAGCGCCACGTCGGGGCCCTGCGGGGTGTAGGGGACACCCACGACCTGCACCTGGTGGGCCTTGAGCAGTGCGTGGAAGTTGAAGTAGCAGGGATCGTCCACCAGCACCGTGTCGCCGGGCTTGAGCAGGAAGCGGCAGATCAGGTCGATGGCATGGGTGCCGGATTCCGTCAGCATCAGCTGCCCGGGCGCCGCCTCGATGCCGATGGCGGCCATGCGGCGGGACAGCAGCTGGCGCAGGGCCGGGTCGCCCGTGGGCGTGGCGTAGTCCACCAGTTCGCAGGACGGGGCGCGGGCCTGGGCGCGCAGGGCGCGGCGCAGGCCTTCCTCGTACATCCATGAGGCGGGAAGCCAGCCGCAGCCGGGCTTGAGCACGCTGGGGTCGGTCTCCAGCGACTGGCGCGACACCCACAGGGGATCGACTTCGCGGTCCAGGCGCGGGCCGAGCTGGGTGAGCGCGAGCGGCGCCACCGGGCCCGCCACATAGAAGCCGGCGCCGGGGCGCGGCGTGATCACGCCCTCGGCGGCCAGTCTTTCATACGCTTCCACCACCGTGGAAACCGACACGGCCAGGGACCGGGCCTGGGCCCGCACCGAGGGCAGGCGGGTGCCGGGCACCTGGGTGCGCGAGGCGATTCCGGCGCGCACATGCGCCATCACCTGTTCGATGCGGGTGGTGGTCCGGGCCATGGATGCGCCTTCCGTACTGGTTCATCGACCATAACAGTATCGAAGAATTGTATTGGACTGTGCCTGGAGCTGGCGCTGCCTCGGTGGTGTACTGGCGGGCTGATGCAGGAACTTCGATGAACAAGACAAGCAGCGGCTGGATGAACGGTTTCATGGGCGTGGCGATCTTCGCGGGCTCGCTGCCGGCGACCCGGGCCGCGGTCGCGGACATCGATCCGACCTTTCTGACCTGCGCCAGGGCCTGCATCGCGGCGGTGCTAGGGGCCGTGCTGCTGATCCTGCTGCGCCAGCCGCGGCCGGCGCTGGTCGACCTGCCTTCGCTGGCGCTGACGGCCGGCGGGGTGGTGCTGGGTTTTCCGCTGCTGACCGGGCTGGCGCTGCGGCATGTCACCTCGGCGCATTCCATCGTGTTCCTGGGCCTGCTGCCGCTGTGCACGGCGCTCTTCGCGGTGCTGCGGGGTGGGGAGCGGCTGCGGCCCGCGTTCTGGGCCTTCTCGCTGGTGGGGGCGGCCTGCGTGGCGGGCTTCGCGGCGATGGGGGACACGGGGGCATCGGCAAAGGGCGATCTGCTGATGCTCGCGGCCATCCTGGTCTGCGGCATGGGGTATGCGGAAGGGGCGCGGCTGTCGCGCACGCTGGGCGGCTGGCAGGTCATCTGCTGGGCGTTGCTGCTGGCCTTGCCGCTGATGCTGCCGGCGGCGCTGTGGACGGCGCCCGCCTCCTTCTCTCAGGTGGGGCCGGCCGCCTGGCTGGGGTTTGCCTATGTGTCGGTCTTCAGCATGTTGATCGGGTTTTTCTTCTGGTACCGGGGCCTGGCCCAGGGCGGTATCGCGGCGGTGGGGCAGCTGCAGCTGGTACAGCCTTTCATGGCGCTGGGGCTGGCGGCCTTGCTGCTGAACGAGAAGGTGAGCGGGGCCATGGTGCTGGCGACGATGGCGGCCGTGCTGTGCGTGGCGGGGGCCAGGAAGTACGCGAAGTAGTGGCGGCCGGGGGCTTCTTGTTCAGGGCAGTTGGGCCAGCAGGAAGCGCTGCACGTTGCCGCCCATGATGGCGGTGATGTCGGCCTCGGCGAATCCCGCGTCCATCAGGCCCTGGGTGATGAGTCCGATGCCGCTGGCGTCGAACGGCGCCTGCACCGCTCCGTCGAAGTCCGAGCCCAAGGCGACATGGTTCACGCCGACCAGGCCGGCCACATGCGCGATGGCCCGCACGATGGCCGAGGCGTCGGTGCCGCAGACCGCGCCGGGAAAATAGGCGATGCCGATCAGGCCGCCGCCGGCGGCGATGGCGCGCAGCTGCGCATCGCTCAGGTTGCGCGGGCCGGGGCAGGTGGCCTGCACGCCGGTGTGGGACACCAGCACCGGCCGGCGTGCCATGGCCAGCACGTCGGCGATGACGGCGGGCGAGGCATGGGCCAGGTCGATCAGCATGTGGCGCTCCTCCATGCCGCGTACCACCGCGCGGCCGAAGGGCGTCAGCCCGGCCTGGGCCACGCCGTGGGCGGAGCCGCCGAGTTCGTTGTCGAAGAAATGGGTGATGCCGGCCATGCGGAAGCCTGCCTGGTAGAGCTTGTCGAGGTTCTCCAGCCGGCCTTCGAGCACATGCAGGCCTTCGGCGGAGAGCAGGGCGGCGGTGGGCCGCTGCGGCAGGGCGGCGCTGGCCTGGAGCAGGGCCGACAGTTCCGCGCGGCTGCTGACGATGCGCAGCGCGCCCTGCGAATCGGCGGCGGCCTCGTGCAGTTGGCGGCTCTGGTACAGCGCCCGCTCCAGCAGGCTGCCCCAGGTCCGCACCGGCCAGCCTTCGGCCATCACCAGGGGGGTGATGGTGTCGGAGTCCGCGCGGTTGCTCTGGAAGTTCAGGCCCCGGGGTGTCTTGGTCACCGTCGAGAAGACCTGCAGGCCTACATGGCCCTGCTGCAGGCGCGGCAGGTCGACATGGCCCCGGTCATTCGTGCGCAGGAGGTCGCGGGGCCAGAGCAGGGTGTCTGCGTGCAGGTCGGCGATCCACAAACCTTGTTGCAGGCTTTGCGCGGCCGGGCTGACCGTAAAGGGCGGGCGGCCCGATACCGCGTTGAGGCGAGCATCGACTAGGCGGGGAAGGGCCAGAAAGACGGCCAGGCCGATGGCGAGCACCGCCAGCAGGACGTGAAGGCCGATTCGGAACGGGCTAGGCAGGTGCATGGCGGCAGGATAGAGCGGGCTGAACGAACCATAAGCGTGGCGCGGAAATGCCATCGTCGGCGCCGGCCCGATGATTCCAGCTGCCTTGGCTGTACATTACAAAGGATGCGTTTACTAACAATAACGAAGATCGCACTTCTCGGTTTATGCACTGCTGTCTGCGTGTTCGCCGCCGCCAAGGACCAGCCGAAAACCCGTCCGCATTATGAGTTCTCGCCGGTCAATCAATATGGCTTGCAACTCACGGCGGGATATTGGAATCCGATTATTGCGTATGTCTCGCGCACCAGCGGTGTGGACCTCACCCTGAAAATCGGGCGCACTTCCGCCGATACCACCAGTTATGTGCTGGCGCAGGAAGTCGATTTCGCTTTCACCAACCATCTGTTCAGCCCCAGCCGCCTGCGGATGGGCTGGAAGGTGCTGGCCCGCCGCGATTCGCCGCCGGTGCGTTCGCAGATCGCCGTGATGGAAGATTCGCCGGTGCATGATCTGGCGCAGCTGCGCGACCAGGAAGTGGGTTTTCCGGGGCCGGAAGCATTTCTCGCCTACAAGGTTTCCCGCGCGCATTTGATCAACAGCGGCGTACCGGTGCGGGTGGTTTTCGGCGGAAACATGGACAGCGCCCTGGCGCAGATGGCCAGCGGCAAGGTGGCCGCCGTCGGCGGTAATTCGCAATTGCTCGCCGGTTATTCGGCGCGGGAGAATCGCAGCCTGCGGGTGCTGTGGAGTTCCGAGCCTTATCTGGATCTGCCGCTGATGGTGTCTCCCCGCGTGCCGCCCGAGCATGTGCGGGCCGTGCGCGCCGCGTTTGTCGGCATGATGGCCAGCCCCGAAGGCCGCCTGGTGCTGCAAAGGGCATCGTCCACCGCCGGATTGCCCAGGACCACCGGATTCGTGGCGGCCGAAAACCGCGATTATGACAATTACTTGCGTTTCTCCGAAACCGCGCCCGAATCCTTGCGCTGATCCGCATAGTCCCACCACGCTGTAAATCCTGTGCGATTCCTTCCTCGCTCGCTGCTGAACCGCGTCTTTCTGCTGTTTGCCTGTATCTCGGGCATTTTGATGATGGGCAGCATGGTCATGTTCCTGCATGGCCAGATGACGCGGGAAATCGACGACGCCAACGATACCGGCACCATGGTGATCGAAATCGTGGCCCAGGCGGTGGCCGATGCGGCGGTGGTGAACGACCTGGATTCGATCAAACGCACGCTGGATGCGGCGGTGAACCGCACGCCTTTCGGCAGCGCCCGATATATCGAAGTGCATGGCGCGCCGGTCGTCTCCCGGGCGCCGCTGCGTGAATCGGATGCGCCTCGGATCATTCAGGAGATGGTGAAAGAGCGCCTGCCCGATTTCAACCGGGTGATCGAGGTGGGCGGGCGCGATTACGGGGTGCTGCGCCTGGGTTTTCTATCGGAGAGCGTTTCCGACTACCTGTGGTGGACTTTCGTGCGCACCGCGCTGTTCGGCATGCTGGCCATGGCGGCCGGGCTGCTGGTGGTGCGCTGGCTGCTGGCGCGCTGGTTGTCCAACCTGGGCCACCTGCAGTATTTCGTCGACCAGATCCAGGCCGGCCGGCTCGATGCCAAGGCCAGTGTCTCCACCGACGCGCCGGTGGAGATCCGCCGCACGCTGGAGCAGTTCAATTCGGTGGCCGCGCGTTTTGTCTCGACGCTGCAGCACGAGAAACAGCGCGCGGAAGTGACCCTGCATTCGATCGCTGACGGCGTGATGACACTGGACCCGGAGCGCCGCATCGTCTATGCCAATGTGGCGGCCGAACGCATCCTGGGCCAGCCGGCCGGCAGCATGCAGGGCCGGGCGCTGGACTCCGTGTTGCCGATGCAGGGCGGCGAGGGCGCTGGGGGCGGCCCCTTCGTGAAGGTGGAATTGCCGGACAACCATGCGGCCGTGCTGGAACTCTCGCGCGCGCCCTTGCAGGATCAGCAGGGTTCGGTCTCGGGCGAGGTGCTGGCGTTTCGCGACGTCACCCAGGACCACTACATCCGGCGCGAACTGCAGCGTGTGTCCCTGGCGGTGCAGCATGCCGCCAGCGCCATCCTGACCACCGATGCCGCCGGCCGCATCGATTATGTGAACCCCACCTTCACCGCCATGACCGGTTATGCCTTCGAGGAGGTGTGCGGCAAGACGCCGGCCTTCCTCAAGTCGCGCAAGGTCAAGCCGGCTGTCTATGTCGAGCTGTGGGCCGCCGTGCGGGCCGGGCGCATCTGGCGCGGCGAGCTGGTCAACCGCTGCAAGGACGGCAGCGAGCTGTGGTGCGGGCTGACGATTTCCGTGGTGCTGGACCACGAGGGCCGGCCGGTGCAGTTCGTCTCCGTCATGGAGAACACCACCGAACGCAAGAAGGCCGAGCAGACCATCCACCGCCTGGCGTATTTCGACTCGCTCACCACCTTGCCCAACCGGCGCATGTTCATGGAACACGCCGAGGAATCGGTGGCCACGGCGAGCCGGCGCGAGCACCCCCTGTTCGTGGGCTACCTCGATCTGGACGGCTTCAAGCATGTCAACGATTCGCTGGGCCACCACATCGGCGACAGCCTGCTCGCGGCGGTGGGCCAGCGCATCACCGGCTGCCTGCGCAGCGGCGATTTCCTGGGGCGTATCGGCGGCGATGAATTTGCATTGCTGCTGCCGGATGCCTCGGTGGAGACGGCGCGGCGGATCGGGCACTCCATCATCGAGACCTTCGACCGGCCCTTCCTGATCGGCGGTCACGACATCCAGATCAGCACCAGCATCGGCGTGTCCCTGTTTCCCGCCGACGGACTCGATGTGGCCAACCTGCTGCGCCGGGCCGACATGGCGCTATACAAGGCCAAGGAAATGGGCAAGCGGCAACTGGTGCTGTTTTCGGAAGACATCGAAACCGACAAGCTCGAACGCTCGCAGCTGGAACTGGCCCTGCATGCCGCGCTGGCGCGCAAGGAGCTGAGGGTGCACTACCAGCCCAAGATCGAACTGGGCAGCGGCCGCATCGTCGGCGCCGAGGCCTTGATGCGCTGGAACCATCCGGACAAGGGGCCGATCGGGCCGGACCGCTTCATCCCGATCGCTGAGGAGTCGCGGCTGATCATCCCCATGGGCCGCTGGATCATCGACGAGACCTGCCGGCAGATCCGCGAATGGAGCGACGCGGGCATGCGGGGCATCAAGGTGGCGGTGAACATCTCGGCGGTGCAGTTCCGCTCGCCGGACCTGGCGGGCGATATCGAACGCATCGTCGCCAGCCACGGCATCTCGCCCGATCAGCTGGAGCTGGAGGTGACGGAGAGCGTGCTGATGGAAGATCCGGCCGGCGTCGCGGCCATCATGGCGCGGCTGCGGCTGATCGGGCTGACGATCGCGATCGACGATTTCGGCACCGGCTATTCATCGCTGGCCTACCTGAAGACCTTCCCGGTGAGTGTGCTCAAGATCGACCGCACCTTCGTGCGCGACCTGGAGACGGATACCAACGACAAGGGCATCGCCGAGGCCATCGTGTCGATGGCGGCGGTGCTCGGCATGCGGGTGGTGGCCGAGGGGGTTGAAACGGCGGCCCAGGCCGGCATCCTGCAGGCCATGGGCTGCGGCCTGGCCCAGGGCTATTTTTTCGGCAAGCCGATGGACAAGACGCTGTTCGAAGACCACTGGCGCGACCGCCAGGCGGACGGCGCGCTGGCCATCGCCGGCTGATCGGCCCGGGCTTATTTGTTTTTCAGCTTGCCCTTGGGCAGCACCGAGGTGATCGGGGCATGGGGCGGGTCGAAACGCTGGAGGACTCCTGCGGAGGGCTGGTGTCCTTCTTCGGCTTCTTGGTCATCTTGTTGCTGCGTTGCTCGCCTTTGGCCATTTTGGGTTCCTCGTTGAATCTTCGAATGTAACGTGCCGCCCGAGGGGCCTGCAAACCCTGTTTGCGCCTGCGCCGGGACGGGCGGCGAGGGTTTGCACCCGGGGCGGGCTGCCGCTGTGGACGGGATGATCAGACGATGAATATTGCAGCCGCGGGGAGCGTTTTCCAGGATTCGGTCGTGGTCGTCACCGGCGGCGCGGCCGGCATCGGCCGGGCGGTGGCGCAGGCCTTCATCGAGGCGGGCGCGGTGGTGGCGGTGCTGGACCGCGAGCTGGCCGAGCTCCCGCTCGGCGCCGTTGCCCTGCAGGCGGATGTTTGCGACGAGGAAGCCGTTGCGCGAGCCATCGGCGGCTTCGGCAAGACCCACGGCCGTATCGATGTGCTGGTCGCAAACGCAGGTGTGAGCTACCCGGCCACGGTCGAGGACGGGCCTCTGGCCGACTGGCAACAGGTGTTCGACATCAATGTGCTGGGTTATGTGCGCGCCATCCGGGCGGCCTTGCCCTGGCTGCGGCGGTCGCGGGCGGCGGCCATCGTGAACATGTCTTCCTGCACCGCGACGACGGGTTTGCGCCGGCGTGTGATGTATTCGGCCGCCAAGGGCGCGATCGAAGCCATGAGCCGCGCCATGGCGGCCGACCTGGTGCACGAGGGCATACGCGTCAACTGCGTGAGCCCCGGCACGGTCGATACGGCGCTGATTGCGCGGCTGGTCGATGCCGCGCCGGACCCGGCCGCCCAGCGGCAGGTCTACAACGAGCGCCAGCCCACGGGCTTCATGGTCGAGCCGCAGGAGGTGGCGCGCGCGGTGCTGTACCTGGCCGATCCGCGTGCCCGGTCCAGCGTGGGCACGGTGCTGACGGTCGATGGCGGCATGGCATCGTTGAGACTCTTCGATTCCTGAGATAGAGAGAGAAACCGACACCATGTGGCAAGCCTGCGCCAGCTATCCCGATCCTGCCGTCCGCATCCTGCATCCGAGTTTCGAGCGCTACCGCGTGCTGCTGGCCGGCGTGGAGCGCCTGGCCACCGGCTTTCGCTGGGCCGAAGGGCCGGTGTGGTTCGGCGACGGCCGTTATCTGCTGTTCAGCGACATACCCAACAACCGCATCATGAAGTGGGAGGAGGAGACCGGCACGACCACGGTGTTCCGCAAGCCTTCCGACTACGCCAACGGCCACACCCGCGACCGGCAGGGCCGGCTGGTCAGCTGCGAACACGGCACGCGGCGGGTTACCCGCACCGAGTACGACGGCAGCATCACCGTGCTGGCCGAGCGTTTCGAAGGCAAGCGCCTGAATTCGCCCAACGACGTGGTGGTGAAGTCCGACGGCAGCATCTGGTTCAGCGACCCGGCCTTTGGGCTGAACGACTACGAGGGCTTCCGCGCCCAGCCGGAACTGCCCACGCATCTCTACCGCATCGACGGCGCCACGGGTGAACTCACCGTGGCCGCGCGCGATATCGCTTCGCCCAACGGCCTGGCTTTCTCGCCCGACGAATCGCTGCTCTATGTGGTGCAGAGCCGGGGCACGCCGTATCGCAACATCGTCGCCTTCGATGTCATCGACGGCGGGCGTGCGCTGGCCAACCCAAGGGTGCTGATCGACTGCGGGCCCGGCGGCACGCCTGACGGCATCCGTTGCGACGAGGACGGCAATCTCTGGTGCGGCTGGGGCATGGGCCCCGAGATGGATGGGGTGATGGTGTACTCGCCGCAGGGCCTGGCCATCGGCCATATCCGCCTGCCGGAGCGCTGCGCCAACCTGTGCTTCGGCGGACCGCGGCGCAACCGGCTGTTCATGGCGGGAAGCCAGTCGCTGTACGCCCTCTACGTGAACACACGCGGCGCCTGAACGGGGCCGGCTAAAAGAGGGGTGGCCCGCTGCGAGCCACCCCAAACCCTTCGGAGACACATGATGCCCGCTCGGCAACGGGCAGACTCAGTCTGCGCCGATGAACGCGTGTCCAAAGTAGGACTGCACCGATAGATTCGGCGCGCTTCGCTTCAGTCCGGTTTGATGCCGGCGTCCTCGATCACCTTGCGGGCCTTCTCGGTTTCGCTGCGGATGAAGCTGCCGAATTCGGCCGGGCTGCTGCCGACGATGAGCACGCCGGCCTTGGTCAGCGTCTCGGCCACTTGCGGCTGCTGCAGGGCGCGCACGATCTCGGCATGCAGCTTGTCCAGCACCGGCCGGGGCATGCCGGCGGGGCCGACGAAGCCGTACCAGGAGGTGGCTTCGTAGCCGGGCACGCCGGACTCGGCGACGGTGGGCACGTCCGGCAGCTGCGGCAGGCGTTTGGCCGATGCCGTGGCCAGGGCTAGCAGCTTGCCGCTGCGCACATGGGGCATGGCGGTGGGCAGCACGTCGAACTCCAGCTTGACCCGGCCGCCGAGCAGGTCGGTATACGAATTGGACGAGCCCTTGTAGGCCACGTGGGTCATCCGGATGCCGGCCATGTGGGTGAACTGCTCCATCGCCAGGTGCTGCGAGGAACCGCTGCCGCCCGAGGCATAGGCGATGCCGCCCGGGTCGGCCTTGGCGGCGGCGATCACGTCCTTCACCGTCTTGGCGTTGAGCGAAGGATTGGCCACCAGGATCATCGGCGCCGATACCGCGAGCGTGATCGGCGTGAAGTCCTTCAGCGTGTCGTAGCTCACGTTCTTGTAGAGCGTGGCATTGGCCGCATGGGTGCCGGGCGAGGCGATGCCCAGGGTGTAGCCGTCCGGCGCGGCCTTGGCGACCGCGTCGGCGCCGATCATGCCGTTGACGCCGGGCCGGTTCTCCACCAGCACCGGCTGGCCCAGGCGCTCCGAAAGCTGCTGGCCGACCACCCGCGCCAGCAGGTCCGTGGTGCCGCCGGGCACATAAGGCACGATGATGCGGATCGGCTTGGCGGGGAAGGCCGGCTCCTGCGCCACCGCGGCCGAGGCCGCCGCCACCACCACCGCGCACAGCAGGGCCCGCCGCAGCATGTTCTTCGTCTTCATGGTTTGTCTCCTTCAGGGGTCTGCGCCCCGGGTTGATCAGACGTATGCCGGCCCCTCGATCACCGGGTGCGCGGCCAGGAAGGCTTCATCCACTTCGATGCCCAGGCCGGGCGCGTCCGGTGGCAGCACGCAGCCATTGGCGTCAAGCTGGTCGCAGCGGGTGGTGAGTGCGTCGCGGAACAGGTTCTCGCGCGCCACGTCGGCCTCGAAATAGCCGGGGTTGTCGATGGCGGCCAGCAGGTGGATGCTGGCGGCCATGTTCAGGCCGCTGGCCGAGGTGTGGGGGTGCATGTCAAGCTTCTCGGCCGAGGCCATGGCGGCGATGCGCAGGCCTTCGGTGATGCCGCCGGTCTTCGACAGGTCGGGCTGCAGCACCCGCACCGCACCCTGGGCGATCAGGCGGTTGAACTCGTAGCGGGTGAAGTGGTTCTCGCCGGCTGCGAGCGGCACGCCGCCCAGGGCCGCTGCGTCGCGGTAGCTGCGTTCGTCCTGCGGCGGGAAGGGCTCTTCCAGCCACAGGGCGTCGAACTCGCGCAGGGCGGGCATGGCGCGGCGCACATCGTCGGGGCGGTAGCCGGTGTTGGCGTCCACCATGATGCCCAGCGTGGGATGGGCGGCGCGCACGGCGGCCAGCCGCTCCAGGTCGCGCGCGACGGTGTCGCCGAAACGCAGCTTCACCGCGCGGTAGCCCTGCGCGGTCAGCGCCGCCACTTCATCGACCAGCTCGGCCGGCGGCTGGAAACCCAGCGAGATCCCGCCCGCATAGGCCTTCACCGGCCGCCGGCTGCCGCCCAGCAGCCGCCACAGCGGCCAGCCGACCGCCTTGCCGCGGATGTCCCACAGGGCCTGGTCGATGCCGCTCATGGCCAGGGCGCAGGCCGTGCCCATGCCGTGGCTGGCCAGCTGGCGCTGGTAGATGCGCGACCAGACGCCGACCACGTCGCTGGCATCGAAGCCCACCACCAGTTGGCGCAGCGTGGTGTTGATCAGCTGGGCGATGGCGCCCGGGCAGCGGCCGTGGTGCGATTCGCCCCAGCCGACCAGGCCGCTTTCGGTGGTGACCTTCACGATCAGCGCATCACGCTTGACGGCCCTGCCTATGCCCAGCGTCACGCCCTGCTTCACCGGAAAGGAGGTGGCGATGCCCTCGATGCGGGCGATCTTCAGGCTGGATTCGCCGCTCATGCCGCCACCTCGCCTCGTGCCTGCCAGACCTGGGGATTGACCAGGTGGTCCGGCCGCTGGCCCGCCATCAGCTGCAGGATCTGCCGGGCCGCGCCTGTGCTCATGGCGCGGGAGCTTTCCTCGGTGAGCGCGGCGGCGTGCGGGGTGAGCAGGATGTTGTTCAGCGGCAGGAAGGGGTGGTCGCGCCGCAGCGGCTGCTCGGTGAACACATCCACCGCCGCGCCGGCCAGTCGGCGGGCGGCCAGCGCATCGGCCAGGGCGGCTTCGTCCACCACCTCGCCGCGGGCGGCGTTCAGCAGGAAGGCGCTGGGTTTCATCAGGGCGAGGCTGCGGGCGTCGATCAGGTGGCGGGTCTCCTCGGTCAGCGGGCAGTGCAGGGAGACGAAATCGCTGGCACCAAGCAGGGCTTCCAGCGGCACCAGCTCCACGAAGTCCGGCATCGGCGCATCGCCGGGCTGGTAGCCCAGCACCCGCATGCCGAAACCCGCATGGGCGATGCGCGCCAGGCGCTGGCCGACATTGCCCAGGCCGACGATGCCCAGCGTGCGGCCGGAGATTTCGAAGGTGCTGGCCGACAGCGCACGCGCCTGGGCCCAGCCTTGGTCGCGCAGCTTCCGGTCCATGGCGCCGAAGCGGCGGGCCAGTTCCAGCATGGCGCCGGCGCAGTACTCGGCCACCGCCTGCGCATTGGCGCCGGGCACGTTGGCCACGGGGATGGACTGCGCGGTCGCGGCTTCGACCGGGATCATGTCCAGCCCGGTGCCGTTGCGCACGATGCCGCGCAGCCGGTGCGGCCGGTCCAGCAGGTCGGCGGGCAGGTGGTTGCGCACCAGCAGGTAGTCGGCATCGCCGACCAGGCGGCGCAAGGTGTCGGCACCGGTATCGGGCGCGACCAGGATGCGGGCCTTGCCGGCCAGCAGGGCGTCGCCGGCCGGGTGCATCGGCAGGGTGCAGAGAACGACGGGGAGTCCGGTCATGGCGTCTTCTCCCGTCATGCCACGCGGTACCTGGCGAGCACCTCGCGGTCGATGTCGATGCCCAGGCCCGGTCCGTCCGGCACCTGCACGATGCCGCCGGTATGGGTGAGCTTCGCGCTGCTGAGTTCGTCGCGGAAAGGGTTGAAGGTCTGCTCGTACTCCAGCATCGGCGGCACCGGCACCAGGCAGGGCGGGGTGTCGGGCAGCGAGGCCAGGAAATGCAGGGTGGCGGCCAGGCCGATGGCCGTGCCCCAGGCATGCGGCACGCACTGCACCGCATGGGCCTGGGCCAGGGTGGCGATCTTCTTGCATTCGGTGATGCCGCCGGCGGCGCAGACGTCGGGCTGCACGATGTCCATGGCACGCTTCTCCAGGATGCGGCGGAAGCTGAACTTGGTGAACTCGTTCTCGCCGCCGGCGATGGCCATGTCGAGCTTGCGGGTCACTTCCACATAGCCGTCCAGGTCCTCGGGGAGATCGGCTCCTCGAACCAGTGCACGTCGAGCTTCTGCAGCTCGCGGCCGATGGCGATGGCCTGCGGCACGGTGAAGCAGTGGTTGGCATCGACCATCAGCTGCACGTCGCGGCCAATGGCCTCCCGCACCGCGGCCACGCGGTCGATGTCCTTGACGATGGAGCCCAGGCCGATCTTCATCTTGATCGCCTTGAAGCCCTGGTCGGCATAGCCCCGGGCTTCCTCCACCGCCTGCTCGTTGAGCCTGTCCATGTCCTTGAAGTACAGGCCGGTGGCATAGGCCTGCAGCTCGGTGCGGAAGGCGCCGCCGATCAGCTTGTGGATGGGCTTGTTCACCGCCTTGCCGACGATGTCCCAGAGGGCGATGTCCACGCCGCTGATGGCCGAGATGGTCATGCCGGTCAGACCGTAGTCCTTGACCTTGTTGTAGAGCTGCTCCCAGATCACTTCCACGTCGAAGGGGTCGCGGCCGATCAGGTTGGCCTTGAGCACGGTCTCGACGATGGCGCGGTTGACGGCGGCCGGCCCATAGCAGTCGCCCCAGCCGACGATGCCCTCGTCGGTGACGATCTCCACGACGAGCGCGCCCTTGGTCTTGTAGTACCAGCCGCGCGAGGAGGTGAAGGGCTCGTCGACATCGACGAGGAGCTGGTGGGTGATGACGTTGGTGATCTTCATGTTCGCTGGTCTCCGTTCTTGCTGCTCAGTAAGCGGGCCCCGAAGCCCAGGGCGAGAAGGCCGCGGGCGTCAGGATCATGTTGTGCTGCTCCAGCACCAGGGGCTGGACCTTCGCGGCGTAGGTGCGCCAGGCGGGGTCGGCGAGCAGGCGGCCGCGGCGCTCGGCGCGGTCGGCCAGGCTCTCGTAGGCCCAGAGGTGGATCACCTGGTTCAAGGTGCCGATGTCGGAGGTGAAATAGCCCAGCAGGTGGCCCAGGATCGGCCGCTGGATCGCCAGGCCCTCCTGCTGGTACATGGACACGTAGACGGGCGCCTTGCCGCAGTGGCAGGTGTAGATGCGTTGCTCGACGATCAATCTTGTCTCCTGTCTTAATTGCTATAGTCCTATATAGGAATTATCGCGTCGGGGCATGGTAGAAATGGCCTGCCGCGGTGTCAACCGGGGAAAGCCTCTCTACGCGTAATCCATGACCCTGACGACCACCTCCACCACCACGCCCGGCGGCAACTGGCTCGCGCCGCTGCTGCTGCGCGCCGACGCCGGCCTGCCCAAGTACCTGCAGCTCAAGCAGGCCCTGGCCCGCGCCATCGAATCGGGTTCCCCCGCCGGCGGCGAAAAGGTGCCGACCGAGGAGATGCTGGTCGGCATGAGCGGCTTCAGCCTGGGCACGGTGCAGCGGGCGCTGAACCTGCTGGTGGCCGACGGCCTGCTGCTGCGGCGCCAGGGCGCGGGCACTTATGTGAACGGCGACGAGTCGCGCATGCAGGCGCCTTTCCAGCACTGCCGCTTCCTGGACGAGGGCAGCGGGGAGACGCTGCCGATCTACTCGCATGCCAGGGGCGCACGCTGGTCTCGGGCACCGGCCCTGGAGCGCCCACCTGGGCGAGGGCGAGCAGCTGTGCATAGAGCGCATCTTCTCGATCGGCAACGAGTTCGATGTCTACACCCTGGCCTGGCTGCCGGCGGGCGCCTTTCCCCGGCTGGAGGCTATGTCGCTGAAGGACCTGAGCGGCGTCAACCTCAAGGACCTGCTGGCGCGCGAATACCACCGGCCGGCCACCCGCTTCGCCGAGAAGCTGGGCATAGGCGCCTTGCCGCCGGCCGCCTGCAAGGCGCTGAAGCTCACAGCGAAGACGGGTGGGGCGACGCTGGAGATCGCTGCGTCGGACCGGCGCGGGGAGGCGGTCTATTTCCAGGCGCTGTACATACCGCCGAATCAGCGCAAGCTTTTATTGGGCAGCTATTGAGTGGGCTGACTGCATGCCGACGGCTGAAGAGGTGGCTACGAGGTTGCAGGACGACGACTGAGACGGGTCGGCTGGGGGAGGCGGTACGAGGGCCAGCTTCATTACCTCCAGTAGCCGGCGTGCATTCGCTTTTTTGGCGGCTCGGATGGGAGGGCTCACGCCCTGCCGGTCTCATCGTAAAGGTCCTCCGGCACGCCAACCTGTTCGAGCCGCCGCCACTTCATCGCGGGATGAATGGACGGCGGTTTCCCCAAGGGAAGCCATCGATCAGGAGGCCAGCATGAAGACAAAGAAAGCATCCCAGCCGCAGTTCGTTCGCGACGGGTCGCCATCCACCGAATCCACCCGCGCCCTGCTCAGGGAAGTGGGCGCCATCGCCAGCAGCGCGATCTGCCTGACCCTGCCCGGTTCAGGCGAGGCAGGCGACGAGACCGGCGCCGACCGCATGCTGCTGCTGCGCCAGGCCCTGGAGCGTGTCGGCTGGGTCACCGACGTGGCCCTGCGCCAGCTGGGCGAGCCCGGCGCTTTCGCCAGCGCCGAGGACTGGATGCTGGCGCACGTCTAGTCCCGTCGAGACCTCAGGGCAGCACCGGATTGGCCTGCGCGCGCGCGATCCGCCGGTCCGCATCCCGCTGCAGCAGGAAACGCTGGCCGACCAGGCTGTTGGCCGCGGTGGTCACCGCCGTCACATAACCGGCCTGCGTGCCGTACAGCGATTCGATCGAGGGCCGGGTGTCGCCCGCCGCGATGCGCGCTGCCTCGGTCTTGTGGAAGGGCAGGTAGCTGCCGCTCAGGTTGACCAGGTCGATGATTCCGGGCGTGGCCACGTAGTTGTATTCCAGGCTGGTGCCGAGCGGCGCCTGCACGTCCACGTTGCGGATGCCGGCACGGGTCAGGCCGGTGGAGGGATCGACCTGCGGTACCAGGATGGCGTAGTCGCGGGCCAGGTAGGCCGGCGGCACGATGCTGGGGATGCCGGACTCGTCCTGCGGCCGGTAGTTGGGGCCGTAGTCCAGCAGCGGGAAGCCGTTGTAGCGCGCCAGGTAGTTGAAGGCCGGGATGGCGGTGCCGCCGGTCGCCGGCCAGCTCACGCCGGTGATGGTGGGATAGACCAGCGCGCTCGGCCGCACCAGGGTGCCGTCGGCCACCTTGGGCACCTGGCTGGCGGGCGGCGCGGTGTTGCGCACCACCCAGTCCTCCAGGTCGAAGAAGAGGGCGCGGAAGGTGTCGGCGAAGTCGGTCATCGAGCCGATCGGGTAGACGGCCGAGCTGGGCGCGAAGCTGATGCCGGTGGCCAGGCCGCCGGTGCCGCCGCCGTGCTGGGTGCTGGCGTAGTAGTAGATGCGGGCGTTGTCCGGCTGGCTGAGGTCGGCGAAGCCGTTTGCATCGGTCAGCACCGGCGAGCCCTGCAGCTGCCAGAACTCGGTGCCCGACATGCCCAGGAAGAACTTGGGGCAGGTGGCGGTGGCGCTGCAGCGGCGCATCACGCCGCCGGTGCGGCCGGAGACCGAATCCACATAGTCGGCTGCAAGGCCGCGCGGCGCGGTCTGGCCGAAGGCGCGGTGGTCGGTGCGCAGGCCGCCGCCGCCGCCGGGCACGGCGAAGCGGGTGTTGATGTTGGTCTGGCGCGCGGCCACGTGGGCATAGATGCCGTCGAAGACCTTGCCGCCGTCGAGCCGCTGGTTGAAGCCCAGGTGCAGGAAGGTCTTCATCGCATTGCCGGACTGCGAGGTGCCCTGGCCGATGGTGGCGGTGATGCGGCCGGCCAGCGGGTTGGCGGTGCCGGCGGCGTCGGCCGTGTTGCCGCGGAAGAAGCTGATCGTCTCGCGCAGCGCGGCCAGGCCCACGCCCATCACCTTCGGGTCCTTGGCGACGTATTGCAGCTCGTAGAGGATGTTGGGCTGGAAGCCGCCGCGCAGGCAGACGCTGGCGCCGTTGGCCGTGCCGGGGAAGGGGTTGGCGGCGGCGTCGCAGGTGGCGAACTTCCAGTCGGCCGGGGAGATGGCGATCTTGGGATCGGTCTCGTTGACGCGGCGGGTCAGCAGGTAGCCGGGCTGGGTGTTGTCGAGGCTGGCCGGGGCGTAGGGGATCATGGTGCCGTTGAACACGCTGCCGGGCAGGGTCAGCGCGGGCGAGGCGACCGAGGCCAGCAGTTCGGTCGCGTAGGGGCCGGTGATGGAGCTGCCGTCGGGGTTCTTCGCCACCGGCACGGTGGCGGTCAGGCGCTGGGCCGAGCTCTTGGGCACGTCGCCCTGCCAGGCCGAGAACAGCCAGACATAGCCGCGCTCGAGGTACTCGGAATCGCTGGGGTTGGCGGTGAGGTTGGGCGCGGTGAGGATGTTGCCGCGGTTGGGCGCGTCGTAGCGCAGCACGCCGTTGGCCTTGCTCATGTCCTTGGGCTTGAGCATGACGAAGTCGGCGCTGTACTCCACCATGCCGCGGCTGTTGACGGGGGCCAGTTCCAGGTCCTGGATCACGGCGTTGTGGCTGTCCTTGGGGTCGAGTTCGCCGCTGATGGTGCCGGTGAGCTGCTCGTAGGCGCCCACGCTGCCGAAGCTGCCGGGATAGTCCGCCGTGGCGCTGATGGTCATGCGCAGCTGGGGCGTGGCGGCGACCACGACGGGCGGCGTGGTGGCGCCGCCGACGACGGTGCTGTTGCCGTCGCCGCCGCAGCCGGCGACGAGTACGGCCAGGCCGATCGCCGCGAGGGCGATGGATTTCGGATGCATGTGGTGTCTCCTGTCTTGTGGAAGGGAATTCCGCTCCCTGCGCACCTCTGCTTCGGCATGGCCGTGGGTGCTTCTTGGTCACAATCTAGGAGGTGTTTGGCGATTCGTGAAATCGAAAATGCGGATCGATTCATCGAGTGTCTGGATGAATCGGGGCGCTGTCGCCGACAGCGTCCGGGCTTGAAAAAAAGACGCTTCGGGTATGTCCTGCTATGTGGCGGGCCCGAGGTGCCGCAGCAGGTAGGCCTCCAGCGCATCCACGCTGGCATCGGTGTCGGCGCAGCCCACATAGGTGTCCGGCCGGATGAGATAGGCCGCGTCCTGCTCCAGGCCGGCGGCCTGCTGCGCCGGGCCGAAATCGAAGCGGTGCAGGGGGATGTTCCGCCAGTGGCACCAGTCGGCCAGGTCTTGATGGGGCTGGCCGTAGACGTGGACCTGCCAGCCGATGTTGGACAGCGGTCCGTAGTTGTCGGCCCCGGCCACCCAGGGCAGGCGGTCGCCGCCGCGCACCTCGCCGGCCCGGCCTTCTGCCAGCGGGCCCTCGTGGTAGCTGAGCATGGTCTGGGAGACCAGCCGGAAGGCGTATTCCCGCACTGCCTCGATGCCGTAGGCCAGCGGCGCGACCAGGGGCGCGATGCGGGTGCGCATGAAGTCGGCGAAGCTGCCGTCGGCGGTGACGAAGCCGAAGACCCGGTCGGTGGTCTCGACGAGTTTCAGGGCGAAGGCGCGGCGTTCGGCCTGGTAGCTGTCGAGCAGGCTGTCGGGCGCGGCCCGCTGGAGCACGGCGGCGAGTTTCCAGGCGAGGTTGATCGCATCGCCGATGCCGGTGTTCATGCCCTGGCCGCCGGCCGGGCTGTGGATGTGGGCGGCGTCGCCGACCAGGAAGGCGCGGCCGCGGCGGTAGTGGTCGGTGACGCGGTGGTGCACGTGGTAGGTGGAGAACCAGCGTACCTGCTCGACCCGCAGGCCGATGCTGGCGATGGCCTCATGGCCGACGTCGTCGAAGGTGAGCGAGTCGGGGTGCTCGGCGTCCTGCGTTTCATGGCCCTCTGCTACGCCGATCAGCCGACCGCTGCCGTGTTCGTCGTAGGGCAGCCAGGCGACGAAGTCGGCATGGTCCAGCGCCACATGGGCTTCGCCGCGGGCCGCTTCGCCGCTGGCCTGCACGTCGGCCACGTAGAAGAACTTGCTGTAGCTGCCGCCGGGAAAGCCTGCGCCGATCTGGTGGCGCACGATGGAGCGGGCGCCGTCGCAGCCGGCGATGTAGGCGGCTTCGCAGTCTTCCTCGCGGCCGTCGGGGCGGCACAGGCGGGCGACGATGCCGGTCGCGTGCTCCTCGAAGCCCAGGCATTCGGTCTGCCGCTCGACCACCACGCCCAGGGCCTTCAGGCGCTTGACCAGCCTTTGTTCATGCCGGTCCTGCGGATAGAGCAGCAGGAAGGGGTAGGGCGTGAGCTGCTTGCCGACCGTATCCATGGGCAGGCGGGCACGCTGCCGGCCGCCGATCCAGAAGTTGACCGCCGGCGCCGGATGGCCGGCGGCCACCACGTCGTCGGCCAGTTCGAGCTGCCGGTAGAGCTCCAGCGTGCGCGCCTGCACGGCCATGGCGCGCGAGCTGGTGCCGGGGCCGTCGCTCTTGTCGACGATACGCACCTTGACGCCCTGGCGGGTGAGCCACAGGGCCAGCACCAGGCCGCTGGGGCCGGCGCCTACGATGAGGACGGTGTCTTGCATGCCTGCTCCCTTCGGGTGGCGATCAGCGCCATGATGCGCTGTGTGTCTGCAGCTGTCGTGGGGTTGTAGACCAGCATCGAGAGATCGGGCCGGCCGTCCACCGCGAAGCTGGAGAACTCCAGCGCGATCTCGCCCAGCACCGCATGGCGCAGGCGCTTCACGCCCTCTCCGACGTGGCGCACGTCGTGCTCGCTCCACATGGCGGCGAAGTCCGGGCTGGCGCGGCAGAGTTCGTCGACCAGGGGCTGCACCGTGGCCGCCGCGCCGACGCGGGTGGCCTCGGCGCGGAACACGCCGACGACATAACGCGCGATGCTTTCCCAGTCGAACTGCGCGGCGCGCGAATGCGGGCTCAGAAACATCAGCCGCAGCACGTTGCGCTGCGGCGGCGGCAGGTTGCCGTAGTCGGTCAGCACGGCGGCGGCGGCCGCGTTCCAGGCAATGACGTCCCAGGTCACGTTGCGGACCAGCGCGGGACTGTGCGGCATCGCGTCCAGCACGCCCTGCAGCCGGGGCGTGAAGGTTTCGCTGTCGCGCAGGCGCACTTCCGGCGGCCGGCCCAGGCCGAGCAGGAAGACATGTTCGCGTTCGACTTCGGTGAGCAGCAGTGCGCGGGCGATGCGGTCCAGCACCTCGGCGGAGGGCGCCCCGCCACGGCCCTGTTCCAGCCAGGTGTACCAGGTGGCGCTGATGTTGGCGCGCTGCGCCACCTCCTCCCGGCGCAGGCCGGGTGTGCGGCGGCGCAGGCCGGTGAAGCCGAGGGCGGCCGGGTCGAGCCGGCTGCGCCGGTCCTTGAGATACGAGGCGAGGGAAGGGCTGTCGGCCAAGGCGGAGAGATCCTGTTAGCGGCTATACCGGGATAAGGTCACTACTTTAACGGGATCGATCCTGCGCCCAGACTGGCCCTCGTTCCAGGATTTCAGGAGTTCTCGATGAAGGTATTCGTGACGGGTGCGACCGGCTGGGTCGGTTCCAAGGTGGTTCAGGAGTTGCTGCAGGCCGGCCATGCGGTGACCGGACTGGCCCGCTCGCCGGACAAGGCGGTGGTGCTGGCGCAGACGGGCGCCGAGGTGCTGCACGGCACGCTGGACGACCTGGCGCTGCTGGCCAGCGCCGCGGACGCGGCCGACGCCGTGATCCACACCGCGTTCAACCATGATTTCTCGAAATTCGCCGCCAATGCCGAGCAGGACCGGCGCGCGATCGAGGCGATGGGCCAGGCGCTGGCGGGCTCCGGCCGGCTGCTGCTGGTGACCTCCGGCGTGGCCTTGCTGGCGCCGGGCCGTGTCGCGACCGAAGCCGATCTGCCGCCTTCGGATCCCGGCTTTCCCCGGCGGTCGGAGGCGATGGCGCGCTCCCTCGCCGCGGGCGAGGGCGTCAAGGCGCCGGTGCGGACATCGACGATCCGCCTGGCGCCTTCGGTGCACGGTGTGGGCGACCACGGCTTCGTGCCGATCCTGATCCGGCTGGCGCGCGAGAAGGGCGTCTCCGCCTATCTGGGCGACGGCCTCAACCGCTGGCCGGGCGTTCACCGGCTCGATGCCGCGCGGCTCTACCGGCTGGCGCTGGAGCAGGGCGCGCCCGATGCCGCCTATCACGCCGTTGCCGACGAGGGCGTCGCCTTCCGCGACATCGCCGAAGTCATAGGCCGGCGACTGGGCCTGCCGGTGCAAGCGCGCGCTGCGGAACACTTCGGCTGGTTCGCCGGCTTCGCGGGTGCCGACATGGCGGCGTCGAGTGCCCATACCCGGCAGGCGCTGGGTTGGGCGCCCACCGGGCCCGGGCTCTTGGCCGACCTCGACCAGGCGGCTTACTTCGCGCCTTAACCGGCGCGGGCTTCGAAGGTGGCGAGCGCTCATGCCGCCATCGCGCACAGCCCGGGTCATGCGCCTTTGAAATGCCGGCATCTCGTACAACGCGATGGGGCTGGCAAGACTATTTGCAGGAAAGGTGCGAGGCAGAAAACTGGCAGTCCGATCCACATCCGGGTTTCGAAAGAAATCCTTCAGGAGTTGCCATGCGTTTTCATCCATGTGTCCTGTTCGGCGGCTTGCTGGCCCTGTGCGCCGCCACGGCGGCCGAGGCCAGCCAGACCTACAGCTTCAGCGGCGAGACGACCGCATCGAGCCCGATCTTCGCGATTCCCAAGCCGGGAAGCCCGCCGACCGAACTGTTCCTGCCCGGCGATGAACCCTATTCGGCATTCGTCTTCTCCGTCTCCACCAGCGGCAGCTACAGCTTCGCCTCCACCTCGACCGGCTATGACAACTACACGGTTCTGTACGCGGGCAGCTTCGTGCCATCGTCGCCGCTGACCAATGTGCTGATCGCCAACGACGATCTGGGCTCCGCCGAGGTTTCCGGCTTCGACTATTCCCTGGCGGCGGGCACCCGCTATGTGTGGGTCAACACCGCCTTCCTGCCCATGGAGTTCGGGCCCTTCAGTGCCACCATCACCGGGCCGGGACAGGTGCAGGCCCTCAGCCCGGTCCCCGAGCCGGATGGTCTCGCCATGCTGCTGGCAGGCACCGGCGTGGTCGGTCTGATGGCCCGCCGCTTGAGGGGCCGCCGGAATGTAAGCGGATGATATTATTTGTTTACATTTTGCGAACAAAACAGGCGAGGACTCAGCGATGGTTCGGTGGATGACGCGGGCAGGTATGGCCCTGGGATGCGCGGCGGCTTCGATGGGCGCTTCGGCGGCGACGGCCACCTTCCAGATCGATGTGCAGGGCTGTTCGATCTTCGGCAGTTCCGGCAGCTGTGCGGGCTTCAAGCCGTCGAGCTTCCAGGCGACCTGGACCTATGACGAAAACGCGCCCGCCGCGGCCGTCAGTTCCTCCGTCAACAGCCAGGGCAACACGGTGACGGGTTCCTCGCTCAAGCTGTCCGCGACCCTGGCCAGCCCCTATGGCACGGCCGCGCAGCAGATGGCCGACATGGGCGTGCAGGCGTCGGCTGTCACCAGCCAGGGTCTGGTCACCAGCACCCGCACCACCACGCCATCGGGCGCCTTGGTGGCCGATCCCTACGGCGCCTACACGGCGCGGCTGGAACAGCAGGGTGACAACGCGAGCTTCGCCAACGGCGTATCGACCACCCAGTCGTACATGAGCAGCCTCTCGGCCTATCTGGCCCCGGGTACGGTGGTGTCGGCGGTGAGCGGGGCGACCATGCAGACCTTTCTGGAAACCGCGCCTTACTGGAGCTTCAACTCCATCGCCTTGGTCAGCACCTACGCCAACGGCGTGTCGAGCTATGGCGAGCAGGATCTCTACGGCATCGCGCGGGTCGTGTCGCTGTCGGCCGTGCCGGAGCCGGCGACGGCTGGCCTGCTGCTGGCGGGCCTGGCTGGCGTTGCCGGCGCGGCGCGCCGCCGCAAGGCCCGGGCTCTCTAGGAACGCAAGCCTCTAGACGGCCGAATCGACGAAGGTATCGGCCGCCGCCGCAGGGATCGCGGCCTCGGCGGCCACGGCATGGGCCGCCATGAAACGCTGCAGGTCGGCCATCGCCATCGGCCTGGCGAAGTAGTAGCCCTGGCCGTACCGCACGCCCAGCGTGCGCAGCTGGTCGAGCTGGTCGATCGTCTCGATGCCCTCGGCGATCACCTCGCTGCCGACCGCGGTGGCGATGGCGATGATCTCGGGGATCAGGCTGGAGCGGATGGTCTCGTCGCCCATCTCCAGCACGAAGGAACGGTCGATCTTCAGGAAGTCCGGACTGACCTTCTTGACCATGCCCAGGTTCGAATAGCCGGTGCCGAAGTCGTCTATGGAGATGCCGTAGCCGTCGGCCTTGAGGCGGCGCAGCTCGGGCGCCAGCTCGGGGGAGAAATCGTATTCGGTGACTTCGAGTTCGATCTGCAGATCGGTCCGGCCGACACGCGCCATCACGTCCTGCAGGTGGGCGTGGATGGTGTCGCGCCGCAGGTTCTGCGGAAAGAAGTTCAGCGCCACGGCGAAACGCGTCTGCGGCGGCAGGGCGGCGGCCAGTTCCAGCAGCGCGGCGCGGCTTACGGCGGCGTCGAAGGCCCAGGTCAGCTTGCGGCGGTTCAGGGCGGGGATGAACTTGTCGGGATAGATCAGCTTGTCGCCGTCGCGCAGCCGCGCCAGCACTTCGCAGCCGATCATGCGGCCGGTGGCCAGCTCCAGGATGGGCTGGTAGTGGCAGACCACCTTGTCGGGCGCGAAGAGATGGCGGATGCGGTAGTCCATCGTCTCGTAGGCGCGGCAATGGCGGGCGATGGCCCGGCTCAGCACCAGGCCGAACAGGGCGCAGAAGATCGTCGCCACCGCGAGGATGCGCAGGCGGAACACGTCCAGGGAATGCACGCCCAGGATCGACTGCACCGAAACCGGACTGACGCCCTGGACGGTGTCGGTGACGAACAGCCGGGCATGGCGCCAGTCGAAGCTCAGCTGCGCCACGTCGGGCGACAGCACCGGCTCGCTCCACTGGCCGTAGGTGCCGGTGAAGATGCGCCGGCGCTGGCTGCCGGCGCCGGCCCAGACCGCGTCGGAATGTTCCCGGAAGGCGTCCTGGGTCGGCGCGCTGTCGGCCAGCACCTGGAAACGGCCGCGCTCGATGGCCGTGCCGCGGATTGAATCTTCGATCGGCCCGACGAAACGCCGCACCGGCGTGTTGAGCTGGTAGCGGCCGATGGAGCCGTCGATGACGCTGCGGCTGGGCGGCGCCGGCTGGTCCAGCCGGCCGGCCCCGACGCTGCAGAACAGGCGCCCCTGCTCGTCGAGCAGGCCGATGCCGCGCACATAACGATGGGCGTACATCAAGGCATTCAGGCGCTTGAGGTTTTCCGGCTCGCAGTCCGGGCGAAAACGCGTGTTGAGTTCGTCCAGCAGGCTGCTGGTGTCGGCCATGACGGCCTGCATGCGCTGGTGGATCCGCTGGTGACCTTCCTCGATTTGCTGCAATTTCAGGCCAATTGCCGCGAGTGCAAAGACCGCCAGCAGAAGCAGGGCGACGCCGAAACCGGCCAGATTTCCGGCGAGATCGGGGTGTCGGCCCAGGACATGGGTCATCGGCCGATAGCGGTCGTGCCAGGCCGGCGCGTGCAGGGTCGTCGTCATCCTGGAAGCTGGATTCCTCGGACGGGATGGCTGTTTGGCAAAAGCGCTTCGGCCGTACTGCGTGTCATGGAGCGGTATTGGTTAGGAGTGCGTCGGCCTGTCGAGCCCGATACGTTTGCTTGCACGTATCAGCCTCGTTTCGGTTAATCGATGCAAATTGTGTTCCATGTTGGGTAAGCGCTGACACAAACGATCCAACCGCTGGGCGCGCATCCATAGTTCCTGCACATGGGTGACATTCTTATGACAGATCGCGGCCGTATGCTAGCCGGATGGGTCTGTGGGATGCATTGAAGGCGCTGTGGGATTTTCTGCTGCTGGTCGGGCGCTTCTTCGGATGGTTGCTGAATCATCTTTCATGAGCCGTGGGCCAGCGGTGGGCGGAGAGGGCACTTCGTTTCAACCTTGCGGGGCGGTCCGCCGCAGCATCTCGGCCACCACCACATGCTGGATGGTCCTGAGCAGGCGGAGTTCGCCGCCCAAAACGGCCGCGCCCTGCGGGCTCAGCCGGTTCTCTGCCTCGATGGCGGCGATGGTGGCAGGGACCGCCGCGGCGATGCCGGCGCGCAGCCGGTCGAGTTCTCGTTCGCCGATGCGTCGCGGCAGTCCCAGGGCTTCGCCCGCCAGCAGGACGTTGCTGCGGCCGACCTCGCCGAAGCGGGCGGCACCGGGCAGCGGCAGCATCAGATCGACCCGCGGCCAGTCTGCTCTTTCATTGACGATGGCGGGTGTCCGGTAGCTGGCCGTGGCGAGCATGTCGTACCAAGGCGACAGGTCCAGGCCTTCGGGGCCGACCACGAAGGACAGGTTCTTCAGATGGTTGTCGTCATTGCCGAGCAGCAGGTTGAAGACCAGCCAGCCGTAGAGGCGCAGTCGCGTGCGTGTCCGGTTGCGGCACTGGGCCACGACCTGTGCCAGCGATTCCAGCGAGGCCGCGCGGTACTTGAAGGCGCGTGGTTTGTCGAGCAACTGACAGGCATCGATGATGTGCCGGCGCCGCGTGGGGCCGTTGGCGTCGCTGTCACGGTCGAAACGCTGGACCAGATACACCGGCTCCGGCACATAACGCCGATACACGGCCGGCACATCGCCCAGCACGGCCTGTGCGAGCCGCATCGTGAAGTATTCGTTGATGACGGAGTGTGGATAGTCCTGTCCCGGATGGTCGGGCTTGAGGATGTGGGTGGACGGCTCGCTGCCCACCGGTTCGAAGAGTTGCCCTTGGCGCAGCACCACCAGCAACTTGTGCTGTGCTCCCGCCGCCGACATGCGTTTGGGCGCGCCGCTTCCGAGCGTGCTTCGTGGCAGGGCGCGGATACGCTGGCTCAGCGCCTCGTCGCTCAAGGGCCGCAACTCGCCGCCGCTGACCGGCCGCTGGCCGGACACACCCGGCGGTGTCAGCACAAGCGAGCCGGCCGATTCCGCGCCCAGGTACTGCAGCAGTGCGAAAGCATCGTCGCCCTGGATGCGGGCTTCCTTGCTGACCGCCTCGCGCAGGGTTTCCTCCGGCAGCAGGTTGTCGAAGTACCACTGCACGGGACGATGGCTGCCGCCGTCCTCATGCAGCACCTGGGTGCGCGCCAATGCGGGCGACAGATCGAAGCCATCCGGCGCCTGCCGCCATGCCGGGTCGTAGCGGAAGCTCCACAGGTCCTGGCCTTCGTTCAGCGTGCCGACGAGGCGTTCGTTCAGATGGACTTCAAGGCTGCGCATCGCTCTGTGCCCGCTTCGCCCGAGGGCCGCCCTGGCGGTGCAGGGCCTGCAGTTCATCGGCGGCCGCCTGGGGAATGTCGGCCAGCAGGCGGATGCCCAACTCGTCGAGCAGCTTCAGCACCAGGCCCAGCTGCACGGTCGGCTTGCCGTATTCGGTGTCTGACGTGAATTGCTTGCTGACGCCGGCCGTGGCCGCCAGGTCGTCCAGCCGGATGGCGTTGTGGCGGCGCACGGCGCGAATGGCCAGGCCGAGTTCGGCGACGGTGGAGATCGGGATTTGCATGGCAGTTCCTGCGTTTGCAGGAATTTTGCCCGAAACTACCGTTGTTGATTAGAAAAATCCTGCAACCGTAGGAAATTTCTAATTTCAAAGGTCTATCGACCCAAAAATCCTGTGAACGCAGGATTTCATCAGGCCTTTTGAGGCCGCTGGTAGTCCAGCATTTCGCGCACCTTCTCCCCCAGGCTCTGCAGGCTGAAGGGCTTGCAGAGCAGGTCCATGCCGTCTTCCAGGAAGTCGGCGCGCACGGCGGCCTGGCTGGCGTGGCCGGTCATGAACAGCACGCGTGTGGCGGGCAGCCGGCGCAGCACCATGGCGGCGAGCTGCTGGCCGTTGATGCCGGGCAGGCCGACGTCGGTGACCAGCAGCTCGCAGCGCACGCCGCTGTCGAGCAGCATCAGCGCGGCCTGCGCAGACGAAGCTTCGTGCACCGCATAGCCCAGACTGCCGAGCGATTCGCGCACCACCGATCGCAGGCTGGTGTTGTCCTCCACCAGCAGGATGCACTCCTGGCCGTGAGGCGGCGCGGCCGGATCGCTGCCGGCGGCCGGGCGGGCCTTGCCGGGCGACGGATCTACATGCGGCAAATAGATGCTGACGGTGGTGCCCACGCCGGGCTGCGAGTCGATCGCCGCGCAGCCGCCGCTCTGCTTGGCGAAGCCGTAGATCATCGACAGGCCCAGCCCGGTGCCCTGGCCCGCCGGCTTGGTGGTGAAGAAGGGATCGAAGGCCCGCGCCAGCACCTCCGGCGGCATGCCGGCGCCGTCGTCGGCCACGCTCAGGCAGACGTAATGGCCGGCCGGCAGGTCCAGTCCCAGCGCGCGATCGTCCAGCTGCAGGCCGCGCACGCCGATGCGCAGCCGGCCGCGGCCGCCCATGGCGTCGCGCGCATTGATGGCCAGGTTCAGCAGCGCGTTTTCCAGCTGGTTGAAGTCGGTGCGGGCGCAGCAGGGCTTGCAGGCCAGCTCCAGCGTGACTTCCACGTTTTCGCCCAGGGTGCGGTGCAGCAGGTCTTCCATGCTCTCGGTGAGTTCGCTCACATCGACCGGCTTCAGGTCCAGCGACTGGTTGCGCGAGAAGGCCAGCAGCCGCTGCACCAGGGCCGAGGCGCGCTGCGCGGCGGCCGATGCCATCTGCATCCAGCGCGCCAGGCCCTGGGTCTCGCCGGCCTCGGTCTTGCGCTTGAGCAGTTCCAGGCTGCCGGTGATGGTGGCCAGCAGGTTGTTGAAGTCGTGGGCGATGCCGCCGGTGAGCTGGCCCAGGGCCTCCATCTTCTGGCTCTGGCGCAGCTTGGCCTCGGTCTCGCGCTGCTGGCTGACGTCGCGGCCCACCATGTAGAAACGGCCCTGGTCGGGCGACACCATCCAGGACATGGTGCAGTAGCGGCCGTCGCGGTGCAGGACCCGGGTCTCCAGCCACATGGCCTTCTGCGTGTCCTGCGCGGTGGTGAGCACGGCGTCGGTGCTCAGGCGCTGGTCGGGATGGACGAATTCGGTGAAGGGCCGGCCGACCAGCAGTTCCTCCGGCCAACCCAGCACCGCGGTCCAGGCGGCGTTGACCGACATCAGGCGCCGCTGGCTGTCGCAGACATCCATCAGGTCGTTGGAGAGCTGCCAGATGCGGTCGCGTTCGGCCGCCTTCTGCGCCACCCGCTGCTCCAGGCTCATGTTGAAGTTGTAGAGCGCTTCCAGCTTCACCGCCTGCTCGCGCGCCAGGTGTTCGCGCTCGGTCTGGTCGCGCAGGATCTTCAGGAAGCCGCACACCTCGCCGTCGGTGCCGCGCAGGGTGGTGGTCTGGCCGCTGACCCAGAAGCGCTCGCCGCTCTGGCGCACATGCCAGCCGTCGTCGGGCGCCTTGTGGTTGCGCGAGGCCAGGCGGCGCTCGTGCTCGGGCTGGCCGGACATCACGTCCTCCGGCAGGTAGATGCGGTCCAGCGACTGGCCGAGCATCTCGGCCTCGGTCCAACCCAGCACGTTCATGGCGCCGCGGTTCCAGCCGGTGACCGTGCCGTCGAGGTCGGTGGCGATGATGGCGTAATCGACCGCGCCGTCGAGGATCTGCCGGGTGAGTGCCTGCTGGGTGCGCAGGCTCTGCTGGGCCTCGACGGCGGCGCCGACATCGCGCGCCAGCAGCAGCACATATGCCAGCGCGCCGGATTCGTCGTGGACGGGGGTGTGGGTCAACTCCCAATGGCGGGTGACGGCGCTGCCGTCGGGCGCCAGCACAGTCAGCGTGGCGGCGGGCAGGGATTCCGGCTGGCGCCTGGCCAATACCCGCAGCAGCGATTGCCGCACGGCTTCCACGCCGCCGTCCGGGTAATGCTGCGCAGAACGCACGCATTCGAAAAGTGGCCGGCCGATCAAATCCTCGCGGCGGGAAAAGCTGGCCTTCAGAAACGAGCCGCTGACCGCCAGCACACGAAAATCCGGCGTGGCCGACAGGCAGACCAGCATGCTGGACATTCCGTCGAACAGCCGTGCGATATCGATCTTCGTATCCAGCGGGGTCATTTTCACCTTCCGGCTGTGGACATTATCTGGCGCATTGCTTATTTCATGAGGCGCTGGATAAACATTGTCGGACAAGGCGCCGGATGCCATCGCGATATTTCCGACGGCGGGATGAAATTCCGTAAGTGCTCCATCACTCTGCACGGTTCGAGGTGAGAATATATCAATGAACTCGTGTCCATCAATGCTCGAAATATCCGCGGATTCCTGAATGGGGGCTTCGTGATAATCCGCTGGAGCGCCACGCCCCCGATTTGATAGGCTTGCGCCCGCTCGCTCGTTTTTACTTTTATCAGGAGTTTTCCATGAGCACGACACTCACCCCCTACCTGAGCTTCGACGGCACCACACGCGAGGCCTTCGCCTTCTATGAGCAGGCCCTGGGCGGACGCATCGACGCAATGATGCGTTACGCCGACATGCCGGCCCCGGCAGCGCCCGCCGAGGGCTGCGGCCCCAGCGCCGAAGGCATGGGCGAAGCGATCATGCACGCCTGCCTGACCCTGCCCGGCGGCGCCATGCTGTTCGCGGGCGATGCGCCGCCCGGCCGGCAGCACCAGGGCATACAGGGCGTGATGCTGACCCTGCAGTACGACACGGTGGCCGAGGCGCAGGCGGCCTTCGCAGCCTTGTCGCAAGGCGGCCAGGTCACCATGCCCCTGGCGCCGAGCTTCTGGGCCAAGACCTTTGGCATGCTGACCGACCGCTTCGGCCTGAACTGGGCGATCAACGGCGAGTCGATTCCGCGTGACCGCACCCCCGCCCCGGAAAGCGCACGATGAGCGAGAACCTCGAACTCAGCCTGAGCCGGGATTTCCCCGTATCCGCCGACAAGCTCTACCGCTGCTGGACCGAGCCCGAGCTGCTGGTGCAATGGTTCGCCCCGCCGCCCTGGAAGACGCTGCGTGCCGACCTCGACGTGCGCCCGGGCGGCGCCAGCCTCGTTGTGATGCAGGGCCCCGATGGCCCGGAGGTGCCCAATGCCGGCGTCTACCTCGAAGTGGTGCCGAACCGCCGTCTCGTCATGACCGATGCCTACACCCGGGCCTGGGTGCCTTCGGCCAAGCCTTTCGTCACCATCATCCTGGACTTCCTGGACCTGGGAAACGGCAGCTCCCGCTACACCGCCACCGTGCGCCACTGGACGCTGGAAGACCGCCAGGCCCACGAGAACATGGGATTCGAACAGGGCTGGGGCACGGCCGCCGCGCAGATGGGCGCGATGGCCGCCACATTGGGATAAGCCCGCGGGGGCTTCCCTTCGCGTCCAACGTCGGTTAAGGTTTGCTTACATTTTCTTCGCAGCAGGAGAAACCGATGGCGAATGACGGCAGCTTCATCTCCGAGGTTTTTTGCGATGGCCGCACCTTTCACTTCGAGGCGGCGTTCACGGCGAGGCGCTGGTCGGCCACCATCTGGGACGAGCAGGGCCGGCCACGCGGCTCGATCGCATGTGCCTCCACGGCGCCGCATCTGCAGGACGATGAGCTGGAAGACGAGGTGTGCGAGTGGGTGCACCGGTCGGTGCGGCACCGGGTGGGCGTGGTGCTGGATGCTGAGGCCAGCGTGCGCGCGGTGAACCTGCGCGAGCCGGTGGGCCCGGGGGCATCGAAGGCAGCGGCTTACGGGCAGCCGGAGCTGGCGGAAGACCCCGAAGTGCTCTGGCAGATGGTCGATGCCCTGGCCACCAAGTCCCGCACCGCGCTGCAGCGCACCCGTACCGGCATCGCGCCGGCCGGCTTCCTGGTCTCGGCGCACGCGGCGCGGCAGCCGCCCTGCGAAACCCACGACGAAGCCGAGCCTATGAATGAGGTGGCGAGGGCGAAACCGCTTTACGCCAAATCCCCGGTGGCATACCGGCCGCCTGCGTGAACACCCGGGTGAAGTGGCTCTGATCCGCGAAGCCGCAGCTGGTGGCGATCTCGGCCAGCGGCTGCACCGTCTTGGCCAACAGGCCGCGCGCCAGTTCCAGGCGCTGGTGGGTCAGCCACTGATGCGGCGTGAGCCCGGTGGTCTCGCGGAAGGCACGGATGAAATAGCTGCGCGACAGGGCGCAGGCCTCGGCCACCGCAGCCACCGAGATCTCGCCGTCAAGCCGGGCCCGCAGCATCTCCTTGGCGCGTTCCTCCAGCTGCCGCGACAGTGTGCGCGGCCGGCGCGGCGAGCCGGCGATGGCGCCGCCGTACTGCTCCAGCAGGTAGGTGGCCATGGTCACGCCGAGCTGGTCGATGAACAGCGGGCTGGCCCGGCCCGGCCGCTCCAGCATCGGCAGGGCCGCGGCCGCCAGGTGCACCAGCACCGGATCGGGCAGGGCGGTGACGCATTCGAGCGAACGCACCTGGGTGTCGCAGCGGCCGTCGGTGGCGTTCTCGAAGAATTCGTGGGAGATCTCCAGCAGCAGGAAATCCATTGGGCCCTGCAGGTCGGCCCGGTAGTGGTCGGAGAAGTTGCGGATGTAGATCGCGCCTTTTTCGAAGGCATGGCTGGCCGACTCGCGGCCATGGAAGATGCGGCGCTGGTGGCCGTGGCCCATGGCGATGCCGACCAGATAGCCGCGGTCGGCGGCCGGTGTTTCCACCCGGTTGATGCCGTCGGCGGCCGCGCGCTTGCGATGGAAGACGATGCCGGAGCCGCGCAGCTGCTGGTCCTGGTGCAGGCCGCTGGCCATGCAGCCCAAAGAATCCATCGCTTCCGACATCCCAACACTCCCCGGGAGAACCCTAGATTCCCCGAGGCTAGCACCGCTTCCCTACGTCTTGCTTGCAAGGCCCCTGTCCGCAGCGGGCCGGCGCGCCGAAAAATCCCACAGCGCGACCAGCAGGAATGCGCCGACCAGGCCCAGATGTTCGAAGAAGGCGTTCTCCAGCATGAAGCGCTCCGGCCCCGCCACCTCCCAGAAGCGGTTGGCCAGGAAGGTCGCCACCAGGGTGAAGCCTGCCAGGCCCAGCGCCGCGAGCCAGCGCCCGTAGCCGGCCACGATCATCACCGGCGCGACGATCTCCAGCACGATGGTGGCCAGGGCCAGCGGCACCGCCGGCGCCATGCCGAAATGCTGCAGCTCGGCCACCGCGCCGCCGAAGTCGAAGGCCTTCATCAGGCCGCCCTGCAGATAGGCCGAGCACAGCAGCAGCAAGCCGCCGCGCTGCAGCCAGGAGCCGGTGGCGCGCGGCATCACACCGCCCAGCAGGCGCAGCCCAGGGCGCCCCAGAAGCCCTTGAGGTCGGAGATCGGCAGCTTGCTGGTCCAGGCCGTGGCGTGCTGGTGGCCGTGCACACCGCAGCTGCTGGCGCAGGCGCAGGCCGCGGCCATGCGGGCGGCGTTCTGCAGCGGCGCGGCCTGCTGCTCGCCCCAGGCGCCGTAGCCGCCGAAACGGCGCACCGGCGACCAGTCGGGCATGGCGGGCGGGACCGGCTTGTCGTCATGGCTGGCGAAGTCGCCGGCGCCCCAGACCACCTTGCCGCCGACCACGGTCAGCAGCGATGTGGTGTCGGCGATCTCGGACTCGGCGCAGGCATAGAAGTCGCGGTCCGGCACGATCAGGTCGGCCAGCTGGCCTTCCACGATCTGGCCCTTCTTGCCGACCTCGTTGGAGAACCAGGTGACCTTCTCGGTGTACATGCGCAGCGCCGTCTCGCGGTCCAGGCAGTTGCGCTGCGGCGTGAGCTGCATGCCGCCCACCGTCTTGCCGGTGATCAGCCAGGACAGGCCGACCCAGGGGTTGTACGAGGCGACCCGGGTTGCATCGGTGCCGGCCGAGACCTTCACGCCCTTTTCCAGCATGCGCGCCACCGGCGGCGTGGCCTCGGCCGCGCCATGGCCGTAGCGCTCGACGAAGTACTCGCCCTGGTAGGCCATGCGGTGCTGCACCGCGATGCCGCCGCCCAGCGCCGCGATGCGGTCGATGGACTGGTCGGAGATCGTCTCGCAATGGTCGAAGAACCAGTTCAGGCCTTCGAGCGGGATCTCCTGGTTCACCCGTTCGAACACGTCCAGCGAGCGGCTGATCGTCTCGTCGTAGGTGGCGTGCAGGCGCCAGGGCCAGCGGTTCTCGGCCAGCACCCGGATCACGCCTTCGAGTTCGCCTTCCATCTCCGGCGCCATGTCGGGCCGGGGCTGGCGGAAGTCCTCGAAGTCGGCCGCCGAGAAGACCAGCATCTCGCCCGCGCCGTTGTGGCGGAAGTAGTCGGTGCCCTGCTTGTATTTCGAGGTGGCCGTCCAGTTCAGGAAATCTTCCTTCTCCTGCTTGGGCTTCTGGGTGAACAGGTTGTAGGCCAGGCGGATTGTGAGCTGGTCCTTCTCGGCCAGCTCCTCGATGACGCGGTAGTCGTCCGGATAGTTCTGGAAGCCGCCGCCCGCATCGATCGCGCCGGTCACGCCCAGGCGGTTTAGTTCGCGCATGAAGTGGCGGGTGGAATTGAGCTGGTATTCGTAGGGCAGCTTGGGCCCCTTGGCCAGCGTGGCGTAGAGGATGCCGGCATTGGGCTTGGCCAGCAGCAGGCCGCTGGGGTTGCCGGCGGCATCACGCACGATCTCGCCGCCGGGCGGGGCGGGCGTGTCCTTGGTGTAGCCGACGGCGCGCAGGGCGGCGCCGTTGAGCAGGGCGCGGTCGTAGAGGTGCAGCAGGAAGACGGGTGTGTCCGGCGCCACCGCATTGATCTCCTCGATGGTGGGCAGGCGTTTCTCGGCGAACTGGTGTTCGGTGAAGCCGCCTACCACCCGCACCCATTGCGGCGCGGGGGTGATGGCGACCTGGGCCTTGAGCATGGCCATGGCGTCGGCCAGCGAACGCACGCCGTCCCAGCGCAGCTCCAGGTTGAAGTTGAGCCCGCCGCGGATGATGTGCAGGTGGTTGTCGATCAGCCCCGGCAGCACGCGGCGGCCGCGCAGGTCGATGACCTTTGTGTCGGCGCCGGCCAGCGGCATCACCTCGTGGTCCTGGCCCACTTTCAGGAAGCGGCCGTTCTGGATGGCGACCGCGCTGGCGGTGGGCTTGCTCTTGTCGAGCGTGGCGAAGAGCCCGCGGTGCAGGATCAGTTCGGGAGTGGTGCGATCAGCCATCGTGACGTTCTTCCAGCGAAGGGTTGGTGGGGGTGCTCTCGGGCAGGCGGCCGAACATGTGCGGCCTGACCTGCTGGTGCAGCCAGGCGTGCGGGGTATCGCTGCCCTGCCAGAGGTGGCGGGCCAGCGGCGGCAGCTGCTCGCCGACCAGGATGCCCAGCAGGCCGACCAGCGCGATCACCGGCGGCGCCGGGGAGCGCACATTGATCAGCGCGTAGACGATGCCGACCAGCAGGCCTGCTGCGGCGGAGAGGAGATAGGGCTTCATGGCGAAAAGGCTTTTGAGGGGCGGCGGATGCAAGCTTAGGCAGCCGGCGCGGCGCCGCACAGCCGCTTTGGTGGCAGCGCCGCAGCGAAAAAGGCCGGGGCCTCTCCACCTCTTTCGAGAGAGATCGCCCCGGCCTTTGCGCTGCCTCAGGCCGCCGTGTCCACCAGGATCAGTTCGGCATCGGCCAGCGCCGTGACCGTGAAGCTGTCCTGGTCACGGATGGCCGCGCCGTCGCGCGCCTGCAGCGTCACGCCGTCGATCTTCACCTCGCCGCTGGCCGGCACCAGGTAGGCGCGCCGGCTCTTGCCGATGGTGTAGGTGGTCGTCTCGCCGGCCTTCAGCGTGGCGCCCGAGACGCGGGCGGCGGCGCGGATCGGCAGGGCCTCCTCATCGCCCGGCAGTCCGCTGGCCAGGGCCACGAATTTGCCGGAGCGGTCGCCCTTGGGAAAGGGCTTGGCACCCCAGGCCGGCGCCTGGCCGCGGCCGTCCGGCAGGATCCAGATCTGGAAGATGCGGGTGGTGCCCGGCTCCAGGTTGTATTCCGAGTGGCGGATGCCGGTGCCGGCGCTCATCACCTGCACGTCGCCGGCTTCGGTGCGGCCCTTGTTGCCCAGGTTGTCCTGGTGGGTGATCGCGCCTTCCCGGACGTAGGTGATGATTTCCATGTCCGCATGCGCATGCGGCGGAAAGCCGGTGCCGGCGGCGATGGTGTCGTCGTTCCACACCCGCAGCGCGCCCCAGCCCATGCGGGCCGGGTCGTGGTAGCCGGCGAACGAGAAGTGGTGCTTGGCATCCAGCCAGCCGTGGTTGGCACCGCCGAGGGAGGCATAGGGGCGAGCTTCGATCATGGTCTTTCTCCTGCGTTGAATGTTGCGATGGAGTGACTTTAGGATTCGCCGAACCATAAGAGAATAGAAGAGATGGAAAACCATTCATTCCAAAAACACCATGGCAAGACTTCCTGACCTCGAAGCCTGGGCGATCTTCGCCAAGGTGGCCGAGACAGGCTCCTTCGCCAGGGCGGCGGCCGAGCTGGGCGTGGCCCAGCCCACGGTGTCCAAGGCGCTGACACGGCTGGAGGCGCGCTTGAAGACCACGCTGTTCCACCGCACCTCTCGGCGCATGTCGCTGACGTCTTCCGGCCAGGCATCGCTGGAGCGCGCGGCGCGCATCCTGAGCGAGGGCGAGGCGGTGGAGGCCGAACTGGGCGAGCAGTCCAAGGCCCTGCGCGGCGCCGTGCGCATCGCGGCGCCCATGTCCTTCGGCCTGGCCCACCTGGCGCCGGCGCTGCCGGCCTTCATGGCCGAGCATCCGGAGGTGACGCTGGACGTGCACTTCAGCGACGAGCTGATCGACATGGTCGGCGGCGCCTTCGACATCGCCCTGCGCATTTCCTCGCTGCCCGATTCCAGCCTGCTGGCGCGGCGGCTCTGCGGCGTGCGGCTGCTGCTGGTGGGCTCGCCCGGCTACTTCGAGGCCCATGGCCGGCCGCAGCATCCGCGCGACCTGGCATCGCACCGGGCGCTGCGTTACGTACACGCCCGCACGGGAGAGGCCTGGCGCTTCACCCACCGCACGCGGGGCGAGTATTCGCAGGTCGTGCCTTCGGCCCTGCGGGTGAACAATGCCGACGGCCTGGTGCCGGCCCTGCGCGCCGGCCTGGGCCTGGCGATACAGCCCGAATTCCTGGTGTGGGAGGACCTGCGCGACGGCATCGTCGAAGCCGCCATGCCCGACTGGCAGCCGCCGCCCATCGCCCTGCACATCGTCACGCCGCCGGGCCGGGCCAAGCCGGCGCGGGTGCAGGCGCTGATCGAATACCTGGCCGCGCATTTCGCCGCGGCGCCCTGGGCCAAGCCGGAAAAGGCCGTCAGCTGAAACGCAGGGTGGCCACGCCCACCACCACCAGCCCGGTGCCGGCGGCCCGCACCCAGCCGAAACGCTCGCCCAGCAGCAGGGTGCCGATGAGGGCGGCGAAGATCACGGAGGTTTCGCGCAGGGCCGCCACCAGGGCCACCGGCGCATGGGTCATGGCCCAGAGCGCGATGGAGTAGCTGCCCAGCGATGCGGCGGTTCCGCCGATCGCCAGTGGCGCCCGCCGCCGCATGTAGCCCAGGGCTTCCCGGCGCCGCGGCCCGGCCTGCCACAGGACCAGCGCGGTATAGGGCAGGCCGTCGAACAGGAAGATCGCCGCCGCGTACGAAAAGGCATCGCCCGAGGCCCGAACGCCCATGCCGTCGATGACGGTGTAGGCCGCGATGATGCAGGCATTGGCCAGCGCGAAACCCAGCGCCTTGCCCCGGTGTTGGCCGCCGCCGGGCGTGCCCGCCACCCGCGCCAGCCCCACCATCAGCACGCCGGCCGACAGGATGCAGACGCCCGTCCAGGCCTGGCCCGACAGCCGCTCGCCCACGAATATCGCGCCCACCAGCGCCACCAGCATCGGCGCGGTGCCGCGCATGATCGGATAGGTCAGCCCCAGGTCGCCATGGCGGTAGGCGCCGGCCAGGGCGATGTAGTAGGCGACGTGGATGGTCCACGACGCGACGATGTAGGGCCAGGCGGCCGCCACCGGCAGGCCGAACCAGATCGCCGCGGGGATGGCGAAGAGCACGCCCAGGCTGTGCACCAGGGCGGTATCCAGCGACTTGTCGCCGCCCGATTTGATGAGGGCGTTCCAGCCCGCATGCAGCAGCGCGGCGAACAGGATCGCCAGGACCAGCGGTATGCCGAGCGTCACGCCGCGGCCAGCCGGCAGCGCTGCGCGCGGGCCAGGTAATGGGCAAGGTCGGGCGTGTACAGGCCTTCGACCTTGGCACGGTCGTCCCACAGCCGCAGGCGCACCGCCTCGGCCGCGTTCGGCCGCGCGATGAAGGCCTGGGCTTCATCGGCCGAGAACACACCGCCCTGCAGCAGCAGGCTGCGCTGCGAATCGGCCGACAGTCCGTCGCGGTATTCGGGCCGGGTGGCGCAGAGGTAGCGCTTGGCATCCACATGCCAGCGGATGGCGTCGAGCACCCGTTCGCCGAACAGGCCGCGCAGAAAGGGCAGGGCGGCGAACTGGTGCAGGTCGTCGATGCCGCGCTCGGTCGGTGTCTCGCCGTGGTCGTGCAGCAGATGGCCCAGGTCGTGCAGCAGGGCCGCCGTCACCAGCTCGTCGTCGGCGCCGTCCTGCTCGGCGAACCAGGCGGTCTGCAGCGCGTGTTCGGTCTGGGTGACCGGCTCGCCACTGTACTGGGTGGCGCCGTGGCGCGCGAAGAGCAGGGCGATGTCGTCGAAGGCCAGCGCCATGGCGATCAGGCCTCGGCGGTGCGCCGCGTGGCGCGTTTGCCGGCGGCCGCCGGTGCCGGCGCGGCGGGTTGCTCGCTGTAGTTGTGCAGGGTGCGTTCGCGGCTGTTCATCACATGGTCGAACATGGCCTGGCCGGCGGCCTCGGCGTCGTGGGCGGCGATGGCCTTGACGATCTGCCGGTGCTCTTTCGTGTAGACCGCCATCGATTCCACCGTGAGGTTCTTGCGCCGGATCAGCGACAGCTCGCGGATCAGCCGGCGGTAGTGGGCGGTGAACTTGGCATTGCCCGCCAGGCGCAGCAGGCTGTCGTGGAATTCGAGGTTGTGTCGGTGGAACTCCTGCGCATCGCCGGCCTTGGTGGCCTGGTCCATCGCATCGACCAGCTGGCGCAGGGACTTGGCCTGGGCGGCGGTGGCGGTCTCGGCGAGCTTGCGGCCGATGTACATCTCCATCACGGCGCGCAGCTCGAAGATCTCCAGCGCCTCGTCGAGCGGGATGTCGCGCACGAACACGCCGCGGTTCTTCTCGGTGCGCACCAGGCCGGCCTCGTCGAGCATGCGGAAGGCCTCGCGCACCGGGCCGCGCGATACGCCGAGCTGCGTGGCGATGGTGATCTCGGTGAGCTTGGCGCCGGGCGCCAGGTCGCCGGCCAGGATCATGCGTTCGAGCTCGTTCTGCACCAGTCCGGCGAGCGAGTTGCCCTGGAGTTGTGCGATGGCGTCGGTAGGGGTGGAAATGGTCATGGCCGGGTTCCGGAGAAATACCTGTTTTCCAGATTGTCTACGATCTACAAAAAACAAACTACTAAAACTGGCCCCGATTTTGCTTGGAGGAAATGTCACGAACATGACTTCCACGGGCATCAAAGTCCGCCCGGTTCAACCTCTGGAGCAACGCATGAAAATCGCCAGCAAGTCGTTTTGGGCCGCCGCCATCGGGCTCGTGTTCGCCGCCTCCGCCTTTGCGCAGAAGCAGCAGCTGATCGTCTACACCGCACTGGAGACCGACCAGCTCAAGGCCTACCAGGAAGCCTTCAACCGCGAGAACCCCAACATCGAGATCAAGTGGGTGCGCGACTCCACCGGCGTCATCACCGCCAAGCTGCTGGCCGAGAAGGCCAACCCGCAGGCCGATGTGGTGATGGGCGTGGCCGCGACCAGCCTGGCCCTGTTCCAGCGCAACGGCATGCTGGAGCCCTACGCGCCGCTGAACCTCGACGCGATCATGCCGGCCTACCGCGACAAGAAGAACCCGCCGGCCTGGTTCGGCATGGACGTGTTCGGCGCCACCGTGTGCTTCAACACCGTCGAAGCCAAGAAGAAGAACATCCCGATCCCGACCACCTGGAAGGACCTGACCAAGCCCGAATACAAGGGCCAGGTGGTGATGCCCAACCCGGCGTCTTCCGGCACCGGCTACCTCGACGTGGTGTCCTGGCTGCAGATGTGGGGCGACGAAGGCGGCAAGGGCGGCGGCTGGAAGTACATGGACGCGCTGCACGAGAACATCGGCCAGTACACCCACAGCGGCTCCAAGCCCTGCAACATGGCGGCTGCCGGCGAATACGTGGCCGGCATCTCCTTCGAATACCGCGGCCACACCAACAAGGCCAAGGGCGCGCCGATCGAACTGGTCTTCCCGAAAGAAGGCCTGGGCTGGGACCTGGAAGGCTTCGCCATCTACAAGGGCACCAAGAAGCTGGAGGCCGCGAAGAAGCTGGCCGACTGGGCTTCGTCCAAGGACGCGATGCGCCTCTACGGCAAGAACTTCGCCATCACCGCACAGCCGGGCGTGGCGCCCAAGCTGGCCGGCATTCCGGACGACTACGAGTCGCGCCTGATCAAGCTCGACTTCGACAAGGCCGCCGCCAGCCGCGAGGCGACGCTGGCCGAATGGTCGCGCCGCTACGACGCCAAGAGCGAGCCCAAGAAGTGAGCCACGCGCCGGCCCCGGCGATGCGCGCGGACGAGGCCTACCTCGACCTGCGCGGCATCCACAAGCGCTTCGGCGCCTTCACCGCGCTGCAGAGCATCGACCTGGCGATCCGCAAGGGCGAGTTCGTGTGTTTCCTCGGCCCCTCGGGCTGCGGCAAGACCACGCTGCTGCGCATCGTCGCCGGGCTGGAGACGCAGACCTCCGGCCGCATCGTGCAGGCCGGCCGCGACATCTCGGTGCTGCCGCCGGCCGGGCGCGACTACGGGATCATGTTCCAGTCCTATGCCTTGTTCCCCAACCTGAGCGTGGCGCAGAACGTGGGCTACGGCCTCGTCAACCGCGGCCAGGGCCGGGCGCAGATCGCGGCCCGGGTGGAGGAACTGCTCGCCCTGGTCGGCCTGCCGGGCAGCGGCGCCAAATACCCGGCGCAGATGTCCGGCGGCCAGCAGCAGCGTATCGCGCTGGCGCGGGCCCTGGCCACCTCGCCCGGCCTGCTGCTGCTGGACGAGCCCCTGTCCGCGCTGGACGCCACCGTGCGGGTGCGCCTGCGCAACGAGATCCGCGGCCTGCAGCGCAGCCTGGGCGTGACCACCATCATGGTCACCCACGACCAGGAGGAAGCCCTGTCGGTGGCCGACCGCATCGTGGTGATGAACCACGGCGTGATCGAGCAGGTGGGCACGCCGATGGAGGTCTACCGCGAGCCGGCCACGCCCTTCGTGGCGCACTTCGTGGGCAAGGTCAACAAGCTGGCGGCGGTGGCCGAGGGCGAGCGCTGGTTCCGCTGCGGCGACAAGCGTTTCCAGAGCGCGCCCGGCACCGGGGCGGATTTCCGCGCCGGCCGCGAGGTCTCGCTCTACATGCGGCCGGAAGACCGGGTGGTCGGCGAGATGCCGGCCGACGAGCCGCTGCGCTGCGCCGGCACCGTGCGCGCCATCGAGTTCCTCGGCGGCAACTGCCTGGCCGAGGTGGATGTGGAGGGCCTGCCGGGCCAGCCGCTGCAGCTCCAGTACTCGCTCAACCAGATGGACGAATTCAATGTGCACGAGGGCGCCCGGGTGAGCTTCGCGCTGCGCGCCGACCGGCTGCGGGTGTTCCCCGCGGCGAACGCATGAACGCCGTGACAGCTGTGGCGGCCCCGGTGCGGGCGCCGGCCCTGCGGCAGCGGGTGGATGGCTCCGATCGTGTGGCCCACCTGGGCCTGCTGCTGGTCGTGGCGCTGCTCTGCGTGGGCCTGCTGGCACCGCTGGGGCTGATCCTGTCCAAGGCGCTGGACGCGCCGCAGGGCGCGGGCCTGGGCAATTTCACCGCCTACCTGGCGTCGCCCGCGCTGCTGACCAGCCTGTGGCACAGCGTCTGGGTGTCGGCGCTGGTGACGGCCATCGTGATCCCGCTGGCCTTCGCCTTCGCCTATGCGCTGACCCGCAGCTGCATGCGGGCCAAGCCGGTGCTGCGCGCGGTGATGCTGCTGCCGCTGCTGGCGCCTTCGCTGCTGTCGGCCATCTCGCTGATCTACTGGTTCGGCAACCAGGGGCTGGCCAAGGGCTTCTGGCTGGCGCTGGGCTTCGATGGCATCTACGGCGCGCCGGGCATCGTGCTGGCCGAATGCTTCGCCACCTTTCCCCATGTGCTGATGGTGCTGGTCACCGCCCTGGCGCTGGCCGACGCGCGGCTCTACGAGGCGGCCGATGCGCTGGGCACGGGCACCGTGCGCAAGTTCTTCACCATCACGCTGCCCGGCGCCAAGTACGGGCTGATCTCGGCGGCGCTGGTGTGCTTCACCCTGGTCATCACCGACTTCGGCATTCCCAAGGTGGTGGGCGGCAATTTCAATGTGCTGGCCACCGATGTCTTCAAGCTGGTGATCGGCCAGCAGGACTTCCAGCGCGGCGCGGTCGTGGCCCTGCTGCTGCTGTTGCCGGCGGTGCTGACCTTCGGTGTCGACACCCTGGTGCAGCGCAAGCAGACCGCCACGCTCACCGCGCGTGCCGTGGCCCTGGTGCCCCGGCCCGCGCGCGGCTTCGATGCGGCGATGACGGCCTACTGCCTGCTGATCGCGGCCCTGGTGCTGGCCATGTTCGGCATGGCGGTGTTCGCCTCCTTCGCCAAGCTCTGGCCCTACAACCTCACGCCGGGGCTGGGCCACTACATCTCGGGCCTGGTCGATGCGGAGCTGGGCGACGCGATGGTCAACAGCCTCAAGCTGGCGGCCAGCACCGCCGTCGTCGGCACGGCTGTCGTCTTCGTCGGCGCGTATCTGCTGGAGAAGACCCGGGGCTTCGATGCGCTGCGGCCGGTGGTGCGCCTGCTGGCCATGCTGCCGATGGCTGTGCCGGGCCTGGTGCTGGGCCTGGGCTATATCTTCTTCTTCAATGCGCCGGGCAATCCGCTGAACGGCCTCTACCAGACGCTGCCGCTGATGGTGCTGTGCACGGTGGTGCATTTCTATACGACCGGCCATCTGACGGTGGTGACGGCGCTGAAGGCCATCGATGCCGAATTCGAAGCGGTGTCCGCCTCGCTCAAGGTGCCGCTCTACAAGACCTTCTGGCGGGTGACGCTGCCGATCTGCCTGCCGGTGCTGCTGGACGTGTCGCGCTACTTCTTCATCAATGCGATGACGACGATCTCGGCGGTGGTCTTCCTGTATTCGCCCGACACCAAGCTGGCCTCGGTCGCCATCCTGAACCTGGACGAGGCGGGCGACACCGGCCCGGCTGCCGCCATGGCGGTGCTGATCGCCGGCACCTCCGCCCTGGTCACCCTGGCCTACATGGGCCTGGGCCGGCTGGTGGACCGCCGCACGCAAGCCTGGAGGGCCCCCGCGCGATGAGCTGCCTGGCTGTCTTCGACCTCGACAACACCCTGCTGACCGGCGACAGCGAAGTGCTGTGGGTACGCTACCTGCTGGACCAGGGCCTGCTGCCCGGCACGCTGGCCGAGCGCAATGCGGACATGGACCTGCGCTACCACGCAGGCAAGGCCACGCCGGCCGAGTTCTGCGCCTTCTACGCCTCCACCTTCGGCGGCCGCACGCCCGAGCAATGGGCGCCGGTGCTGCCCGGTTTCGTCCAGACCATCGTCCGGCCGCGCATCGCGCCCGGTGCCCATGCGCTGGTGGAACGCCATCGCGCGCGCGGCGACCTGCTGGTGCTGAGCACGGCCTCCAGCCGTTTCCTTTCGGAGCCCACCGCCGCGCTGCTGGGCTTCGAGCACCTGATCGCCACCGAGATGGAGATCGCCCCCGACGGCCGTTTCACCGGCCGCAACCAGGGCACGCTCAACATGCGTGAAGGCAAGGTGCTGCGCCTGCGGCACTGGCTGGGCGAACGCGGCATGGATGCCGACGAAACAATGGAGGCCGCCGTGTTCTACAGCGACTCCATCAACGACCTGCCGCTGCTCGCCGCCGTCGGCCGGCCGGTGGCGGTGACGCCCGATGCCCGGCTGGAAACCCAGGCCCGCATCCGCGGCTGGCAGGTGCTGCCCACGCTGGCGGTCGAACCCAGCCCTCTCTCCTGAACCTCATGGACAAACCTTACGACCTGATCGTCGTCGGCGCCGGCATCGTCGGCCTGGCGCATGCCTATACCGCCGCCCGACGCGGCCTGCGCGTCTGCGTGGTGGAGCGCGACGCGGCCTGCGTGGGCGCCTCGATCCGCAACTTCGGCTTCATCACCGTCACCGGGCAAGGTGCGGGCGACACCTGGCGCCGGGCGCGGCGGGCCCGCGAGATCTGGGGCGAAGTCGCACCGCAGGCCGGCATCGAAGCGATCCACCACGGGCTGTACCTCACGGCCTTCCGGCCGCAGGCGCTGAAGGTGCTGGAAGAGTTCATGGGCACCGAGATGGGCGAGCAGTGCGAGCTGCTCGACGTGGCCGAGGCCGCCCGGCGCTCCTCCGTGCTGCGGCTCGACGGCGCCCAGGGCGTGCTCTACAGCCCGCACGAGATGCGGGTCGAATCCCGCACCGCCATCGGCCTGTTGGCGAAATGGCTGGCCGAGGTGCATGGCGTGGACTTCCGTTTCTCGGAGGCGGTGCTGGAAGTGGCCACGCCCCGGGTGCGCACCTCGCGCGCCGTGCTGCATGCCGAGCGGGTGGCCGTCTGCACCAACACCGATCTCAACGGCCTGTTCGCCGAACGCATCGCGCCGCACCGGCTGCGCCTGTGCCTGCTGCACATGCTGCGGGTGGTGCCGGAGCCGGGCTTCAAGCTGCCCGGCTCCGTCATGGCCGACCTGAGCCTGGTGCGCTACCACGGCTACAGCCATTTGCCGGCGGCCCGGGTGCTGATGGAGCAGATGCGGCGGGAGGAGGGCGAGTCGCTGGACAACGGCATCCACCTGATCGTGGTGCAGAGCGCGGATGGCTCCCTGGTCGTCGGCGATTCCCACCACTACGGCGCCGCGCCCGAGCCCTTCGCCGACGAGCGGGTGGACGAACTCATCCTGCGCCATCTGAACGAAACCCTGAAGCTGCAGCAGTGCCGGGTGAGCGAACGCTGGGTCGGCATCTATCCCTCCTCGCCATCGACCGACTGCCTGATCGACAGCCCCGACGAAGCCACCCGCCTGGTGCTCGTCACCAGCGGCACCGGCGCCAGCACTGCCTTCGGCATCGCCGAGGACGTGTTCGCCGGCTGGTAAACCCAACAAGAGACATCCATGCGCCAGCAACCCGATCCCCGGCAACTCGCCGCCGTCGTCTTCGACTGGGCCGGCACCATCCTCGACTTCGGCTCCTGCGCGCCCATGGGCGCCTTCGTGAAGCTCTTCGACCGCTTCGGCGTGGCGATCACCATCGAACAGGCGCGCGGCCCGATGGGCGTGGCCAAGTGGGACCACATCAAGGCCCTGTCCCTGCTGCCCGAGGTGGCCGCGCAGTGGGAATCCAGATACGGCAAGCCGATCACGGATGCCGACGTGGACCATCTCTACGAGGTCTTCACCCCGATGAACGCCGCCGTGGTGGCTGACTTCGCCGACTTCATCCCCGGTGCGCTGGAGACGGTGGCCGCCTGCCGCGCACGCGGGCTGAAGATCGGCTCGACCACCGGCTACAACCGGCCGATCATGGACATCGTCACGCCCATCGCCGCGGCCGGCGGCTATGTGCCGGACAACCTGGTCTGCGCGGGCGATCTCGTCTCCGGCCGGCCCTCGCCGCTGATGATGTGGCGCAGCTTCGCCGACCTGGGCGTGTGGTGGCCGGCCACGGTGGTGAAGGTGGACGATACCGACGTGGGCATCCTCGAAGGCCTGCATGCCGGCACCTGGACGGTGGGTGTGGCCGTCAGCGGCAATGCCCTGGGCCTGACGCTGGCGGAGTGGCAGGCCCTGTCGCCCGGCGACCAGCAGGTGGCGCGCATTCGCGCATCGGCCAAGCTGTGGGATGCCGGGGCGCATTACGTCATCGATTCGGTGGCCGACCTGCTGCCGGTGCTGGACGAGATCGCCGGCAAACTGGCGCGCGGCCTCAGGCCCTGAGGGGGCGGCGCGGCAGAGGGCCACGGCCACGCAGGCTTCGAGCGTGAGCCGGCCGGCGGCGATCCAGGCATCGAGGGTGGTGTCGGGCAGGACCTCGAAGCGCAGCACCTCGCCATCCTGGTTGGCCGGCTGTTGGCCGGCGGGCAGGGTGCAGGCATAGGCATGCACGGTTTCCACCTGCCAGCCATGGCTGCCCGAATCAGAGACGGGCCGCCGCACGGTGAAACGGCCGGCGAAGACCGGCGGCGAGGCGAGGTCGGCGAAACGCAGGCCGGCTTCTTCCCAGGCTTCGCGCTCCAGCGCCTCTTCGACCGACTCCCTTGCCGACACCATGCCGCCCATCAGCGTGTCCCACAGGCCGGGGTCGGTGGCCTTGTCGAGGGCGCGCTGCTGCAGCCACCAGTGGCCGGTGACGGCGCATCGTGCATGCAGCTGCACTGCGTCGGTGTGGATGCCCAGCTGCCGCGCCACGCCGCGTTCGACCACGGCCAGCGCGGGTTCGCCGCTCGCCGCACGCACGGCCAGGGCCTCATCGCGCCAGCCGCCGGCATGGCCGGCCTCGCGCAGCCAGCGGGCGATGGCGGCCAGTGCAGCGTCCGGCTCGCCTTCCAGATGGCCATTGGCGCGGATGCCGAGCCCGGCCCGCGCCATCGCATCCAGCAGTTCGGGCGCCACCGAGCCGGCCTGCTGGCCCGCGATCCACAAAGGAATACGCGGCTGCACCGGCTCACGCGATGCACGCACGCGGATGTCCGGCCACCAGGGCGGCGCCTGCTTCTCATCGATTGCCATGTCCAAGATTTCCTCCGCTGGCCTGTGCAGGCCGAACATCCCACTGTGTCGCTGAGTCTTCTATAAGACCTTAAGCTCCAGGTCTTATAGAAGACCTGCGCCGTCATGAACCATTTTCCCAGCCCGCGCCTGCACCAGGGCGTTCTCGAATTCCCGGTCCACCACATGCGCGGCGGCACCTCCACCGGGCTTGTCATCCATGAGGCATTCGCGCCCGAAAGCCAGGCCCTGCGCGAGGAACTGCTGCGCCACCTGATGGGCGTTCCGCTGGCCGGACAGCGGCCCGGCAACCGCCAGATCACCGGCCTGGGCCGCGGCCCGGCGACCAGCAACAAGGTCTTCTTCGCCTACCGGGAAGACGGCCCCGAAGGCCCGCGCCTGGTCAGCACCCTGGCGCAACTGGCCAGCGACCATGGCGAAATCGACTGGAGCGTGAACTGCGGCAATATGTCCTCGGCCTTGCCGCTGTGGGCGATGGACACGGGGCTCTTCACCGCCGGGCCCGGCACCGTCGACCTGGACATCCGTAACACCAATACCGGCGTGATCACCACCGGCCGCATGGTGGTCCGGGAAGGCGGCGGCTTCGAGTTCGCCGCGATTCCCGGCGTGGACGGCGCCTTCCCCTCGGTCGACCTGTTCCTGCACCACCCGGTGGGCGCCAAGACCGGCCGCCTGCTGCCGACCGGCCGGGCGCTGGACACCATCGCCGGCCACGAGGTCTCCTGCGTGGATGTGGCCGTGCCCATGGTCATCCTCGACGCGGCGGGCTTCGGCAAGACGGCGCACGAGCCGGTGAAGGAACTGGAGGCCGATGCGGCATTCATGGCGGCCTTGCGTGCCGTCTGGATCGAGGCCGGCCTGCTGATGGGCCTGAAGCGGCGCGACGGCTCGCCCATGAGCCGGGCCGAGATCGAACGCAGCGAGACCATTCCCAAGGTCTGCATCGTCGGCGCTCCGCGCGCGGATGGCCACATCGCCGTGCGTTACTTCACGCCGCAGACGGGACATGCCTCGATGGCGGTTTCGGGCGGCTGCTGCCTGGCCGCCGCCGCGCTGATCGAGGGCTCGGTGGCCCACCGCGTCGCCCAGGGTTTGCCGGCCGTGGGTGCGGCCTTCGGCGAGGTGCAGGTCGGCATCGAGAACCCGGCCGGCATCCTGGAAGCCACGGTGGTGGCGCGCTGCGACGGCACCGGCCCGCTGGAGGTGGAACGCGCCGCCTACCGCCGCAGCGCCCAGGTGCTGCTGCGCGGCACGGTGCCCTTGTACCGGGCCTCGCCGGAACTGGTGGCGGCCGTGATGGAGCGCCAGGGCTGAGCGCGCCTCAGGCCGCCTCGGCGACGGCCTCGCGCTCGCGCCGGGCGGCCATGATGCGCCAGAGGTTGCCCTCGATCCAGTCGGTCAGCCCCTCCACCTGCCGCGCCACTTCCACGCCCATGGGTGTGAGCTGGTATTCGACATGCGGCGGCACGACGGGGTAGGACACCCGCAGCACGAAGCCATCGGCCTCCAGCCCCTGCAGGGTCTGCGCGAGCATCTTCTCGCTGACGCCGCCGACCTTGCGCCGCAGCTCGCTGAAGCGGTGCGTGCCCGACAGCAGCGCCACCAGCAGCAGCACGCCCCAGCGGCTGGTGACGTGCTGCAGCACCTCGCGCGAAGGGCAGTCGGCCACGAAGAGTTCGCCGCGCCGCATCTGCTCGGCCAGGCTGCGGGTGGGTGTGGGTGGGGTCATGACACTTACCTTCATGTGCGTACTTACGAAAAGTTCGTGTGGCCGGTATTGTCGCGGCTCTTTCTCGAAAACGCACAGGACATCTCATGATCGCCATCACCGGAGCCTCGGGCCAGCTGGGCCGCCTCGTCATCCAGGAACTGTTGAAGACCGTGCCCACGTCACAGATCGTCGCCGCCGTGCGCACGCCTTCGAAGCTGCAGGACCTCGCCGCGCTAGGCGTGGTCGTGCGGGAAGCCGACTACGAAAAGCCGGCCACCCTGGCCGCCGCCTTCGCCGGCGTGGACAAGCTGCTGCTGATCTCCTCCAACGAACTCGGCCGCCGCGCCACCCAGCACCGCGCCGCCATCGATGCCGCCAGGCAGGCGGGCGTGGGCCTCATCGCCTACACCAGCGTGCTGCATGCCGACCCATCGCCCCTGGCCCTGGCCGGCGAACATCGCGAGACCGAGGCCATGCTCCAGGCTTCCGGCGTGCCCTATGTGCTGCTGCGTAATGGCTGGTACACCGAGAACTACGCGGCGTCCATCCCGTCCGCGCTGCAGCACGGCGCCCTGCTGGGCAGCGCTGGCGAAGGCCGCATCGCCTCGGCCGCGCGTGCCGACTACGCCGCCGCGGCAGCCGTCGTGCTGCAGGCAGAAGGGCAGGCCGGCAAGGTCTACGAACTGGCCGGCGATGCCAGCTACACCCTGGCCGAGTTCGTCGCCGAGCTGTCCAAACAAACCGGCAAGACCATCGCCTACAACAACATGCCCGAAGCCGATTTCAAGGCCGTGCTCCTGCAGGTCGGGCTGCCCGAGGGCCTGGCCGGGCTGCTGTCCGATTCGGATGCCGCAGCCGCCAAGGGCGCGCTCTTCGACGACGGCCGCGCACTCTCGCGCCTGATCGGCCGTCCGACCACGCCGCTGGCCGTCACCATCGCGGCGGCCTTGAAGGCCTGAGGCGGCTCAGAACAGCCCGGCCTTGGCCAGGCCATAGGCCTTGTCGGCCGAGCCGGGCACGTTGCGAAAGCCGATGCTGAGGCGGTTCCAGGCATTGATCGTCATCACCACGAAGCTCAGGTCGCTGAGTTCCTTCTCGGAGAACTCGGCGCGCACGCTCTCGTAGATGTCGTCGGGCACGCCGTGTTCGGGCAGCTTTGTCAGCACCTCGGTCCAGGCCAGGGCGGCGCGTTCGCGTGCGCTGAACAGGGCCGACTCGCGCCAGATCGGCAGGTGGTAGATGCGCAGCTCGCGCTCGCCGTGGATCTTGGCTTCCTTCACATGCATGTCGAGGCAGAAGCCACAGCCGTTGATCTGCGAGGCGCGGATCTGCACCAGGTCGAACAAGGTGTTGTCGATGCTGCTCTTCTTGAGCAGCATGCTGAGTTCGACGAGCTTGTTGTAGAGCTCGGGGGATTGCTGAAGGGCGTTGATGCGCTGGGTCATGGTGTGCTCCGTTGGGCCATGAGTGCTCCGGAAAGTGGAGCCTCTGTCCTCAAGACGGCTCAGCCCGCGGCTTTGTGACAGCGCCCGCTCAAATACCCGAAGACAGCCGCGCGAGCTTGTGCGGATTGCGCTGCACATGGATGCGCAGGATGTGCTGGCCGTCGGTCTCGAAAGCCTGGGCCGATTCGATCCGCCCGTCGATCCAGCGCAGCAGCGCCCACTGGCCGTTGAACCGTACCAGCTCCACCCGCATCCGCTCGCCGTAGTTGCGGAAGGCCGCGAAGTACAGCTGCGCGATGCGGCGCGATCCCAGCAGCGCCTGGCCGAAGCTGGGCACGATGCCGCCGCCGTCGCTCAGCAATTCGGACTGCTCGGCCAGCAGCGCCTGCAGGCCGTGGAAGTCGCCGCGCGAAAGGGCGTCGGCAAAGCCCCGCAGCACCTGGTACTGCAGCTTCGGCTGCACGGCCGGCGCGGGGCCCGCCTCGCGCAGCTGCGCCTTGGCGCGGCTCACCACCTGGCGGGCCGCGGCCTCGCTCTTGCCGATGGCCTCGGCCACCTGGGCATAGTCGGCATCGAAGACCTCACGCAGCAGGAAGGCGGCGCGGGATTCGGGCGAGAGGCGGTCCAGCAGCACCAGGAAGGCGACCGAGATGTCGTCGGCCAGTTCGCGGGTCTGCTCTGGCGTCTCGGGGCCGCTCTCGGCCAGCGGCTCGGGCAGCCAGAAGCCGGGATAGGCCTCGCGCCGCACCTTGGCCGCGCGCAGGCGGTCGATGGCCATGCGGGTCGTCATGGTGACCAGCCAGGCCTCGGCATTGGCCACGCCCTGCTGCATGCGGCCTTCGTCCTCGTGCCAGCGCAGCCAGGCGTCCTGCACCAGGTCCTCGGCCTCGTGTACCGAGGCCAGCATGCGGTAGCCGATGGCCATCAGGCGCGGTCGCAGGCGTTCGAAGCTGCCGGTGGTGTCTTGCATGGCGGGGCAGTGTACGGCGGGGTGCTGGAATCAGGTCTTGATAAATATTCCAGAACTGGACAGAATATCCAGATGGCCAGGCGCAACCCCGAACACACCCTGCTGCTGCAACAGCTGCGGCATGTGGCCGATGGCCTGGCGCAGACCTTCGCGCCTTTCTGCGAAGTGGTGCTGCACGATCTGCGGGATCCGAAACACACGGTGCTGGCGATCCACAACGGGCTCTCGGGCCGCGAGCCCGGCGAGCCGGCCACGGCGCTGGGCCGGGCGCGCATCCTCGATCCGGAATATCCGCAGGTCATCGCCAACTACGCCAACCAGTTCGCCGATGGCCGGCAGGCCAAGAGCACCTCCATCGGCATCAAGGATTCGGAAGGCCGCTACGTGGCCGCCCTTTGCCTGAACGTGGACCTGACGCTGTTCAGCGGCTTCCAGACCGCGCTGGCCCAGTTCGCCGCGGTGGATGCGCACACGCCCGCCGGCGAATCGCTGGACCCGGACGGCGCCGAACGCCTGCGCCGCCGCATCGACGCCTTCGCCGCCCGGCTGGCCACCACGCCGCGGGCGCTGAAGGCCGCCGACCGGCGCGCCCTCCTCAAGGAACTGCGCGAGGCCGGCCTGCTAGACGTGCGCCGCGCCATGGACACCATCGCGGCGCATCTCGGTGTGTCGCGCGCCTCGGTCTACAGCTATGCCAAATGAGGCCCGCCTGATCCTGCTGGACCGCGACAGCCTCGCCAGCCTGCTGCAGCCCGACGAGGTGCTGGAGGCCGTGCGCGAGGCCTTCCGCCTGCACAGCCGTCGCGCGGGGCGGGTGTTTCCCGTGGTGCGCGAAGCCTTGCCCGGCGGCGGGGTGTTCGGCATCAAGTCGGGCGATGTGCCGGACGAGGCGCTGCTCGGCTTCAAGGCCGCAGGCTTCTGGCCTGCCAATCGCGCTCTGGGCGGCGAGCCGCACCAGGCCACCATCGTGTTGATCGATCCCAAGACCGGGCGGCCGCAGGGCGTGATCGACGGCAATGCCATCACCACTTTACGCACCGGCGCGGCCGGCGCCCTGGGCCTGCAGCTGCTGGCCCGGCCGGACTCCACAAGCGCCTGCGTTTTCGGCACCGGCGTGCAGGCCGGCATCCAGGTCGACTACGCCCTGCGGCTGCTGCCGGGCCTGCGCACCGTGCGTTATCTCACCCACGACGGCCTGCGGCGCCCCGCATTCGAGGCCCGCTTCGAAGGGCGCTGCGACATCGCCCTGGCCACCGATGCCAACGCAGCCGTCGAGGCCAGCGACATCGTCATCACCGCCACGCCCGGCAAGGCCGCGCTCTTCGACGCCGCCGCCGTGCGGCCCGGCACCCATCTCAATGCCGTGGGCGCCGACACCCGCGGCAAACGCGAGCTGCCCGAGGGCCTGCTGCCGCGCTGCCGGCTCTTCGTGGACGACCAGCTCCAGGCCCGCCAGATCGGCGAGGCGCAATGGTCGCCCGATACGGCCTGCACCGAGATCGGCGATGTGCTGACCGGCACTGCCGCCGCCTGCCGCCAGCCGCAGGACATCACCGTCTTCGACATGACCGGCCTGGCCCTGCAGGACCTCACCGTCGCCCGCCTGGTGCTGCAAGGCGCCGTGGCGCGCGGCATCGGCACCAGCATCGCCTGGCCCTGGTAATCCTTCCAACCCCAACCTTCCGACACCGCCATGACAGAACTCGTCCTGCCCACCTACGAAGACGTGAAGGCCGCAGCCGTGCGCCTCGAAGGCCATGCGCACAAGACCCCCGTCATCACCTCGCGCACCTTCGACGAGGAGACCGGCGCCCAGGTCTTCTTCAAGGCCGAGAACCTGCAGCGCATGGGCGCCTTCAAGTTCCGCGGCGGCTTCAATGCATTGAGCCGTTTCGACGAGCGCCAGCGCAAGGCGGGCGTGGTCACCTTCTCCTCGGGCAATCATGCGCAGGCGATCGCACTGTCGGCCCGCATCCTGGGCATTCCGGCCACCATCGTCATGCCGCACGACGCGCCGGCGATGAAGGTGGCCGCCACCAAGGGCTATGGCGGCAACGTGGTCTTCTACGACCGCTACAAGGAAGACCGCCAGAAGATCGGCCGCGACCTGGCCGAGCAGCACGGCATGACACTGATCCCGCCCTACGACCACCCCGATGTGATCGCCGGCCAGGGCACGGCCGCCAAGGAGCTGTTCGAAGAGGTCGGCCCGCTCGACGCCTTCTTCGTCTGCCTGGGCGGCGGCGGGCTGCTGTCGGGCTCGGCACTGGCCACCCGTGCCCTGTCGCCGGACTGCCAGCTCTACGGCGTGGAGCCGGAGGCCGGCAACGACGGCCAGCAGTCCTTCCGGTCGGGCAGCATCGTCCACATCGACACCCCCAAGACCATCGCCGACGGCGCGCAGACCCAGCACCTGGGCGACTACACCTTCGGCATCATCCGCCGCGACGTGAACGACATCGTGACCGTGTCGGACGCCGAATTGGTCGAGGCCATGCGCTTCGCCGCATCGCGCATGAAGCTGGTGATCGAGCCGACCGGCTGCCTCGGTTTCGCCGCCGTGCGCAAGATGAAGGACCAGCTGCGCGGCAAACGCGTGGGGGTGCTGGTCAGCGGGGGGAATGTGGATATCGCGAGCTTCTGCCGTTTGCTGGGCTGAGGTCTTCTGCGGCGTGGGGCTCGCCCGGTTTGGCGGCCTCGCTTTGCTCCCATGCCGCCACTTCCTTGATCGCCAGGGCCTGGGTTTGCTCGAACAAGTCCTGATCCTTCAGGAAATCGTCAAGGCTCGATCCGTGATGCTTGCTGCTGTTCATGTTTTCAACTCCATCAGCAGAAGGTAGCAAGCCTTGCTTGCCATTCGTCAGCGATAGGTGCAGCTGAGAGGCTCTTCAGGCCTGCAAGATCGCTCTGACGCGGTCCAGAACCGGCCGCATCCGATCAGGCTGCTCCTGCAGCCACCGATGCAGCAAATGCCCGGCCGGCAATGAAATCAGCTCGACGCGGGCCGCCTGCCTGGCCCGTTGGCGGTATTGCTCGATGACCGCGGGCGGGATGACGGCGTCCTGCTCGCCGAGCACCAGCAGCAGCCGGCCGCGAAAGTGCTCCAGCGCCTCGAAGGCGGGCGATGCGGCGAAGTCGCTGGTGGACCGGATGGTCTGCTGGAACGCCGGGCCGAAGGGCAGGGGCTCGGCGGCGGCTTCGTAGGCGGCGGGGCAGAACAGCACCAGGGCTTCGGGCTGCAGGCGGGTGATCAGGCGGCAGGCGATATGGCCGCCCATGCTGCTGCCGATGAGGGCCAGGGGAGGGCGCATCCGCCGGGCCTGGGCGACCGCCACCGCCTGCTCGACGCGGTCGTCCAGGCTGGAATCGGAAAGCTCGCCGCCGGTGTCGCCGTGGCCGATGTGGTCGAAGGCGGCGCCGGGCAGGCCGTGCTCGGCGAGGTGGGTGAGCAGGTATTGGGCGGTGCGGTGGTTCGACTGCCCGCCGCCGTGCAGGGCCAGCACGCGGAGTGTGTCGCCATCGGCGGCCGAGGTGATCGCGCCGGCCAGGCGGTAGCCGCGAAAGGGAACGCTGAACGCGCGGACCGCCGTCATCACGCTTCGAGCAGCCAGGCCGGGACGTCCCACTGCAGCAACTCGGCCACCCGGCACATCACCCAGCGGGCTTCCGCCGGGCTGACGCTGGCCGGCGGCTGCAACAGGCCGTCCAGGCATTTGCGCAGCGCCTCGCTCTCGCTGAGGTTGCCGCCGAACTGCACCGTCTGGCACAGCTCCGACACCTGGGCGGCCAGGTCCTCGCAGAATTCGAGCCGCGCTTCCAGGGCCTCGCGGGCCAGCGTGGGCCGGCCGCGCTGCAGGTACAGCGCCATGAAGCTCTCGGGAATCGGGATCTGGTTGGTGTCTTCTTCCATGGCGGTTCTCCAGTTTTTCAAGCCGCGCTGGCGGGCAGGCCGAAGATGCGGTCGAAGGCCCAGTTGAAGACGAAGGTGTAGACCAGGAAGAAGCAGAGCAGGCCGATGTCCAGCCAGAAGGCCTGCACGATGGACACCCCCAGCCCGAAGGCCACCAGCGGGATCAGCATCAGCGCCAGCCCGCCCTCGAAACCCACGGCATGGGCCACGCGCCGCGCCAGGCTGCGGCCGCGTTTGGCCTGGCCCGCCTCCCAGCGCTCGAAGAGCATGTTGAAGACCAGGTTCCAGAGCACCGCCACCACCGAGCAGGCCACCGCCACCAGCGTGGCGCGGCCCAGCTGTTGCTCGCCGCCGGTCGTGGCCGACAGGCCGAAACTGGTGCAGACGATGGCGATTCCCTCGTACAAGCCCACAAACACCACCCGCCGCCAGATACCCTGCATCGCCTGCCTTTTTCGTAGAGCCGTGGAATGTACAGAAAAAGCGTGACGCTCAATGTCCGGCCAGGGATTGCAGGCGCCGCAGCGTCTCGGCCGCCAGCGTGCGGGTCAGCTCGGCCGCCGGCATCGCACGGCCCAGGGCCGCGGACTGGCCCGACCAGAGGGACATGAAGTCGCCCGAGCCCGTGGGCTCACTGGCCGCACGCAGGGGTGCGAGTGCGCCGCCAGCCAGCGGAAAGGCCGGCGCCAGCGGCGACATCGGGCCCAGATCCCGCATCACCCTGTTCATCAGCCCGCGCGCCGGCCGGCCGGTGAAGATCCGGGTCATGGCGGTGCTGTCGTCATGCGATGCCTTCAGGGCGGCCCGGTGCGGCGCCGGCACCTTGGCCTCGGGGCTGAACAGATAGGCCGTGCCCAGCTGCACCGCCGATGCGCCCAGCGCGAAGGCGGCCGCGATGCCGCGTGCATCGCCGATGCCGCCGGCCGCGATCACCGGCACGCCGATCGCATCGACCACCTGCGGCACCAGGGCCATGGTGCCGACCTGGGTGGCGATGTCGTCGCTGAGGAACATGCCGCGATGGCCGCCGGCCTCCGCACCCTGGGCGATGACGGCGTCGCAGCCGCGCTCGGCCAGCCAGACGGCCTCGCGCACCGTGGTGGCCGAGGAGATGACCTTGGCGCCCGTGGCCTTGACCCGGTCCAGCAGCGCGGCGGGCGGCAGGCCGAAATGGAAGCTCACCACCTGCGGGCGCAGCTCCTCGACCAGGGCGCAGAGCTTCTCGTCGAAGGGCGCGCGGCTGGAGACGGGGATGGGGCCGTCCGGATCCACGCCCAGCTCCAGGTAATAGGGCCGCAGCCACGCGCGCCAGGCCTGTTCGGCCGCCTCGTCGGCCAGCGGTGCCTGGTGGCAGAAGAAGTTCAGGTTGAGCGGCTTGCCGGACTGCTGGCGAAAGCTCGCGATCTCCGTCCGCGCCTGGGCTTCGCTGAGCAGGGCGCAGGGCAGGGAGCCCAGGCCGCCGCCCTCGGCCACGGCGATGGCCAGCGGCGACAGGCCGGGCCCGGCCATGGGGCCGAGCAGGATGGGCAGTTCGATATCGAAGAGTTCGGTGACTGCGGTGGGCAGTGCCATGTTGGGTCCTTGGTTCCAGGGGGGAAGGATGTTCAGCGGGTGAGGAACTTGCCGACGTAGAGCCGCCGGGCCCGGTCCATGTGTTCCAGCGCCAGTGCGCCCAGCGTGGGCCGGTCGCCTCTCCGCAGCGATTCCACCATGGCGGCGTGTTCCTCGCAGGCCTGGGCCAATGCCCCCGCGTCGGCGATGCCATAGGCCCGGGCGGGAAAACTCAGCCAGTCGTGCAGCCGGATCGATTCGGCCAGGTAAGGGTTGTCGCACAGGCCGTAGAGCACCCGGTGGAAGGCCATGTTGGTGCGGTGGATGGCGATCAGGTCGCCGGTCAGCACGGCGGCGGCATGGGCGTCGCGCGCGGCCTCCAGGGCCTGCAGCCGGGGCGGTGCGGGCGGCATGGGCATCAGGTCGACGGCGGCCTGGTGCAGCACCGAACGCATGTGATAGAGCGCGCCCAGCGTGGCCTCGTCGAAGCGCCGGATCTGCGCGCCCAGGTGGGGCGGTTTCACCACCACGCCGAGCCGCTGCAGTTCGACCAGGGCCGCGCGCACCACATGGCGCTTGGCCTGGTAGTCCTCCATCAGGTGGTCTTCGATCAGCCGGTTCCTGGGCAGGATGCGGCTGCGGATGATGTCGGTCTCGATCGCGGCGATGACGGCGGCGACGGCTTCGGGTAATGCACTGCCGGGGAAAACCCCAATATCTCCGGCTGAATCTTGTTTTTTGCTCATGGCTTTTCGCTGAATCCGCACATTATCAATAGTTTTATTGCCAGGATTGGCGACAACGTGCTTGTTGTGATGCGCCATGGCCATCCCTATGCTGGCGGCCAGCCAACAACGAGGATGAATCATGGACGCGTCCAGCGCCCCGCAGGAACTGATCAGCATTAATCCGGCCAATGGCGCGGAAATCGCGCGCGTGAAAATCACCACGATTCCCGAACTGGATGCCGCGGTGGCCACGGCGCAGCGGGCATTCGAGGAGTCGGGCTGGAAATCGCTACTGCCGCATAAACGCGCGCTGGTATTGCAGGCGATCGCCGACGGACTGCTCGCCGAGAAAGAATCGCTGGCCCGGCTGCAAATGCAGGATAACGGCAAGCCGCTGGCCGAATGCCGCGGCATGGTGGAATCGGCGATCGGCACCTTTCGATATTACGCAGGCGTTTGCGAGGTATTGGAAACCGAAGTCACGCCGCCGCGCGGCGATTATGTTTCCTTCACGGTGCTGGAGCCTTTCGGTGTGGTCGCGGCGATTACGCCGTGGAACTCGCCGATCATGAACGATGCCACCAAGGTGGCACCGGCGCTGGCCGCGGGCAATGCGGTGCTGCTCAAGCCATCGGAGGATTCGCCGCTGCTGGCGCCGGAGCTGGCGCGCATCGCCCTGGCGGCCGGCCTGCCGGCGGGCCTGCTGCAGGTGGTGCAGGGGCGCGGTGCGGAGTTGGGGGCGGCGCTGGTGGCGCATCCGGGCGTGCGCATGATTTCCTTCACCGGCGGTACCGTGTCCGGCCGCGCCATCGCCCGGGTGGCGGGCGACCGGCTGGTGCCGGCGGCGCTGGAGCTGGGCGGCAAGTCGCCGCATGTGGTGTTCGCCGATGCCAACCGGGCGCATGCGGTGGCGGCGGTGGTGGCCGGCATCTTCGGCTCGGCCGGGCAGTCCTGCGTGGCGGGCTCGCGGCTGTTCATCGAGGAAAGCATTTACGACGAGGTGCTGCGGCAGGTGGTGGAGCGCACCCGCGTGCTGCGGGTGGCGCTGCCGGATGCGCCGGATGTCGAAGTCGGCCCGCTGGCCTCCTTCCATCACCGCGAGCGGGTGGCGCGTTTCGTGGACCGGGCGCGGGCGGAGGGCGGCCGGGTGCTCTGCGGCGGTCAGGCGCCGGAGGGCGACGGTTATGCGCAGGGCGCTTTCTATCTGCCGACCGTCATCGACGGCCTGGCGCCCGGATCCCTGTCCTGCCAGGAGGAGGCCTTCGGCCCCGTTCTGGTGGCGCTGCCGTTTCGCGACGAAGCCGACCTGATCGCCCAGGCCAATGGCACGGCCTTCGGCCTGGCCTGCGGCATCTGGTCCGAGGATTTCAAGCGCGCCTGGCGGATCGGTCGGGCGCTGGAAGCCGGATCGGTCTGGATCAATACCTACAAGCAGTCGGTCACCAGCACGCCATTCGGCGGTTTCAAGAACAGCGGCATCGGCCGGGAAAAGGGTATCGACGGCCTGCGGCTGTATGCGCAGGTCAAGAGCATGTATTTCGGCCTGCACGAGAAAGCGCTGGCCGTTGCCAAATAAGGAGAGAGAAACGATGAGCGATATTCAAACCAGCCCGTCCGCGGCGCCGGTGGCCGTGTATGGCCTGGGCAATATGGGTTTTCCGATCGCGGCGCGTGTTGCGCGGCGTTTTCCGGTGCTGGTGTCGGATCTGGACGAGTCCCAGCTCGAACGCTCTGTCCAGGCATTCGCCGCCAGGCCGATCGCCACGACCGCCGATCTGGCGCAGGTCCGGGTCGTGGTGCTGTCCCTGCCGAGTCCTGCCATTTCGCAGGCGGTGATCCGCCAGATCGCGCCGGCCTTGCCCCGCGGCGCGGTGGTGCTGGAAACCAGCACCGTCAATCCCGAGGACATCCACGCTGCCAGCGCACTGCTGCGGCCCTTCGGCATCGCGCTGGTGGATGCCTCCGTGATGGCCGGCGTCAGCCAGATGGAGGCGGGCAGCGCCACGCTCGCCCTGGGCGGTGCCATGGAGGCCATCGCCCTCGCGCAGCCGGTGCTCGATGCCATCGCCCAGAAGCAGGTGTACTTCGGCCAGAGCGGTGCCGGCGCGGCCGCCAAGGTCATCAACAACGCCGTGGCCCACGCGGTGATGGTGGTGGTGGCCGAAGCCGGCTCGCTGGCCACGGCGGCCGGCGTCAGCTGCGAGAAGCTGATCGCGCTGCTGTCGGACGCACAGATGGGCCTGCACCGCCCGCTGACCCACCGTTATGCCGAACGCATCGTGCAGGGCAACTACGCCGGCGGCATGCCGCTGGACGCGGCCCGCAAGGATTCGGTGCTGGCGCTGCAGCTGGCGCAGTCGCTGGGTGTGCCGCTGTTCGCCATCCAGGGCTCGCACTCGGTCTACGAAATGGCGGCGACGGCGGGTTATGGCCGCGACGACTATGCCGCCATCGCCAAGCTCTGGGCCGACTGGGGCCGGCCGACGGTGCCCGCGGCCGGCGATTGAGCGCCGGGCTTTTATTTCCCACAAGACCCATCCCGAGGAGACAACCATGAACATCGACAAGAAACGCCCATCGTCCCGCCGCGGCCTGCGCGCCATCGCCGCAGCCGCGGTCGGGCTGCTCGGCCTGCTGTCCGCGCCCGCCTGGGCCTGGCCGGACCGGCCGATCGAACTGGTGGTCGGCTTCGCCGCCGGCGGCGGCACCGACATCACCGCCCGCACCGTGGCCATGCACCTGGGCAAGCTGCTCAACACCTCGGTGGTGGTGAGCAACAAGGCCGGCGCTTCGGGAGAACTGGGCCTGGCCTTCGTCGCCAAGGCCCCGCCGGACGGCTATGTGATCGGCATGACCAATATGCCCGGACTGGTGACCCTGCCGATCGAGCGCCGCACCCAGTTCAAGGCCGAGGACTTCAGCTACATCGCCAACCTGGTGCGCGACCCCAGCGCCTTCAGCGTGAACGCCGGCAGCAAGTACCGCACCGTGGCCGACCTGGTGGCCGATGCCAAGGCCCGGCCGGGCGAGATCAGCTACGGCTCGACCGGCGTGGGCACCGACGACCACCTGGCCATGGTGCTGTTCGAACGCCTGACCGGCACCCGGCTGAACCATGTGCCCTTCAACGGCGCCGGCCCGCTGCGCAATGCGCTGTTCGGCGGGCATATCGTGATCGGCGGCATGAACCTGGGCGAGGTCATGCCCTTCAAGTCCAAGGTGGTCGTCCTGGGTGAAGCCGGCGCCGCCCGTTCGCGGCTGGCGCCCGAGGTGCCTAGCTTCGTGGAGCAGGGCGTGAACCTGGTCTTCAGCTCGGAGCGCGGCATCGTCGCACCGCGCAACCTGTCGCCGGAGGTGCTGCAGAAACTGACCGAGGCGCTGCGCACCATGGCGGCGGATCCGGAATTCCAGAAGCAGATGGAGGACCAGTTCACCGAAATGGACTACCTGGAGGGCGCTGCCTGGAAGACCCGGCTGGACAAGGCCACGCAGGAGTTCACCACGCTGTGGAAGAGCAATCCCTGGGGCGATGCGCAGCGGCCGCAGTGAGCGAATTCCCGGAGCACGGGAACGTCTGTTAGCGCTAATAATGAGGCTTTCCGCTTTTCGACGGGAGCTTCCTCGTGCTGACCGACACCCGTGGCGTCTACATCGTCACCCAGACCCCCTTCGCCGCCGATGGCGCCACCGACCTGGCCAGCATCGACACGCTGATCGACTTCTATTCCAGCCACGGCGCGGACGGCTTCACCGTGCTCGGCGTGGCGGGCGAGGCGGCCAAGCTGACGCCGGCCGAGGCGCTGGCGGTGGCCGGGCGCTTCATCGCCCGGGCGGGCGGCAAGCCGGTGATCGTGGGGGTGAGCAATGCCAGCGTGGCGCAGCTGGCCGAACTGACGGCCCAGGTGATGGACCTGGGCGCGGCCGGCGTGATGATCGCGCCGCCCACCGGGCTGAAGACCGAGGAGGAACTCTTCGCCTACTTCGCAGGCGTCTTCGCCCGCATCGGCGATGTGCCGACCGTGCTGCAGGACTTTCCCTTCTCCACCGGCGTGTGGATGTCGGTGCCTTCCATCTGCCGCCTGGTGCGCGAGTTCCCGCAGATCCAGGTGCTGAAGGAGGAGGACCTGCCCAGCATCACCAAGATCACCAAGCTGCGCGAGTCGCTGGACCGGCGCATCGCCATCCTCACCGGCAACAACGCCATGTTCCTGCCGCTGGAGATGGGGCGCGGGATCGACGGGCCGATGGCGGGCTTCTCGCATCCGGAGATGCTGTCTGGTGTGTACCGGCTCTACACGCAGGGCAAGGTCGAGGAGGCCCACGCGCTGTTCGACAGCTATCTTCCCCTGCTGAGCTACGAGAACCAGAGCCAGTGGGGCGTGGCCGTGCGCAAGGAGGTGCTGCGCCGCCGCGGCGCCATCGCCTGCGCGGCCATGCGCCAGCCGGGGCCGCGCCTCACGCCGGTTGACATCGGCGAGATCGACCTGCTGCTGCGCCAGCTGCAGCGCCGCCTGGCGGCGGCCTGAAACCTCAGGCCGCGATGGGCAGGCGCGCCATCGGTTGCGGCAGCACCCGCACCGGCACCGACTTGCCCGCCGGCACCTGGCTTTCGTCGGCGTGCTGCCACAGCGGAATCAGCGGATTGCATTCGGGGTAGTAGGCGCCGAGCGAGCCGCGCGGCAGGTCGTATTCGACCACCCGCAGGCCATGCACCTCGCGCTGGAAACCGTCGCCCGCGGCGCTGGACAGGCCGATCTCCTGGCCATCCTCCAGGCCCAGCATGGCGATGTCCTCCCGGTGCATGAAGACCACCCGGCGTGTGCCCTCCACGCCGCGGAAGCGGTCGTTCATGCCGTAGATGGTGGTGTTGAACTGGTCGTTGCTGCGCAGGGTCATCAGGCGCATCACGTCGGTGCCGCCGTCGCCGGTGAAGGCGGCGCTCAGGCCCTGGGGCAGGGTGAACTCGGCCTTCTTCGACGGCGTCTTCCACACCCGTTCGCGCGCCGGCAGCGGCCGGGCGAAGCCGCCGGGCGCTTCGATGCGGCGGTTGAAGTCGTGGAAGATTTCCGGGAAGGTCTCTGCGATGGCGTCGCGCACCCGGCCGTAGTCGTCGCACCAAGCGTCCCAGTCAATGCGCGGATTGGGCGCCAGCGTGGCCTTGGCGATGCCGGCGACGATGCGGGCTTCGGACAGCAGCTGTTCCGAAGCCGGCGCATGGTGGCCGCGCGAGGCGTGCATCCAGCCGGTGCTGTCCTCGGTGCTCAGGGTCTGCAGCACGCCGTGCTGCTCGTCGCGCTCGATGCGGCCCAGGCAAGGCAGCAGGTAGGCGAGCTGGCCGTGGACCAGATGGCTGCGGTTGAGTTTGGTGGCGATCTGCACCGTCAGCCTCAGGCCGCTCCAGGCGGGCTCCACCCGGTTGTGGTCCGGCACCGCACGCACGAAATTGCCGCCCAGGCCGATGAAGGCGCGCACCGAGCCGTCGATCACGCCCTCGCAGGTTTCCACCGTGGTCAGGCCCTTGTCGCGCGGCGGCTCGAAGCCGAATTGTTTTGCCAGCTTGTCCAGCGGCACCAGCTCGGGCTTCTCCGAGATGCCCACGGTTCGCTGTCCCTGGACGTTGGAATGCCCGCGCACCGGGCAGATGCCGGCACCGCTCTTGCCGATATTGCCGCGCATCAGCAGGAAGTTGACCAGGGTGGTGACGTTGTCCAGGCCGCGTTTGTGCTGGGTCAGGCCCATGCCGTAGACGGCCATCACGGCGGTGGCCCGCGCGTAGATGCGGGCGGCGCCTTCGAGGGCGCTGCGCTGCAGGCCGGATTCGTGCTCGATGTCGGCCCAGGCGGTGTCGCGCACGCGGGCCTCGAAAGCTTCGAAGCCGTGGGTGTGGGCTTCGATGAAGGGCTGGTCCAGCACGCGGGGCTTGCCGTCCGCGCGGGCCTGGTCGTCGAGTTCCAGCACCGCCTTGCACAGGCCCATCAGCGCGGCGATGTCGCCGCCCGGGCGCACCTGGTGGTGGTGGGTGGCGATCTCGGTGGCGGACCCGCCCAGCATCTGCGCCGGGTTCTGCGGGTTCTTGAACTCGATCAGGCCGCGCTCGCGCAAGGGATTGAACACCACGATGGGAATGCCGCGCTCCCGCGCCTCCTGCAGCTGGTGCAGCATGCGCGGGCTGTTGCTGCCCACGTTCTGGCCGAAGAAGAAGATGCAGTCGGTGTGCTCGAAGTCGGCCACATGCACCGTGCCCACGCCCTGGCCGATCACCTTCTGCAGGGCCACGGAGGTGGTCTCGTGGCACATGTTGGAGCTGTCGGGCAGGTTGTTGTTGCCGTAAAGGCGGGCCAGCAGCTGGTACATGTAGGAGGTTTCCAGCGAGGCGCGGCCGGAGGCGTAGAAGACCACGGACTTTGGCGCCAGCGCCTTCAGCTCCGTGCCGATGTCCGCGAAGGCTGCTTCCCAGCTCACCGGCAGGTAGCGGTCGCTGTCGCTGTCGTAGCGAAGCGGCTCGGTCAGGCGACCCAGGTCTTCCAGGTCCATGTCGGGCCAGGTGCGCAGCTCGGCCAGGGTGTGGCGGGCGAAGAAATCGGCGCTGACACGTTTGCTGGTCAGTTCCGAGAAGGTGGCCTTGGCGCCGTTCTCGCAGAACTCGGCCACATGCGATTTCTGCGGCCGGCCCCAGGCGCAGCTCACGCAGGCATAACCGTCGGGCTTGTTCTGGTGGCGCAGCACCGGGACGGCGTCGTAGGCGTGGAAGTGGGCCGCCGTGGTGCCCAGCGACTTGACCGAGCCCCAGCCGCCGGCCGGAGCGTCGTAGGGATGGATCGTGATGGTTTCTTTTTGCATGGGGCGCGCCGGGTAGGAAAACGCCATTTCGCCGCGCGCGGCTCGCCCAGCCTGTCGGATTGCCGCCTGTCCCGCCGTGCGTAGGAGGCGCGGCGGCGCTACAGCGCCTTGAACCGGGCCGCGTAGAGCCGGCCCACGGGCCAGCGCTGCGGCAGGCCGCGCTGGCACAGGTGCAGCCGGCCGGTTTCGTCGCGCTCCACCGTGTCGATGGCGTCGGCGCGCACCAGCAGGCCGCGGTGGATCTGCCAGAAGACCTCGGGATCGAGCTGGGTCGAGAGTTCGCGCAGGGCGCTGCGCACGAGGTATTCGCGGCCGGCGGTCAGCACCCGCACGTATTTGTCCGCGGCTTCGAAGACCAGAACCTCGGCGACCGGCACCATGCGCAGGACCGAGCCGCCGCTGCCCGGCTCGGCCGCCGCGATGAAACGCAGCGGCGTGGGCGGCGCCGCTGCGGGCTGCGCGCCGAGCAGGCTGCGCAGCCGCTCCAGCATTTCGTCCTGGCCGCCGGCTGCGCGGCGCGACATCTCGGCCTGCAGCCGCGCCACCGTGCGCCGCAGCCGCTGCGGCTGCACGGGCTTCTGCACGTAGTCGATGGCCTGGGCTTCGAAGGCCTGCACTGCGTAGTGGTCGAAGGCGGTGACGAAGACCAGCAGCGGAAACGCCGATCCGGCCGGCCAGGCATCGGCGAGTTCGGCGGCGGCCTGCAGGCCGTCCTGGCCGGGCATGCGGATGTCGAAGAAGAGCAGATCGGGCCGCAGGGCCAGGCTGCGTTCGACCGCGCTGTTGCCGTCGGCCACGGTCTCCAGGACCTGCAGCTGCGGCCATTCGTGCTGCAGGGCCCGGGCCAGGGCCTGAGCGAGCAGGGGTTCGTCCTCGGCGATCAGGGCGGTGGTGCTCATGCGCTGCCCTGGGCCGGTATCTGGATCAGCAGCCGGGTGCCGTGCGGCTCGATGGCCTCGCAGCGCACGCTTGCGCGGCCATCCCAGGCGGACGCGATGCGTTCCTCCACATGCCGGGTGCCGAAGCCCGTGCCCCAGGCGTTGGAGAAGGGCATGCCACGGCCGGTATCCGCCACGGTCAGCACGATGGTGTCGCCTTGCAGCTGGGCTCCGATGTCGATGCGGCCGGCGCCGACCTGCGGCTCCAGTCCATGGCGGATCGCGTTTTCCACCAAGGGCTGCAGCAACAGCGGGGGCACCGGCACCTGCGCCAACATCGGCGGCAGGTCGAGGCGGTAGGCCAGCCGGTCGCCCATGCGCACGGCCATCAGTGCGAGGTAGTCGTCCAGCCGCGCGAACTCCTCGGATAGCGGATGCCAGGCGGCGCGCGAGCCGTCCAGCGTGGCGCGCAGGTAGGCGATGAGATGGTCCAGCATGGCCTCGGCCCGCGGCGTGTCGGCGGCGATCAGCATGCGCAGGTTGGCCAGGGTGTTGAACAGCATGTGCGGCTCCAGCTGGGCCTCCAGCAGCTTGAGCCGCGCCTCGGCCGCCTCCTGCCGGGCCTCGCGGGCGCGGCGCGCCAGGCCGGCGCTGCGTCCGCTGGAATAGAAGTAGTAGGAGATGACGGCGCTGGCCAGCACGGTCAGCAGTACCGAGCGGATCAGCTCCTGCGTGTCGCGCCCATGCCAGGGCGCGCGGCCGAAGCACAGGTCGCCGATGGCGATGCCGGCGGCGAAACCCAGCGGTATCGACAGGCCCACCAGCAGCGCGCCGCGCCAGCCGCGCGGCCAGCCGTTGTCGCTGTCGGGATCGACCCGGGTGCGGCCGAAGTCGATCAGCGCCCAGATGCAGCTGCCGATGGCGATGGAATAGACCAGCGATCCCGCATACGACTCGCCGGGCTGCAGATAGGCCTTGAGCGAGGCGATGACCAGGCAGAAGGCCAGCGTCTGCAGCAGGTGGCGCAGGCGGGATAGCGGCTCGACGCCCATCAGCGGCGCTCGCGCAGGCGCTGGCGTTCGCGCTCGATCAGGCGCTCCCGCAAACCGCTGCCGGCGCCCAGCAGGAAGACCGACACGCCGTGCAGCAGCAGCCCCAGGCCCCAGCCGGCGGCCGGATAGAGGTTCCAGGGCCGGTGCGTCACGCCATGACGGGCCAGCACGAAGAGCACGGCGTTCACCACCAGGTAGATCAACGCATGGGTGTACCAGCCCAGCTTGGCGCCGGCGCGGCGGCGGGCGAGGCTTTCGAGGTCTTCGTCGGTCATGGGGCTGGGCATGGCGGTGGATTGTGGGGTGGCGGGCAGGTTGGCGTCCATGGCGGCCTCACGCATTGAGGGCGGTGGTGCCACGTCGCGCCAGGCGCAGCAGGCGCGCGGCACGGCCGGCGAACAGGCCGCTGAAGGCGCCATAGGCCAGTCCGAGCAGGCAGAGCAGCGTGCCGTCGTGGCGCAGTTCCGCATGCGTGGCCAGGGTGTAGCCGGCGGCGAACTTGGTGAAGAAGATCGCCATCGTCAGCGCCAGCGGCACCGCGCTGCCCGGGATGCGGAAAGCCCGTTCGGCCGGCTCCCAGCGCACGCCGGCCGGCAGTGCCGTGCGCGACATCGCCGCGAAGGCCAGCGCCGCCGCGACGGCCCAGCCGAGCAGCGCGACCGGCATGCCCGAAAGCGCCTGCAGGGCTCCGTACAGGGAGAGGCAGGCCATGCCCAGCGGCAGCACCACCGCGCGCGCCAGCGGCACCGTGCCGCCGCGCCATTGCCGCAGGCCCATCCAGAACAGCAGCAGAAACAGGCCGAAGACCCAGGCCGGGGTGTGCGCGAGGACGTTCGATAAGGAAGCCATAAGGCGATCTCCAGGACAGTTGCGATGGCCCGCACCTTAGGCAGCCGCGGGTCCTTCCTCCAGCGCCATGCGACGAAGCGCGGCCCCGGCGGCGCCAGCGGCAGCCGCCCGGCGCGAGCGGTCATGAAGCCGGCCGCGCAGGTGGCGATAATCCCGCCTGCTTTTCTTATTAGGGAGATCCCTTGGATACCGTCTTGCTAGTCAAAGCCGCCATCATGGGCGTGGTCGAGGGTCTGACCGAATTCCTGCCGATCTCCTCGACCGGCCACCTGATCCTGGCGGGCTCGCTGCTGGGCTTCGACGACGACCGCGCCAAGGTCTTCGACATCGCCATCCAGACCGGCGCCATTCTGGCCGTGGTGCTGGTGTACTGGCAGAAGCTGCAGTCGACCTTCACCACGCTGCCATCGAGCGCCAAGTCGCGCCGCCTGGTGCTCAACGTGCTGATCGGCTTCCTGCCGGCCGTGGTGCTGGGCCTGCTGCTGGGCAAGGTGATCAAGGCGCATCTGTTCACGCCCGTGGTGGTGGCGACCACCTTCATCGTGGGCGGCTTCATCATCCTGTGGGCCGAGCGGCGCCAGCACGTGGAGCGATTCGCACTGGAAAAATCGTCAGATCCAAATATCCTTGAAGCGCGTAGAACAAGCACTACCGCCGTGCGTGTTCAGTCGGTCGATGACATGACGCCGCTGGACGCGCTCAAAGTCGGCCTGGCGCAGTGCCTGGCCCTGGTGCCCGGCACCAGCCGCAGCGGCGCGACCATCATCGGCGGCATGCTGATGGGCCTGTCGCGGCAGGCGGCGACCGATTTCTCCTTCTTCCTGGCGATCCCGACGCTGATCGGCGCCGGGGCCTACAGCCTGTACAAGGAGCGGGCGCTGCTGTCGGCTTCCGACGCGCCGATGTTCATCGTCGGCCTGGTGTTCTCTTTCATCAGCGCCTGGATCTGCGTGCGCTGGCTGCTGCGCTACATCGCCACCCACAGCTTCACGGCGTTTGCCTGGTACCGCATCGTCTTCGGCATCGTGGTGCTGGCCACGGCCTGGAGCGGGCTGGTGACCTGGGCGGAATAAGGAGAGCCCCTGTCAGGGTGGGCTGAGCAAGCGCGTGCTTGCGGCCTGATACGCCTGCCGCGGCACGGCGCAGATAATGCGGCGATGCCCGCCTTACGCACCCTCCGCCGCCTCGCCGCTCTGCTGGCTGCCGCCTCGGCCCTGGCCCTGGCCGGCTGCGCCAGCTACATCGAGACCAAGGTCACCAACTTCAACGCCTGGCCGGCCGACGCGGCCGGCGCCAGCTACAGCTTCGGCGCGCGGCCCGCGGGCAGCAGCGAGCTGGAGCAGAGCACCTACGAGCAATACGTCAGCGAGCAGCTGCAGCGCCTGGGCCTGGGCCTGAAACCGGCGGCGCCGGGGCAGAAGGGCCGCCTGCTGGTGGACGTGGCGGCCAGCGGCTCGCAGCGCACGGTGCGGTCGCTGCAGCCCGTCTACCAGAACTACCGGGTTTTCGTGCCATCGCGTCCTGGCCCGAACGGCACGGTGCTGCCGGGCTACTGGACGCAGGACATGTACGGCGGCCAGTACGTGGGCGACCGCGAGGTGGCGCGCACCCTGCAGGTCAGCCGGCTGAAGGTGCAGATCCACGACCAGGGCCGCAGCGTGTACGAATCCACGGCGGTGTACGAGGGCGGGCTGGAGAACCTGCCGGACATGGTGGTCTACCTGGCCCGCGCGGCCTTCGACGATTTTCCGGGCCGCAATGCCGAAACCCGGGTGGTGCGCTTCGACACGCCCGCCGCCAACCAGCTGCAGAACGCGGAGCCGGCCCGCACGCCACCAGCTACCGCGCGCTGATCAGATCAGATCAGCTTCTCGTTCGGATTGCTCAGCTTCTTGAGCGGCGCGATCCGGCCTTGCGCCTTCAGCGGGTTCTCGGTCTTGGCGTCGTCCCAGACCGGATCCTCCAGGCTGTCGAACACCTCGCGCAGCTTCTGGCCCCAGCTGTTGTGCAGCATGCGGAAATAGGGGTTGTCGGTGTCGATGGCGACGATCTTGTTGCTCTTGAGCGCGTTGGCCTCGTACACCACCAGGTCCAGCGGCAGGCCCACCGACAGGTTGGACTTGAGCGTGGAGTCCATGGACACCAGGGCGCATTTGGCGGCCTCGTCCAGCGGCGTTTCCGGCGTGATGACCCGGTCGAGCACCGGCTTGCCGTACTTGGACTCGCCGACCTGGAAATACTGGGTCTCGGGCGTTGCCTCGATGAAGTTGCCGGCCGAGTAGACCTGGAACAGGCGCATGCCTTCGCCGCGGATCTGCCCGCCGAAGATCAGCGAGACATTGAATTCGACGCCCGCCTGCTGCAGCGCCTCGGCATCGCGTTCGTACACATGGCGCACCGCCTGGCCCAGCACCCGGGCGGCGTCGAACATGCTCTTGGCGTTCCAGATGGTGATCGGCTCGGCGTCCTCGAACTCGCGCAGCTGCTCGGTCTGCAGGATCTCGCGCACCGACTGCGAAATCGACAGGTTGCCGGCCGACAGCAGGGTCATGAAGCGGTCGCCCGGCTTCTCGTAGACGATCATCTTGCGGAAGGTGCTGATCTGGTCGAGGCCCGCATTGGTGCGGGAGTCGGACAGGAACACCAGGCCGGCATTGAGCTTGATGGCGACGCAATAGGTCATGGGTGGGGGATCTTTCGCGAGAGGGGCCGGTGGGGCCGGCCGGATGCGGGTCAGCGGCTGTCGCGTTGCGCCAGCTTCTTCAGGGCGTAGAGGGCATCGAGCGCTTCCCGTGGCGTCAGTGCGTCGGGGTCGATCTCGTGGAGCCGGGATTCTAAGGCGCTGGGCCCGTCGGTCTCGGTAACCAGCGGTGCGGCGAACAGGTCGGCCTGGGCCTGCTGGGCGCCGGCGTTTTCCTCCAGCGACGCGAGCGCGCCGCGGGCATGGGCCAGCACCCCGGTGGGCATGCCGGCCAGCCGTGCCACCTGGATGCCGTAGCTGCGGCTGGCTGGGCCGGGCTGGATCTCGTGCAGGAAGACGATGCCGCCGGCGCTGCGCGGCGAGCCGGGTGTCTCGGCCGCACTCACATGCACATTGATGGCCGCATGGTGCTTGGCCGGAAACTCCGTCAGCTCGAAGTAGTGGGTGGCGAACAGGGTGAAGCACTGCGCCTTGTCGTGCAGGTGGGCGGCGATGCCGGCGGCCAGGGCCAGGCCGTCGAAGGTGCTGGTGCCGCGGCCGATCTCGTCCATCAGCACCAGGCTGTGCGGTGTGGCGGCATGCAGGATCTGCGCGGCCTCGGTCATCTCCAGCATGAAGGTCGACTGCGCATTGGCCAAGTCGTCGGCCGCGCCGATGCGGGTGTGGATCGCATCGATGGGCCCCAGCCGGCAGCGGGTGGCCGGCACATAGCTGCCGACCGAAGCCAACAGCACGATCAGCGCCACCTGCCGCATATAGGTCGATTTACCGCCCATGTTGGGGCCGGTGATGACCTGCATGCGCTGCTTCGCGCCCAGCCGGGTGTCGTTGGCGATGAAGTTGGCCGCGCGCTGGCTGCTGCCGCCGAAGCCTTCGGCCAGGCGGGCTTCCACCACCGGATGGCGGCCGGCCTCGATCTCGATGCAGGGCTCGCGGGTGAACTCCGGCGGGCACCAGCCCAGCGTGAGCGAGCGTTCGGCCAGGGTGCAGAGCACGTCCACCGCGGCCAGGCTGCGGGCGGCGCGGCCGAGCGCCGGCACATGCGGCTGCAGGGCGTCGAGCAGCTGTTCGTAGAGCAGCTTTTCGCGGGCCAGGGCGCGCTCCTGGGCGGACAGGGCCTTGTCCTCGAAGGTCTTCAGTTCGGGCGTGATGAAACGCTCGGCGTTCTTCAGCGTCTGGCGGCGGCGGTAGTCGCCGGGCACCCGGTCGAGCTGGCCCTGCGTCACCTCGATGTAGAAGCCGTGCACCCGGTTGAACTGCACCCGCAGGTTGGCGATGCCGGTGCGGGCGCGTTCGCGGGTTTCGAGTTCCAGCAGGAAGCCGTCGCAGTTGGTCTGGATGGCGCGCAGCTCATCGAGTTCGGCGTCGAAGCCGTCGGCGATGACGCCGCCGTCGCGCACCATGGCGCCCGGCTCGGGCTGGATGGAGCGCTGCAGCAGGGCGGCGATCTCCGGCGGCGGCACCAGGTCCAGCGCGGCATCGGCCAGCAGCTGGGCCTCGGTGGGCAGGGCGGCGGCGATGCGTTCGGTCTTCTGCAGCGACTGCGCCAGGGCCACCAGCTCGCGCGGACGCACCTGGCGCAGGGCGGTGCGGGCGGTGATGCGTTCCACATCGGCCATGCCCTTCAACTGCTCGCGCAGGCGGCTGAAGGGGCCGGCGCCATGCTCGCCGCGCAGGGCGGCGATGGCCTGCAGCCGGCGGCTGGCCTGGGTGCGCTCGCGCCGCGGCTCCAGCAGCCAGCCGCGCAGGGCCCGGCTGCCCATGCCGGTCATGCAGGTGTCGAGCAGGGAGAACAGGGTGGGCGTGTCCTCGCCGCGCAGGGTCTTGGTGAGTTCCAGGTTGCGGCGGGTGATGGCGGGCAGCTCGATCAGCTCGTCGTCGCGGTGCACCCGCAGGCTGGCCACATGGCCCAGCGCGCGGCCCTGGGTGTGCTCGGCGAAGGCCAGCAGCGCGGCGCAGGCGGCATGGGCCTGGGGCAGGTCGTCGGCGCCCCAGGCGCCCAGGCCGCGGGTGCCGAGCTGTTCCTGCAGCCGGGCGTAGCCGAGGGCGCTGTCGAACTGCCATTCCGGCCGGGCGGTGACGGCGAAGGGCAGGGCGCGGCGGGTGGCCTGCAGCTGGCGTGCGGTGGCGCTCGCCTCGTCGGCGCTGTAGAGCACTTCGCTGGGGGCGATGCGGGCGATCCAGTTGTCGAGCGCATCGTTCTCGCATTCGGCCAGCTGGATCTCGCCCTGGGTGACAGACATCCAGGCCAGCCCCACGCGGTTGCGGCTGCCCGGGTGCACCGCCAGCAGCACGGCTTCGGACTTGTCCTGCAGCAGCTCGGTATCGGTCAGCGTGCCGGGCGTGACGACCCGCACCACCTTGCGCTCCACCGGCCCCTTGCCGGCGCCCACTTCGCCCACCTGCTCGCAGATGGCGACCGACTCGCCCAGGCGTATCAGCTTGGCGAGGTAGGTGTCGACCGCGTGATAGGGCACGCCGGCCATGGAGATCGAATAGCCGGCCGACTGGCCGCGGCGGCTGAGCGTCAGGTCGATCAGGCGGGCGGCCCGCTCCGCGTCTTCCCAGAACATCTCGTAGAAATCGCCCATCCGGTAGAAGAGCAGGGTCTCGGGGAAGTCTGCTTTCAAGCGAAGGTATTGGGCCATCATCGGCGTGTGGGCCGAGAAATCGCCGTTCGCCAGCGCCTGGCGGATGACGGAGCTTTCTTCCACTTCCTTGAACGGGCCAGTGGAAATCGGTTCGGACAGATGCATGGATGGATTCGGGGGGAGGCCTGCGCCGGCGGCATCGCGGCAGGGTCAGCGCCGGCACCGCCTAGGCGGGGCGCCGGAGCAAAGCGCGCATTATCGTGGAGGGGGCGGCCTGGCGGCGGTGGCCGATGTCGGTGCGGCTTTTGGATACACCTGTTAAATATTCCACGCTAGGCGCGATTGCCGTATCTGCAATCGTTAACCATAAGCACTGGACTGCGGCACCATGCATTCACCCTTTTTTGGTGAGTATGGAAATGCAGACCGGCGCAGCGCAGAAAGCAAGAAAGAGCCAGGACGAGATCGTCGGCGAGATCCGGCGGCTGGTCTTCGCCGAAAGTCCCCGCAAGGCCCAGGCCCTGAGCGAGGTGCAGTTCGCCCCCAGCCGGCGTTTCGCCACCGGCGATGGCGAGCTGGACGCGCAGAGCAACTGGCAGCTGATCATTCTTCCCCCTGTCTCCGCCGATCTGTTCCATGCGCTGAACCGCGCGGCGCTCGCGGTGCAGCAGCGCTGGGACATGGTCGACGCCTTCCATGCGCCGGCAGCCCACCGCGGCATGGCGGAACGGAGCCCGAGGTCCGGCTCGCGTTGCGCAAAAAGGTAGCAAAAAGTTAAAAAAGAGTCAGGCCGCAGGCAGCTTGGCAACAAGACACTTGCGCCCACCACATCGCAGGAGGGGTGCCATGCACACTCATCATCCAGACCGTTTCCGCTACGAGGTCGAAACCCATGCCATCGCCGGCGGCGGGCGCAGCTGGCGTGTGCTCGAGCGTCACTCGGGTGGCCGGTTCTCCGTGATCGCCAGCGGCACGGTGCTGGCGCCGCGCGGCGAACGCTGCGACCACGAAGCCCTGGTGTCCTCCATCCGCGCTGCGGAGAGCGCCGGCATGGCGCTCGGCTGAAAGCTTCCGGTCAGCGGGCAGAGGTCGCCACGCGGCCTGTCGGGCCATGGCGTCTCGGGTCGTGGCGGAAAGCGCGCTGGTGCCGCGCAAGCGCCTGCTCGCACCAGCGGTAGAGGGTCTTGCGCTGGTGCTCGTCGGGTAATACGAAATTGCCGCGGATATCGCGCGCCGCCTGCACGATGCCGGTGATGAATGCATCGGCATCATGGTGCGTGACCATGTGGCCGCGCCGCCGGGCCTCGGCGAGATAGTCGGCAAAAGCGTGGGGTACCAGCACGGTCAGGGTGCGGCCGATGCCGCCCGCGCAATGCACGATGGGCCGGTCCGGGCCCCGGCCCCTTCGCTGGGAACGCATCAAGGCTGCGAAGGTGGCATCGGGCAGGGTGCTGCGGTCCCGCCAGTTGCGATAACCGTCGTATTGCACGCGGGTGCAGCCCGCCTTGGGGTCTAGCGGGTCGTACACCAGCAGCGTGGCGGGCTCGTGGATCAGTTGCCGGCCGAAGCCGTTGGAGCCGAGCTCACGGGCGGGTTCACTGATCTTGCAGACTTTCAGGTGGCCGACCCGCGCCCATTGGCGCTCGGGCAGCTTTTCGACCTGGTATTGCCGGATCCCCATGTCGCCCGCATTCATCAGGTTGATGACGTGGCGGCTGCCGCGGCGTGCCTTGTCCAGCAGGGCGGCGAATTCGGCGGTGGTCTCCGGGTAGCGAGTCATGGTGCCCCAGACCCGGCCGCGGTATCGCAGCTCCTGCAGATCGCCGCCATGCACGGTCTGCAGCTCGGGCCGTATGGCCATCTTGCGCGCGAAACCGGTGGCACCCTGCAGCGCCGTGGCCTGTTCGGGCACCGCGAAGACGCGGGCGGAGGGTGGCTTTGGCTGCGGGCCTCGCAGCAGGGCCTGGTGGTGCCAGGCGCCCGGGACCTGCGCGCCGGTCGGCGGCCGTGGTGGCTTGCCCGATACGCGCTGGGGCAGGCCCTTGGATTCGTTCAGGTGAAGAACGCGGCGAATGGGTTGGAGGATCGGTCGCAGAAACATTCCGCGAGGATGCATCGGCGATCCGATGCGGTCCGACGCGAAGGCGACAGGAACGCCGGGAAAACGAACTGCTTCGTCCCGCGATAATCGGCGGTTCGCCCTTTCCCATCTCCGTGCAGGCCCAGCTCCCGCGCGGATACATCGCAAGCCTTGTTGCCATGACCACTCCCAGCTCCTTCCTCACCCGCGGCGCCTTCGCAGTCGGACTCGCCACCCTCGCCGCAGACGGCACGGTGCTCGACACCTGGTTCCCCCAGCCCGCCCTGGCCGATGCGCCCGGCGCCTCCGGCAGCCAGCGCCTGTCGGCCGACGAAGCGGCGCAGGCCCTGGGCGATGCCGCCCAGGCGCTGGGCACCGACCCGCTGCGCGGCGTCGAGGTGATCGCGGTGCGCACCACCGTGGCCTCGCTGGCCGAGCCGCCGGCCGATGCGCATGACGCCTACCTGCGACTGCACCTGCTGAGCCACCGCCTGGTGCGGCCGCACCAGCAGAACCTGACCGGCATCTTCGGCAAGCTGGCCAATGTGGTCTGGACCTCGCTCGGCCCCTGCGCCGTCGAAGGCCTGGAGCAGGTGCGCGGCCGCGCGCGCGCCAGCCGCCTGCCCTTCACCGTGCACAGCGTGGACAAGTTCCCGCGCATGACCGACTACGTCATCCCCTCGGGCGTGCGTATCGCCGATGCGGACCGGGTTCGCCTGGGCGCGCACCTGGCATCCGGCACCACGGTCATGCACGAAGGCTTCTGCAACTTCAACGCCGGCACGCTGGGCGCTTCCATGGTCGAAGGCCGCATCAGCGCCGGCGTGGTGGTGGACGACTACAGCGACATCGGCGGCGGCGCCTCCATCATGGGCACGCTGTCGGGCGGCGGCACGCAGGTGATCTCGGTGGGCAAGCGCTGCCTGCTGGGCGCCAACTCGGGCATCGGCATCTCGCTGGGCGACGACTGCGTGGTGGAAGCCGGCTGCTATGTCACCGGCGGCACCCGCGTCACCATGCCGGACGGCTCGGTGGTCAAGGCGCTGACGCTGTCGGGCCAGTCCGGCCTGCTCCTGCGCCGCCACTCGCAGACCGGCGCGATCCAGGCGATCGGCCGCACCGAGGTCTGGGGCGCGCTGAACGCCGAGCTGCACAAGAACTGAGCCACCTCATGCGCGGTTGATCCTCGCCCGCTGCGACGCGTCGAAGGCGCCGTGGCAGCCGGGCCGGTTCAGCAGCTGCCAGCAGACGGAGTGCCGCAGCGCCGGCGGCAGGATGCGCACGGCGCGCAGCCAGTCGTCCAGCGCCTGCGGGCGCGCTTCGGCCGGCAGGCGCAGCAGCAGGGCCGACAGTTGCGCCAGTGCCGGCTTGCAGTGCGGAGGCTGCTGGGCGCATTCCAGCAGCCGCGGGAAGAACACCTGGGCCTGCTGCGGATCGAGCGTGCGCAGCAGCTGCGTGAAATACAGCACCAGGTGGCTGCCGGCCAGGCCGGTGCCGTGCACCCGGTCCAGCACCATGCCGAGGACGGTGGCGCCGGCCGCCCTCAGCCGGGGATCGCAGTTCTGCCATTTCAGTTCGGCCAGCCGGCACAGGTTGTCCTGCAGCACCGGCTCGTCCGGCGTATCCAGCAGTGTCTTCACCACCTCGGCGAGATGGCCGGGCCGGGCATGCGGGCGCCGCGTGAAGGACGAGAGCAGGGCTTCGAGCAGGGCGCCGCGCGCGGCATGGCTGTCGGCGGTGAAATCCAGCAGGCGCTGGCTCAAGTCCGCTTTCTCGTCCTCGTCGATGCGGCGGTCGTCCAGGTGATCGAGCAGGAGGTCCGAGCCGAAATCCGGGTCGTGGAAGTTCATGATCACCGCCTCGCGCCCGTCGTGCGAAAGCCCGGGCAGGCCGCGCAGCAGGCTGGCGAAGAAGTCGCCGTCGGTGAAATCCCAGCAGGTGTCGCGCATGCGGTGCATCACCTGCGTCAGCCGAAGGCAGATGTCGGCCTTCGCGTCGCAGGACAGGCGCTGCGAATGTTCCAGGCAGAGCCGCAGCGATGCGGCCAGGCCGGCCACCCCATGGCGCGTGGGCCGCTGCCTGCGCCGCCACATCTCCGCGGCCAGGCGTGCGATGGCGTTGGCCAGGACCGGATGGAGATCGCCGGTCTCCACCTGCGTGAGGGCACGCCGCAGAAAGGCCGGTATGCCGGCGGCGCCCTGGCGCAGGGCGTCGGCCCGGTAGCGGGCGGCGCGCACTTCCGGACGGCGCTGCAGCTGCCTGCCGCCGGGCACGCGAAAGACGGCGGCGCAATAAGTGGCGCAGCTGCGGGCGTCGAGGTATTGCACGACTTCGGCGTGGACTTCCTGCGGCAGCCTGTCCGGGCTCGCCGGCCCGGATGGATCGGAAGAATCGCAAGGTAGGGCCGGGGCTGGGCACGGCATTCGGATGGGGAGCACAGGCGTCTGGCCGGGAGGCGTAAAGCCACTAAGCTGGCTGTATCCAGCCGTGCTTGTGGCGCTGCGTGCGCATTCTTGTCACACCGGGCGAAGGCTTTCGCGGGGCTTGCCGCTCAGCGGTCGGGCGCGCTCGGCGCGGCGGTGATGCCAGCCTCGGACCGGTCGGTCGCGGGCCGCACCTCGGGCTCCGGCGGCACCTGCACCACGCCGCTGGCCACGTCCTTCTCGTTGAGGATGCGCATGGTCGGCAGGTACTGCGGGTACTCCTTCTGCATGTAGGCGATCATGTCCTCGCGGATCTTGCAGCGCAGGTCGAAGGCCTTGCTGGAACTCTGCGCGGTGCACAGGATGCGCAGCTGCATGGTCTGCTCGGTGACGTCGGTCACCTGCACGTTGAAGAAGCGCCGGTCCCATTCGGGATAGCCGGGCATCATCTTTTCCAGGGCGGCGCGCAGGGGTGCCACCGGCATGCGGAAATCCACGTTCAGAAAGACCGAGCCCAGCAGCTGCGAGCCGGTGCGGGTCCAGTTCTGGAAGGGGTTCTCGATGAACCACTGCAGCGGGATGATGAGCCGCCGGTCGTCCCAGATCTTCAGCACCACGTAGGTGCCGGTGATCTCCTCCACCCGGCCCCATTCGCCCTGCACGATCAGCACGTCGTCGATGCGGATCGGCTGGGCCAGGGCGATCTGCAGCCCGGCGATCAGGTTGCTGAACACCGGCTTGGCGGCAAGACCCGCCACGATGCCGATCACCCCGGCCGAGGCCAGCAGGCTCGCGCCCACCTGCCGGGCGCCGGGAAAGGTCATCAGCATCATGGCCGCGCCGGCCACCGCCACCACCAGCATGGCGCTGCGCGACAGCACCCGGGCCTGGGTGTGGATGCGGCGGGCCTGCAGGTTGTCGTCCACATCGGCCGGGTGCTGGGCGATGATGCCGGCCGCCAGGCCGTCGATGGCGCTGATCAGCAGCCAGGTGATGCTGACGATCAGCACCAGCCCGTTGAGATGGCGGATGCCGAGGATGAAACGCATGTCGTCGCTGGCGGCCTGCCACACCACCTGCAGGGCCAGCACCGGCAGCAGCAGCCGGGTGGGGCGCTGGCAGGCGCGCACCATGGCGTGGATGGTCGGCGCCGGCTGCGTGGCGCGCAGCAACACCATGGCGGCCACCCGGTGCACCAGCAGGGCGACCAGCACCGCGATGATGGCTGCGATGGCCGTGGCGATCCACGGTGAATAGTCCGAGAGATCGGGCATGCGGCTTTCCTCCTGAATATCAAGCGCAATACGGACGCGGCCGCCTGCGCCCGTGTGGTCCGGTACGTCAGGAGCCGCTGCTCAGATCTGCCGCGGCGCGCATCTGCGCCGCCAGGCTTTGCGACACCGCCAGGCGCTCCAGCAGCCAGGGCGTGAGATCGGCCGCCAGCATGTCCGGCGGACGCGCCTGCGACGGATCGACGGTGGCCGCCCGCGAGCGCCGCGGCGCCGCCGGCTCGCTGCCGGTGAGGGCCCTGGCGATCGCCGCAGCGGCGGCGGCGAGTGCCGGCTCCGCCACGGCCATGTCGAGCTGGCCACGCCGCAGCTGCAGCATCGACTTCACCGCGGTCAGGTGCGCAAGCATGTGATAACTGAGTGCCTGCAGTGTTTCCAGAGGTTCAAGAGCCGGCTGCACCGCACGCGGTTCGGAGCGGCTGCGCGCCGTGGCCTGCACCAGGGCCGACAGGCTGTCGTAGGCCTCGCGGCGGGCCAGCCGCCACTGCAGGTCGGGCGAGGTGGTGCTGGCCGGCACCAGCGCCAGCTCGGCATGGCGGGACTGCGCCGCCAGGGCGCGCTGCACCATCTGCGGCACCGAGCTTTTTTCCCACACCGGCAGCACATAGCTGCAGCCCCAGGCGATCAGGGCGCCGATCACCGTATCGGCGATGCGTTCGGCCGCCGCGAAGACAGGATGCACATCGGCGGCCAGCAGATGCGCCTGCATCAGCCCGAGCAGCGTGGCCGCCACGGAAGTGATGAAGTAGCGCCGCACCACGAAGGCATGGGCCACGGCCGAAGACAGCGCGATCACCCCCAGCACCACCTGCGGCGCCGGATGCTCCGCCAGCACCACCATCACCAGCACGCAGCCGAAGATGGTGCCGGCGATCCGTGCGTTGCGCCGCTCCAGGGTCTGCGCCAGGCTGGCCCGCAACACCACCACGATGGTGGCCAGCACCCAGTAGGGATGCGCCGCCCAGGGCAGGTGCTGCGACACCAGGTAGCCGATGGCGATCGCCAGCGAGCCGCGCAGCGCGTAGCGCAACGTGGGCGCATACCAGCCCTGCAGCGAACGCAGCGGCATCCAGCTCCAAGTGGTGGCGCTGATGAAGAGCTGCCAGGTCTCGCGCACCGCGGCGATGTCGGCCTTGAGTTCGCCGTGCGCCAGGGCGTACATGCGGTCGACCTCGGAAGCGATGGTGGCGACCCGGGCGATCACTTCGCGCAGGGCGGAGTTGTCCGGCGCGGTGATCTCCGGAATCGGCCGGTAGGGCAGGGGCTGGGCCGGCGCGCCGCGGCCCAGCAGCAGGGCGGTGGCCAGGGTTTCGAGCTGGCGGGCGCGAAACAGCAGGGCATCGCGCAAGGCGGGCTGCACCGTGGCGTTCTCGCCCTGACGGGCCAGGGCGTCGATGTCGAGGTCGCAGGCCAGCAGGTGGTCGCGGGCATCGAGCAAGGCCATCAGGATGGCGGCGCGGCGCTGGCGGGCGGGCGTGCGGGGCGATTCCAGCACCAGGTCGCGTGCCGACTGCAGCGCATCGGCCAGCGCGGCCTGCTGCGTCAGCATGTCCGACATCACGCCGCCGGCATGCACATGGCCGTCGAAGCGCCGCGCCTGGGTGCGCAGGATGCCGGCGAAGCCCTTGATCGCATCGGCCAGCAGCTGGTTGCGGTACAGGCCGTTGAGCAGCCCGTTGGACACCACGCCGTACACCACGTAGATGCCCGCCCCCAGCGCGAACCAGCCGGTGCGGTGCAGCGCCTCGAACAGCCCGCGCGGCGGCTGCTCGGCCAGGGCGAAGACCATGGAGAACATCATGCCGGCGCTGACCGGCCCGCCGCGCTTGCCCCAGGCCATCGCCAGGAAGGAGACGAAGGAGCCGCAGATCAGCACCATGGCCTGCTGCTGTATCGAGTCGTGCGAGAGCTGCATCGCCAGGAACAGCGGCACGCCCAGCAGCGGCCCGGGCAGCATCTGCTGCAGCTTGTGGTGCTTCTGGGCCGGCAGGTCGGCCATGGTGGCGATCAGGATGCCGACACCGGCCGTGGCCGCCGCGGTCAGCCCGCCGATCGCGTAGAGGATGAGGGCCGTGCCGATCAGCCCGATGGCCACCGAGAGGCCATTGGTGACATGCGGCCCGAGCACCGAGAACATGAGCTTCCAGACGCGCCGCCGCGCGGCGCGCCACAGGCTCCAGGATTCGGCGTGCCGCAGCAGCGCCGTCCTCAGCTTACGAAGATGTTCGGCCACGACCTGCGCAGGTCAGGCGTCCCCGGTGGGCTTGCGTACGCGCAGGGGGGCGCGCTTGGGTGCGGGCGCGGCTTCGGCGGACGGGGCCTCGGCGCCATCCGCGGCGGCCGGGGTTTCCTCGACGGCGGCGGCGAGGTCGCCGGCCAGGCGCTTGTCGTCCACACCCGCGAACTTGGAGTACTTGCCGATCAGGCCGACCAGCTGCGCATAGATGCGCGGGTTGCCGGCCAGGCATTCCTTCTGATCGAGGAAATCGGCCTCGCCGGTGAAGTTGCCGACCAGGCCGCCGGCCTCGGTCACCAGCAGCGAGCCAGCGGCCACGTCCCAGGGCGAGAGGCCGGTCTCGAAGAAACCGTCGGTGAAGCCGGCGGCCACATAGGCCAGGTCCAGCGCAGCAGCGCCCGGGCGGCGCACGCCGGCCGTGCGTTCCATTACCTCGCCCATGATCTTCAGGTAGCGGCGCAGGTTGTCGCCCGGACGGAAGGGGAAGCCGGTGGAGACCAGCGATTCCTCCAGGCGGGTGCGCTTGGAGACCCGGATGCGCCGCTCGTTCACATAGGCGCCGCGGCCCTTGGTGGCGGTGAACAGGTCGTTACGGGTGGGGTCGTACACGACGGCCTGCTCGATCTTGCCGCGCACCGACAGGGCGATGCTCACGCAGTAGACCGGGAAGCCGTGGATGAAGTTGGTGGTGCCGTCCAGCGGATCGATGATCCAGACGAATTCCGAATCCTGCGCCCCATGCTGCGAGCCGGTTTCCTCGGCCAGGATGCCGTGGCCGGGATAGGCGGTGAGCAGGGTCTCGATGATGATCGCCTCGGCGGCGTGGTCCACCTCGGTCACGAAGTCGTTGACCTGCTTCTGCGACACGCGCACGGATTCGACGTCGAGCGCGGCGCGGTTGATGATGGCGCCAGCGGCGCGTGCGGCCTTGATGGCCACGTTGAGCATGGGATGCAGGTTCGTCGACATGTGAGAAAGAAAGTGGCGCTGGTGCGGCCGCGAGACGGGCCGGGGGGCGGGCATGCCTGGCGATGCAGGCGGCGACAATGCGAGGATTTTAGCCGGCCGCGCCGCCTCGCCCCTTTCCTCCATGCATACCCGCTTCGTTCTCATCCATACCAGCCATGCCGGCAACGTCGGCGCGACCGCCCGCGCGATGAAGACCATGGGCTTCACCGACCTGGTGCTGGTCGCCCCGCGCTGGGCCAATGTGCTGCGCCGCGAGGAGACCATACAGCGCGCCAGCGGCGCCCTGGATGTGTTGAACAATGCCCGCATCGTCGAGACCCTGGACGAGGCGCTGGACGGCATCACCCACCTCTGCGCCACCGCCATGATCGGCCGCGATTTCGGCCCGCCCACCAGCACGCCGCGCGAGCATCTGCCGGCCCTCGCCGCGAATGCCGAAAGCACGGGCGAGAAGGGCGTGGCCTTTCTCTTCGGCAGCGAACGCTTCGGCATGCGCAACGAGGATGTCTACCGCTGCCATGTGGCGCTGACGATTCCGACCGATGCCAAGTTCGGCTCGCTCAACCTGGGCGCTGCGGTGCAGGTGATCGCCTATGAATGGCGCCAGGCGCTCGGCGGCTTCGGCGATGCGACTCCGGTGGCCGCACGGGAATCGCAGCGGGCCGATGCGCGCCAGCTCAACGGCATGCTGGAACACTGGGAGCGCGCCCTGGTCGACATCGGCTTCCTCGACCCCGCCGCGCCCAAGAAACTGATGCCGCGCCTGCAGCAGCTCTTCCACCGCGCCCAGCCCACCGAGGAGGAGATCCACATCCTGCGCGGCATCGCCAAGGCCATGATGGCGCCAAGTCCGGCGAAGCCGGCGCCGGCAGACGGCGAATCGAAGCTATAGACTGTTTCTGCCTCTGCTTATGACCTGAACGATGTTCGACCGCCTCCGCTCCGATATCCAGTGCATCCTCGACCGCGACCCGGCCGCGCGCAGCCGCTGGGAGGTGCTGACCTGTTATCCGGGCCTGCATGCGGTGATGCTGCACCGGCCCGCGCACTGGTGCTGGCACCACGGCCTGCCCTGGCTGGGGCGCTTCATCTCGAACTTCAGCCGCTTCCTCACCGGCATCGAGATCCATCCGGGCGCCAAGCTCGGCGAGCGCGTCTTCTTCGACCACGCCATGGGCGTGGTGATCGGCGAGACGGCCGAGATCGGCGACGGCTGCACCATCTACCAGGGCGTGACGCTGGGCGGCACCTCGCTCTACAAGGGCTCCAAGCGCCATCCCACGCTGGGCCGCGACGTGGTGGTGAGCGCCGGCGCCAAGGTGCTGGGCGGCTTCACCGTGGGCGACGGCGCCCGCATCGGCGCCAACGCGGTGGTGATCAAGCCGGTGCCGGCGGGCGCCACGGCCATCGGCATTCCGGCGCGCATCATCCGCTCGGGCGCCGAAGGCCGTCGCGAGGCGACCGCCGCCAAGCTGGGTTTCTCGGCCTACGGCGTGACGGCGCAGGACGATCCACTGAGCCAGGCCATGCGCGGCCTGATCGACAACGCCGGTGCGCAGGAGCACCAGATCGCGCTGCTGTGGAACGCGATCCAGGCCCTGTCCGACCGCCGCAGCGAGGAGCCCTGCTGCGTGCCGGCCGGCGCGGCGCGGACCGAGAGCTTCGAGGCCGCCAAGCTCAACGAGCTGGTCGGCAAGTAGGCTTTCTCAGCCGGCGCTGGCGGGCCAGGCGGTGTCCGCGTCCAGCGGGAACACCGGGCGGGGCAGATGGCGGAAGGGCACACGCGCCAGGTTGGGGGTGGTCAGGCCGTCGCTGTCCACGTCCACGATGCGGTCGTCGCTGAAGAACTCGTCGAAGCCTGCGCGGTAGTGGCCCCTGCTCTTGACGATCAGCACCCGGGCGGCGGCGATGTCGATACCGTGCATCTCCAGCATGGCCGGCTCCGACAGCTGGCGCCGCAGGCTGGACACCAGCACCCGCATGCCCGAGGGCAGCAGCTCGACCAGCGCGCTGGCGCCGAGCGAAAAACGGCGGTCCTTCAGGATGCCGCGCCGGCCGGTGCCTTCGCCGTCGCTCAGCATCAGTACCCGCGCCGTGGCGGCATAGGTGTCGGCGAAGAGCGAGGGCATGCGGTTGAAGACGAGTTCGGCCGTGCCGCCGACGCCGGCCGCGACGGCCTGCTGCACGGCATCGGCGTCGATGAAGACACCCAGCACCACGCCCGGAATGCGCGCTTCGTGGAAGGCCTTCATCAGCCCGACGGTATTGCCGCCACCGCCGCCGCCGGGGTTGTCGGCCACGTCGGCGAAGAGCAGGGGAACGGTCGAGGTCCTGGCCTGCGCCACGGCCTCGTCCACCGTCGAGGTGACGACCAGATAACGGTGCCGGTCCTCCCAGATGCGCCGCGCCAGGGCCTGCGCGGTGCGCTCGGCATGCAGCGGATCGCCGCGTGTGGTCACGCTGACACACATGCCGCACTGCGGCACGTCGGAGAACACGAAGCCGCCGGTGACCGATACATCCACCAGCTCGCCGCTGGTGTCCTCGCGCAGCAGCGTATCGGCCCAGCCGATGGCGTCCGCAAAGGGGCCGCGTGCGGTCAGCAGCGTGACCGAGGGCGGCGTGAAGGGCAGGCGCACATGGCGCAGCTGCAGGCGCTCGCCGCCCAGGCAGGCCAGGATCGCATCCGCCGCATCGGCGGCGCGCTGGCGCAGGTCCACATGGGGATTGGTGCGGTAGGGAAAGAGGCCGTCCAGTGCGTGGATCACCCGGTCGGAGATATTGCAGTGCAGGTCGTAGCTGGCGATCAGCGGCACCTCGGGGCCGACGATGGCGCGCACGGCATCCATCAGCTCGGCCTCGGTGTCGCCCTGGCCCAGGCCGGAAGCCGCGCCGTGGTTGCCGAGGTAGACGGCGTCCACCGGCAGGGCCGCGCGCAGCCGGGCCGTGGCGGTGTCGAGGAAGAGCTGCCAGGTCGGCTCGTCCACCGGCCCGCCCGGCGGCGCGGCAGCGATCACCAGCGGCAGCGGCTGCCAGGGGCCGGCCGCGTCCATGCGGGCATAGAAGCCGGTGATCTCGCTCGGCATGTGGTTGAGGCGCCGGGCGTGTTCGCTGACCGCCTCGCCCTCCAGCCAGCAGAGCTGGCGGAAATCCTCCAGCCGGCTGGGCGGCGAGAAGGCGTTGGACTCCAGGTGGAAGGACAGGATGGCGATGCGCGGGCCCCGGGTCATGGCATCAGTCCGCGGTGATCTTGCTGGCCTTGATGACAGCGCCCCACTTGGCGCGTTCGGTGCGGGCGAATTCGCGCGCGGCGGCGCTGCTGCCGCCGTCGAGGATGGTGCCGCGGTCGGCCAGGAATTTCTGGAAGCCCGGATCGGCGAAGGCCTTGTTGAGTTCGGCATTGAGCCGCTCCACGATGGCCTGCGGCGTGCCGGCCGGCGCCAGCAGGGCGGTCCAGGAGACGGCCTCGTAGCCCTTCACGCCGGCCTCGTCCATGGTGGGCAGCTTGGGGAAGATGGCGGCGCGGTCGCGCGAGGTCACGGCCAGGGCCTTCACATGGCCGCTGGTGATCTGCGGCTCGATGGTGGAGGTGTTCTCGAAGATGAAGTCCACGCGTCCGCCCAGCAGGTCCTGGATGGCCTGCGGGCCGCCCTTGTAGGGCACGTGCACGAAGTCGATGCCGGCCAGCGTCTTGTAGATCTCGCCGCTCAGGTGGCCGGTGCTGCCGGTGCCCTGCGAGCCCATGGACAGCTCGCCCGGATGTTTCTTGGCATAGGCCGTCAGCTCGGCCACGCTGTTGACCGGCAGGTCCTTGCGCACCACCAGGATGTTGGCCTGGCGGGTGAAGCGGCCGATGTATTCGAAGGAGCTGGCCGTGTCGTAGCCGGGCTTGGCATTGAGTTCGGGCGTGATCGCCAGCCCGGCCGCGTTGCCCACGCCCAGCGTGTAGCCGTCGGGCTTGGCGCGCGCCACGGCGGCCAGGGCGATGGCGCTGCCGGCGCCCGCGCGGTTGTCGATCACCACCGGCTGGCCGAGCGAGCGCGAGAGCAGCTCGGCGAAGCGGCGCACATTCACATCGAAGGAGCTGCCGGCGGCCGTCGGCAGCAGGATGGTGATGCCGCGTTCCGGCCAGGCGGCCTGGGCGTGGGCGGAGAGGGTGGAAAGTGTCAGCAGGGCGCCGGCCAGGGTGGCCTTGAGTCGGGTCATGTTTTTCATAGGAAGGTTCCGCATGAAATTTCCGTGCCCGCTTGCCGCGCCCGGGCGCTCAGCGGGCGCGGATGGCCGACTTGGGCCGGAAGGCCTTGCACACCGCGTCGTCGGTTTCGAGATAAGGCCCGCCGATCAGGTCGATGCAGTAGGGCACCGCCGCGAAGATGCCGGGCACGCGCTGGGAACCATCCGGATTCTTCAGGCCTTCGAGCGTCTCGGCGATGGCCTTGGGCTGGCCCGGCAGGTTGAGGATCAGGCTGCGGCCGCGCACCACGCCGACCTGGCGGGACAGGATGGCGGTGGGCACGAAGGCCAGGCCGATCTGGCGCATCTGCTCGCCGAAGCCGGGCAGTTCCTTGTCGGCGATGGCGAGCGTCGCCTCGGGCGTCACGTCGCGCGGCGCGGGGCCGGTGCCGCCGGTGGTCAGCACCAGCGAGCAGTTGGCATCCACCAGTTCGACCAGGGCGGCGCTGATGGTGGCCTGCTCGTCGGGGATCAGGCGCGAGGCGAAGGTGATCGGATTCTTCAGCGCGCGCTGCAGCCATTCGCGCAGGGCGGGCAGGCCCTGGTCCTCGTACACGCCGGTGGAGGCGCGGTCGCTGACCGAGACGATGCCGATGGTGACCGCGTCAGTCGTCATCGTCCGGCTCCGGCGCATCGGCCTCGTCGGTGCCGGCATCGCCCTTCATGGCGCTGCGCACCAGCTGGAAGATCTCGCGGTAGGCGCGGCCGTGGCGTGGCGCCAGGCCCGGCTTCTCGGGCACCGCGTCCTTGCGGGCTTGGCGCACCAGGGCGCGCAGCTGCTGGATGTCGGTGTCGGGATAGGCCTCGATCCAGCGCTGTACCGCTTCGTCGCCCTCGATCAGCGTGTTGCGCCAGCCTTCGGCCTCGTGCAGCAGGGCGGCTTCCTCGGCCGAGCCGCGTTTTTGCACATCGAGCGCGGCGCGCACGGCGGCGATCTGCTCCTCGTCGAGCTTGCGCATCAGCTTGCCGATGAACTGGCCCTGGCGGCGCCGGCCTTCGAAGTTGGTGATCTTGCGGGCGGCTTCCAGCGCGTCGAACAGGCGCTCGGGCAGGGGCAGGGCGGCGCGGGCCGCCTGGCCCAGGGTGAGCAGCGCTTCGCCGAGCTGCTGCAGCTCGGTGCTCTCGCGCTTGAGGTCGGTACGGCTGCTGTCTGCCGTGCCCTTCAACTCGGCTTTCATTTCGATGTCGAGTTCGCTGCCTTCGGCGACGAACTGGCCACGAACGAAGTAGCCTTTCTTGGGTTTGCGTGACATGGGTCCAGGGGAAGAGAAAATGCGGGCCGCGACGGCTGGCAGGCGGACTAAAGCCGGGTGCCAGGGCAGGGTCGGGGGCGGCAAGTATCATAGCCCTCGACATGAAACATAAGATCTCCCAAGCGGCCGCAGCGGCCACGCCCGGTGGCGGCACCGATGGTTTCAGCTACAGCCGGGGCTTTTTCGAAGGCATCGTCGACAAGGCCCTGGCCCATGCCAAGAAGGTCGGCGCGACCGATGCGGGCGCCGAAGCCTCCGAAGGCTGCGGACTCAGCGTGAGTGTGCGGCGCGGGGAGCTGGAGACGGTGGAACGCAACCGCGACAAGTCCCTGGGCGTGACCGTCTACCTCGGCCAGCGCCGGGGCAATGCCAGCACTTCCGACTTCTCCGACGCGGCCATCGCCCAGACGGTGCAGGCGGCCTACGACATCGCCCGCTTCACCGCGGAAGACCCGATGGCCGGCCTGCCCGACGAGGCCGACATCGCCCACGAGCATCCCGACCTGGACCTGTTCCACCCCTGGGCGATCGACAGCGAGAAGGCGGCCGAGCTGGCCCGCGCCTGCGAACACGCGGCGCTGTCGGCCGACAAACGCATCACCAACAGCGAAGGCGCGGGCGTGTCGGCCCAGCAGTCGCATTTCTTCTCGGCGCATACCCGGGGCTTTCGCGGGGGTTATGCCAGCTCGCGGCACAGCATCTCGGTGGCGCCCATCGCCGGCCGCGGCGACGGCATGCAGCGCGACGCCTGGTACAGCTCGATGCGCGATGCGGCCGAACTCTCTAGCGCCGAATCGGTGGGCCGTTACGCGGCCGCCCGTGCGCTGTCGCGGCTCAAGGCCCGCAAGATCCCGACCACGCAGTGCCCGGTGCTGTTCGAGTCGCCGCTGGCCGCCGGCCTGCTCGGCGCCTACACCCAGGCGGTGAGCGGCGGCGCGCTCTACCGCAAGAGCACCTTCCTGCTGGATTCGCTGGGCAAGCCGGTGTTTCCCAAGCATGTGTTCGTCGAGGAAGACCCCTTCCTGCTGAAGGGCAAGGGCAGCTCGCCCTTCGACGAGGAGGGTGTGTCGACCAAGGCCCGGCGCGTGGTCGATGCCGGCCGCTGCGAGGGCTACTTCCTCAGCACCTATTCCGCCCGCAAGCTGGGCATGAAGACCACCGGCAATGCCGGCGGCTCGCACAACCTGGTGATGCGTTCCACGCAGACCAGGGCCGGCGACGACCTGGACGCCATGCTCAAGAAACTGGGCACCGGCCTGTTCGTCATCGAGCTGATGGGCCAGGGCGTGAACTACGTCACCGGCGACTATTCGCGCGGCGCCAGCGGCTTCTGGGTGGAGAAGGGCGAGATCGCCTTCCCGGTGCAGGAGATCACCATCGCCGGCAACCTGAAGACCATGTTCAAAGGCATCCAGGCCATCGGCGCGGACGCCTACAACTACGGCGCCAAGACGGTGGGCTCGGTGCTCATCAACAAGATGAAGGTCGCCGGCAGCTGAGGCCGCGCCCGGCCCGGCCGCCTCAATGGTTGGGCGGCGGGCCGCCATGCGAGCCCCGGCCGCCGGGCTCGCCACCACCGCGGTTCTGAACGCCGCCCTGCCGCATCATCGGCGCCTGCGGGGCCGCCTGTGGCTGGACTTGCGGCTGGGCCTGGGGCTGCATGCGCTGCGGCATCTGGGGTTGCATCGCCGGCTGCATTGGCTGGCGCTGCATCTGGTCCTGCTGGATCTGCCGTTGGCGCGCCTGCTGCTCGGCCATGCGCTGCATCTGCTGCTGCTGGTCCTGGCGCATCAGCTGTTCCTGCTGATGGCGTTGCTGGAACATCTGCTGCTGTTGCTGCTGCTCGATCTGCCGGCGTTGCTCGTCGAGCTGGCGTTGCCCGTAGCTGGGCTGGAAGCGCTGCTGCGCCTCGCGCATCTGCTGCTGGCGTTGCATGTCGGCCTGGTGCTGGTCCTGCTGCGCGCGCTGGGTGCGTTCCCACTGGTCGCGGCGCACCTGGTCGGCCAGGGGCTCGATCGGCGCGCCTATGCGCTGCGGTGCCATCGGATGCTGCATCGGCGGGCGGAAACCAGGCGGCACGCCCTGCGGGATATTGGGCCGGGCGCCGCCGAAGGGCAGGGCGGGCGCATAGGGCTGGCGGCGTTGCGGCGGGCCGGGAATCCAGCCCCAGCGGTTGCCGGCCTGCTCCCAGCGGCCGTAGTGGAAGGGTGCGAAGCCCCAGGGCGCGTCGTCCACCCAGGTCCAGCCCCAGGGCGGGATGAATTCCCAGTGGCCGTTGCGGTAGGGCGCCCAGTCGGCTGCCACGCTGCGCGGGTACCAGATGGCGCCGTAGCGCGGGTCGTTGCCCCAGTCGCCATAGGCGTCGAGCTGGGCCACGCCGGGGATGTCGGCCGAGGCGTAGCGCAGGGACGGCGATTGCGCCAGGGCGCGGTCGCGCTCATTGGACCAGCGGTCGAAGGCGTCTCCGCTGTTCAGCGCCAGCGGCTGCGATCCCGCCAGGCTGCGGAAGGCATATTCGCGGCTTTGCGGCGCATTGAAGGCCAGGGGCTGGCCACCCTCGCCGTAGAGCGTTCCCGAGCCCTGCTCGGCCGTCACGCGGGTGGTGTTGCGCTGCGGGTCCACGTCGAGCCGCCAGCGGCCGGGGCGGTCCAGCACCACGGCGAGGTTGGGGGTGTCGATCTCGAAACGGTCGCCGGGCGGAATGTCGCGCAGCACCACACCGAGGGTGCCGGCGGTCAGGCGGATCTGGGCATTGCGCTCGTCCAGCGCGGTGAAGGTGATATCGGCGCCGTCGCCCACCCGCACGATGGCGCCGCCGGCATTGAGTTCGCCCCGGCTGCCGGCGGCGGCCCAGACGCGGTCGCCGGCGGCCAGCGGCCAGCGCGGATCGGCCAGCCGGGTCTGGTTGTCGGCTGCGGACTGGAACTGGATGCTGCCTTCCACCGCCTCGAAACGGGCGATGCGCTGCGGGCCCGGATCCGTCTGCGCCCAAACGGCGACGCCCTGGAGCACGAGGGCACCCAGGGCGGCGAGGCGGACGAGACGGGCGAATCGAATCGAGATGGACATATCAACGAGCAACGCGCGAGAGATAGCCCACGTTAACCAAGCCAGGGTTTGTCCGGCCCGTCATTTGAAAGCGCCGGTAACGCCCGGCGCCTTGCCTCATCAGGCCAGCGCGGCCTTCACGGCGGCCGAAACCTGGCCCATCTCGGCCTTGCCCGCCAGCCGGGCCTTGGCCGCGCCCATGACCTTGCCCATGTCGGCGGCGGCCGGCTTGCGGCCCAGTTCGGCGGTGAGCGCCTCGACCACGGTGGCGATCTCGGCCTTCACCTCGTCGGCCGACAGGCGCGCGGGCAGGTAGGCCTGCAGCACGGTGGACTCGCTGGCTTCCTTGTCGGCCAGGTCCTGGCGGCCGGCCTGCTCGAAGGCGGCGATGGAATCCTTGCGCTGCTTGAGCAGCTTGTCGACGATGGCCACCACGGCGGCGTCGTCGAGTTCGATGCGTTCGTCCACTTCCTTCTGCTTCATCGCCGCCAGCAGCAGGCGGATGGTGCCCAGGCGCTCGCTGTCCTTGGCGCGCATGGCGGTCTTCATGTCGTCGGTGATGCGTTGCTTGAGAGTCATGGCTTTCTTCCTGGTGTGATGCGACGAGAGAAAAGGGAAGCGGAAAAAACAAAACCCGCACCTGGCGTCCCTGGTGCGGGTCGTGCCGGCCGGCTGCAGAGCCGGCGGCGGTGAAGCTTACTGGACTCAGTAGAGCTTCTTGGGCAGCTGCATGCTGCGAACGCGCTTGTAGTGGCGCTTCACGGCGGCTGCCTTCTTGCGCTTGCGCTCGGCGGTGGGCTTTTCGTAGAACTCGCGGGCGCGCAGGTCGGTCAGCAGGCCCAGTTTCTCGATGGTGCGCTTGAAGCGGCGCAGGGCAACGTCGAAGGGCTCGTTTTCTTTAACTCGAATGGTGGTCATTACTCTAAATGTTTCTCTATTGAAGAGGTGCCAGCAGGAGGATCGAGAGCCCGCTCGGCGATTTTTTCCCGGCTGAAGGTTGATCAGGCCGCCGGGAGTCTGCCGGTAAATTAGCCCGCCATTATAGCGCGCGATTGGCGGGCTGCAAGGCTTGTCCGCAGGCATGGGCACTCGCCCAGGCCCACTGGAAGTTGTAGCCGCCGAGCCAGCCGGTCACGTCCACCACTTCGCCGATGAAGAACAGCCCCGGCTGGGCGCGCGCCTCCATGGTCTGGGATGACAGGTCGCGGGTGTCCACCCCGCCCACGGTGACCTCGGCCTTGCGGTATCCCTCGCTGCCGTTGGGCGTCAGTTCCCAGCGGGCGATGCGTTGGGCGAGGCTGCTGAGCGCCTTGTCCGGCGCCTCGACGATGGGGCGCTGCAGGGCCGGGTCGTTCGCGCTCCAGGCCTCGGCCAGGCGCGAGGGCATCCAGGCGGTGAGTTCGTTGATGGCCTTCTTGCGCGATCCGGACTGCTTGGCCTGTGCCAGCAGCCCGGCCAGGTCGGTGCCCGGCGCCAGGTCCACCGCGATGGGCGTGCCTTCCTGCCAGTAGCTCGAGATCTGCAGGATCGCCGGGCCGGACAGCCCGCGGTGGGTGAACAGCAGATCCTCCAGGAAGGCCGTGCGTGCCTTGCCACTGCCGGTCGACACCCGCACCGGCAGCGCCAGCCCGGCAAGGCCCGCGAAGGGCGCCCAGCCGGCGCCGTCGAAGGTCAGCGGCACCAGGCCGGGCCGCGGCTCGACCAGACGCAACCCGAACTGCTTGGCCAGCCGAAAACCGAAGTCGGTCGCGCCGATCTTGGGGATGGAGAGCGCGCCGGTCGCCACCACCAGCTGTCGAGCCCGGGCCAGGCCGTTGTCCGTATCGACCTCGTAGCCGGCATCGGAATGCCGCACCGCCTTCACCGCGCAGGCCATCCAGCGCAGCACGCTGCCACCGGAGGCGCCGCCGCCGCATTCGGCCACCAGCATCTCGATGATGTCCTCGGCCGAGCGGTCGCAGAATAGCTGGCCCTTGTGTTTCTCGTGGTGCGGGATGCCGTGCCTGCGCACCAGCTCGATGAAGTCGCCCGGCGTGTAGCGCGCCAGCGCCGAGCGGCAGAAATGCGGGTTCTGGCCGATGAAATGCTGCTGCGGCGTGGCCGGGTCCAGCTCGCGGTTGGTGAAATTGCAGCGGCCGCCGCCGGAGATGCGGATCTTCTCGGCGAGCTTGGCCGAATGGTCGATCAGCAGCACCGACAGCCCGCGCTGCGCCGCCACGCCCGCGCAGAAAAGCCCGGCCGCGCCGGCGCCGATGACGATGGCGTCGAAATCCTGCATCGATGGGTGTTCTTCAATGAAAAAGGCCGACGGGGTTCGACGGCCAGGGAGCGGATCGTAAACCGGCCTTCGTGGCACGGACCGGCGCGGTGCGCGCCATCAGTAGATGGGCGGCTCCGGCGTCGGCGCGTTGCCCGCGAGGCTGGCGAAATCGCAGCCCAGGTTGGCCTGCGTGACCTCGGCCTGGAAGATGCGTGTATAGCCGCGCTGGTAGGTGGACACCGGCCGTACCCAGGCGGCGCGGCGGCGGGCCAGTTCCTCTTCGCTCACCAGCATGTCGAGCCGGCGCTCGCCGATGTCGAGGCGGACGGTGTCGCCGGTCCGGAGCAGGGCCAGCGGGCCGCCGACCGCCGATTCGGGCGCCACATGCAGCACGCAGGTGCCGTAGTGGGTGCCGCTCATGCGGGAGTCGGAGATGCGCAGCATGTCGCGCACGCCCTGGCGCAGCAGCTTCTTGGGGATCGGCAGATTGCCCCACTCGGGCATGCCCGGGCCGCCGATCGGGCCGCCATTGCGCAGCACCAGCACCGTGTCGCGGTCGACCTCCAGGTCGGGATCGTCCATGGCGGCGAGCATCTCGGCATTCGAGTCGAAGACCAGGGCCCGGCCTTCGTGGCGCAGCAGTTCCGGGCTGGCGGCGGACGGCTTGATGACCGCGCCGTCCGGGCAGAGGTTGCCGCGCAGAACGGCCAGGGTCATGCCGGCCTCTGGGCATTCGGCGCTGCCTTGCTTGAGCGGGTGCGCCGGGTCGAGGATGGTGCCGTCCTCGGTGCCCGCCCAGCCGGCGATATCCTCGCCCAGGGTCTTGCCGGTGACGGTGAGGGCCGACAGGTCCAGGTGATCGCGGATCTTGTTCAGCACCGCCGGCAGGCCGCCGGCATAGAAGAAGTCCTCCATCAGCTTCTCGCCGGAGGGGTAGAGGTTGGCGATCACCGGCACGCGCCTGGCGATGGCGTCCATCTCTTCGAGGTCCAGCATGATGCCGGCGCGCCCGGCCATCGCCGGCAGGTGCACCGCGGCGTTGGTGGAACCGCCGAGCGCCGCATAGGCGGTGATGGCGTTGACGAAGGATTGCCGGGTGACGATGCGCGAGGGTTTCAGGTCTTCCCACACCATGTCCACCGCCCGCGCGCCGCATTGCCAGGCCATGCGGCTGTGCGCCGCGTCGACCGCCGGGATGCTCATGGCGCCCGGCAGCGACAGCCCCATCGCCTCGACGATGGCGGTCATGGTGCTGGCCGTGCCCATGGTGTTGCAGGTACCGGTGGTGCGGGTCATGCGGGCTTCCAGGCCCACCCATTCGTTGCGGTCGATGTTGCCGATGGCGTACTCGGCCCAGAACTTCTTGGTGTGGGTTCCGGCGCCCACGGCCTGGCCCTTGTAGCGGTCGTTGAGCATCGGCCCGGCCGGCAGGAAGATGGCGGGAATGTCCATGGACAGCGCACCCATCACCAGTGCCGGCGGTGTCTTGTCGCAGCCGCCCATCAGCACCACGCCGTCGATCGGCAGGCTGCGCAGCAGCTCCTCCGTCTCCATGGCCAGCAGGTTGCGGTAGATCATGGTGGTGGGCTTGACCATCACCTCGCCCAGGCTCAGCGCCGGCAGCTCCAGCGGATAGCCGCCGGCCTGCAGCACGCCGCGCTTGACCGCCTGTGCGCGCTCGCGCAGGTGCGCGTGGCAGGGCGAGAGATCGCTCCAGGTGTTGACGATGCCGATCACCGGCCGGCCCATGAACTCCTCGCGCACCAGCCCCTGCTGCTGCATGCGCTGGCGGTGGGCGAAGCCGCGGATGTCGTCGCTGGCGAACCAGCGGTGGCTGCGGAGTTCCTCGACGGTCTTGCGTGGGCGCGATGCTGGGCTGCTCATGGCCGCTTTCTCAGTAGGTGGAAGGTGGGGTGGTGGCGGCCGGCGGTGCGGCGGGCTGGAAGCGCCGGGCGAGATCGTCGGCGGACTTGCGCAGCAGCACCTGGTCGGTGCCGACGGCGACGAACAGGGCGCCCAGGTCCAGGCATTCCCGCGCGCGTTTCTCGTCCAGCATCAGGATGCCCGGCGCCTTGCCGCAGGCCAGGATGCGGCCGATGGCGTCGTCGATCGCGGCGCGCACCCGCGGATGGTGGATGTCGCCGGCCACGCCCATGCTGGCCGACAGGTCGGCCGGGCCGATGAAGACGCCGTCCACGCCGTCCACCCCGGCGATCTCCTCCAGCCGCTCCAGCGCCTCGGCGGTCTCGATCTGCACCAGCACGCAGAGCTCCTCGGCGGCCTGCGCCACATAGCGCATGTCCCGGCCGAAGCGCGAGGCGCGCATGGTCCCGCCCATGCCGCGCACGCCCTGCGGCGGATAGCGGGTGGCGGCGACGGCGGCCTCGGCCTCGTCGCGGTCCTGCACGAAGGGCAGGAGCAGGCTCTGCGCGCCGATGTCCAGGTACTGCTTGATCATCACCGTGTCGTTCCAGGGCGGCCGCACCACGGCCGACGAGGGCCGGTCGCGTTCCGCCGCCAGCGCCTGCAGCTGCTGCTGCATCCGGTCGGGGTCGCTGGCGGTGTGCTCGGTGTCCAGCATCAGCCAGTCGAAGCCGGCGCCCGCCAGCAGCTCGGTGACGTAGGGAAAGGGCAGGGTGGACCAGAGGCCGATCTGCGCCTGCTTGCGGGCGAGGGCCCGCTTGAAGAGATTGGGGGAGGGCATGCGTGCTTTCCTTGGAGGCGGGGCGGCTTCAGTCGATGCTGACCTTGCCGGCCTCGATGACCTTGCCCATGGTGGTGTAGTCGGCCTTCAGGCGCGCCGCGAATTCCGCGGGCGTCGAGACGAGGATCTCGCTGCCTTGCTCTTCCTGGGGCTTGCGGAACTCGGGCGATTGGAGGATGGCCTTCATCTCGCGCACCAGCCGGTCCACCACCGGCTGCGGCGTGCCGCTGCGCACCAGCATGCCGCTCCAGGCGATCTGCACCACGCCCGGCGCGCCGGCCTCGGCCATGGTGGGAACATCCGGCACCAGCGGTGAACGTTTGGTGTCGGCCACGGCCAGGATGCGCACCTTGCCGGCCTTCTGGAAGGCCAGTACCGCCGACAGGTTGTGGAACATCATGGGGATCTGCCCGGCGATGACGTCGTTCAGCGCGGCCGGGCCGCCCTTGTAGGGCACATGCGTCAGGCGGGTGCCGGTGCGGGCCTCGAACTGCACGCCCGTCAGGTGCATGGTGTTGCCGTTGCCGGCCGAGCCGAAATTGAGTTCGCCCGGCCTGGCCCTGGCCGCGGCGATCACCTCGGCCACCGAGCGGTAGGGCGTCTGCGCGCCGACGATCAGCACATTGGGCGTCTGGTTGGTGAGGGTCAGCGGCTGGAAATCCTTCAGCGGATCGAAGCCGGTGGACTTGTACAGGTGCGGGTTCACCGCCAGGGTGCTGACCGAGCCGAAGAAGATGGTGTAGCCGTCCGCCGGCTGGCTGCGCGCCACGTAGGCGGCGGCGATGTTGCCGTTGGCGCCGGGGCGGTTGTCGATCACCACCGCTTGCCCCAGCCGCTGCGACAGCAACTGGCCGAAGGGGCGGGCCACCGCGTCGGCGGCGCCGCCGGGTGGCTGCGGCACGACGATGGTGATGGGGCGGTCCGGGTAGTCGGCGCCGGTGGCGGCCAGGGTGCAGCTGGCGAGCAGGGCGGCGAAAAGGGCCCGGAGCGAGGCTTTGGGAGAAGGCATGTCGAAATCCGTTCTTGTCTCTGTTCGAAGATGGTACCGGTTCCATTCCTGGAGAAATGGAACCGGTACCATCGATCGGCAGTGTATAGTTCGGGGTCTTCGAACGTCAACCCGTTCACCCTCGTCGCAAACCCTGACGCATGGCCTCCAGCCCCGAAGACAGCCCCTCTCCCGCCGGCGAACCGGCGGCCGATGCCGCGCCCGGCAGGGGCCCGCGGCGCAAGCTCGGCACCCTCACCATCCACGACGTGGCGGCGCTGGCGGGGGTGTCCTCGGTTACCGCCTCGCGGTATTTCAACGACCCCGGCCGGGTCAGCGAGAAGCGGCGCGAAAAGCTCGCCGCCGTCATCCGCCAGACCGGCTACGTGCCGAGCCAGGTGGCGCGCCGGCTGGCGTCCTCGCAGGGCGGGCTGGTCGGCGCGGTGATGCAGAACGTCTCCAGTCCCACCTTCGCGCCGCTGGTGCGCGCCATGGGCGACACGCTGGAGCAGCACGGCCTGCAACTGCTGCTGGCCAACAGCGACTATTCGATCGCCTCGGAGGAGCGCGCCATCCAGGCCTTCCTGGGCTGGCATCCCAGCGGCCTGATCCTCACCCGCGGCGACCACTCCGAGGCTTCCGACGCCCTGCTGGCCCAGATGCGCATTCCGGTGGTCGAGGCCTGGGAAGTGGTGGAAGGCCGGCCGTTCCACCAGGTCGGTTTCTCGCAGCGCGAGGTCGGCCGCATCCTGACCCGGCATTTCCTGGAACAGGGCGTCAGGCGCCTGCGCTTCGCCATGAACGCCCGCCTCGACGACACCCGCGCCGCCCGGCGTATCGAGGGCTACACCGAGGCGATGCAGGCCGCGGGCCTGGCGGCCGACGTGGTGTATTCGGCCCACGGCGACGACATCGAGGCCGGCACGGACCACGCCGTCCGCCTGTCGCAGGAAGCGCCGGCCACACGCCCGCGCGCCCTGGTCTTCGCCAACGACAGCATGGCGATGGCGGCCCTCCTGGGCTGCGCCCGCCTGGGCCTGGCGGTGCCGCACGACTGCGCGCTGGCCGGCTTCGGCGACGCGGCCATCGGCGCCATCCTCACCCCGGCCCTGACCACCGTGCGCACCCAGCCCCAGGCCATCGGCAGCACCGCCGCGCGCACGCTGGTCGAGCTGCTGCATGCGCCGGCCGGCGAGCCGGTCGGCATCCGCACCCACCACATCGACTGCGAGCTGGTGGTGCGCGAGAGCAGCCGCATCTCCCGCTGAAGGCCGGCTAGACGGCGCGCGTCCTGGCGGTCGAGTCGCGCACCACCAGCGAGACATCGACCTCGTAGTGCAGCGTGGCCGGCTCCCCGGCCAGCGACTTCACCAGGTACTGGCCGGCGCGGGTCCAGATCTCGTCGGTCGGCACATGCATGGTGGTGAGGCTGGGCCGCAGGTGGCGGCTCCATTCGAGGTCGTCGAAGCCCATCACCGACAGGTCCTGCGGCACATGCAGGCCGTGGCGCTCGGCTTCCATCATCACGCCGTAGGCGATGACGTCGTTGCCGCAGACCACCGCCGTGGGTTTGTCGGGCGCGGCCAGCAGCTGGCGGGCGGCCTCGCGGGCGTCGTCGAGCCGGTAGGGCACTTCGATGAACCACTGCGGCGGCATGCTCAGCCCGCTTTCGGCCAGCGCCCGGTGCACACCGGCGATGCGTGCGGTGGCCCGGTCGTTCTGCGCGGAAATGGCGGCGACCATGCCGATCCGGCGGTGGCCCAGTTCGATCAGGTAGCGGCAGGCGCGCCAGGCCGCCGCCTCGTTGTTGGTGCCGACCGAGGCATAGGGCTTGTCGGGGTGGTAGACCCCCACGTTGATGAAGGGGATGCGCTGCGTGGCCAGCAGCTTGCGCAGCGCATCGGTGTGCACGTCGCCGCGCAGGATCAGGCCGTCGATGCCGCGGCTGACCATGTTCTGCGCCAGCCGGGCCTCGGTCTCGGGGTCGTAGCCGCTGGTCGACAGCAGCAGCAGGTAGCCCTGCAGCGAGAGATAGCTCTGCAGCGCCTCGATGCCGCGCGCGAACATGGCGTTGTCCACCGTGGGAATGATCGCGCCGATGGTGTGGCTGCGCCGCGATGACAGCGCCCGCGCCGCGGCGTCCGGGATGTAGCCCAGGTCGGTGATGGCGCTGTGGATGCGGGCGCGCAGGTCGGCGCTGACGGAATCCGGCTTGTTCAGAGCACGCGAGATGGAGGCGGTGGACACGCCCGCGCGCAGCGCCACCTCCCGTATCCCGACCGATTTTGCAGAGGCTCTTGGCTTCATCCTGAAACAGTTTACAGGACCGGCTGGGCTTTTCCCCTTGCCGGCAGGTTCCGGGAAATTACCTATGAAAAGGTCTAGGAAACCAGACCATTCCCCATTGACGTTGCGCTTGAGCGCTTCCCATAATCTGTAAACGGTTACATGGGGCCCGGCGACACCGACAGGACCCTGAAAAAGGAGACAGACATGAGACAAGCCTTCGCTCGCCCGGCCCTGCGCCGGACCCTGCTCGTCCTGGCCGCCGCCGCCTGTGCCGGTGGAGTGCATGCCCAGGAATTCAACTGGAAGAAGCACCAGGGCAAGACCCTCACCTTCCTGGCCAACAACAACCCGGTGGCCAACGCGCTGCTCAAGTACAAGGCCGAGTTCGAGCAGCAGACCGGCATGACACTCAAGGTGGACTCCTACCAGGAGCAGCAGATGCGCCAGCGCCTGGTCACGGTGATGAACTCGCGCAGCGACGAGGTCGACGTCTTCATGTCGCTGCCTTCGCGCGAAGGCCTGCAGTTCGCCAAGGCCGGCTGGTACGCCGATCTCTCCGAGCTGGTGAAGACCGCCAGCGCCAGGGACTACGACTTCGGCGACCTGAGCGCCGGCATGCTCAAGGACGCCAGTTACGGCAAGCAGCTCACCGGCATTCCGATGAACGTCGAAGGCCCGGTGCTCTATTACCGCAAGGACCTGCTGCAGAAATGCGGCGTGGCGCTGCCTAGGAATCTGGGCGAACTCGAAGCCGCGGCCGGCAAACTCAAGGCCTGCGACGCGGGCGTGACGCCTTTCGTCTCACGCGGCCTGAAACCCGCGCTGCCTTTCACCTACAGCGTCTTCCTGCACAACATGGGCGGGCAGTACATGCAGGACGGCAAGTCCCAGCTGTGCAGCAAGCCGGGCCAGGACTCGCTGGCGCTGTATGCCAAGCTCCTCAAGGACTTCGGGCCGCCCGGCGTCGTCAACTACAGCTTCTATCAGATCTCCTCGCTCTACCGCGAGGGCAAGGCGGCCATGGCCTTCGAGTCCTCCAACGAGCTGCGCAACGTGATGGAAGGCGGCGCGCGGCTGAAGGACACCGGCGTGGCGGTGCTGCCGGCCGGCCCCGGCGGCTCGCATCCCACCGTCATCGGCTGGACCATGTCGGTCTCCGCCCACAGCAAGAACAAGGAGGCCGCCTGGTACTTCGTGCAGTGGGCGACCAGCCCGGCGGTGCAGGCCAGGCTGGCGCTCGACGGCGTGGCGCCGCCGCGCTCGGCGGTGAGCCAGGCGGCGGGCTACAAGGCCTGGACGGACGAGCAGCCGGTGCGCGCCGAATGGGTCGCCGCGGTCAACGAACTGTCCAGGACCGGCACCTCGGAAGTCGGCTACCCCATCGGCGCCAACCCGGCCTCGCGTGACTTCATCGGCCAGGCCGCCACCGAGCTGATCCTGGGCCAGAAGACCGTCGCCCAGGCCTGCGCCGATGCCGACAAGCAGCTCGACGCCCTCATCGCCAAGGATGCCAAGGACGGCAAGGACTGATGGCCGCCTTCGACTTCCCCCCGGGCCACCGCGTGCTGGTGGTGGGCGGCGCCGGCGGCATCGGCTCCGCCATCTCGGCCGCCTTCCTGGACATGGGCTGCAGCGTGATCGCCACCGGCGTGGACGAGGCCGCCTTGTCTGCCAGCACCCTGCGCCCTTGCGAGCGCCTGGAACTGCGCACGCTCGATGTGACCGACGACCGCGCGGTCGCCGGCTTCTGCGCCTCGCTGGGCAGCCTGCACACCCTGGTCAATTCGGCCGGCATCCTGGCGCGCTTCAAGGAATTCGAGATCGACACCTTCCAGCGGGTGCTGGACGTGAACCTCACCGGCACCTTCCGCCTGTGCAATGCCTGCCTGCCGCTGCTCAAGGCCAGCGGCGGCAGCATCGTCAACGTGGCCTCGATGAACGCCTACGTCGCCCTGCCTTTCATCCCCGCCTACTGCGCCAGCAAGGGCGGGGTGGTGATGCTCACCAAATCCCTGGCGCTGGCCTGGGCCGAACACGGCGTGCGGGTGAACGCGCTGGCGCCCGGTTATGTGGAAACGCCGATCAATGCCGCCGGCCGGCAGGACCCGGCGCACTACGAACGCATCCGCTCGCGCATTCCGCTCGGCCGCTGGGCGCAGCCGGACGACATCAGCGGCAGCGCCGTCTTCCTGGCCTCGCCGGCCGCCGGCTATCTCACCGGCACGGTGCTGGCGGCCGACGGCGGCTTTCTCGCGGGATGAACACAGCATGAGCCAATCCATAGGCACCCGCGGCCAGCTGGCCTTTCTGTCGCTGCCGGCGGTGGCGTTCACCGTGGCGATGATCGCCTTTCCCTTCGCCTACACCGTGTGGTTCAGCCTCCACGAGTTCAGCTTCGGCGGCAAGCCCAAGCTCAACTTCGGCATGAACTATGTCGAGATGGCGGGCGACGGCGAGTTCTGGAACGGCCTGAAGATCACCCTGGCGCTCTACCTGCTCTCGCTGGCGCTGCAGCTGGTGCTGGGCACCTGGATCGCGCTGCTGCTGCACCACTCCAAGAAGCTGTCGGGCATCGTGCGCACCCTCATGATCTCGCCCTTCGTGCTGCCGCCGGTGGTGGTCGGCATGATGTGGCTGGTGGTGCTGGACCCTTCCATCGGCGCGGCCAACTGGCTGCTGCAGTCGGTCGGCCTGCCGCGCTCGGACTGGCTGGCCTCGCCGGTCTGGGTGATTCCCACCGTCGCCATGATCGACACCTGGCAGTGGACGCCCTATGTGGCCCTGATCGTGCTCGGCGGCCTGCAGTCGCTGCCGCCGAACGTCTACGAGGCCGCGCAGATCGACGGCGCCTCGCGCTGGCGCACCTTCTGGCGCATCACGCTGCCGCTGCTGGCGCCCACGCTGGTCACCGCCGCCATCCTGCGCAGCGTGGACCTGCTGCGCTTCTTCGACATCATCTACATCACCACCCAGGGCGGGCCGGGCAATGCCTCCAACACGCTCAACATCTACGGCTTTCGCAAGGGCTTCGAGCTGTTCGAGATCGGTTATTCCAGCGCGCTGATGATCACGCTCTCGGCCATCGTGCTGGGCGCCGTGATGGTGCTGACCCAGGCGCGCAAGCGCGTGGCCTGGTGAGCGGGGCGGGACCATGAACGACAAACTCCTGCGCCGCCTCAACCTGCTGCAGATCGCCTTCGTGGCGCTGCTGATCCTGCTGCCCATCGCCTGGATGGTGCTGTCGTCCTTCAAGCCCTCGGCCCAGGTCACGGCCTATCCGCCCCGGCTGTTCTTCTCGCCCACGCTGGACAACTACCGCACGCTCTTCGGCAGCACGCCCTTTCTGCACTACACGTGGAACAGCACGGTGATCACCGTGGGCTCCACCGCCATCGGCCTGCTGCTGGGGGTGCCGGCGGCCTTCGCGGTCTCGTGGACCCGCATCACCTGGCCGGCCACGGTGACGCTGCTGGCGCGCATGGCGCCGGGCACCCTGTTCCTGCTGCCCTGGTACGTGATGTTCCGCGAGGCCGGGATGATAGGCGGCTACTGGGCGCTGATCCTGACCCATGCGGCCATCACCATGCCCATCGTCATCTGGGTGCTGCTGCCCTTCTTCGACAACATCCCGCGCAGTGTGTTCGAGAGCGCGCAGGTGGACGGCTGCAGCGTGCCGCGCATCCTGTGGCGCATCGCGCTGCCGCTGGTCACGCCGGGGCTGGTGGTGTCGTCCATCCTGTCCTTCGTCTTCTCCTGGAACTACTTCCTCTTCGCCCTGGTGCTGTCGAACGGGGACACCAAGACGCTGATCGCCGCGTCCTTCAACTTCATCGGCGAGGGCGCATCCAACTGGGGCGCGCTGATGGCGGCCGCGACGCTGATCGCGCTGCCGCCGCTGCTGCTCGCATTCATCGTCCAGCGCAGGCTCGTCTCGGGCCTGGCCATGGGCGCCGTCAAAGGCTAGAGGAGACATCCACATGCAGGCTGCAATTTTTCATGGCGAGCAGAAGATCACCATCGGCCAGGCGCCCATGCCGGTGGCCGGCCCCGGCGAGGTGCTGCTGAAGGTGCGGCGCACGGCGCTCTGCGGCTCCGATACCAAGCTGTGGTTCAAGGGCGCGGAGATCACCCCCGGCCACGAGATCTTCGGCGTGGTGCAGCAGCCCGGCCATGCGCTGGACGGGCGGCGCTGCCTGGTCTACATCCCCGTGCACTGCGGCCACTGCGAGGCCTGCCTGGCCGGCGACACCCAGATGTGCCTGAACGAATCGGTGCTGGTGGGCTGGAACCGGCCGGGCGGCTATGCCGAATACCTCACCGTGCCCGAGCAGTGCCTGCTGCCGGTGCCCGACGACATCCCCGACGAACTCGCGCCCCTGCTGCTGGACACCATAGGCACCGCCGCCCACGGCATCCGCTTCGTGCGCCCGCTGGTGCCGCCGCAGACCACCGGACCGGTGCTGGTCACCGGCGCCGGCCCGGTCGGCATCGGCGCGCTGATCGCGCTGCAGAACATGGGCTACACCGATGTGTACGTGTCCGACCTGAAGCAGGAGCGCCTGCAGCTGGCCGAATCCTTCGGCGCGAAGTCCCATCCGGTGGGCGACGGCAGCAAGCGCTTCAAGCTGATCGTGGAATGCAGCGGCGCCCATGCCGCGCGCAGCCTTGGCATGGAGATCGTGCTGCCGCGCGGCGTGCTCATCCTCATCGGCGAGAGCGACAAGCCCTGGCCGGTGCAGGAGAACAAGGCCATCCGCCGCAAGGACTTCTACATGGTGCGCACCTTCTACTTCCCCAAGTCCGACTTCCCCCTCAACTTGGAGCTGCTGCGCAGCGAGCAGGCGCGCTACCGGCAGCTGGTGGATGCGCAGTTCGGCATAGAGCAACTGCCCGAGATGTTCGGCCGCTTCGTGGCGGGCGAGCTGGTCAAGCCGCTGCTGGCCTTTGCCTGAAGGACACGCACAGATGGCAGCCATCCGCATGCAGGGACTGGTGAAACGCTTCGGCGACACCACGGTGATCCCCTCGCTCGACCTGGAGATCCGCGACCAGGAATTCGTGGTGTTCGTCGGCCCCTCGGGCTGCGGCAAATCGACCCTGCTGCGCATCGTGGCCGGGCTGGAGCCGGTGGACGGCGGCGAGCTGTTCATCGGCGAGCGCAAGGTCAACGACATGCCGCCGGCCGAACGCGACATCGCCATGGTCTTCCAGGACTACGCCCTCTATCCGCACATGACCGTGCGCGACAACATGGGCTTCGGCCTGGAGATGCGCAACACACCCAGGGACGAGATCAGGCGCCGGGTCGACCGCGCCGCCGGCATGCTGCGCATAGGCGACTACCTGGACCGCAAGCCCAAGGCGCTCTCCGGCGGCCAACGCCAGCGGGTGGCCATGGGCCGGGCGATGGTGCGCGATCCGCAGGTCTTCCTCTTCGACGAGCCCCTGTCCAACCTCGACGCCAAGCTGCGCGGCGAGGTACGCACCGAGATCAAGGCGCTGTCGCAGCAGTTGAAGACCACCATGATCTTCGTCACCCACGACCAGGTGGAGGCCATGACCATGGCCGACCGCATCGTGGTGCTCAAGGCCGGCGTGGTGCAGCAGTTCGGCACGCCCGAAGAGGTGTACCAGTCGCCCGCGAACCAGTTCGTGGCCGGCTTCATCGGCTCGCCGACCATGAACTTCTTTTCGGTGCAGGCCGACGGCGCCGCGCTGCGCCTGCAGGACGGCACGCAGATGCCGCTGCCGCCGAAGTGCCGGGGCGTGTCGGGGCCGGCCGTGCTGGGCGTGCGGCCCGAACACATCGAGGTATTGCCCGAAGGCTCGCCCGGCGTGCGGGTGCAGGTGAGCGTGGTGGAGCCGCTGGGTTCGGACACGCTGGTCTACTTCGACTGCGAGGGCAGGCGCCATGTGGCCCGGGTGCCGCCGGCGCTGCGGGTGCGGCCCGGGGACATGATCACGCTGGGCTTCGACATGGCGCAGAGCCATCTCTTCGGCGTGGAAGACGGCGCGGTGCTGCGGTGCTGAGGCCGGCCATGGACAGCGGCGGTGCGGCTCCCCATCCCCGGCTGGTCTGCCTGGGCCTGTCGGCGCTGGACATCACCTGGCAGGTCGAGACCCTGCCGCGCGGCGGCAAGACCCGGGCATCGGACCTGCGCGAGGGCGGCGGCGGCATGGCAGCCAATGCGGCGGCCGCCGTGGCGCGGCTGGGCGGCAAGGCCAGCTTCTGGGGCCGGGCGGGGCAGGACGGCGCCGGGCGCGAGATGCAGTCGCAGCTGCAGGCCTGCGGTGTCGATACCCGCGGGTTCCGGCTGTTCGAGGGCGCACGCTCCTCGGTGTCCGGCATCGTGGTGGACGGGCAGGGCGAACGCATGATCGTCAACTTCCGCGGCGCCGGCCTGCCGGCCGCCGCCGACTGGCTGCCGCTGGATGAACTGAATGGCGCGGACGCGGTGCTGGCCGACCCGCGCTGGCCCGAAGGCGCCGCGGCCCTGTTCGCCGCCGCCCGCCAGCGCGGCCTGCCGACGGTGCTGGACGGCGATGTCTCCGATGAGGAGGTCTTCGACCTGCTGCTGCCCCATACCGATCACGCGGTGTTCTCCGAACCCGGACTGGCCGCCTATGCGCCGGCCGGCTGCGGCGTGGACGAGAGCCTGCGTTTCGCCCTGTCGCGCGGCTGCCGGCTGGCGGCGGTGACCCTGGGCGAACGCGGCCTGCGCTGGCTGGATGCCGGCGGTTTCCAGTCGCTGCCCGCCCATGCGGTGGAAGCCATAGACACCACCGGCGCCGGCGATGTCTTCCACGGCGCATACGCCTTCGCGCTGGGCGCCGGCTGGCCGGTGCGCCACGCCTTCCAATTTTCCGCTGCGGTGGCGGCCCTCAAGTGCACCAGCCCCGGCGGACGCGCCGGGGTGCCGGACTTCGCCACCGCGATGTCTCTCGTCGAACAACTGAAGGAGTGATCCACATGGCCGCAGACCTCAAGCTGGGCAAGACATGGGGCATGCGCCGCATGGCCACGCCGCAAGGGCATTTCACGATGGTGGCGCTGGACCAGCGCCCGCCCATCGCCGCGCTGATTTCCGCCAAGCGCGGCATTCCGCCATCGGAGGTGAGCTTCACCGACATGATCGATGTGAAGCGCACCCTGGTCGACACGCTGGGCGAGCATGCCAGCGCCATGCTCTTCGATCCCAACTACGCCTTTCCCGCCGCGCTGCAGAAGCTGCCGGCCCACACCGGCCTGGTGGTGACGCTGGAGGACCACCGCTTCAGGGACACCCCCGGCGGCCGGCTGTCGCATTCCATCGACGACTGGAGCGTGGAGAAGATCAAGCGCGCCGGCGGCGACGGCGTGAAGGTGCTGGCCTGGTACCGGCCGGATGCGGATGCCGATGTCATCGCGCACCAGAAGCAGTACGTCGAGAAGATCGGCCAGGAGTGCAAGCGCTGGGACATCCCGCTGGTGCTGGAGCTGCTGGTCTACCCCTTCCCCAAGAGCGAACGCCACACCACCGACTACATCGAATCGCCCGAGAAGCTGCCCGAGCTGGTGCTGGAGAGCGTGCGCGAATTCGCCAAGCCGCAGTACGGCGTGGACCTGTTCAAGCTCGAAGCCCCGCTGCCCGGCGCCACCCTGCCGGCACGCGACGGCAGCGCCGCCCACCTAGCGGCGCAGGGCTGGTTCGACCGGATGGGCGCCATCTGCAAGCAGGCCGGCATCCCGTGGGTGATGCTGTCCGCCGGTGTCACCTCCAGGCAGTTCGTGCGGGTGATGGAGTACGCCTATGCCGCGGGCGCCCACGGCTTCCTGGCCGGCCGTGCCGTCTGGTGGCAGGCGCTGCAGAACTTCCCCGACCTGCAACGCTGCGCCGAGCAGCTGCGCGTGGAAGGCGCCGCCACCCTGGCCGAGCTGGAGGCGCTCACCCAACGCGCGGGCAATGCCTGGCAGGCCGACTACAGCGCCTTCGACTCGATGCAGGCCGAAGGCGAGCTGTGTTCGGCCTACGCCTGATCGGCTAGCCCCCCAGGGCCGGCAGCCGCCGGCCCTGCACGCCCTGCAGGCCGGGGCGGCTCAGACGGCGACGGCGACCATCGCCCGCCAGGCCGACAGCAGCAGCGTCGCGCCCGAGGCGCACAGCAGCACCGCTACCAGCGCCTTCAGCAGACCCGGCCGCAGCGCCAGCGGATGGCGGTGGTGCAGCCGGGTGACGATGTAGACCACGGGTATCGCGCACACCGCCAGCACCAGCGCATGCAGCGAGAACTGCCCGGTCGGCAGCACCAGCGCCAGCCGCACCGCGGAATTGAAGGCGAACACCAGCAGCAGACCGCGCCGCACCAGCTCCCGGGGCATCGGCTGGCGGTACATCTGGTAGACCAGCGGCGGGCCGGAGCTGGCGAACATGCCGCCCAGCAATCCCGACAGCAGCCCGACCACCGCGAAGGAGCGCTGCCCGGAAACCCGCGCCAGCGGCTCGCCCTGCAGCAGGAGCAGCGCGGCGCAGCCCAGGATGCTCAGGCCCAGCAGCGCACGCAGGTAGCCGATGGCATTGCCGCTGAGCCAGCCCAGCAGGGCCACGCCCGCCGCCACGCCGACCAGGCTGGCGCAGAGGGTGGTGCGCATCAGCCGCCAGGGCGGTGGCGCCTCGGCCGCGCGGAAATAGGTCCAGGCATTGACCAGGGTCAGCACCGTCGCCGCATTGGCGGCATCGGCCACCGAGGCGATGTGCAGGCTGGCGCTCAGGCCCAGCAGGATCAGCCCGAAGGCGAAGCCGGTGAGGTTCTGCGCATAGGTGGCTAGCGCCACGCAGGCCATGAAGGCCAGCAGCGAAAGAGCGCTCAAGTGCCGGCGACCTGGACGATGAAATCGCGGCAGGCCTGCAGGTCGGGCTCCACGCCGAGCCCCGGGCGCTCGTCCAGCTGCACCGCGCCATCGACGAGCTGGAAGGTCGGCAGGGCCAGCAGCTCACGCAGCGGGTTCGGGTTGGCGTCCACCTCCACATAACCCGGCCCGCCGACCACCGCCTTCAGGTGGAAGGAGGCCGTCAGGCCGATGCCCGCGCCCAGCCAGTGCGGGCAGAAAGTCTTGCCCTGGCGCAGGGTGCGCCGTCCCACTTCCAGGCAGCCGCTGAAGCCGCCCCATTTGCCCAGATCGGGCTGGATCACCGTCATGCCGCCGGTGCCTATGAATTCGTCGAACTGCGCCAGGCCAGCAAGGTTCTCGCCGCCGGCCAGGCGCAGCGGCTGTTCGGCGGCCAGGCGGGTCCAGTCGGCGGCGGGGCGGTCGGCGCGTATCGGCTCTTCCAGCCAGCCCAGGCCGAAGCGTTCCATGCGGCGGCCGGCGGCGATGGCCTCTTCCATGTCCCAGGCCTGGTTGGCATCGACCATGAAGGGCGCGTCCTCGCCGATCACCTCGCGGATCGCCTGCAGGTTGGCGCTGTCGCGCGCGGCGCCGAAACCCACCTTCAGCTTGAAGGCCCGGTAGCCTTCCTGCAGCTTGGCGGCGGCGAGCTGGTCCGGGTCGGTGGGGTTGATGCCGGAGGCATAGAGCGGGATGGGGGCGGGCCTGTCGAGCGCGCCGTCGGACAGCAGCCGCCACAGCGGCATGGCGGCGCGGCGCGCCAGCATGTCCCACAGGGCGATGTCCAGCCCGGCGACGATCTGCTGCAGGGTGCCCGGCTCGCCGCACTGCAGCGCCAGCACGGCGAGTTTGGCCGTCAGCGCCTCGAAGCAGGCGCGTGGATGCTCGAAGCGGCTGCCGCAGACCAGCGGCCGCAGATAGGTGGCCGCCATGCGCGCGCGGTGCTCGGCGCCCACCACCGGGAAGTTGCACCACACCTCGCCCCAGCCGCAGGCGCCCTGGGTATCGGTCACGCACAGCAGCACGGCCGGGCGGTCGCGCATGATGCCGAAGGAGGTCTGCACCGGCGGGTCGGCCGGGGCGCGGAAAACGAAGACGTCGATGCGTTCGACGGAAAATGCGGTGTCAGCTGTGCAGGCCATGAATCTGTCGTCCTTGTCAGGCAATGGAAAAACGGGGTGGAGGCGAGTCGCGATGAGTCAAAACGAGCGCGCGGGCAACGCGCCCAAGTACGGCGTGGTGGCCAACGCCCTGCGCCAGCGCATAGACCGCGGCCAGTGGGCGGCGGGCACCCGCGTGCCTTCGCTGCACGAACTGGCCGAGGAGTTCGGTGTGGCCCGGCTGACCGCCCGGCAGGCGGTGCAGCTGCTGGTGGAGGAGGGCCTGCTGGATGCGCGGCGCGGCAGCGGCACGGTGGTCACCGGCCAGCCGCGCGCGGTGAAGAACATCCAGGTGCAGACCACGTTGCAGGCGCTGGGCGCCATGTACCTGCGGGCGCCGCCCGAGATCCGCACGCTCGGCGAAAGCCGCGGCCCGCTGCCGCCCGCGCAGCGCCGCGACGACACCGAATACGTCTGCCTGCAGCGGGTGCATTCCGAAGGCGGCGTTGCCTATTGCGTGATCACCCTCTACATCGACGCCGCAGTGTTCGCCCTGGCGCCGCGGCGCTTTCGCCAGCAGGCGGTGATCCCGGTGCTGCTGGCCATGCCCGGCTGCAAGGTGCGGCGCGCGCACCAGACCATGACGGTGGGCACGGCCGATACCGACGTGGCGCGCCACCTGGGCGTGGCGCCGAACGCACCGGTGGCCTTCGTCGAGCGGGTGTTCGAAGGGGAGGGCGGACATGTGATCTACCTGGCCGAGGTCATCTACCGCGGCGAGGCGGTGCGGCTGGAGATCGACCTGACGGTATAGCCATCACTCGATGCGCGCGGCCTGCACGATCTGGCGGAATTTCGCCCGCTCGGCCTGCACGAAGGCCTCGAATTCGGCCGTCGGCATGCCGCTGGGCTCGGCGCCCTGGCGCAGCAGGGTGTCGCGCACCTCCGGCAGGGCCAGCACCTCGGCGATGTCGTGCTGGATCTTCTGCACCACCGTTTGCGGTGTCCTGGCCGGCACGAAGACGCCGAACCACTGGATCAGCTCGAAGCGCTCCAGCCCCGGCGTCTGCGCGATGGCCGGCACCTGCGGCGCGGCGGCGGCCGGCTCGCGCGAGGACACGCCCAGCGCCCGCAGCTTGCCGGCCTGGATCTGCTGCAGCGCGGTCGGCAGGCCGGCAAAGCCGATGTCCACCTGGCCGCTGAGGATGTCCGTCATCGCCTGCGCCACGCCCTTGAACGGCACATGCAGCAGCGACACGCCGGCCAGCTGCTCCACCAGCACGCCGGCCAGGTGCTGCGGCGTGCCCGGCCCGGAGGAGCCGTAGCTCACCGCACCGGGATGCTGGCGCGCGTAGGCGACCAGGCCGGCCATGTCCGCATAGGGCTTGGAGGGGGATGCCACCAGCGCGAAGGGCAGCTTGACCAGCAGGGTGACGGGCTTCAGGTCACGCTCCGGGTCGTAGGCCATCTTCTTCATGAAGAACTGGTTGATGGCCACTTCGGCGGTGGCCGACATCAGGATGGTGTGCCCGTCCGGCGCCGCCTTGGCGACCGCGTTGGCGCCTATGGTGCCGCTGCCGCCGGCGCGGTTGTCCACCAGCACCGGCTGCCCCCAGCGCTCGGCCAGCTTCTGCGATACGAGCCGGGCGACGGGATCGACGCCGCCGCCGGCCACATAGGGGACGATGGCCGTGACCGGCCGGGATGGCCATGCCTGCTGTGCCCCCGCGGGCGTGTTCGGGCCGAGGAAGGCCGCCGCCAGCGCCAGGGCGGCCAGTGGGATGCGCATGCTGTCGTCTCCTCCCCGGAACGGGGTGGGGACGAGCCTAGCAAATTAAGGTATGTATTTATATACCTTTAATCCCTGGCTGCAGTCCGGCTGCGGGCCGGCTGCGCGCCGGTTCAGGCCAGGCGTGCCTGCTGCTGCCCGGCGGCGGACGCGGCTGCAAGGCCCTGCAGCACATCGCCCACCACGATCACCGAGGGGCTGGCGAAGCCCTGGGCCACGATGGTCTCGTGCAGATCGGCCAGGGTGCACACCGTGTGGCGCTGGCTGGGCAGCGACACGTTCTGGATGACCGCCACCGGCGTCTGCCCGGGCAGGCCCTGCAGCAGCTCGCCCTGGATGTGTTCGGCGCCGCTCACACCCATGTAGACCACCAGCGTCAGCCGCGCCGCATGCGCGGTGGCGGCCAGCATGCGCCAGTCGGTGCCGGCCGAGCCGGGCCGGGCATGGCCGGTGACGAAGACCACGCCGTGCGCATGCGCGCGGTGGGTGAGGGGCACGCCCAGCGTGGTCACCGCGGCCAGGCCGGCGGTGATGCCGTTGATGACTTCCGGCTCGATGCCGAAGCCGCGCAGGTGTTCCACCTCCTCGCCGCCGCGGCCGAAGATGAAGGGATCGCCGCCCTTCAGGCGCACCACCGTCTCGCCTTCGCGCACCGCCATCAGCATCAGCTTCTCGATGAAGGCCTGCGGCGTGCTCTTGCAGCCGCCGCGCTTGCCCACGTAGACGACCCGTGCACCAGGCTGGGCCAGGGCGACGATGGCATCGCTCACCAGGTCGTCGACCAGCAGCAGCGTGGCCGAGGCGATGGCCTTGACGGCCTTCACGGTCAGCAGGTCCGGATCGCCCGGGCCGGCGCCGACCAGGATGCAGCGGCCGCCGCTGCGCGGGCCGACGGGCTCGGTTGCCGGGGCCGGCGGCAGGTCGTGCACCTCCCCGCCGCGCAGCTGGAAGATGGGGTCGATGGCGTCGCCGGGTTTGGGGGTTTGGGGATCTTTCATGCTGTCTCCGTGGCTGCGGGCAGGATCGGATGGTCGTCGCTGCCCATGGACCTTGCCAGGAGCAAGAGATGTTCCAGCTGCCGCGCGATCGCTTCGGGCAGGGGAAGCCGGCCGTCGAGCACGGCCCGGGTGTAGGCGGCGGTGCTGTCGGCATCGATGTCCGCCGGCAGGCCGGGCACTTCGGCCGCGGTGCCGGGGGCCTGCGCCTGCAGCTGCACGGCGGCGCCGCGGCGGAAGCCCGTCAGCTCGGCCGTGCGGCGCGGGTCGGCGACGACTTCGCCCTCCAGGCCGCGCGACAGCAGCGCGCTGGCGCCCAGCAGGGCGAAGGTCTCGGCCATCGATTCGGCATAGGCCGGATGGGTGTAGCTGGCCACCAGCAGGGCTGGGCCGGCGCAGGGGTTCATCAGCTTGACGACGCTGTGCGCCGGATTGCGCAGGCCCACCACACGGCGCACGTCGAGCAGGCGTTTCAGGCCCGGGCAGATGATCTCGGTCGGTGCGAAGACGACTTCCCCTGCGGCAATTTCGCGCACCTGGGTGAGCGCCTGGATGCCGAGCCGCTCGAACACCTCGCGTGCACCGATGCGGGCATCTTCGCTCGGGCTGCCGTGCACCAGCACCGGCAGGCCGGCACGGGCGACCAGCAGCGCCAGCAGCGGCGTCAGCACCGGCATGCGGCGGGCGCCGTTGTAGCTGGGCAGCACCACGATGGGCTGTTCGCCGGCGGTGGAAAAACGCTGGCTGCGTTCGGCCGTGGCGTCGAGAAAGCCGGCCAGCTCCGCCGAGGTCTCGCCCTTGATGCGCATGGCCAGGCAGAAGGCGCCGATCTCCAGGTCGGTCACGCTGCCGTCCAGCACCTGGCCGAACAGGTCGGCGGCCTGCGCGCGGTCCAGCGGCCGCGCGCCGCGTGCGCCTCGGCCGATTTCCTTGATGTAGTGGCTGATGGCCATGGTCTCTTTTGGTGGGGGCGGGCGTGGGGAACCCTCGATTGTCCGAAAAGCTTGATGACCTTGCGCTATATCGACATGCGCCGCATGGATTCAGGCTGGCTGCAGCACGATCAGCCGCGCCGCCTGCACCCGGCGCCGCAGCTCCGGCACGCAGGAGCCGCAGCTGGTGCCGCAGCGCAGGCTTTGCTGCAGGCCGCGCAGGGCGGCCTGTTCGTCGGCCGCGGCGCAGGCATGTTCGGCCAGGTGTTCGTCGATGGCGGCGGCCGGCACGCCGATGCAGCTGCAGACCAGCGGCCCGCGCGACACCATGGCCAGCGGCGCGGCGGCGCTGCCCGAGAGCAGCAGGCGGCCGAAGGCCTGGGCAGGCAGCTGCTGCTGGAGCAGAGGTTTCATCCAGGCCTCGGCGCGGATGTCGCCGCCGAGCAGGAAGGCTTGCATCCGCGCCTCCTCGCCATCGCGCTGCAGCCGCACGGCGCGGTGCTGGCCGCGGTGCGGGTCGGCATAACGCATCACGTCGGGGGCATCGAGGCCGAGCAGGGCTTCGATGCGGTCGAGCAGGGCCTCGGACGGCCGCTGCCGCGAGGCGGCCCGCAGCAGCACGCCGCTGCGTTCTTCGGCGGCCTGGGCCAGCGGGGTGTCGCTGGCGAAGGGCACGCAGCTGGCGAAATCGAATTCCGGCATCAGGCCACGCAAGGCCTCGCGCACCGCCAGCACCTGTTCGGCCGGCAGCCAGGCCAGGGCCACCATCTGCCAGGCGAATACGGCCGGCTCGATGCGGATCGCCGCGTGCTTGAGTTCGGGCTGGCGGGAGTCGGGGCAGTAGAGCGGCTGGGTCAGGGCGTTGACGCCGGCCAGCGGCGAGCCGTCGGCGGCGCGGCCGCTCAGGTATTCACCGCCCCAGTGCATGGCGACGAAAGCCTGCGCGGGCGCCACATCCGGCGAGGCATGGGCCGGCAGCAGCACGCTGCCGCGGCGCGACTGCAGCTGCACCAGGGCGCCCGGCGCGAGCTGCAGGCGGGCCATGTCGGTCGGATGCAGCTGCACCGTCGGCTCGGCCGCATGGCCGAAGAGCCGGCCCAGGGTGCCGGTGCGGCTCATGCCGTGCCATTGGTCGCGCAGCCGGCCGGTGTTGAGGGCGAAGGGGTAGTGCGCATCGCAGGGCTCGGCCAGCGCGCGGTAGGGCACGGCGGCGAAACGTGCGCGGCCATCGGGTGTGGGAAAGCGGCCGTCCTCGTACAGCCGGGCCCGGCCGCTGCGGGCGCCTTCGGGGAAGGGCCATTGCTGCGGGGCTTGGTCGAGCTGGTCGTAGCTCAGGCCGGTGATGTCCAGGTCGCGGCCGCGGGTGGATTCGCGGTGTTCGTTCCACACCGATTCCGGCGTGGGGTAATCGAAGGACGGCGACTCTCGATGCAGCCGCGCCGCCAGGCGCTGGGCGAAGTCGCGGCCGATGCGCCAGTCGTCCCGCGCCTGGCCGGCCGCCGGCACGGCCGCGCGCACGCGGGAGATGCGGCGTTCGCTGTTGGTGACCGTGCCGGCCTTCTCGCCCCAGGTGGTGGCGGGCAGCAGCAGGTCGGCGAAGGCGCAGGTGGCGGTGGTGGCGAAGGCTTCCTGCACCACCACGAATTCGGCGCGCTCCAGGGCGCGGCGCACGGTGGCCTGGTCGGGCAGGGATTGCGCCGGGTTGGTGCAGGCGATCCACAAGGCCTTGATCTGGCCGTCGGCGGCGGCCTGGAACATCTCGATGGCCGTCTTGCCCGGGGTGGCCGGCACGTCCGGCACGCCCCACAGGGCGGCGACTTCGGCGCGGTGGACGGCATTGCCCAGGTCGCGGTGGGCCGACAGCAGGTTGGCCATGCCGCCGACCTCGCGGCCGCCCATGGCGTTGGGCTGGCCGGTCAGCGAGAAGGGGCCGGCACCGGGCTTGCCGATCTGGCCGGTGGCCAGGTGCAGGTCGATCAGCGCGGTGTTCTTCGCGGTGCCGCTGGCCGACTGGTTCAGGCCCTGGCAGTAGAGGCTGAGGGTGGCCGGCGAGCGGGCGAAGAGGCGGGTGGCCTCGACCAGGTCGGCCTGTGCGATGCCGCAGGTTTCGGCGACCGTGATCGGGGTGGCTTCGCGCACCAGTTCGCGCAGGGCCTCGAAGCCGCTGGTGTGGGCGGCGATGTAGGCGGGGTCGGTCCAGCCCTGGTCCAGCATCAGGTGCAGCATGCCGTGGTAGAGCAGGACGTCGGTGCCGGGCTGGATCTGCAGGTGCAGGTCGGCGACGGCGGCGGTGTCGGTGCGGCGGGGGTCCACCACCACCATCTTCATCTGCGGCCTGGCGGCGCGGGCGTCCTCGATGCGGCGGAACAGGATGGGGTGGGCCCAGGCGGCGTTGCTGCCGGTGATGAACAGGCAGTCGGCCAGGGCCAGGTCTTCGTAGCAGGCGGGAGGGGCGTCGGCGCCCAGGGTCTGTTTGTAGCCGGCTACTGCGCTGCTCATGCAGAGGCGCGAGTTGGTGTCGAGGTTGTTGGTGCCTATGAGGCCTTTGACCAGTTTGTTGAAGACGTAGTAGTCCTCGGTGAGGAGCTGGCCTGAGAGGTAGAAGCCTGCGGCGTCGGGGCCGTGGTCTTTGATGACCTGGGCGAACTTGTCTGCTGCCTGGGTTAGGGCGCTGTCCCAGTCTATGGGCTGGGGTTTGGTGTTGCGCGACTTGCGCTGCAGGGGGCTCAGCAGGCGGGTCTGCAGCGTTACCTCGGCTGTGGCTGTGCGGTGGAGGGTGCTGCCCTTGGTGCAGAGTCTGCCGAAGTTGGCTGGGTGGTGGGGGTCGCCTCTCACGCCTGTGATCTGGGCACCTTGGGATTCGATGATGACGCCGCAGCCTACGCCGCAGTAGGGGCAGGTGGATTGGGTTTCCTTCATGGCGCTGCCTTTTGCTTTGCCCTTGCTTGGGCTGTTGGGGCGCTTGGGTTTTTATTTCTTCTACTCCGTAGGAGGGTGGAGCTGGGGGCTTGCGCGCCCCCAGACCCGCGGTAACTTTCTTTCTGCTGAAAGAAAGTCACCAAAGAAAAGCTCGGCGGTCTTTCGCCCGCAACGGGCCGTCGCTGCGCTCGGCCTCTGGAATGTGCCATCGGGCGCTCTTGAGGTGACAGTTTGGCCGTGCCTGACAGGCGTTCCGGGCCTTGCCTCCGGCTGCGGGCAAGGCAGGCAGGATGACCAACAGCCTCGGCCGCACTGGCGGCGCTGGCAAACCCGTGCGTGTGCTTCGCCGGTGCACCAAAACGCCCTCGTCTTCCTGCTCGCCTTGCCCGCAGCCGGAGGCAAGGCCCGGAACGTGGATGCCCGCATGGCCAAACTGTCACGGCCAGAGCGTTGGATGGCACATTCTCCAGGCCGAGCGAAGCGACGGCCCGTTGCGGGCGAAAGACCGCCGAGCTTTTCTTTGGTGACTTTCTTTCAGCAGAAAGAAAGTTACCGCGGGTCTGGGGGCGCGCAAGCCCCCAGCTCCACCCTACGGCGGAGTAGAAGAAGTACATAAAACCCCCGCCCATCTAGGAACCAACACCAAACATCAACCCATCCCGCAGAGCCCCAACCAGCCGCCCTTCGCGCAAGAGCGAAAAGTAGTACCCCCCATCCCCCACATCCCCAAAAAGACAGGCCCCCACCACCCGCTCATCCTTGATCACAAGCTTCTTGTAGACCCCCCCAAGAGGATCGCGGAGCACGATCGACTCAGTCCCTTCCCCCCCATGAAGTCGCCCGCCGAAAACAGATCGATCCCCGTGACCTTCAACTTGGTGGAGGTCAGAGACCCGAGATACCGGGAGATCCCCATCTCCGCCAGATGATTGGCAGCCACCAGGGCCTGCTCGAACAAGGGCGCCACCAGCCCGTAGGCAATGCCGCGGTGCGCAGCGCACTCGCCAACGGCATAGATACGCGCATCGGTCACCGTCTGCAGCGTGTCCGTCACCACGATCCCCCGATCGCAATGCAGCCGCGCCGACTCCGCCAGCCCCACGTTCGGCCGGATGCCGATCGCCATCACCACCAGATCGGCCGGCTCCTCGCCACCGTCCTGAAAACGAACAGCCCGCACCCGCCCCGAAGCGTCGCCGACCAACTCCTGCGTCTGAGCCCCCAGCCGAAACCGGATGCCCCGCGCCTCCAGCGACTCCCGCAGCAGCCCGGCCGCCACCTCGTCGAGCTGCCGGTTCATCAGCCAGGCGCTGGCATGCACCACCGTGACCGCCATGCCGCGCAAGGCCAGCCCGTTGGCCGCCTCCAGCCCCAGCAGGCCGCCGCCGATGACGACCGCGTGCCGGTGGGTGCGGGCCGCCTCGATCATGGCCTCGGTATCGGCGATGTCCCGATAGGCGATCACGCCCTGAAGCCCGGCCCCGGGCACCGGCAGCACGAAGGGCCGCGAGCCGGTGCACAGCAGCAGCCGGTCATAGGGGGCCTCGGTCCCGTCCTCGGCCCGGACGACACGTCGCCGGCGGTCGATGGAGCTCACCTTGCAACCCGCATGCACGGTGATGCCGTGCTCCTCGTACCAGGACCAGGGGTTGAGCACGATCTCGTCCACCGTCTGCTCGCCCGCCAGCACCGGCGACAGCATGATCCGGTTGTAGTTGGGATGCGGCTCCGCGCCGAACACGGTGATCTCGTAGTGGTCCGGCGCGATCTTCAGCAGCTCTTCGAGCGTGCGTACGCCGGCCATGCCGTTGCCGACCAGCACCAGCTTCTGCTTCTTCACCGCACGCATGTCCATGGCGCTTCCTTCACGGGCCGGCCGGGCGAGCGGCCAAAAAAAAAGCGTCCGCACGGTCGGCACCGGCTGTGAGAGCCGGCGCTTCCATGCGGACGCCTTTGTCCTGAGATCCTTCCCCGGCGCCATTGCCGCGGAGGGATCGATGCAGCAGGCACGCAAACCGTGTGCCAGCCAGAAGCGGCCCGATCCGCATCGCTTTGGTGCGCGCGGCCATGAAAAAAGCCCGGCGGACCGGGCTTGCTTTCGAGGCGATGCGCTTGGGGCTTACTTGCTCTCGGGCAGCGCGTAGGCGATCACGTAGTCGCCACGGTCTTCCGACTGGCGGGCACCGCCGGCGCTGATCACCACGTACTGCCTGCCGGTCCTGGGCGAGCGATAGGTCATCGGCCCGCCCTGGCTGCCCACCGGCAGGCGGGCCTTCCAGGCCTCGGCGCCGGTGGCGGAATCGAAGGCACGCAGGTAGTAGTCCTGCGTGCCGGCGATGAAGACCAGGCCGCCCTGGGTGGACAGGGTGCCGCCCAGCGTCGGCATGCCGATCGGCATCGGCAGGTGCATCTTGATGCCGAAGGGGCCGGTGTCCTGAACCGTGCCCACGGGCACCTGCCAGGCGATCTGGCGGGTCTTCATGTCCACGGCGGTCAGCGTGCCGAAGGGGGGCGCCTGGCAGGGGATGCCCAGGGCCGACAGGAAGCGGTTCTTGTTGACGGCGTACGGCGTGCCCTTGAGCGGCACAGCGCCCATGCCGGTGTTCACCGCCTCGCCGCCGGATGCGGCGGGCTGGTCGCGGTTCTGCGAGGGCATCATCTGGATCCACAGGCCCAGGCGCATGTCGTTGACGAAGATGAAGCCGTGCACCGGATCGGTGGAGATGCCGCCCCAGTTCATGCCGCCCAGCGAGCCGGGGAAACTCAGCGACACGTCGGTGCCGGGCGCCGTGTACAGGCCCTCGTAGCGCATCTTCCTGAAGGCGATGCGGCACAGCAGCTGGTCGAAGGGCGTGGCGCCCCACATGTCGGACTCGGTGAGGGTCTGCGCGCCGATCTGCGGCATGCCCACCGAGCGCGGCTGGGTCGGCGAATAGGGCTCGCCGGGGATGTCCGAGGGCTTGACCGGCACTTCCTTCACCTCGGTCAGCGGCTGGCCGGTGGCGCGGTCGAGCACGAAGAGCTGGCCCGCCTTGGTGCCGATGACCATGGCCGGCACTTTCGAGCCGTCGGGCTTCTGGAAATCGATGAAGCTGGGCTGCATCGGCAGGTCGAAGTCCCAGAGGTCGTTGTGCACCGTCTGGTAGACCCATTTCTCGTGGCCGGTGGTGGCGTCCACCGCCAGCACCGAGGCGCCGTACTTGTGGTCCATCGCCGTGCGTTTCACGCCCCAGATGTCGGTGGAGGGGCTGCCCATGGGCAGGAAGACGGTGTTCATCGCCGGGTCGTAGGACATCGGCGCCCAGGAGTTGGGCGTGCTGCGGGTGTAGCTCTTGCCGTCGGCGGGCGCGTTCTTGTCTTCCGGATTGCCGGGGTCGAAGGCCCAGCGCATCTGGCCGGTGATCACGTCGAAGCCGCGGATCACGCCGCCGGGCATGTCTTCCTGCACGTTGTCGGCCACCCGGCCGCCCACCACCACGGTGGTGCCGGCCATGATGGGCGGGGAGGTCAGCACGTATTGCGGATCGGGCGCGGCGCCCAGGCCGGCGGTCAGGTCCACCCGGCCGTCGGTGCCGAAGCCCTGGCAGAAGGCGCCGGTGTCGGCATCGACCGCGATCAGCTTGGCGTCGATGCTGTTCAACAGCACCCGGCGGGTGCAGTTGGCGCCGGGCGCCACGGCCACGGCGGTCACCGGCGTGGGGTTGGCGACGGTGGGCGGCGCGATGGGCGCCGAGGCATCGAAGTAGGCCAGGCCGCGGCAGCGCATCCAGACGGAGGACTTGGCGTTGATCTTACGCTTCCAGATCTCCTTGCCGGTGTCCGCATCGATCGCAATGATGTTGTTGTGCGGCGTGCAGAGGAAGACCTTGTCGCCGATCTGCAGGGGCGTCTGCTGGTCTTCCGCGCCGTTGCCGGCGGGGCTGACCGGCACGTCGCCGGTGTGGTAGGTCCAGGCGACCTGGAGCTGGCCGATGTTGCCGCGGTTGATCTGGTCCAGCGCCGCGAAGCGGGAGCCGCCCGAGGTGTTGCCGTAGTGCTGCCAGTCCTTCTGCTGTTCGGCCGGGTTGACCGGCGTCAGCCCCGGGCCGGCGCCGTTGGCGGTGACGGTGGCATGCGGCATGAACATGCCGACGAAGCCCGCCACGATCGTCACGACCAGCACGGCAGCCACCACGCCGGTGCCGGCGGGGGACGCCCGCGCACCGGACTGGCGCCTGAGCAGCGGATAAGCCAGCGTGACCAGCAGCCCCAGCACCACGAAGGCGAACACACGCGAGACCAGCGGCCAGAAGTTGAGCCCGGCATCCAGCACCGCCCAGAGGATGGTGGCGGCCAGCACCAGGGCGAACAGCCAGGCCCCGGCGGTCTTGCCCCGGGCGATCAGCGCACCCGAGACGATCAAGCCCAGCCCGGCCAGCGCGAAGTAGGAGCTGCCGTGCAGGCTGGCGAGATAGGCGCCGCCGATGGTCAGGAAAAGGCCCATGGCGATGGCCAGCAGTCCGATGAGGACCAGCGGCCAGCGCCGGGGTGCGGCGTTGTCGGTTCTGTTTGTCATGAGGGGATCGACGAGGGAAGGGCGGATGGGCGCGAAAGGGATAGCGCAATCCGTAAAAGGGTGACATTGTCCTATATCAAGGGAAAACCCTGATTTCTCTTCGAACACATGTTCGTATCGCGCACGCGATGGGCGTAAAAAAACGCGCCGGAGCGCGTTTGGCAGAGGGCCTGGCGGATGACTCAGGCCGCTTTCTCCACATGCCCTTGGCGGGTGTAGAGGAAGTCGATCACCGCCTTGCGGTAATGCACGTAGTTCTGGTCCTCCGCCAGCTCGACCCGGTCGCGGGGCCGAGGCAGGTCCACCGACAGCACCTCGCCGATGGTGGCCGAGGGGCCGTTTGTCATCATCACGATCTTGTCGGACAGCAGCACGGCCTCGTCCACGTCGTGGGTCACCATCACCACGGTGCTGCGGGTCTTCTGCACGATGGCCAGCAGCTCGTCCTGCAGGCGGGCGCGGGTGAGGGCGTCCAGCGCGCCGAAGGGCTCGTCCATCAGCAGCACCTGGGGCTCCATGGCCAGGGCGCGGGCGATGCCCACACGCTGCTTCATGCCGCCGGAGATCTCGCCGGGACGCTTCTGGGTGGCGGGGGTGAGGCCGACCAGGGCCAGTGCGGCATCGGTGCGCTGCTTCAACTGGGCCTTGCCTTCGGTCTTGCCGAAGACGCGTTCCACGCCCAGGAAGATGTTCTCGTAGCAGGTCAGCCAGGGCAGCAGCGAGTGGTTCTGGAACACCACGGCGCGCTCAGGGCCTGGGCCCTTGATCTCGCGGTTGGCGCACATCAGGCTGCCGTGGGTGGGCGTGGTGAGGCCGGCGATCAGGTTGAGCAGCGTCGACTTGCCGCAGCCGGAGTGGCCGATCAGGGCGACGAACTCCCCCTTGGCCACGTTCAGGTGGATGTCGCGCAGTGCCTGGAAACTGCCCTTGGGCGTCCGAAAAGTCTGTTCGACGTCGCGGATCTCGATGAACTTGCTGTCCTGGGTCTGCTGGGAGCTCATGACTTCACCTCCTCGAACGTGAATGCGGTTGCGATCTTGATGAGGGCGAATTCGAGCAGCAGCCCGACGATGCCGATCACGAAGATGGCGATGATGATGTTCTTGACGTTGAGGTTGTTCCACTCGTCCCACACCCAGAAGCCGATGCCGACGCCGCCGGTCAGCATCTCGGCCGCCACGATCACCAGCCAGGCGGTGCCGACCGCCAGGCGCACGCCGGTCAGCATGTAGGGCAGCACGGCGGGGAACAGGATCTTGGTGAGGATCTTCCATTCCGACAGGTTGAGCACCCGGGCCACGTTCATGTAGTCCTGCGGCACGCGCTGCACGCCGACCGCGGTGTTGATGATCATCGGCCAGATCGAGCAGATGAAGATGGTCCAGATGGCGGCCGGGTTGGCGCCCTTGAAGACCAGCAGGCCGATCGGCAGCCAGGCCAGCGGCGACACCGGCCGCAGCAGGCTGATCAGCGGATTGAACATGCGCCCGAGGAAGGTGAAGCGGCCGATGGCGAAGCCCACCGGTATGCCGACGACGGCCGCCAGGCCGAAGCCCATGGCCACCCGCTTGAGCGAGGACAGCACGTTCCAGCCCACGCCCTGGTCGTTGGGGCCGTTGCTGTAGAAGGGGTTGCTGAAGACCGTCACGGCCTGTTGCCAGGTGTCCTTGGGCGAAGGGATGCTGCTGCCGGTGGTGACCGAGACGGCCTCCCACACCAGCACCAGCAGCACCAGGCCGAAGACGGGCGGCAGCACGCGCAGCCACAGGCCGCGCCAGTCGTAGGGCGGCTTGGCGCGGGCGGCGGGGGCTGGTTTCATCGTGGGCTCGGCAAGGGTGCTCGCGGACGGGGCCCTGGCCCCGTCCGCGTCGGCGGGAACCGCCAGGGTGTTGTGGAAAACGGCGCTGACCATGTGCTGCTCCTCAAGCCTTGATGGCGAAACTGTCGGCGTACTTGGCCGGGTCCTTGCCGTCCCAGACCGTGCCGTCGAACAGCTTGCTGCTGCGCATCGGGTCCTTGGGGACGGACACCTTCATGGCCCCGGCGACGTCCTTGTACAGGTCGATCTGGTTGATCTGCCTGGCCACGGCCAGGTAGTCCGGATGCTCCTTGAGCAGGCCCCAGCGCTTGTGCTGGGTCAGGAACCACATGCCGTCGGAGAGATAGGGGAAGTTGACCGCGCCGTCGTCGAAGAACTTCATGTGGTTGGGGTCGTCCCAGGTCTTGCCCATGCCGTTCTCGTAGCGGCCCAGGATGCGCTGGTTGATCGCGTCGGCGCTGGTGTTGACATAGGACTTCTCGGCGATCACGTCGGCCATGCGGGTCTTGTTCTGCAGGCTGGCGTCGATCCACTTGCCGGCTTCCATCACGGCCATCATCACGGCCCGGCAGGTGTTGGGGTTGGCCTTGACGAAGGCGGCCTGGGTGCCGAGCACCTTCTCGGGATGGTCCTTCCAGATGTCCTGGGTGGTGATGGCGGTGACGCCGATCTTGTCGATGATGGCGCGCTGGCCCCAGGGCTCGCCGACGCAGAAGCCGTCCATATTGCCCACGCGCATGTTGGCCACCATCTGCGGCGGCGGCACGACGATCACCTTGGCGTCCTTGACCGGGCTGATGCCCGAGGCGGCCATCCAGTAGTTCAGCCACATGGTGTGGGTGCTGGTGGGGAAGGTGCCGGCGAAGGTGTATTCGCGCTTGTTGGCGGCCATCACCTTGGCCAGGGAGGGGCCGTCCACCGCGCCCTTGTCGGCCAGGGCCTTCGACAGGGTGATGGCCTGGCCGTTGCGGTTCAGGCCCATCAGGTTGGCCATTTCCTTCTTCGGGCCGCCCACGCCCACGTGCACGCCGTAGATCAGGCCGTAGAGCACATGGGCCATGTCGAGCTCGCCGTTGACCAGCTTGTCGCGCACGCCGGCCCAGCTGGCCTCCTTGCTGGGCACGATCTTCACGCCGTACTTCTTGTCGAAGCCCAGCACCGAGGCCATGACCACGCTGGCGCAGTCGGTGAGCGGGATGAAGCCGATCTTGACTTCTTCCTTCTCCGGCTTGTCGGAGCCCGCGGCCCAGACGCCGCCGTGGCCGAGGCTGGCGAAGAGGGCCGCGGCGCCGGCCTTGCGGATGAAGTCGCGGCGCGGTGCGGCCACTTCGGTGCCGGCTGCGGGCGTGGCTGCAGCGACAGCGGGGTGGTCGGCGGTGCCGGGAAGCTTCTGGGCCATGGTCGAACTCCTTCGTGGGCAAAACAAAAACGGCGTCCATTCCCCGCTGCGCAAAAGCCGAGCGGGAAATGGACGCCGTTGTCCAGGTGTCGTCGAGAAGACGGGTGACGCCGGGCCGCCTTTGGCCTGGTGTCGTGAACCCAGTGATGCACGAGGCGTGCCAGGGTCTGGATGCCGTGATCGCCCATCGAGAGGGCATGAAGCGGCCGCGCAGCGTGCGCAAGCCCGCTCTTTGTGGTGCGGCGCACCAAACTGCGTCATGCCGTTCATCAGGTCGGATCGGCAGACGGGCGGCGAGGGGCCGGCGGTAGAAAACGCGCCTTTCCATTGCTGCGCACACGCGCAACCCGTCATGAAACTCGACCCGCATGTCGTCCTGCGATCCTGGAGGCCGATCGCCTTCGCCCTGACCCTTTGCGCTGCGCTGTGCGCCTGCGGCAGCGGACGTTCTTCCGTGGAGCCGGCCGTTTCGCCGACGCCCACGCCGGCACCCTCGCTGATGCCCCAGGTCGTGCCCTATTTCTGCGCCACGCCCCAGCCGAAGCCCGCCACGGCCAGCGCGCCGGCCAGCAATGCCAGCGGCCTGTCCTCACCGCCGACCGATGCGGCCTGCAACACACCGGCCGAATTCAGCCTTTACTACCGCAGCACCGATACCGGCTGTTCCTTCGTGCTGCCGGAGAACGCGCCGACAAATTCCTGCTTCAGGCCCTACGACCCGGCCCGGCCGCCGGCGGACCTGGCCCAGGTGACGGGCGAGGGCGGTGTGAAGCGGCCCTATGTGGTGCGGGTGGAGCGGGGCGTGATCAACCGCGGCATCTACGAAGTGGTGGTGCTGGTGGATCCGGCGCTGCCGGGCATCGCCCGGGGCGAGCGGCCGGCCCGGTGGGGCGGCAAGGTGTTTTACCTGCTGGGCGCCGGCACCGGCCAGCCGCGCCGGCAGTTCCGGCCCGCCATGCCCTGGCCTTCCGCCGACCAGGCCCTGGCGGCCGGCTATCTGGTGGCGACCAACGGCATGACCGATTCGAGCAGCAATTCCAACCGCAGCCTGATGGCCGAGACCCTGGGGCTGATGAAGGCCCATATCGCCGCCCACTACGGCCCGGTCGCCTTCGTGATGGCCACCGGTGGCTCCGGCGGCGCGATCAATGCGCAGGTCGCGGCCAGCCTGGCGCCCGGCCTGATCGACGGCGCCGTGATCGGCGGCCAGTTCCCCGATGCGCAGACCACCGAGATCGAGGTGCTCGACTGCCAGCTGCTGGTGCAGGCCTACCAGCATCCCGCCTGGCGCGCGCTGATGGCCAGCGAAGGTGTCGCACCGCAGGCCGAGGCGCTGAAGAAGGCGGCGATCAACGGCCATGTGGATGCCAGCGGCTGCCACGGCTGGTTCAACACCTTCGCCGCGCTGCCGCAGCCGGGCAATTACGTCCAGCGGGTGGTGGTCAGTCCCGCGGGCCAGTGGATGCCCTTCGGTCCCTTGAAGAACAACTGCGATCTGCCGGCGGCCCTGGTCTACGACCGCACGAACAACCCTGCCGGCGTACGCTGCGGCATCGCCGACTGGTCCGCACCGGTGTTCGGCACCGCGCCGGCGCAGCCCGGCGCGACGCCGCGCACCTACGACACCCAGGACAACGAGGGTGTGCAGTACGGGCTCAAGGCCTTGCGCGAGGGCGCCATCAACGGGGAGGAGTTCGTGCTGCTCAACGAGATCGTCGGCGGCCTGGATGCCGATGCCCAGCCGCAAGCGGCCCGCAGCCGTGCCGACCTGCAGGCCCTGGAGGTGGCCTACCGGAGCGGCCTGGTCGCCGACGGGCTCGCGCTGGCGCGCCTGCCGGTGATCGACCTGCGCGGCTGGGACGACTCCTCGTTGATCCCGCAACCCGGCGCCGACGGCTCGCCGGTGCTGGCCATCCACCACACCTGGCGCAGCGCCTCGGTGCAGGCGCGGCTGGACCGCGACACGGGCAGCCACGACAGCCGCGCCGTATGGCGTTTCGGCCGTGGCGGCCTGTTCCCGGTGGCGCTGATCGCCAAGGCCATTCCGGTCATGGACGGCTGGCTCACCGCCCTGAAGGCCGATGGCAGCAGCCGCCCCCTGGAAGACAAGGTGCGTGCGGCGCGGCCCGCCCAGGCTGCCGACTTCTGCCTGCTGAGCACCGATGTGGCCCAGTCCACCCCGGTCACCGGGCCGGCCTGCGATGCCGACCCCTTCCTGCAGGCCCATGCCTCGCCGCGCCAGGTGGCCGGCGGGCCGCTGGCCGAGGATGTGCTCAAGTGCCGGCTGCGGCCGCTGGTGCAGGCCGACGACCTGGGCGGCCTGCTGGATGCCACGCAGATGCAGCGCCTGCGCGCCGTCTTTCCCGAAGGTGTCTGCGACTGGAGCCGGCCCGGCGTGGCCCAGCCGGTCGTGCCGCGCCTGGCCAGCCGCTAACGCCGGGCCACCGGCGCCGGCAGCAGCTCGGCCATGGCCAGCACCGCCTCGGCCACGTCCACCAGGCGTTTGCCCTGGCCCATGGCCGTCTGGCGCAGGGTCTTGTGGGCCTCTTCCTCGCTGAGGTGGCGGTGCGCCATCAGCAGGCCCTTGGCGCGTTCGACGATCTTGCGTTCGTTGAGCGTGGCGCGCACGCTGGCCAGTTCGTCGGCCATGGCCTGCAGGCGGTGCGACTGCTCCTGCACCATGTCCAGCACCGAACGGCCGAGCTGCGGGCCGATCGGCGGCGCATCGCGGCGCTGGGCCGGCTGGTCGAAGAAGGCGCTGCCCGGGTTGTCGGCCGCCAGCGACTGGGCGGCCTTGAGCTGCATCGCCTGCTGTTCCAGGTCGGCGCGGGCCTGCTGGAGTTTTTCCTGGCAGCGCTGCACCAGGTCGGCGGCCAGGCGGGTCTCGACGCTCTGCATCGCGTCCATGCGTTCGCTGCAGGCGTCGAACCAGGTGCGGCTGAGGGCGCGGTCCAGCGTGCTGCCGACCGGGGCGGTGCAGCCGATGCGGCGCAGGCGCTCGATCTCGGCCATGGCGCCGCCGCCCAGGCAGGCCTGCCAGGCGGCGATGTGCTGCGGCTCGGCGAAATCGGCGAAGACGGTGAAGCAGCGTTCCTGCGATTCGATCAGGTGCAGCCACAGCTGCTGCTGCTGGATCTCGGCCGCGCCCTGGGCGAAAGTGCCGGCGCCGGTGGCGCGCTCCTGGCCGGTGAATTCCTTGCCCTGCATGAAATGGAAGGTGGCCACCAGCAGGCGCGAGAGTTCCGGGTCGCTGGCGCTGTCGGCCGCCTCGAAGACCACACCCATCAGCGCGGCCACCAGGCGGCTGAAGCCGCGTGTCGATTCGGCGGCGGGCAGGCCGCGCTGCGTGATGCGTTCGCGCAGCAGGGGCAGGGCGCCCAGGCCCTGCAGCGCATAGGCGATGCGGCTGAACAGGCGCGCGCCGTTGCCTATGGTGCTGGCGCCGTCGATGTCGAGCTGTTCGAGGGCGCTGCGCCAGCGTTCGGCGGCGGCGTCGCAGGCGCCCATCTGCTTGCCGCGCTGCGCGCCGAATTCGGCGTCGCCGCCGCCCAGGTACAGATTGCTGAGGCCGCGTTCCTTCTGCAGGGCGTGGACCAGCTCGGCGGTGCGGCGCACCAGTTCGCTGGTCAGCAGCAGCTGTTCGAGTTCGCGGATTTCGCAGCGGCGCGCCGCGACGAGGAAGTTGAGGCCGGATTTCATGGGGGTGGCCGGAACTGCAGCAAGGGTCATGCCGCGATTCTGGCAAGGTTGCGCCGATCAGCCGGATCGCACGGTGCTGCGGGCCCGGCGGGAGCGTTCCTGCAGCAGGGCGTCGCGGCGTTCGCGGGGCGTGGGCGAGCGTTTCTTCCCGGCATGCGCGGCCCGCAGTTCCTGCGCCTTGCGGATGGCCTCGCTGGCCTGCTGCACCTTGAAGGCTTCGATGGCCGGTGTGCTCGGATAGGGCATGGGCAGCCAGGCGCCGCCGCCCACCTGGTAGCGGTGGCCGCCGTCGGTATCGGGCAGGACGAGGGCGGAGCGGTAGATGCTGTCGGCGAAGCGGCCGGTGTGCTGGCGGTCGATGAAATACGGTTTCTGGATCAGCCGGGTATCGGGCGCCACCGCCACGGTGGAGTATTTCACCTTGCGGCCGATGCGGAACACGCCGGCATAGATGGGCTTTTCGGTGGTCAGGGGCACGGCCTTGAGCATCGCTTCGAGGCTGGGATAGGTCGGGTAGCCCTGGCGCAGCCGCTCCATCAGCAGGTGGTAGGAGATGCCCAGCGGCTGCGAGCCGTTGGCCTGGTAGATGGCGCGGATGTCGTCCATCGCGCTCGCTTCGTAGAGCCGCTGGTCGTCTTCGGCGAGCCTCGTCAGCTGTTCGGCCGAGGGCAGGGCGGTGAGCGGGGCGCCGCGCGCCAGCTGGCCCGCCTTGCCTTGCAGCAGCCGCTGCCAGCGCTGCAGCAGGAAGGGCCTGAGGGTCTTCGATGCCGGCGGCAGAGCCGCGTCGCGCAGCGCCTTGCCGCGGCGGATCAGGCCGTCGACCTCGCTCCTGGCGTTTTCGTAGGGCAGGCCGGCCGGATCCTGGTAGGCGATGTGTTGCCACACGGCCTTGTTGTAGGCGGCGCCCGTGACCGGCGACTGCAGGGAGGCATTGAAGTAGCCGGCGATGTAGTCGGCCAGGGGCGGGCGATGCGACCAGCCAGCCGCTTGCCGGGGCAGGCGTTGCAGCGGAGCCGGGCCGTGGAAGTGGCTTTCGCCGCCTCGGTCCGGCGCCGTTGGCCAGGGCTCGGTGAAAGCCCGCATGGGCGGCGCAAAGGCATTGACGGGCAGGCCGATCTCCATCCGGAGCAGCGTGGCCGCATTCCCGCATGGTGTCCACGGACGCCACGAATGGCCCGCAGCCGCGCCGAAGCCTCCCACTACACTGCCGCGATGCTTTGCGATTTCACGGTGCTGGGTTTCGAATCTTCCTGCGATGAGACAGGTGTGGCGCTGGTACGCGCCGATGCCGCCGGCCAGGTGCCGCGGCTGCTGTCCCATGCGCTGCACAGCCAGGTGGCGATGCACCAGGCCTACGGCGGCGTGGTGCCGGAACTGGCCAGCCGCGACCATATCCGTCGTGTGCTGCCGCTGACCGATGCGGTGCTGGCCGAGTCGGGCCGCTCGCTAGATGCGGTGGACGTCATCGCCTATACCCGCGGCCCGGGCCTGGCCGGCGCGTTGCTGGTGGGCGCCGGCGTGGCCTGCTCGATGGGCGCGGCGCTGGGCATCCCGGTGCTGGGCGTGCATCACCTGGAGGGCCACCTGCTCTCGCCCTTCCTCAGCGCCGATCCGCCGGAATTTCCCTTCGTGGCGCTGCTGGTCTCGGGCGGCCACACCCAGCTGATGCGGGTGGACGGCGTGGGCCGCTACGCCATGCTGGGCGAAACCATAGACGACGCGGCCGGCGAGGCCTTCGACAAGTCGGCCAAGCTGATGGGCCTGGGTTATCCGGGCGGGCCGGCGCTGTCGAAGCTCGCGGAGCAGGGCGATCCCAAGGCTTTCGCCCTGCCGCGCCCGCTGCTGCGCAGCGGCAATCTCGATTTTTCCTTCGCCGGCCTGAAGACGGCGGTGCTCACCCAGGCCCGCAAGCTGGGCGATGAACTGGAGGCACGCAAGGCCGACCTGGCCGCTTCCACCGAGGCGGCCATCGTCGATGTGCTGCTGAAGAAGTCGCTGGCCGCGCTGGAGCTGACCGGCCTGGACCGCCTGGTGGTGGCCGGTGGCGTGGGCGCCAACCGCCTGCTGCGGGTGCAGCTCAACGCCGAATGCCGGCGGCGCGGCGTGCGGGTGCACTACCCGGAGCTGCATCTGTGCACCGACAACGGCGCCATGATCGCCATGGCCGCCGCCATGCGCATGGCCAGCGGCGCGGCCGAGCCTTCCAAGCGTTATGCATTCGATGTGCGGCCGCGCTGGACGCTGGGCGAAGATTAATTCTGATTAATACAGCGGCCGCAAAAAAGCCGCCGAATTAATCGGCGGCTTTTATCCATGAATATGAATTCAGGAAATGCTGAGCGTCTTGGCGGTCGGCACCACCACACGACGGGCGAGTTTCAAGGTCAGCACGCCATTCTCGAGTTTGGCTTCGCTGGCATCGGCGTCGATTTCGCTGGCGATCTCATAAGCGAGTTTCAGGCTGCGCGGTGCATCCTTCACGCTTTCGAGCCGCACCACATTCGCGTCGATGTTGATGGTGATCTGCTCGCGGGACAGGCCGGGCACATCCAGCGTCAGGGTGACGAACTGCTCGTCCTGGCTCACGCTGGGCGCTTGCGCGGTGGACTGGCGGCCGGTATTGCTGAAGGCATTGGCCAGAAAGCGCTCCAGTGCCTGGTCGGCGGCGCGGAGTTGCGGGACATAAGCCTGGCGGCGTGCGGGGGTGTAGAACACAGTAAAAGCTCCTATACACTGCGCGGCGCTCAACCGTGATTGCCGCATGCCGTGGAATCTGTGCCCGTGCGGAGGTATTTCAAGAGAATGAATTCAAGGAAAAAAATGCGTCGTGTCGTCTTGAAATCGATCGCCGCGGCACTAATGGCGAATGTGCCGGTGCTGCAGGCATTTGCGGAGGCTCCGGGCCCGACGATCGATATCGCCCTGATCGAGGGGCTCTCGGGCAGTTTCGCCAACGCCGGTGAAGCGGTGTTCCGCAATATCGCCTGGGCGATCGAGCGGGTGAACGCGCGCGGGGGCATCAAACTGCCCGGCGGCAACCGGCTACTGCGCCTGGTGCGCTACGACAGCAAGGGCCAGACCGAGGAGGCGCTGTCGGCCCTGCGCGCCGCCATCGATGCCGGCTCGCATTTCGTGATGCAGGGCAATTCCTCGGCGGTGGCCGCCGCGCTGCTCGACGCCATCGACAAGCAGAACAGCCGTGACCCGGCGCACCGCGTCGTCTTCCTGAACTATTCGGCGGTCGATCCGGTGCTGACCAACGAGCGCTGCAGCTTCTGGCATTTCCGCTTCGACGCCCATGCCGACATGCGGGTGGCCGCGCTGATGGATGTGCTGCGCGACGACAAGAGCGTGGGCAGCGTCTACCTGATCGGCCAGGACTACAGCTTCGGCCAGCGCGTGCTGCGCGAGGCGCGCCGCCAGCTCGGCGTGCAGCGGCCGGATGTGAAGATCGTCGGCGACGAGCTGCATCCGCTGGGTCGCGTGAAGGATTTCGCGCCCTATGCGGCCAAGATCCGCGCCAGCGGCGCCCAGGCCGTCATCACCGGCAACTGGGGCAACGACCTGACCCTGCTGGTGAAGGCGGCGCGCGAGGCCGGTTTCGACGGCAAGTTCTACACCTTCTACGGCAATGCCCTGGGCGCGCCGGCGGCGCTGGGCGATGCGGGCGTGGGGCGGGTGCTGGCGGTGGCCGACTGGCTGCCCAACGTGCCCGGCGCGCAGAGCGAGGCCTTCTATGCTGCCTTCCATCAGCGCTTTCCCAGCCCCGCCGAAGACTATGTGCACATGCGCATGCAGCTGATGGTGGAGTCGCTGGCCCAGGCCATCGAGAAGGCCGGCAGCGACGATGCGCTGGCGGTGGCGCGCGCGCTGGAGACGACGTCGGTGTCGCTCTATGGCCAGAACGGCCACATGCGCGCGGTCGACCACCAGTTCCAGCAGTCGCTGGTGGTCGGCCAGATGGAGAAGAAGGGCACGCCGGGCGTGAAGTTCGACGTGGAAGGCTCGGGCTATGGCTTCAAGGTGGTGCGCAGCATCCCGCCGGAGCGGGCCGAGCAGCCGAGCAGCTGCCGGATGAAGCGGCCGGCCTGAAATCCGCGCTCAGGAGCCGTAACCGTAGCCGCTGCAGGCGCCGGCATTGGGCCGGCCACGGCATTCGCGCTGCATGCGGCGCGAGCGGTCGGCGGTGGATTCGCCGCTGTCGCCATGCGGCGCGAGTTTGACCTTGGTGCTTTTCTTGCCGGCCTTGGGCTCGGCCCCGGATGTGGCTTCGGCCTTCTTGCGGCCCGCCCGGGCCAGGACGGGGGCGCCGGCGGCCATCAGGCCCAGGAGCAGATGGATGCCGGCACGCCGGCGGCTGGAGATGTCTGCGCTCATGAAAAATCCTTTGGGAATCCTTTGGAAAAGAGCCTGCATGCTGGCTGCTTCCCGGCCGCTTCCAGGGCCGCTCGTCGGCCGCCCATGACCGTAGCGCTATAATCGACGGGCTTTGCCTCCCGCAAGGCGCACGTGCAGCGCATTTCCAGCGCCGCTCGCAAGTCAAACACTCAACGGAAATATCGAAATGATTGCATCCTCCATCAAGGCAGAAGTCGTCAAGGACAACGCCCGCGCCGCCAACGACACCGGTAGCCCGGAAGTCCAGGTCGCCCTGCTGACCGCCCGTATCAACGAGCTGACCCCCCACTTCAAGACCCACGCCAAGGACCACCACGGTCGCCGCGGCCTGCTGCGCATGGTGAGCCGTCGCCGCAAGCTGCTGGACTACCTGAAGGCCAAGGACGCCGAGCGCTACACCGCCCTGATCGCCAAGCTGGGCCTGCGCAAGTAAGGCGCCAGCGGCTGAAGAACGCCTGAGTTAGCCCGCTAGCTCAGGCGTTTTTTGCATTGCGATTTCCTCTTTTTCCTCCCGGACAAGCCACCCACCCAGAGCGAAGCTGTGTCATTCCAGAGGCGTTGCGCCAAGCTGAGCGCCGCTGGAATGGCATCGTGTTTTGATGGGACTTTCCGGCTCCGCATCTCACGTACAAAGACAACCGACAGGAGCTGAACGAATATGAGCATCTTCAACAAAGTCACCAAGACCTTCCAATGGGGTCAGCATCAAGTCATCCTGGAAACCGGTGAGATCGCCCGCCAGGCCGCCGGCGCCGTGCTGGTCAACATCGAAGGCACCGTGGTGCTGGCGACCGTCGCCGCCTCCAAGACCGCCAAGTCCGGCCAGGACTTCTTCCCGCTGACCGTCGACTACATCGAGAAGACCTACGCCGCCGGCAAGATCCCCGGCAGCTTCTTCAAGCGCGAAGCCAAGCCCAGCGAACTCGAAACCCTGACCAGCCGCCTGATCGACCGCCCGATCCGCCCGCTGTTCCCCGAAGGCTTCTTCAACGACGTGCATGTGGTCATCCACACCCTGTCGCTGAACCCGGAAGTCGATGCCGACATCGCCGCCATGATCGGCGTGAGCGCCGCCCTGGCCGTGTCCGGCATTCCCTTCGCCGGCCCGATCGGCGCGGCCCGCGTGGGTTACGTCAACGGTCAGTACGTGCTCAACCCCGGCCAGACCGCCCGCAAGGATTCGCAGCTGGAACTGGTCGTCGCCGGCACCGAATCCGCCGTGCTGATGGTCGAGTCCGAAGCCAAGCAGCTGTCGGAAGAAATCATGCTCGGCGCCGTGGTCTTCGGCCACGAGCAGGGCAACATCGCCATCAACGCCATCCATGAGCTGGTGCGCGACGGCGGCAAGCCGGTCTGGGACTGGCAGGCGCCTGCCAAGAACGAGCCGCTGATCGCCAAGGTCAACGCCCTGGCAGAAGACAAGCTGCGTGCCGCCTACCAGCTGCGCAACAAGCAGGCCCGCACCCAAGCCCTGCGTGAAGCCACCGCTTCCGTCATGGAAGGCCTGAAGGCCGACGGTTCGGCTGTGGACAGCGTGCTGGTCGAAGGCCTGCTGTTCGAGATCGAATCCAAGATCGTGCGCAGCCAGATCCTGTCGGGCGAGCCGCGCATCGACGGCCGCGACACCCGCACCGTGCGCCCGATCGAGATCCGCGGCAGCGTGCTGCCCCGCACCCACGGCTCCTCGCTGTTCACCCGCGGCGAAACGCAAGCCCTGGTCATCACCACCCTGGGCACCGAGCGCGACGCACAGCGCATCGACGCGCTGGCCGGCGAATACGAAGACCGCTTCCTGTTCCACTACAACATGCCTCCCTTCGCCACCGGCGAAGTCGGCCGCATGGGCAGCACCAAGCGCCGCGAAATCGGCCACGGCCGCCTGGCCAAGCGCGCGCTGATCGCCGTGCTGCCGAGCAAGGAAGAGTTCCCCTACACCATCCGTGTGGTGTCGGAAATCACCGAGTCGAACGGCTCGTCTTCGATGGCTTCGGTCTGCGGCGGCTGCCTGTCCATGATGGACGCGGGCGTGCCGATCAAGACCCACGTGGCCGGCATCGCCATGGGCCTGATCAAGGACGGCAACCGTTTCGCCGTGCTGACCGACATCCTGGGCGACGAAGATCACCTGGGCGACATGGACTTCAAGGTGGCCGGTTCCGCAGCCGGCATCACCGCCCTGCAGATGGACATCAAGATCCAGGGCATCACCAAGGAAATCATGCAGGTGGCACTGGCCCAGGCCAAGGAAGCCCGCCTGCACATCCTGGACAAGATGCAGGAAGCCATGGGCACGGCCAACACCACGGTGTCGGACTTCGCGCCCAAGCTCTTCACCATGAAGATCAATCCGGAAAAGATCCGCGACGTGATCGGCAAGGGCGGCTCGGTGATCCGTGCGCTGACCGAAGAGACCGGCACGCAGATCAACATCGACGAAGACGGCACCATCACCATCGCCTCTTCCGACGCCGCCAAGGCCGACGAAGCCAAGCGCCGCATCGAGCAGATCACGGCGGAAGTCGAGATCGGCAAGATCTACGAAGGGCCGGTCGTCAAGATCCTGGACTTCGGCGCACTGATCAACCTGCTGCCCGGCAAGGACGGCCTGCTGCACATCAGCCAGATCGCCCACCAGCGTGTCGAGAAGGTCACGGACTTCCTGTCCGAAGGCCAGATCGTCAAGGTCAAGGTCCTGGAAACGGACGAGAAGGGTCGCGTCAAGCTGTCCATGAAGGCGCTGCTGGACCGTCCGGCCCAGAACTTCGAACAGGGCGGCCAGCCCAACCAGCAGTTCTGATCGCCTCGGACTGAGGAAATGCGGCGCCTCGGGCGCCGCTTTCAACTTTCGCCCAACGTTTTTCAGGAGCCGGACATGCGAGCTGTCGAGATCACCCAGTACGGCGCCCCCGAGGTGCTGGTGGCGGGCGATCGTCCGCGTCCGGTCCCGGCCGCGGGCGAGCTGCTGATCCGCGTGAGCGCCAGCGGCATCAACCGCCCCGACGTGCTGCAGCGCACCGGCAACTATCCGGTGCCGCCGGGCGCTTCCGACATCCCCGGCCTGGAAGTGGCCGGCGTGGTGGAGGAGGGCGAGCCCGCGGCCCTGGCCGCTGCCGGCCTGGCGCTGGGCGACCGCGTCTGCGCGCTGCTGCCCGGTGGCGGTTATGCGCAGTACGCGGTGGCGGCCATCCCGCTGTGCCTGCCGGTTCCGGCCTGCCTGAGCGACATCGAAGGCGCCAGCCTGCCCGAGACCTTCTACACGGTCTGGAGCAACGTCTTCATGCGTGGCAGGCTGCAGCCCGGCGAGACCCTGCTGGTGCAGGGCGGCACCAGCGGCATCGGCGTGACGGCCATCCTGATCGCCAAGGCCCTGGGCTCGACCGTGATCGTTACAGCAGGCAGCGACGAGAAATGCCAGGCCTGCCTGGCGCTCGGCGCCGACCATGCCATCAACTACAAGACCCAGGATTTCGTCGCCGAAGCCAAGCGCCTGACCGGCGGCAAGGGTGTCGACGTGGTGCTGGACATGGTGGCCGGCGGATACGTCACCCGAGAGATCGAATGCCTGGCCGACGACGGCCGCATCGTCATCATCGCGGTGCAGGGCGGCACCAAGGCCGAGTTCAATGCTGGCCAGTTGCTGCGCCGCCGCCTCACGGTGACCGGTTCCACGCTGCGCCCGCGCCTGGTGGCCTTCAAGGCCTCCATCGCGGCCGGCCTGCGTGAACATGTCTGGCCGCTGCTGGAGTCGGGCCGTATCAAGCCGGTGGTGCACGACACCTTCCCGGCCGAGCGGGCCGCCGAGGCGCATGCCCTGATGGAGTCCGGCACGCATGTCGGCAAGATCGTTTTGACCTGGTAGCTTTTCTTCATGCAGCAACGCAAAAAAATCGTAGCCGGTAACTGGAAGATGAACGGCAGCCTGGCGGCCAACGCCGCGCTGCTCGACGGAGTGCTGGAGGGCCTCGGCCAGCCGGCCTGCGCCGTGGTGGCCTGCGTGCCCGCGCCCTACCTGGCGCAGGTGCAGGCCCGCATCGCCGGAACCGCCCTGGCGCTGGGCGCGCAGGACATGTCCGCCTTCGCCTCGGGCGCCTATACCGGCGAGGTGTCGGCTGCGATGCTGGGTGACTTCGGTGTCGCCTACGCCATCGTCGGCCACTCAGAGCGCCGCCAGTACCACGGCGAGACCGATGCCAAGGTGGCCGACAAGGCGCTGGCCGCGCTGGCCGCCGGCATCACGCCCCTGGTGTGCGTGGGCGAGACCCTGGCCGAGCGCGAAGCCGGCCAGACCGAAGCCGTCGTCGGCCGCCAGCTGGCCGCCGTGCTGGAAAAGCTCGGCGACCAGGCCTCCGGCATGGTCGTGGCCTACGAGCCCGTCTGGGCCATCGGCACCGGCAAGACCGCCACGCCCGAGCAGGCGCAGGCCGTGCATGCTGCCCTGCGTGCGCAGCTGCAGTCGGCCGGCGACGCCGTGGCCGCCCAGCCCATCCTCTACGGCGGCAGCATGAACGCGGCCAACGCCGCGCAGCTGCTGGCCCAGCCCGACATCGACGGTGGCCTGATCGGCGGCGCGTCGCTCAAGGCGGCCGACTTCCTGGCGATCGTTTCCGCCGCAAACTGAACACTCTCTTACCTCCAGCCTGATATGACCATCGTCCACAACCTGATCCTGATCATCCAGATCCTCTCCGCCCTGACCATGATCGGCCTGATCCTGGTGCAGCACGGCAAGGGCGCCGACATGGGCGCGGCCTTCGGCAGCGGCAGCGCCGGCAGCCTGTTCGGCGCCAGCGGCAGCGCCAACTTCCTGTCGCGCAGCACGGCCGTCGCGGCCGTCGTGTTCTTCGTCTGCACGCTGGCACTGGCCTACTTCGGCAACCTGCGTGTGGAAGGCTCCAACAGCGTGCTCGACCGCGCGCTGAACACGGCGCCCGTCACGGCCCCCGCCGCACCCGTCGACACCGGCCCGGCCTCGCAGATCCCCGGCAACACGCCCGCGGCCAAGGGCGCGGCGGCACCGGCGGCATCGGGCTCGGCCAATGTGCCAGCGCCCGCTCCGGCGCCCAAAGCACCCTGAACACTTCTATAAGACTTGCTGAAAATCTCTGCTTCGAGGGTAAAAACCCGGATGTTTAGAGGGTAGAATGTGAGTCTGTTCGGAAAGCCACAAACCGTTAACAACGGTCCTCATGCCATCCGAACAAAGATAACAAGCCGTCGTGGTGAAATTGGTAGACACGCTATCTTGAGGGGGTAGTGGCGAAAGCTGTGCGAGTTCGAGTCTCGCCGACGGCACCATACAAAGACAGGCCCGCATCCCCCGGTGCGGTGCCTGTACCGAGTAGCGCAAGGCAAGCCCCAGATGAACCTCAGTCAGTACCTCCCCGTCCTCCTGTTCATCCTGGTCGGTATCGGTGTCGGAGTAGCACCGCAGGCTCTTGGTTATTTGCTCGGCCCCAACCGGCCCGACGCACAGAAAAACTCCCCTTATGAGTGCGGCTTCGAAGCCTTCGAAGATGCCCGCATGCAATTCGACGTACGGTATTACCTCGTCGCGATTCTTTTCATCCTGTTCGACCTCGAAATCGCCTTCCTCTTCCCCTGGGCGGTGGCGTTGAAGACCATCGGCGCGACCGGCTTCTGGGCCGCCGTGATCTTCCTGGGCATCCTCGTCGTGGGCTTCGCCTACGAATGGAAAAAAGGCGCCCTGGACTGGGAATAAGCGCGAGCGTTCGGCAGGCAAGGAGTACTAGCCATGGCAATTGAAGGCGTCCTGAAGGAGGGGTTCATCACCACCTCCTACGACTCGGTAGTGAATTGGGCCAAGACCGGCTCGCTGTGGCCCATGACCTTCGGTCTGGCCTGCTGCGCGGTCGAGATGATGCATGCCGCCGCGGCGCGCTACGACATCGGCCGTTTCGGCGCGGAAGTGTTCCGCGCCAGCCCCCGGCAGTCCGATCTGATGATCGTCGCCGGCACCCTGTGCAACAAGATGGCGCCGGCGCTGCGCAAGGTCTACGACCAGATGGCCGAGCCGCGCTGGGTGCTGTCGATGGGGTCCTGCGCCAACGGCGGCGGCTACTACCACTACAGCTACTCGGTGGTGCGCGGCTGCGACCGCATCGTGCCGGTCGATGTCTACGTGCCCGGCTGCCCGCCGACCGCCGAAGCGCTGATCTACGGGATCATCCAGTTGCAGCAGAAGGTGCGCCGCACCAACACCATCGCCCGCGTATGACCGCCGAATCCTATGCAGTCGCCCCCGAGGCGCTGAAAGAAACCGTCGTCGCCGCCCTCGGCGACAAGGCCCGCCGCGTCGAAGTGCGCCTGGGCGAGGTGACGGCCATCGTCCATGCCGAGCACTACCTCGAAGCCATGCAGCTGCTGCGCGATGCGCCCGGCTGCCGCTTCGAACAGCTGATCGACATCTGCGGCGTGGACTACTCCACCTACCGCGACGGCCAGTACGAAGGCCTGCGTTTCGCCTCGGTCGCCCACCTGCTGTCGGTGAGCCTGAACCAGCGCCTGCGCGTGAAGGTCTTCTGCCCGGACGACGACTTCCCGGTCGTGGCGTCCGTCAACCACATCTGGAGCTCGGCCAACTGGTTCGAGCGCGAGGCCTTCGACCTCTACGGCATCGTCTACGACGGCCACGAGGACCTGCGTCGCATCCTGACCGACTACGGCTTCATCGGCCATCCCTTCCGCAAGGACTTCCCGCTGTCCGGCCACGTCGAGATGCGTTACGACGCCGAGATGCAGCGTGTGGTCTACCAGCCGGTTTCCATCGAGCCGCGCGAGGTCACGCCCCGCATCCTGCGCGAAGACAACTACGGCGGCGGGCTGCACTGAGCGCGGTGCGCCCGGAATATCCGACATGGCAGAAATCAAGAACTACACCCTGAACTTCGGTCCGCAGCATCCGGCAGCCCACGGCGTGCTGCGCCTGGTGCTGGAGCTAGACGGCGAAGTCGTCCAGCGCGCCGATCCCCACATCGGCCTGCTGCACCGCGCCACCGAGAAGCTGGCCGAGCACAAGACCTTCATCCAGTCGCTGCCCTATATGGACCGGCTGGACTACGTCTCGATGATGTGCAACGAGCACGCCTACTGCCTGGCCATCGAGAAGCTGCTCGGCCTCGACGTGCCGATCCGCGCCCAGTACATCCGCGTGATGTTCAGCGAGATCACCCGCATGCTGAACCACCTGATGTGGCTCGGCTCGCACGGCAACGACTGCGGCAGCTCCACCATCCTGATCTACGCCTTCCGTGAACGCGAAGACCTGTTCGACATGTACGAGGCCGTCTCCGGCGCGCGCATGCACGCAGCGTACTTCCGTCCGGGCGGCGTCTACCGCGACCTGCCGGACGAGATGCCGCAGTACACGGTCAGCAAGCTGAAGAACGCCCGCGCCCTCGCTCGCATGAACGAGAACCGCCAGGGTTCGCTGCTGGACTTCATCGAAGACTTCACCAAGCGCTTCGACCACAACTGCGACGAATACCACACGCTGCTGACCGACAACCGCATCTGGAAGCAGCGCACCGTCGGCATCGGCGTGATGGACCCGCAGCGCGCGCTGAATCTGGGCCTGACCGGCCCCATGCTGCGCGGCTCCGGCATCGCCTGGGACCTGCGCAAGACGCAGCCCTACGACGCCTACGACAAGGTCGAGTTCGACATCCCCGTCGGCAAGACCGGCGACTGCTACGACCGCTATCTCGTCCGCATGGAAGAGCTGCGCCAGTCCAACCGCATCATCGCCCAGTGCGTGAAGTGGCTGAAGGCCAACCCGGGCCCCGTCATCACCGACAACCACAAGGTCGCTCCGCCCGACCGTGAGTCGATGAAGGCCAACATGGAAGAGCTGATCCACCACTTCAAGCTCTTCACCGAAGGTTTCCACGTGCCCGAAGGCGAAGCCTACGCAGCGGTGGAACACCCCAAGGGCGAATTCGGCATCTACCTGATGAGCGACGGCGCCAACAAGCCCTACCGCCTGAAGATCCGTCCCCCGGGCTTCGTGCATCTCGCGGCCCTCGACGAGATGACACGCGGCCACATGATCGCCGACGCCGTCGCGGTCATCGGGACGCTGGACATCGTTTTCGGGGAGATCGACCGATGAGCGCACACCACGCAAGCACCCCTTCCGAAACGCCAGCCCTGCCGCTGTCGGCCCAGGCCCTGGCGCGTTTCGACAAGGAAGTCGCCAAGTACCCCTACGAGATGCGCCAGTCGGCCGTCATGGCCTGCCTGGCCATCGCCCAGCAGGAGCAGGGCTACGTCAGCCAGGCCAGCGAAGCGGTGATCGCCGAGCTGCTCGGCATGGCCGAGATCGCCGTGCACGAGGTCACCACCTTCTACAACATGTACAACCAGCGTCCGCTGGGCAAGTACAAGCTGAACGTCTGCACCAACCTCCCGTGCCAGCTGCGCGACGGCCAGAAGGCGCTGCACCACCTGGAAAAGAAGCTGGGCATCACCATGGGTGAGACCACGGCCGACGGCCTGTTCACGCTGCAGCAGAGCGAATGCCTGGGCGCCTGCGCCGATTCGCCGGTGATGCTGGTCAACGACCGCACCATGTGCAGCTTCATGAGCGAGGAAAAGCTCGACCAGCTGATCGACGGCCTGAAGGGAGCGTCCGCATGAATGCCGAACAAGTCCTCTCGCAGTTCCAGGCCACGGGTGTCCAGACCTGTTTCCACGACCGCCACATCGAGCCGCAGATCTACAAGGATCTCGACGGCACCAACTGGCGCCTGAAAGACTACGAAGCGCGCGGCGGCTATGCGGCCCTGCGCAAGATCCTGCTGGGTGCCGACGGCGCCGAGCCGCTGACGCAGGACCAGGTCATCGCCACCATGAAGGAATCGGCCCTGCGCGGCCGCGGCGGCGCGGGTTTCCCGACCGGCCTGAAGTGGAGCTTCATGCCGCGCGCCTTCCCGGGCCAGAAGTACCTGGTCTGCAATTCGGACGAAGGCGAGCCGGGGACCTGCAAGGACCGCGACATCCTGATGTTCAACCCGCACATCGTCATCGAAGGCATGATCATCGCCGCCTTCGCGATGGGCATCAGTGTGGGCTACAACTACATCCACGGCGAGATCTTCCAGGTCTACGAACGCTTCGAGGAAGCGCTGGAAGAGGCGAGGGCGGCCGGCTACCTGGGCGACCAGCTGCTGGGCAGCAAGTTCAGCTTCCAGCTGCATGCGCACCACGGCTTCGGCGCCTACATCTGCGGCGAGGAAACCGCGCTGCTGGAGTCGCTCGAAGGCAAGAAGGGCCAGCCGCGCTTCAAGCCGCCGTTCCCGGCAAGCTTCGGCCTCTACGGCAAGCCGACCACGATCAACAACACCGAGACCTTCGCGGCCGTCCCCTGGATCATCCGCAACGGCGGCGCGGCCTACCTGGCCTGCGGCAAGCCCAACAACGGCGGCACCAAGATCTTCTCGATCTCGGGCGACGTGGAGCTGCCGGGCAATTACGAGATCCCGCTGGGCACCCCGTTCTCCAAGCTGCTGGAGCTGGCCGGCGGCGTGCGCAAGGGCCGCACGCTCAAGGCCGTGATCCCCGGCGGCTCGTCCTCGCCGGTGCTGCCGGCCGACGTGATGATGCAGTGCACGATGGACTACGACTCCATCGCCAAGGCCGGCTCCATGCTGGGCTCGGGCGCCGTCATCGTGATGGACGACTCGCGCGACATGGTCGAATCGCTGCTGCGCCTCTCGTACTTCTACATGCACGAGTCCTGCGGCCAGTGCACGCCCTGCCGCGAAGGCACCGGCTGGATGTGGCGTGTCATCGACCGCATCATGAACGAGCACGGCCGCGAGGGCGACCTCGACCTGCTCAACTCGCTGGCCGACAACATCCAGGGGCGCACCATCTGCGCCCTCGGCGACGCGGCGGCCATGCCGGTGCGCGCCATGATCAAGCACTTCCGCCCCGAATTCGAGGCGCTGATCCAGCAGAGGAAGAACTCCGGCACGGCTCACGCCTGAACGACCGCGAGTACACAAGACATGGTTGAAATCCAACTCGACGGCCAGAAGGTCGAAGTCGCCGAAGGCTGCATGGTGATGCATGCCGCCGAAAAGGCCGGCACCTACATCCCTCACTTCTGCTACCACAAGAAGCTGTCCATCGCGGCCAACTGCCGCATGTGCCTGGTGGAAGTGGAGAAGGCGCCCAAGCCGATGCCCGCCTGCGCCACGCCGGTGACCAACGGCATGATCGTGCGCACCAAGAGCGACAAGGCGATCAAGGCCCAGCAATCGGTGATGGAGTTCCTGCTCATCAACCACCCGCTGGACTGCCCCATCTGCGACCAGGGCGGCGAATGCCAGCTGCAGGACCTGGCCGTGGGCTACGGCGGCTCCGCCTCGCGCTACGCCGAGGAAAAGCGCGTCGTCTTCCACAAGGACGTCGGCCCGCTGATCTCCATGGAAGAGATGAGCCGCTGCATCCACTGCACCCGCTGCGTGCGTTTCGGCCAGGAAGTGGCCGGCGCGATGGAGCTGGGCATGATCCACCGCGGCGAACATTCCGAGATCACCACGGTGATGGGCGACACGGTCGACTCCGAACTGTCGGGCAACATGATCGACATCTGCCCGGTCGGCGCGCTCACCAGCAAGCCCTTCCGCTACAGCGCCCGCACCTGGGAGTTGTCGCGCCGCAAGTCGGTCAGCCCGCACGATTCCACCGGTGCCAACCTGATCGTGCAGGTCAAGAACAACCAGGTCATGCGGGTGCTGCCCCTGGAGAACGAGGCCGTCAACGAATGCTGGATCGCCGACCGCGACCGCTTCTCCTACGAGTCGCTGAACGGCGACGAACGCCTCACGCAACCCATGCTCAAGCAGGGCGGCGAGTGGAAGTCCGTCGACTGGCAGACCGCCCTCGAATACGTGGCCAACGGCCTGCGGGGGATCTTGGCCGACCACGGCGCGGCCTCCATCGGCGCGCTGGTCAGCCCGCACAGCACGCTCGAAGAGCTGCAGCTGGCCAGCTCCCTGGTGCGCGGCCTGGGCAGCGACAACATCGACTACCGCCTGCGTAATGCCGACTTCACGGCAGCACCGACTGGCGCGGTCCGCTGGCTGGGCATGCCCATCGCCGAGTTGTCCTCGCTGCAGCGTGTGCTGGTCGTGGGTTCCAACCTGCGCAAGGACCACCCCCTGTTCGCCCAGCGCATCCGCCAGGCCGCCCGCAAGGGTGCCAGCGTGCATGCCATCGGCAAGGGCGCTTCGGGCTGGGCGATTCCGTTGGCCACCTCGGTCGATGCTTCATACGACCTGTGGCTGAACGCGCTGGGCGGCGTCGCCGCCGCCATCGCGGCAGAGAAGGGCGTGCAAGCGCCCCTGGCCATCGATGCCGACGACGCCACCAAGGCCATCGCCGCATCGCTCACCGGCGGCGAGCGCAAGGCCATCCTGCTGGGCAACGCCGTCGCCCACCACGGCCACGCTTCGCAGCTGCTGGCCCTGGCCAACTTCATCGGCGAGCACACCGGCGCCAGCGTCGGTTTCCTCACCGAAGCCGGCAACACCGTCGGCGCCCAGTACGTCGGCGCGCTGCCGGTGCAGGGCGGCCTGGATGCCGCGGCGATGCTGAACGGTGGCCTCAAGGCCGCCATCCTGCTCGACGTGGAACCCGGCCTCGACACGGCAGTCTCCGGCAAGGCCCTCGCAAATGCAGAGATGGTGATCAGCCTGAGCCCCTTCAAGGCCAACCTCGACATCGCCGACGTGCTGCTGCCGATCGCGCCCTTCACCGAAACCTCGGGCAGCTTCGTCAACGCCGAAGGCCGCATCCAGAGTTTCCACGCCGTGGTCAAGCCGCGCGGTGACGCGCGTCCGGCCTGGAAGGTGATCCGCGTGATCGCCAACCTGCTGGGCCTGGCGGGCTTCGACTTCGAGTCCTCGCAGGACGTGCTGAAGCAGGCCCGTGGCGGCATCGCGGCTGACGCGACCCATCTGCCGGCCGAGCGCCTGTCCAACGCCACATCCGTGGCCGCCGGCAGCGCCAGCGGCACGACGGCCGCGCCGGTCGTCGCTTCCATCTACCAGCTCGACGGGATGGTGCGCCGCGCCGTGTCCCTGCAGCTCACCGCGGATGCGCGCCTGGCCGCGGCGCCCGCCGTCTCGACCACCGAAGAAGGCGTGGCAGCATGATCGACAGCATCTACAACGGCGGCCTCGGACTGGTCGCGGCCAGCTGGTGGAGCGCCATCGTCTGGCCGGTTCTCTGGAACCTGATCAAGATCATCTGCGTGCTGCTGCCGGTGCTCGGCGCCGTCGCCTACGCCACGCTGTGGGAGCGCAAGTTCCTCGGCTGGATCCAGGTGCGCCACGGCCCCAACCGGGTCGGTCCCTTCGGCCTGCTGCAGCCGATCGCCGACGCGGTCAAGCTGCTGACCAAGGAACTGATCAACCCGACCGCCGCGTCGGGCGGCCTGTTCCGCCTGGGCCCGGTCATGGCCATCATGCCGGCGCTGGCCGCCTGGGTGGCGATTCCCTTCGGCCCCGATGTGGTGCTGGCCAATGTGAACGCCGGCCTGCTGCTGATCATGGCGATCACCTCGATCGAGGTGTACGGCGTGATCATCGCCGGCTGGGCCTCCAACTCGAAGTACGCCTTCCTGGGCGCGCTGCGCGCCTCGGCACAGATGGTGAGCTACGAAATCGCCATGGGCTTCTGCCTGGTGGTGGTCATCATGATCACCGGCTCGCTGAACCTGGGCGACGTGGTGGCCTCGCAGGCCAAGGGCATGTTCGCCGAGCGCGGCATCGGCTTCCTGTCCTGGAACTGGCTGCCCCTGCTGCCCATCTTCGTGGTCTACCTGATCTCCGGCGTGGCCGAAACCAACCGCCATCCTTTCGACGTGGTCGAAGGCGAGGCCGAGATCGTGGCCGGCCACATGGTCGAGTACTCGGGCATGGGCTTCGCCATCTTCTTCCTGGCCGAATACGCCAGCATGTGGCTGGTCTCCATCCTGGCGGTGCTGATGTTCCTGGGCGGCTGGCTCTCGCCGGTCGGTTTCCTGGACTTCATCCCGGGCTGGATCTGGCTCGCCGCCAAGACCTTCCTCGTGCTCTCCACCTTCATCTGGATCCGCGGCACCTTCCCGCGCTTCCGCTACGACCAGATCATGCGTCTGGGCTGGAAGATCTTCATTCCGGTGACGCTGGTGTGGCTGCTCATCGTCGGCGGCTGGATGCAGACGTCCTGGAACATCTGGAAGTAATACACGATGACTGCCGTCGCAACATCCCCGTCCACGTCGTCCGCCGCGAACGCCTCCACAGGCTTCTCGCTGCGCGACTTCTTCAAGAGCTTCATGCTGGTGGAGCTGCTCAAGGGCATGGCCCTGACCGGCCGCTACACCTTCCGCCGCAAGATCACGGTGCAGTTTCCGGAAGAGAAGACACCGCTGTCTCCGCGCTTCCGCGGCCTGCACGCCCTGCGCCGCTACGACAACGGCGAAGAGCGCTGCATCGCCTGCAAGCTGTGCGAGGCCGTTTGCCCGGCGGTCGCCATCACCATCGAGTCCGAAGTGCGCGAGGACGGCAGCCGCCGCACCAGCCGCTACGACATCGACCTGACCAAGTGCATCTTCTGCGGCTTCTGCGAAGAGAGCTGCCCGGTGGACTCCATCGTCGAGACGCAGATCCTGGAATACCACGGCGAGAAGCGCGGCGACCTGTACTTCACCAAGGACATGCTCCTGGCCGTGGGCGACCGCTACGCCAAGGAAATCACCGCGGCCAAGACGGCGGACGCCAAGTACCGCTGAGCGCCCGAGCGACACCATCACAAGAATGACCATGGACGTCACCACCGGCTTTTTCTACCTCTTCTCGCTGGCGCTGCTGTTTGCCGCGTTTCGCGTGATCACCGCACGCAATCCCGTGCATGCGGTGCTCTACCTCATGCTGGCCTTCTCGCAGGCCTCGGCCATCTGGCTGATCCTGCAGGCGGAGTTCCTGGCCATCACCCTGGTGCTGGTCTATCTCGGTGCCGTGATGGTGCTGTTCCTGTTCGTGGTGATGATGATCAACCTGAACATGGACGGCCTGCGCCAGGGCTTCTGGAAGCACTTCCCGCTGGCCGCGGTGGTCGGCGTGGTGATCGCGCTGGAAATGGCCTACGTGCTGCTGGGCGGCTTCCGTGTCAGCACGCCGGTGGCGGCTGCGCCGGGCACCGTCGCGGTGTCCAACACCCAGGCGCTGGGCTACCTGCTCTACACGCAATACCTGTATCCGCTGGAGATCGCCGCCGTGATCCTGGTGGTGGCCATGATCGCCGCCATCGCACTCACGCTGCGCCGCCGCAAGGACACCAAGGCGATCGACCCGTCCGAGCAGATCCGCGTGCGCGCCTCCGACCGCCTGTCGGTCGTCAAGGTCGCCGCCACCCGCCCGGCACCGGCCGCCGCACCCGCCGCCCCCGTGGAGACCAAGGCATGACCCTCACCCTCGGACATTTCCTGGCGCTGGGCGCCATGCTCTTCGCGCTGTCGGTGATCGGCATCTTCCTGAACCGCAAGAACATCATCGTGCTGCTGATGGCCATCGAACTGATGCTGCTGGCGGTCAACATGAACTTCGTGGCCTTCTCGCATTACCTGAACGACATGCACGGCCAGGTCTTCGTGTTCTTCATCCTCACCGTGGCCGCCGCCGAGTCGGCCATCGGCCTGGCCATCCTGGTGCTGCTGTTCCGCAACCGCTCCAGCATCGCGGTGGATGAGTTGAATTCGCTCAAGGGCTAAGGGACCAGAAGAAGAATCACGATGAGTGCAACCCTCTCCGCATCCACACTGCTGGCGATCCCGCTGGCACCCCTGGCCGGCGCCTTGCTCGCCGGCATTCCCGGCACGCTGTTCGGCGGCAACGCCATCGGCCGCAAGGCCAGCCACACGCTGACCATCCTCGGGGTGTTCATCGCCTTCGTGCTGTCGGCGTTCACGCTGCGCGACGTGCTGGTGGACGGCGCCCGCTTCGACGCCACCATCTACGAATGGATGAACATCGGCGGCCTGAAGATGGAGGTCGGCTTCCTGATCGACAGCCTCACCGCCATGATGATGTGCGTGGTGACCTTCGTCTCGCTGATGGTCCACCTCTACACGGTGGGCTACATGGCCGAGGACGAGGGCTACGACCGCTTCTTCTCCTACATCTCGCTCTTCACCTTCTCCATGCTGATGCTGGTGATGAGCAACAACCTGCTGCAGCTGTTCTTCGGCTGGGAAGCGGTCGGCCTGGTGTCGTACCTGCTGATCGGCTTCTGGTACACCCGCCAGACGGCCATCTTCGCCAACATGAAGGCCTTCCTGGTCAACCGGGTCGGCGACTTCGGCTTCATCCTGGGCATCGGCCTGATCGCCGCCTACACCGGCACGCTGCACTACGGCGAGATCTTCGCCAAGGCAGAAGAGCTGTCGAAGCTCACCTTCCCCGGTACCGGCTGGATGCTGATCACCGTGATCTGCATCTGCCTGTTCATCGGCGCGATGGGCAAGTCGGCCCAGTTCCCGCTGCATGTGTGGCTGCCGGACTCGATGGAAGGCCCGACGCCCATCTCCGCGCTGATCCACGCCGCCACCATGGTGACGGCCGGCATCTTCATGGTCAGCCGCATGTCGCCGCTGTTCGAGTTGTCCGACACGGCGCTCAACTTCATCCTGATCATCGGTTCCATCACCGCGCTGTTCATGGGTTTCCTGGGCATCATCCAGAACGACATCAAGCGGGTGGTGGCGTACTCCACGCTGTCCCAGCTCGGCTACATGACGGTGGCCCTGGGCGCCTCGGCCTACTCGGTGGCCGTGTTCCACCTGATGACGCACGCCTTCTTCAAGGCCCTGCTGTTCCTGGGTGCCGGCTCGGTCATCATGGGCATGCACCACAACCAGGACATCCGCTGGATGGGCGGCGTGCGCAAGTACATGCCCATCACCTGGATCACCTCGCTGCTGGGCTCGCTGGCCCTGATCGGCACGCCGTTCTTCGCCGGCTTCTACTCGAAGGACAGCATCATCGAGGCGGTGCACGAAAGCCATCTGCCCGCGGCCGGCTTCGCCAGCTTCGCGGTGCTGGCCGGCGTGTTCGTCACTGCCTTCTACTCGTTCCGCATGTACTTCCTGGTCTTCCACGGCAAGGAACGCTACGACCAGAACCCGGATGCGCACGGCCATGGCCATGACGATCATGCCGCGCACGGCCATGATGACGGCCACGGTCACGGCCACAACGCCGCAGAAGCCGGGGACGGCCATGTGCACCATGAGGCCACCATTTCGGCGGCGCACGAAGAGGAAGACCACGGCCACCACGATCACGGCGGCAAGCCGCACGAGTCGCCCTGGGTCGTCACCGTGCCGCTGATCCTGTTGGCCATCCCCTCGGTGATCATCGGCTTCATCGGCATCGGCCCAATGCTGTTCGGCGACTTCTTCAAGGGCGTGATCTTCATCGACGAAGCCAGGCACCCGGCCATGGCCGAACTGGGCGAGGCCTTCCACGGCGCCGTCGCCATGGGCCTGCATGCCTTCACCAGCGCGCCGTTCTGGCTGGCACTGGCAGGTGTGGTGATGTCCTATGTGTTCTACATGGTCAAGCCCGAGTGGCCTGCCGCGATCAAGCGCACTTTCAACCCGATCTACGTGCTGTTCGAGAACAAGTACTACCTCGACTGGTTCAACGAAAACGTCATCGCCCGCGGCGCCCGCTGCCTGGGCACCGGCCTGTGGAAGGGCGGCGACCAGGCCGTCATCGACGGCGCCATCGTCAACGGCTCGTGGAAGCTGGTCGCCCGTGCAGCCGGCGCGATCCGCCAGCTGCAGTCCGGCTATCTCTTCCACTACGCGTTGATGATGATCGTCGGCATCTTCGTCCTGCTCACGTACTTCGTGTGGCACGACCAGTTCATGGCGCTGTTCCGCTGATCCGGTTACCACAAGGAAAACGATAAAAATGGGCTGGTTGAGTCTCGCCATCTGGACACCGATCGCATTCGGTGCTCTCTCTCTGCTGCTGGGCCGCCAGGGCCAGCAGAACCTGGTGCGCTGGCTGGCGCTGGCCGGTTCGCTGATCGCGTTCCTGGTCACGCTGCCGGTGGTCTTCGGTTTCCGCACCGGCACCGCCGCGATGCAGTTCGTCGAACGGCATGACTGGGTCGAACGCTTCAACATCCACTACCACCTGGGCGTGGATGGCCTGTCGATGTGGTTCGTGCCGCTGACGGCCTTCATCACGGTGATCGTGGTGATCGCCGCCTGGGAGGTCATCACCGACCGGGTGCACCAGTACATGGGTGCCTTCCTGATCCTGTCGGGCCTGATGATCGGCGTGTTCTCCTCGCTCGACGGCATCCTGTTCTACGTCTTCTTCGAAGCCACGCTGATCCCGATGTACCTGATCATCGGCATCTGGGGCGGCCCGAACAAGATCTACGCGGCCTTCAAGTTCTTCCTGTACACGCTGCTCGGCTCGCTGCTGACGCTGGTCGCGCTGATCTACCTGTACATCGCCTCGGGCGGCAGCTTCGACATCGCCACCTGGCACAAGCTGCCGCTGTCGATGACGGCGCAGACGCTGATCTTCTTCGCCTTCCTCGCCGCCTTCGCGGTGAAGGTGCCGATGTGGCCGGTGCACACCTGGCTGCCCGACGTGCACGTGGAAGCGCCCACCGGCGGCTCCGCCGTGCTGGCCGCGATCATGCTGAAGCTGGGTGCCTACGGCTTCCTGCGTTTCTCGCTGCCGATCGCGCCCGACGCCGCCCACAAGTGGGCTTGGCTGCTGATCACCTTCTCGATCATCGCGGTGGTCTACGTGGGCCTGGTCGCGATGGTGCAGAAGGACATGAAGAAGCTGGTGGCGTATTCATCGGTGGCGCACATGGGCTTCGTGACCCTGGGCTTCTTCATCTTCAACGACCTCGGCATGGCCGGCGGCATCGTCCAGATGATCGCCCACGGCTTCGTCTCCGCCGCGATGTTCCTGTCGATCGGCGTGCTGTACGACCGGGTGCACTCGCGTGACATCTCGGCCTACGGCGGCGTGGTCAACAAGATGCCCCGTTTCGCCGCCTTCGCGCTGCTGTTCGCCATGGCCAACTGCGGCCTGCCGGGCACCGCCGGTTTCGTGGGCGAGTGGATGGTGATCCTGGCCGCGGTCAAGTTCAACTTCTGGATCGGCCTGCTGTCGGCCACCGCGCTGATCCTGGGCGCGGCCTACACCCTGTGGATGTACAAGCGGGTCTACCTCGGCCCGGTGGGCAACCACCATGTGGAGGAACTCAGCGATATCGGCGCGCGTGAGTTCCTGATCATGGCGCTGCTGGCCATCGCCACGCTCTACATGGGCCTGTATCCCAAGCCCTTCACCGACGTGATGGATGCATCGGTGCAGAACCTGCTGCAACACGTTGCCCAGTCCAAGCTGCGCTGACCGAACGAATAAAAGACTGACGTTATGGAATCCTTCGGCTGGGCCACCCTGTACCCGGAAATCCTGCTGCTCGTGGCGGCCTGCGTGATCGCGCTGGTCGATCTGCGGGTCACCCACAAGCACCGCACGCTCACCTATGTGCTGACGCTGCTGGCCATCGGCGCCGCCTCGCTCATCGCGGGCGTGCAGGCGGCAAGCACCGAAACGCACTACGGCTTCTCGAACATGGTGGTCAGCGACCCCATGGGCAACTGGCTCAAGTGCTTCTCCGGCATCGCCATGATGGTGACGCTGGTCTATGGCCGTCCTTACGCGGCCGACCGTGAGATGACCCGCGGCGGCGAGCTGTTCACCCTGGGCATGTTCGCGCTGCTGGGCATGTTCGTCATGACCTCGGGCAACAACTTCCTGGTAATCTACCTGGGCCTGGAACTGCTGACGCTTTCGAGCTACGCCCTGGTGGCGCTGCGCCGCGACGACGGCACGGCCACCGAGGCCGCGATGAAGTACTTCGTGCTCGGCGCCATGGCCAGCGGTTTCCTGCTCTACGGCATGTCCATGCTGTACGGCGCGACCGGCTCGCTGGACATCGGCCAGGTGATCAAGGCCGTGTCTTCCGGCCAGATCCGCCACCAGGTGCTGGTCTTCGGCCTGGTCTTCATCGTCGCCGGCCTGGCCTTCAAGCTGGGCGCCGCACCTTTCCACATGTGGGTGCCGGACGTCTACCAGGGCGCACCGACCGCCGTCACGCTGATCATCGGCGGCGCCACCAAGCTGGCGGCCTTCGCCATGCTGATGCGCCTCCTGGTCGAGGGCCTGCTGCCCCTGGCCTTCGACTGGCAGCAGATGCTGGCGGTGATGGCGGTAATATCGCTGGTGGTGGGCAACTTCGCCGCCATCGCGCAGAGCAACTTCAAGCGCCTGCTGGCCTATTCGACTATCTCGCAGATGGGCTTCGTGCTGCTCGGCCTGATGTCGGGTGTGATCGGCGGCAATGCCTCGTCGGCCTACAACGCCTACAGCTCGGCCATGTTCTACATGGTCACCTACGTGCTGACCACGCTGGCCTCCTTCGGTGTCATCCTGATGCTGGCCAAGGAAGGCTTCGAGAGCGAAGAGATCTCCGACCTGGCGGGCCTCGGCCAGCGCAGCCCGCTGGCTGCCGCCGTGCTGTCGGTGTGCATGTTCTCGCTGGCCGGCCTGCCGCCGCTGGTGGGCTTCTACGCCAAGCTGTCGGTGCTGCAGGCGCTGATCACCACCGGCCTGCCGCTCTACATCGGCCTGGCTGTGTTCGCGGTGGTGCTGTCGCTGATCGGCGCGTTCTACTACATCCGGATCGTCAAGGTCATGTACTTCGACGCGCCCAAGCTGCCGGTGCTGGCCGCCGCGCCTGCCGATGTGCGGGTGGTGCTGGCCGTCAATGGCGCCCTGGTGCTGGTGCTGGGCCTGCTGCCCAGCGCGCTGATGAAGCTCTGCGCCGACGCCATCTTGCGCACCCTGGGTTCCTGAGCCGCGCGAGCGGCTGGAATCTTTCCGGATGGCAACGCATTTTTCCGTCTGGCTGGTGCTATTGGTGGGCCTGCTGGCCGCCAACCTGCCTTTCGTTTCGGAGCGCCTGCTGGGTGTGGTCGCGCTGAAGCGGGGCGACAAGCCCGGGCTGGCGCGCATCGGCGAGCTGGTGCTGCTGTACTTCGTGGCCGGAGCGGTCGGCCTGTTCCTGGAAGACCGGGCCGGGCAGATCGCACCGCAGGGCTGGGAGTTCTATGCGGTCACCGGCGCGCTCTTTTTGACCTTCGCCTTTCCCGGCTTCATCTGGCGCTACCTGCTGCGCCGCAAGGGCTGAGGCGATGGCTTCGCAGGGCACGCCCGCAACGGGCGACGACTCCCATCTGGCAGAGCGCCGCATCTCAGGCGAGAAGCTGCTGCAGGGCAAATTCCTCGAAGTGTGGCGCGACACGGTTGCCTTGCCGGATGGCCGTACCTCCACCCGCGAATACCTGATCCATCCCGGCGCCGTGGTGGTCATTCCCCTCGTGGAAACACCCGAAGGCCTGAAGCTGGTGCTGGAGCGCCAGTACCGCTATCCCATCGAGCAGGTGGTGATCGAATTCCCGGCCGGCAAGCTCGATGCCGGCGAACGCATCTTCGACTGCGCCCGCCGCGAGCTGCTGGAAGAGACCGGCTACACCGCCGGCGAATGGGCGCGTGCCGGCCTGATGCATCCGGTCATCTCCTACTGCAACGAGTTCATCGACATCTGGTTCGCACGCGGCCTGACGCCCGGAGAACGCAAGCTCGACGAGGGCGAGTTCCTCGATGTCTTCCTGGCATCGCCCGAAGAGTTGTTCACCTGGTGCCGCGACGGCCGCATCACCGATGCCAAGACCATGAGCTGCATGCTGTGGCTGCAGAACGTGCTGTCCGGCGCCTGGCCGCTGAGCTGGCGTTCTGCCGAGGCCTGCGATGCCGAGGAAACCCGCAAGCCCGTGCGCGGCTCTGTGGGCGCCGTATGAAGGTGCTCGACCTGCAGTGCGGCGGCCGGCACAACTTCGAGGGCTGGTTCGGCTCCGAGGATGAGTTCCGCGACCAGCTCGGCCGCGGGTTGGTGGCCTGTCCGGTCTGCGGCGATACGCAGATCGCCAAGATGCCTTCCGCGCCCCGGCTGAACCTGTCCGGCGCCCGCGCCGGTATCGATGAAGCAAAGGTCGCGGACCCAGCCCCGGCTACCGTGGCACCCGCGGCACCGGCTCCCTCGCCGCAGGAAGAGCAGCTGCGTGCCGCCCTCTGGCGTGCAGCCCGCGCGGCGGTCGCCAGTGCGGAGGACGTGGGCACCCGTTTCGCCGACGAGGCCCGTCGCATCCATCACGGTGAAGCCGAGGAACGCGGCATCCGCGGCCAGGCCACGAGCCGTGAGGCCCGTGAGCTGGTGGAGGAGGGCATCGCCGTCCTGCCGGTACCCGACGCCCTCAAAGAAACCTTGCAGTAAGAGAGACTGAACGATGCAATGGCAAGGCGTGGTGGTGGCATTGGTCTGCCTGGTGGTGACGGCCCTGGTCAGCCGTTATGTGCGCCGGGCGATCGAGCGCCGGCAGGCCCGCAAGCGCCAGGCGTCGCTGCCCGCCGCCAGCCGGCAGGTACGCCGGGCCGCCGAGCGCAAACGCAAGGCCTGACGCGGCCTGGCCGGTGAGGGAGGGATCACGCTCTCCCGCGTCCTTCCGCTTGTCCTACGCCATCATCAGCGGGCTCCCACCCATGCGCACCGGCGAGCTTTCTACAGTGAATTCAACAGCAGGCACATCAGCCGCTGCCTAACCACTGAAGAGGAATTGTCATGAACGAGCATCAAGTCAAGGGCCGCGTCGAACAAGCCAAGGGCACCATCAAGGAAGTCGCCGGCAAGGCCGTCGGCAACGAGCGCCTGCAAGGCGAGGGCATGGCCGACAAGACCGCCGGCAAGGCACAGGCCAGCTATGGCGATGCCAAGGAAAACCTCAAGGACGGCGCCAAGAAGGCCGTCGACAAGCTCTGATTCAGAGTCTGCACCATGTGCATCGGTAGCGAGGGCGTAGCCGCCCCCGACCGACGAACCCCGAAAGCCGCACGGTGATGAGCCGTGCCCCGCTTCGGGGTTTTGTCATCGTCACGCGTAATAAGAACGAAGGCAGTCCGCAGCGCAGGTCGGAACATCCGACCGCCAGGCGAGAGGCCCGGCCATCTTGAACCTGCCACGGGGCAGGAGGTCTTGAGGAGAGACGAGCATGATTTCCAGAATGTCCTTGCGCACCTGCGCCTCGGCTATCGCCCTGTCGGCCATCGCAATGGCCATGAGCGGATGCCAGAAGAGCCCCGAGCCCACCACCGTCGGCCAGAAGGTGGATGCTGCCATCGACAAGACCAAGGATGTCGCAGCCGATGTGCGTACCGAGGCGCGTACGGCACTCAGCGATGCCCAGACCCGCCTGAATCAGGACGGTCCCAAGGTCGAACAACGCGCCAAGGCCGCCGCCACGCTGACGGCCAAGGTGATCGACGATGCGGCCATCACCGCACAGGTCTCCGCCGGCCTGGCCCGCGACCCCGACCTGAGCGCGATCAAGATCGATGTGGATACCAAGGACGGCGCGGTCATCCTGCGCGGCCCGGCGCCCTCGGCCGATGCCCGTGAACGCGCCGGCCAGCTCGCACGCGGCGTGCTGGGTGTCGTCTCGGTGGACAACCAGCTGGTCGTCAAGACGGGCTGACAAGAGCGGTTTCGAACCCGCCCTGCGGTCCGTGGGTACGATGGCTGCATGACCCTCGATATCGCGACCTCGCTCATCCACCATCCCTACCGGCCACCGGCCGATTTCGATGCGCCGCAGCCCGGCGTGCACAAGGCTTCCACCGTCTTCTTTCCCAATGTCGCCGCGCTGGAAGCGCGTGAGTGGCGCGACAAGTCTGGCTATACCTACGGCCTGCACGGCACCCCCACCACCTTCATCCTGGAAGAGCGCCTGGCCACGCTGGAAGGCGGCCTGCAATGCCTGCTGGTGCCGAGTGGCCTGGCGGCGATCGCCTGCGTCTCGCTGTCGCTGCTGCAGGCCGGCGACGAGGTGCTGCTGCCGGACAACGTCTACGGCCCGAGCAAGGCACTGGCCGAGGCGGAGCTCAAGGCCCTGGGCATCGGCTGGCGTCTCTACGACGCCATGGACCCGGCTTCGCTGGAGGCCGCGCTGTCCGAGCGCACCCGGCTGGTCTGGCTGGAGGCGGCCGGTTCGGTCACCATGGAATTCCCGGACCTGCCCCGGCTGGCCGCCATCTGCCGGGCGCGCGGCGTCCTGAGCGCGCTGGACAACACCTGGGGCGCCGGCCTGGCCTTCGATCCCTTCCGCTTGGACGAAGCAGGGCAGGGCGTCGATCTCACCATCCACGCCCTCACCAAATACCCCAGCGGTGGCGGCGATGTGCTGATGGGCAGCATCGTCACCCGTGACGAGGCGCTGCACATGCGCCTGAAGATGACCCACATGCGCCTGGGCATCGGCGTGGGCGCCAACGACACCGAAGCGGTGCTGCGCTCGCTGCCCAGCATCGCGCTGCGCTACGACGCGCAGGATGCCGCCGCGCGTGTGCTGGCCGGCTGGCTGACGGATCGCCCGGAAGTTGCCGCCGTCCTGCATCCGGCCCTGGCCGGCTCGCCCGGCCATGCGCACTGGCAGGCCCTGTGCGGCGCGCGCGACCGCGCCGCCGGCATCTTCTCGCTGGTGTTCCAGCCCTCGTTCAGCCGCGCCCAGGTGCATGCCTTCTGCGATGCGCTGCGCCTGTTCCGCATCGGTTATTCCTGGGGCGGACCGATCAGCCTGGTCGTTCCCTACGATATTTCCGGCATGCGCGACCCCGGCGTCACACGCTGGTCACACCCCGGCACGCTGGTCCGGCTGTGCATCGGATTGGAGTCGGTGGAGGACTTGCGTTTGGATTTGGCCCAGGCGCTGGCTACACTGGCCCCCAAACGCTGATTTGCAGCGCTTATAGACCATCGCATGCGCTCTTTTCAGTGCCGCATGCACACCAGGAGATTGCGTGGCTACACCGAATTACGGATACGAAAAACGGCAAAAGGAATTGGCCAAGAAACGCAAGAAGGAAGACAAGCTCCGCGCCAAGGCCGAGCGCAAGACCGGTGAGGACGGCGAGCCGGTGCAGGACGAGGCCGGCACCACCGACGAGGTGGCGGGCACCGAGCGCCGCACCGAATAAGCCTGCGCTGCCGGCGCCAGCTACCGGGGCAGCAGCGGCGCCAGCGACGGCCAGACGTTGTCCAGCATGCGCGGATGCGCGCTGGCCAGCGGATGGATGCGGTCGGGCTGGAAGTTGGCCTCGGCATCCGGGGTATCGGCCACCCCGCGCAGCAAAAAGGGCGCCACCGCGCTGCCCGTCTTTTTGGCTACTGTCTCGAACACGCCCGAGAACTTCTGCATGTAGTCGCCGCCATAGTTGGGCGGCACCTGAATCCCCACCAGCAAAACCTTCGCCTTGATGGCCTGCGCCGCCTTCACCATGGCGGTGAGGTTGTCCTCGGTGCCGGCCAGCGGCAGGCCGCGCAGGGCGTCGTTGCCGCCGAGCTCGATCACCACGATGTCGGGCTTGTTCTTGGCCAGCAAGGGCGCCAGCCGGGCGCGGCCGCCGGAGGTGGTGTCGCCGCTGATGCTGGCGTTGACCACGGTGGCGGGCACCTTCTTCTCCGCCAGCCGCTTCTCCAGCAGGGCGACCCAGCCGCTGCCCCGGGCCAGGCCGTATTCGGCGCTGAGCGAATCGCCCACCACCAGGATGGTCTGCGGCACCGCCGGCCTGGCCGCGCAGGCCGTCAGCGGCAGGCCCGATGCCAGGGCGCCCATGGAGGCCAGGCCAATCACGATACAGTCTCTACGCTTCACTTCAACAGGCCTTTCATGACTGAGCCGGACCAGGCGCCCGAACCCATCATCGCGGTGGAACATCTCACCAAGTCGGTTTCCGACGCGACCGGTACGCTGGACATTCTCCGGGATATCGAATTGCGCCTGTTCCCAAGGGAAACCGTGGCCATCCTCGGCGCCTCGGGATCGGGCAAGAGCACGCTGCTGTCCATCCTGGCCGGGCTGGACACCCCCACCAGGGGCACCGTGCGGCTGGACGGCGAGGACATCTTCGCCATCGACGAGGACGCCCGCGCCGCGCTGCGCGCTCGCAAGCTGGGTTTCGTGTTCCAGAGCTTCCAGCTGATGGTCGGCATGACCGCGCTGGAGAACGTGATGCTGCCGCTGGAACTGGGCGGCCGCCGCGATGCCCGCCGCATCGCCAGCGACATGCTGGGCCGGGTCGGCCTGGGCCAGCGGCTCGGCCACTACCCGCGGGTGATGTCCGGCGGCGAACAGCAGCGGGTGGCGCTGGCCCGGGCCTTCGTGGTGGAGCCGGCCGTGCTGCTGGCCGACGAGCCCACCGGCAGCCTGGATTTCGCCACCGGCGAACGGGTGATGGAGCTGATGTTCGAACTCAACCGCGAGCGGGGTACCACGCTGGTTCTGGTCACGCATGACCGGGCCATCGCCACCCGCTGTGACCGCCGCATCGAGATCGAGGCAGGAGCACTGGTGCCAAGCCCGGGATAATGCGCGGATGTCTACTCCCAAAGTGCTGTTCGGCTTCCATGCCGTCGGCGTGCGCATCAAAACTGCGCCGGCCTCGGTCATCGAGGTGTATTTCGATTCTTCCCGGCGCGATGCGCGCATGCGGCAGTTCACCGACCGCGCGCGCGAGGCCCATGTGCGCCTGATCGAGTCCGACGGACTGCGCATCGCCAAGCTGGCCGGCAGCCATGGCCACCAGGGCGTGGCCGCCAGGGTGCACGACCTGCCGCAGGCGCGCTCGCTCGACGAACTGCTGGAAAACCTGGAGGAGGCCGGCGGCGATCCGCCGCTGCTGCTGGTGCTCGACGGCGTGACCGATCCCCACAACCTCGGCGCCTGCCTGCGGGTGGCCGACGGCGCCGGCGCCCATGCGGTGATCGCACCCAAGGACCATGCGGCCGGCATCAACGCCACGGTGGCCAAGGTGGCCAGCGGCGCGGCCGAGACGGTGCCCTATTTCATGGTGACCAATCTGGCCCGCACGCTGGGCGAGCTGAAGGAGCGCAACATCTGGTGCGTGGGCACCAGCGACGACGCGCCGGGCACGCTCTACCAGACCGACCTGCGCGGCGCGACCGCCCTGGTGCTGGGCGCCGAAGGCGACGGCATGCGCCAGCTGACCCGCAAGACCTGCGACCAGCTGATCTCGATCCCGATGCAGGGCGGGGTCGAGAGCCTGAACGTATCGGTGGCCAGCGGCGTGTGCCTGTACGAGGCACGCCGCCAGCGCTTGATCGTCTAGCGCGCGGCGGCCACGGCCGCGCCCAGTTCCAGCACCGCCATCGCGTAATAGCTCGACCAGTTGTAGCGGGTGATGACGTAGAAGTTCTCGGTGCCGGCCACATAGCTCGGAACGTCGTCGCCGTTCTGCAGCTCGATCAGCGCGAGCGGGCCGGCATGCTGGAGTGCCGGGCCTTCCAGCACCACGCCCTTGGCAGCGAAGCCAGCCGGGTCGAACGTGGGTTTGATGTCCGGCGCCAGCAGCGCGGGCAGGTCCAGCCGGGCCGCGTCGAAGGACACCGGGTAGGTCGCTGTCATGCCGGTCTTCCAGCCGAAGGCGCGGAAATAGCTGGCCACCGAGCCGATGGCGTCGTCGGCGCTGTTGAACAGGTCGATGCGGCCGTCGCCGTCGAAATCCACCGCCCAGCGCTTCCAGCTCGAAGGCATGAACTGCGGCAGGCCCATGGCACCGGCATAACTGCCGCGGGCGGTGGTCGCGTCCAGCGTGCCTTGTTGGGCCATCACCAGGAAGTTCTCCAGCTCGCCGCGGAAGAATTCGGCGCGCTCGGCCGCGCGTGGATGCTGGGCCGGGAAGTCGAAGGACAGGGTCGCCAGCGCATCGAGGATGCGCACATTGCCGCTTTGCTGCCCGTAGATGGTTTCCACGCCGATGATGCCGACGATGATTTCCGCCGGCACGCCGTACTGCGCCTCGGCCCGCGCCAGCGCCGCTGCATGCTCGGCCCAGAAACGCACCCCGGCGCGGATGCGGACCGGCTCGACGAAACGGCTGCGGTAAAGCCGCCAGTTCTTGGCCGTGCCGCCGGGCGGCGGCAGCACCAGCTTCGGGACGTAGGGCAGAAAGCCGGCTTGGCCGAGGGTGGCGCGGGTCCAGTCCGTGTCCAGGCCGCGCCGTGCGGCCAGTTCGTCGGCGAAGCGCATCGCGTCTTCCCGGGTGGCGTAGCGCACCAGCGGCGCTGCCGCCTTGGTGCCGGATGCCTTCGCGGTCCTGGCCTGGGGTGAGGCGTGTGCCTTGGAGGATGCGTGGTGGGTGCTGGCAGAGGCGGCAAACGCCAGTCCGGCCAGGCCGATGCCGATGGCGAGCTGGAGGCGATCGCGGCGGCGGAAGGAGGGCGGTGCTTGCAGTTCGTGGGGCATGGAGTGTTCAGTGGGCGCGCTCGCGTTCGGGCCAGCGCAGCCGGTGCATCTGGCGGCGCAGTTCGCCGAGGGCGGCGCGCGAGGCGCTGGTTTCGGCCGGCGCGTAGCGCTGGGCTTCCAGGCGCAGCAGCCAGTCGGACAGCGGCCGGGCGCTTTCGCCGAAACGCTGCACCGCCTGGCGAGCCAGCGCGCGCGGCGGCACCGCTTCGGTGGAAGGCATGCCCTTGCGGGACAGGCGCTGGCGCGCATCGGCATACAGGCGCAGCCAGGGATCGCGCCGCCTGCGCAGCGTGGCCTGCCAGGCGACGCCGGCCAGGAGTCCAACCAGGACCAGCACCGCCAGCACACGGGCCATGCTGCGCCAGTCGGGCGCATCGAAGCCCAGACGCTTGAGCAGGTCGAGCTGGCGGTCCTCGGTGTAGTTCAGCACCCACTGGTTCCAGCGGTCGTTGAGCGCCTCCCAGGTGGCACGCAGCCGGCTGCTGAAGTTGTTGCCGACGACGGCGCCGAAGGCCTGGCCGAAAGCGCCTTCGGGCGCCGGGGCGCGGAACTCGGCCAGGCGCTCGGGTGCGACCGAGGCGGTGGGGTCGACCCGCACCCAGCCCTGGCCGTCCATCCAGACTTCGGTCCAGGCATGGGCATCGCTCTGGCGCACGGTCCAGACGCCGTCCACGCTGTTGGGTGCGCCGCCCTGGTAGCCGGTGACGATGCGGGCCGGCACGCCCGCCGCCCGCATCAGCACCGCGAAGGCCGAGGCGATGTGTTCGCAGAAGCCGGCCTTGCGCTCGAACCAGAAGTCGTCGGCGGTGTCGCGGCCGTAGACGCCGGGCTCCAGCGTGTAGCGGTAGCCGCCGCTGCGCAGCCGGGCCAGGGCGGCATCCACGAGCTCCGGGGTGCCGCCGGCCGCCACCGCGGGCTGGGCGCGCAGTTCGCCGGCCAGGGCGCGGGTGCGCGGGTCGAAGCCGGTGGGCAGGGCGGTGTATTCCGCCAGCGAGGCGGGCGTGGCCTGCACGCCGAGCTGGTAGTCCGGATAGCTGGCGGCGCGGTAGCGCAAGACCTGGCTCAGGGGGCGGGCGGAGACCCATTCCATGTCGCCGCTGAGAAAACCCTCGGCGCCCTCGGGCCGGGCCGGCGCCGCGTCCATCACCAGCAGCCAGTGGCGGCCGCTGGGCTCCAGCGTGGCCTCGTAGCGGATCGGCTCGCCGCGCACCTGCAGCCGGGCGGGCGGCAGCCAGCGCGGCTGGTAGCGGCCGTTGAACTGCTCGGTGGCGGGCGTCCAGTTGCGGCCGTCGAAGCGGCTGAGCACCGGGCCGCGGAAGTACAGGGCCTGCTGCGAGGGCTGGGCGCGCGCGGGCAGGTCGGGGAAACGGATGCGCATGACCGGCGAGCCGTCCTGCGCCAGCGCGGCGATGTTGCCCACCCGCATGTCCTCCGACAGGCCGGTGCGGGCGCGCGAGGTGTCGCCCGGCACGCCCCACAGCGGCGCCACGCGGGGGAAGAAGAGGAACAGCGCGGCCATCACCGGCGCACCGAAGACCATCAAACGAAATGCGGTGCGCGCCGCCAGCGCCAGCGGCGGCCGGCCGACCGGCATATGCGCCTGCACCAGCGCCGTCAGCAGGCCGAACAGGCCGACCAGCGCGATCACCGCCAGCGGCAGCGCCTGCGAATACAGGAAGTTCATCAGCAGCACGAAGAAGCCGAGGAAGAACACCACCATGGCGTCGCGCCGAGCGCGCAGCTCCAGGGTCTTCAGGGCCAGCAGCAGCACGGCCAGGCTGATGCCGGCCTCGTAGCCGGCCAGGGTGCGGAAGCTGCCGAAGACGGCGGCCACGGCCAGCACCAGCAGTCCCACCCGCATGGCGCGCGAGGGCAGCGGCGCCGCGCGCCAGGCCAGCCAGGCGCGCCAGCCCAGCAGCAGGGCGGCGATGGCGCCGGTCCAGGGGCGCAGTTCCAGTGTCAGCGGGGCGATCACCCAGGCCAGCACCGCCAGCAGGAAGAGCGTGTCGCGGCTGTCGCGCGGCAGCGATTGCCAACGCTGCCAGCGGGCCGACGAGGGCAGGGTGTTCAGCATCGCGCCAGGGCCTCCAGGCAGCGCAGGCGGTGGGCCGCCCCCTGGTCGGGCGCGATCTCCAGGCCGGGCAGGCGCAGGCCGTAGGGCTGGCCCAGGTGTTCGGCCGCGAGCACCCAGGCGCACAGGCGGGACAGGCGCTCTTCCAGCGGAATGGCGCCGGCGGCCAACAGGTCCAGCCAGAGATCGGATTCGGTGGGCTGGGCGGTGTCGCGGCTGGTGAGTTCGCCGCTGCCGGCGGCGATGGCGCGGGCGGATTTCTTCCACACCACCTGGCGCAGCGGATCGCCCCGGCGGTAAGTGCGCACGCCTTCGGGCTCGGCGCCGCCGGTGGCGCTCAGGCTGCTGCGCCGGTCGCCGCCTTCACGCGGCGTGCCGGCCGGCAGGGGCTGGGCGGGTTGTTCGGGCTGGGGATAGACCAGCACCTTGCTGGCCGGGCGCCAGACCGTCCATGCGCGGAAGGCGCCGATCGGAAACCGTGTCTCGGCCTCCAGCGGCTCCAGCGCATGCAGGCCGCGCCCGGGCGGCATCCAGGCGAGCTGCACCAGGGCCCGTCCGCCGGCGGGCACATCGGCCCAGGCGCGTTCCTGCTGGCCGCGCAGGCCGACGGCGATGCCGGGGCGCAGCCGGCCGCGCTTGCCGCCGTCCTCGTCGGCGATCTCCACTTCCAGCACGGCGGCGCTGCCGGCGAAGCAGGGCGACAGCGGCAGCAGGTGCAGCGTGGCGCCGCGCAGGTTGCCATGGCCCACATGCATGGCGGCCAGGGCGCTGCCGCCCAGCAGAAAGGTCAGCAGATAGCCCAGGTTGAGCTGGAAGTTGATCGAGGCCACCAGCAACACCAGCAGCACGCCGGCCAGCATGAAGCCGGCGCGGGTGGGCAGGATGTAGACGTTGCGCTGGGTCAGCAGCTGGGTGTCCTGGCGCGGCGCGCGCGAGAACAGCCAGCGCTGGGCGCGGCCCGCGGGCGGTGCTTCGCTGGGCAGCGCCGTCACGGCAGCGGCACCGCCTCGCCCATGGCGCGCACCTGTTCGACCGCGCCGCGGCCGGCACCGGCCACCGGCACCAGCCGGTGCGCCACGCATTGCGGCAGCACCGACTGCACATCGTCCGGCGCCACATAGTCGCGTCCGGCCAGCAGCGCCTGCGCCTTGGCCGCGCGCAGCAGGGCGATGCCGGCGCGCGGCGACAGGCCCTGCACGAACCAGCGGCCCGAGCGCGTGGCGGCGATCAGGGCCTGCAGGTAGTCGAGCAGCGGCTCGGCCGCATGCACCGCCAGCACCTGCTGCTGGAGCGCCTGCAGCTCCTCGGTGCTGAGCAGGGGCAGCAGGTGGTCGAGCATCTCTCGCCGGTCCTCGCCCGACAGCAGCACCCGTTCGGCGGCGCGGTCGGGGTAGCCCAGGGAGATGCGCATCAGGAAGCGGTCGAGCTGCGACTCCGGCAGCGCGAAGGTGCCGAGCTGGTCGTGAGGGTTCTGGGTGGCGATCACGAAGAAGGGCTCGGGCAGGGCGCGGGTCGCGCCTTCCACCGTGACCTGCTTTTCCTCCATGGCTTCGAGGAGAGCGCTCTGCGTCTTGGGACTGGCGCGGTTGATCTCGTCGGCCAGCAGCACCTGGGCGAAGACCGGGCCGGGGTGGAAGACGAAACCCTCGCGGCCGCGTTCGTAGACCGACACGCCGATCAGGTCGCTGGGCATCAGGTCGGCGGTGAACTGCACCCGCGAGAACTGCAGGCCGAAGGTGATGGACAGCGCATGCGCCAGCGTGGTCTTGCCGACGCCCGGCACGTCCTCGATCAGCAGGTGGCCGCCGGCCAGCAGGCAGGCCACACAGTCCCGTACCTGCTGCGGTTTGCCCACGATCACGGTGTTAAGCTGGTCCAGCAAGGCCTGGAGTTTCTGGCGTGTCTGCATAGGGCGCGACGTTAGCTCAAAAACAGTGTGAGACCCGAGAGACATGAACAAGACCGGCTATTTCACCCACCCGGCCTGCCGCCGCCACGACATGGGCCGGGGCCATCCCGAATGCCCGGCGCGGCTCGATGCGATCGACGACCGGCTGCTGTTGACCGGCGTGCTCGACGCCCTCGACCGGCAGGAGGCGCCGCCGGCCGACGACGCCGACCTGCTGCGCGCCCACACCCCCGCCCATCTGGCGCATCTGCGTGAACTCGATGCCCGGCTGGCGGCCGACCAGGCCGCTGGCGGCCCCGCGCTGGCCGCCATCGACCCCGACACCAGCCTCTGCGCCCACAGCCTGGAAGCCGCCTGGCGCGCCGCCGGCGCCGCCGTGGCCGCCACCGATGCGGTGGTGACCGGCGCCCTGGCCAATGCCTTCTGCGCCACCCGCCCGCCGGGCCACCATGCCGAGCACGGCCGGGCCATGGGCTTCTGCCTGCTCAACAACGTGGCCGTGGGCGTGCGGCGCGCGCTGGAAGTGCATGGCCTGCAGCGGGTGGCGGTGGTCGATTTCGACGTGCACCACGGCAATGGCACCGAAGACATCCTGCACGGCGACGAGCGGGTGCTGATGGTCGGCCTGTTCCAGCATCCCTTCTATCCCTTCACCGGCGAGCCGCCGGCCGCCGACAACATGCACAACGTGCCCGTGCCGGCCTACACCCGCGGACCGGCGGTGCGCGAGATCGTCAGCCGGCAGTGGCTGCCCCTGCTGGAGGCGTTCAGGCCGGAGATGATCTTCATCAGCGCCGGCTTCGACGCCCACCGCGAGGACGAGCTCGGCCAGCTCGGCCTGGTCGAGGCCGACTACACCTGGATCACCGAGCAGCTGCAGGCCGTGGCCCTGCGCCATGCGGGCGGGCGCATCGTCTCCTGCCTGGAGGGCGGTTATGCGCTGGATGCGCTGGCCTGCAGCGTCGAGGCCCATGTACGGGTACTGGCAGGAGTCTGAAACCATGCAGGCATTGCAGAAACTGATCGCCGATTTCCATGCGTCCGACCCCTGGCTGGGCCTGCTGCTGCTGGCCCTGTGCCTGGCCGTCGCCTGGCTGCTGGCCAAACGCCTGGGCCGTGGCCAGTCGCAGGGCGCGGCCTCGGTCTGGTTCGGGCGGCATACCGCCGACGGGCTGATGTTCCCGCTGCTGGCGCTGCTGCTCGTCTATGCGGCGCGCACCGGCGTGGCGCTGTACCGGCCGGCCTTCGTGCTGCAGATCGCCGTGCCGGTGCTGGTCTCGCTGGTGGTGGTGCGGTTGTGCGCGCGGGTGCTGCTGTCGGTGTTTCCGCAGTCGCCGGCCTCGCGGCTGATCGAGCGCTTCGTCTGGTGGGGCGCCTGGCTGGGCGCGGCGTTGTGGGTCACCGGCCTGCTGACGCCGATGCTGGCGCAACTCGAAGCGGTATCCCTGCATTTCGGCAAGACGCGGGTGGACCTGCGCACCCTGCTCGAAGGCGGGCTCTCCGCCGGCTTGGTGCTGGTGCTGACCTTGTGGGTCTCCGCGGCCTTCGAGCGCCGCATCCTGGCCAGCAGCTTCACCGACCTGTCCTTGCGCAAGGCCGCGGCCAATGTGGCGCGGGCGGTGCTGCTGCTGGTCGGCCTGCTGTTCGTGCTGAGCACGGTGGGCGTGGACCTGACCGCGCTGTCGGTCTTCGGCGGCGCCATCGGCGTCGGCCTGGGCTTCGGCCTGCAGAAGCTGGCCTCCAACTACATCAGCGGCTATGTGATGCTGCTGGAGCGCTCGCTGCACATCGGCGACAACATCCGCATCGACAGCTTCGAAGGCCGCATCACCGACATCAAGACCCGCTACACCCTGGTGCGGGCCACCAACGGCCGCGAATCCATCGTGCCCAACGAGACCTTCATCACCCAGCGGGTGGAGAACCTGTCGGCGGCCGACCTGAAATTCCGCCTCTTCACCGAGATCACCGTGGGCTACGACTCCGATGTGGAACTGGTACGCCGCATCCTGGCCCAGGCCGCGGCGGCGCAGGACCGGGTGATCGCCTCGCCCGAGCCGGTGGCGCACCTGCTGCAGTTCGCGCCGGACGGGCTGATGTTCGCGCTGAACTACTGGATCGCCGACCCGGCCGCCGGGCAGGACAGCGTGCGCTCGGCCGTCAACCTGGCCGCGCTGGCCGCCCTGCGCGAGGCGGGCATCGAGCTGCCTTTCCCGCAGCGGGTGGTGCGCATGGTGGATACCCCGGCGAATTAGAATCGTCAGGCTGTATTCATCGTGAAGCTATTGGAGGCAACTGCAATGAAGGTACTGGTCCCCGTCAAGCGGGTCGTCGACTACAACGTCAAGGTCCGCGTCAAGTCGGACGGCAGCGGCGTGGACATCGCCAACGTCAAGATGAGCATGAACCCCTTCGACGAGATCGCCATCGAAGAGGCGGTCCGGCTGAAGGAGAAGGGCCTGGTCACCGAAGTCATCGCCGTGTCCTGCGGCGTGGCCCAGTGCCAGGAAACGCTGCGCACCGCGCTGGCCATCGGTGCCGACCGCGCCATCCTGGTCCAGACCGATGTGGAACTGCAGCCCCTGGCCGTGGCCAAGATCCTCAAGGCCCTGCTCGACAAGGAACAGCCGACCCTGGTGATCCTGGGCAAGCAGGCCATCGACGACGACAGCAACCAGACCGGCCAGATGCTGGCCGCCCTGGCCGACCTGCCGCAGGCCACCTTCGCCAGCAAGGTCGAACTGTCCGCCGATGGCGTGCAGGTGACCCGTGAAGTCGATGGCGGCCTGGAAACGCTCAAGCTCACGCTGCCCGCCATCGTCACCACCGACCTGCGCCTGAACGAGCCGCGCTACGTGACGCTGCCCAACATCATGAAGGCCAAGAAGAAGACCATGGACACGCTCACCCCCGCCGACCTGGGTGTGGACGTGGCCCCGCGCCTGAAGACCTTGAAGGTCAGCGAGCCGCCCAAGCGCGGCGCCGGCATCAAGGTGCCCGATGTCGCCACGCTGGTGGCCAAACTCAAGACCGAAGCGAAGGTGATCTGATGGCCGTCCTCGTCATTGCCGAACACGACAACGCCGCGATCAAGCCGGCGACCCTCAACACCATCACCGCAGCCAAGGCCTGCGGTGGCGATGTGGCCGTGCTGGTCGTGGGCCAGAACGCCCAGGGCGCGGCCGATGCGGCTGCCAAGGTGGCTGGCGTCAGCAAAGTGATCCTGGCCGATGGTCCGAGCCTGGCCGAAGGCCTCGCCGAGAACGTCGCTGCGCAAGTGCTATCCATCGCTTCCGGCTACAGCCACATCCTGTTCCCTGCCACCGCGGCCGGCAAGAACGCCGCCCCGCGTGTGGCGGCCAAGCTGGACGTGGCCCAGATCAGCGACATCACCAAAGTCGATTCGCCCGACACCTTCGAGCGGCCGATCTACGCCGGCAACGCCATCGCCACCGTGCAGAGCGGCGATGCGACCAAGGTCATCACCGTGCGCACCACCGGCTTCGACGCGGCAGCGGCCGAAGGCGGCAGCGCATCGGTCGAGAAGATCGACGCGGTGGCCGACAGCGGCAAGAGCAGCTTCGTCGGCCGCGAGGTCACCAAGAGCGACCGGCCTGAACTCACCGCTGCAAAAATCATCGTCTCCGGCGGCCGGGCGATGGGCTCCAGCGACAAGTTCAACGAGGTGCTCACGCCCCTGGCCGACAAGCTCGGCGCCGCGCTCGGCGCCAGCCGCGCGGCCGTCGATGCGGGCTACGCCCCCAACGACTGGCAGGTCGGCCAGACCGGCAAGATCGTGGCGCCCACGCTCTACATCGCCGCCGGCATCTCGGGTGCGATCCAGCACCTGGCCGGCATGAAGGACTCCAAGGTGATCGTGGCGATCAACAAGGATCCGGAAGCGCCGATCTTCGGCGTGGCCGACTACGGCATCGAAGGCGATCTGTTCATCGTGGTGCCGGAACTCGTCGCCGCGCTCTAAGCCGCGCGCTGCCGGACGCCGATGCGGGCACTGCCCGCGTCGGCGTTTTTTTCAAGAAAAAAAGAGACATCTCCCGACCAGGCGAAGACCTGGCTGCGCTCCCCCATGAAGACACCCGCCGCCCGGCTGCCACTGATCGACTCCCTCAAGGGACTGGCCTGCTGCCTGATCGTCTGGCACCACCTGGCCTTCTACGGCCCGATGTCCGAAGTCGCGCGTCCGCTGGCCCCCTGGCTGATGGACGTGCTGGCCGACTACGCCCGCATGGCGGTGCAGATCTTCCTGGTGATCGGCGGCTTCCTCAACGCCCGTTCGCTCGCGCCCCGCGGCACCGGGCGCATCGAGGCGCCGCTGGCACGCATCGGCAAACGTTACCTGCGCCTGGCCATGCCTTACCTGGTGGCGCTGGCCACCGGCATGGTGGCGGCGATGCTGGCCCGGCCCTGGCTGCCCGGCCCGGTGGTGCCCGCCGCGCCGCACGAGGCGCAACTGCTGGCGCACGGTTTCTTCCTGCAGGACCTGGTGGGCCAGGAGGCGCTGTCGGCCGGCGTCTGGTATGTGGCCATCGACTTCCAGCTCTTCGCCGCCACGGTGCTGCTGTTCTTCGCCGCGCAGCGCTGGTCCAGCCGGCCGGCGCTGACGGTGTTTTGCCTGGTCTCGGGCATCGCCGCGGTGTCGCTGGTGGTGTTCAACCGGCTGCCTGCGCTGGATCCGACGGCGCTGTATTTCTTCGGTGCCTACGGGCTGGGCATCCTGGCCTGCTGGGGCGCGCATTCGCCGCGGCCGGGGCGCTGGATGGCGGGCATCGCGCTGCTGGGCGGCGTCGCGCTGGCGGTGGATTTCCGGGCCCGGATCGCCATCGCCCTGGCCGCCGCGCTGCTGCTGCTGTGGGCGCATGCACGCCACCGCCAGGGTGATGCCGAGCCGGCGCTGCTGCGGCCGCTGGCCGGGGTGGGGCGCATCTCGTACTCGGTGTTCCTGATCCACTTTCCGGTGCTGCTGTGCGTGGGCGCGCTGGTGCATCACCTCTGGCCGGCCCTGCCATGGGCCAACGCGGCGGGGATGGCCTCGGTGTTCGGGCTCTCGCTGCTGGCGGGCCTGCTGCTGCACCGCACGGTGGAGTCGCGCGGCGCGGGGCCGGGGCGCCTGCTGCTGGTGATGGTTTCGCTTCTGTGCCTGGGCGCCTTCCTGGATTGAGTGCCCCCGCGGCGGCGGGTTTTCCCGCAGTTCGTTATCCTCGCCGCATCGATTTCCCCAGCCCCGCGGCATGTCTCGCCGCCTTCCGGGCGCCTCGTTCCCACATGAAAAACAACTTCCTGCGCGCCGCCGTGGTGCTCGGCCTGCTGTCGGCCATCGGCCCTTCGCCATCGACATGTACCTGCCGGCGCTGCCAAGCATCGGCCAGTCCCTGTCCGCCTCGCCGATGGCGGTGCAGATGAGCCTGATGGCCTTCTTCATCTCCCTGGGCGTGGGCCAGCTGGTCTACGGGCCGGTGTCGGACATGCTGGGCCGCAAGCCGCCGCTGTATTTCGGCCTCGGCCTTTTTGCGCTGGGCAGCGTGGGCTGCGCGCTGGCGCCGGACATCGGCACCCTGATCGCCCTGCGTTTCGTGCAGGGCCTGGGCGCCTGCGCCGGCATGGTGGTGCCGCGCGCGGTGGTGCGCGACCTGCACACCGGCCCGGACGCGGCGCGCCTGATGTCGTTGCTGATGCTGGTCTTCAGCGTCTCGCCCATCCTGGCGCCGCTGGCCGGCAGCCTGGTGATCGAGGTGGTGGGCTGGCGCGGCGTGTTCTGGGCGGTGACCGGCGCCTCGTTGCTGGGCCTGGTGCTGCTGGCCACCAGCCTGCCGGAGACCCGGCCGCCGGCCGATCGGGTGGAGAGCACGGTGCGCGGCGCCATCGCCGGCTACCGCCGCCTGCTGGGCGACCGGCATTTCCTGGGGCTGGTGTTCATCGGCGCCTTCGGCATTTCCAGCTTCTTCGCCTACCTGGCCCATTCCTCCTTCGTGCTGATCGGGCACTACGGCCTGACGCCGCGGCAATACAGCCTGGCCTTCTCGCTGAACGCCGCCTCCTTCATCGGCGTCTCCCAGTTCACCGGCAAGCTGAGCCGGCGCTTCGGCCTGAAGCCGCTGGTCTCCGGCGCGGTGGTGGGCTATGCGCTCACCATGGTGCTGCTGGCGGCCTGCAGCCTGATGGGCATGGAGTCGCTGGCGCTCATCATGGTGCTGCTCTTCATCGGCTACGGCTTCCTGGGGTTGATCGTGCCGACCACGGCCGTGCTCTCGCTGGAGGCTCATGGCGCCATCGCCGGCACCGCCTCGGCCCTGATGGGCACCCTGCAGTTCGTGACCGGCGCGGTGGTGATCGCCGTGTCCGGCGTGTTCATGGACGGCACGGCCCGGCCGATGCTGGTGGCGATCGCCGTCTGCGCCTTGCTGTCCTTCGTCACCGCCCGGTTCACGCTGCGTGGGCACGGCCATTGAGGCGGGCGCCAGCAGGATCGCCCAAGCTCTCCTAGAATCCCTCCCGCGCCCTGCATCCAACGCAGGGCGTACGTTTTCAGGGCGGGGTGAAACTCCCCACCGGCGGTGATGGCGCATCCAGCGCATGAGCCCGCGAGCGTCCGCAGACGGCCCCCGTCCGCGGAGTCAGCAGATTCGGTGAGATCCCGAGGCCGACGGTCACAGTCCGGATGAAAGAAAACGTCGGCCCATCTCGATGGCCGTACTCCGTCTGCAGCCGATGCAGGGGAGGGCGGCCACCGGCGTGGCTGAATTGCCCTGGACCCTGCCGTTCTTCTCGATCCGGTTTTCGGCCGTCCATCCTCGTGAACTCTCGCTCTCCCTTCCCGGCCGCCAGTGGCCGCATCGCCCTGGTGCATGCCAGCTGGCACCTCGACATCGTCAAGCAAGGCTGCGATGCCTTCATCGCCAGCATGGTGGAACTCGGCTTCCCGGCCGATCGCATCGATGTGCTGGCCGTGCCCGGCGCCTTCGAAATCCCGCTGCATGCGGCCAAGCTCGCGGCGCGCGGGCGCTACGCGGCCATCGCCACCTGCGCGCTGGTGGTCGACGGTGGCATCTACCGCCACGACTTCGTGGCCAGCGCCGTCATCGACGGCCTGATGCGGGTGCAGCTCGACAGCGGCGTGCCGGTGTTCTCCGCCGTGCTCACGCCCCACCATTTCCATGAGCATGCCGAGCACCGCGACTACTACCTGCGGCATTTCCAGGTGAAGGGGCGTGAGCTGGCGCAAGCCTGCGTCGCCACGCTGGAGAGCCTTCAACAGCTGCAGGCCCTGACGGGATCCTGAGTAAAGGGCCTTGCGGCCCAATAATTTAGCTATCGGGAGTGCCGGTCCGATTGCGTGCGTCTGACTTTGTGTCCAGAATCGGGCTAGTTGAAACAAAGCGTGTCGCGCTGCGGAGGGCTGGCCCGATGGAAGTGGTGAGCGATCTCTACGATCAACTGGTACATCAGATCTACGACGCCGCCCTGCATCCCGCGCGTTGGGCCGGGGTCGTCGAGCGCATCACGGCGGCCTGCGGCGGCTCCAGCGGCATGCTGTTCACGCCCATGGCCGGCCCGGCGGAGGGCGGCATGGCGATCGTCAACAACATCCCGCAGGCCACGCTGGAATTCTGGGCGGCGCGCAGCATCCACGACGATCCCTACGTGCAGGCCGCCCATCGGCGCGGCCTGGTGCGCGAGGGCGTGGCGATCAACGGCAGCGACCTGGTCTCCGATACCGAGCTGATCGCCACCCGTTTCTACCGCGAGCTCTGGGCGCCGATCGAGCTGCGCCGCCTGTGCTACGGCGTGATCTTCGACGGCACCGACTCCTTCAAGCTGCCGACGGTGATCTCGGTGTTCGGGCGCCTGCGCGACCAGCCTTTCAACAGCGCGCACACCGAGCTGATCGAGCGCCTGCTGCCGCATCTGTCGCGCGCGCTGGGCGTGATGTTCCATCTGCGCGAAGCCCATCTGCGCGAAGCCGTCTCGCTGGCGGCTCTGGACCGGCTGGCCTCCGGCGTGGTGCTGCTGGACGGCCGCGCCCATGTCTGTTTCGCCAATACCGCGGCGCGGCGCCAGGTGCAGGCCTCCGACCGCTGGGAGCTGCGCCGCGACCCGCTCGGCCGCGAACAGCTGGTGCTGGCGGACCGGCGCGACAAGCTGGACGTGGATTTCCAGCGCACGGTGGCCGCCGCCATCGATCCGCTGTCGACCGCGGTGCCCGAGCACTTCTCAGAAGCCATGATCCTGCCCGACGCGCACGGCCGGCCGGGCTGGGTGGTGCATGTGGCGCCGCTGGGCGCGGACGGGGCCGACTCCGCCTTCGGCAGCGCGGGCGGCGCGGGGGCGCGCGCCATCGTCTTCCTCTACGACCTGGCGGCCGCGTCGGCGGTGCCGCCCAAGCTGCTGTCCAAGCTCTTCGGCACCACGCCGGCCGAATCGCGGGCGGCCTTGCAGCTGCTGCAGGGCGGCAGCATCGAGGTGATGGCCGAACGGCTGGGGGTGGCGGCCAACACCTTGAAGTCGCAGTTGAAGAGTGTCTACGGCAAGACCCGCACGCACCGGCAGGCCGATCTGCTCAAGCTGCTGTTGTCGCTCGCCACGCCCTAGCCGTCACGGCCGATGGGCATACTTGGCCGGGCATTCACAGCCAGGAACGTTCCCATGCAGACACAAACGGCGGCCCAGGACTGGCGCCACTCCCACGTTTTCCACGAAGGCAATCCCCTGGCCAAGCGCAACACCGCCTGGGCCGTGGCCCTGACCGCCGCCATGATGGTGGTGGAGATCGCGGGCGGCTGGGTCTTCAATTCCATGGCGCTGCTGGCCGACGGCTGGCACATGAGTTCCCACGCGCTGGCGCTGGGCCTGGCGGTGGCGGCCTATGCGGCGGCGCGGCGGCTGCAGGGCGACAGCCGCTTCGCCTTCGGCACCTGGAAGATCGAGGTGCTGGGCGGCTACACCAGCGCCATCCTGCTGCTGATGGTGGGCGCGCTGATGCTGTTCCAGTCGGTCGAGCGGCTGATCGCGCCGAGCCCGGTGCACTACGACCAGGCCATCGCCATCGCGGTGGTCGGCCTGGCGGTGAACTTGGTCTGCGCCTGGCTGCTGCGCGACGGGCACCAGCACCACCACCACCACCACCACCATGGGCATGATCACCACCACCACGACCATCACGCGCACGGCCACGATCATGGCCATGCCAATGGCCATGAAGACCTGAACCTGCGTGCCGCCTACCTGCATGTGGTGGCCGACGCCGCCACTTCGGTGCTGGCCATCGTCGCCCTGGTCGCCGGCAAGTTCTGGGGCTGGGTGTGGATGGACCCGCTGATGGGCATTCTGGGCGCCGGCCTGGTGGCGGTCTGGGCCTTCGGCCTGTTGCGCCAGACGGGCCGGGTGCTGCTGGACGCCGAGATGGACGCCCCGGTGGTCGAGGAGATCCGCGAGGTGATCGCCGCCAGCCCGATCCCCGCCACCATCTGCGACCTGCATGTCTGGCGGGTGGGCTCGGGCAAGTTCGCCTGCATCGTCTCGCTGGCCACGGAGCAGGCGGTGGAGCCGGATTACTTCAAGCGGCAGCTGCGCGTCCACGAGGAACTGGTGCATATTTCGGTGGAGATCAACCGCCTGGCGTGACGAACGGAAACGCCTGTACCGCCGCGCCACGCGCACCATAGGACGATGGACAAGATCGACATCACCGTACTCAAGGCATTGCGCGACTGGCGCAAGGCCGGCCGCCACGCCTTGCTGGCCACCGTGGTGCGCACCTGGGGCTCCTCGCCGCGCCCGGTGGGCTCCACCCTGGCCTTGCGGGAGGACGGGGCGGTGGTCGGCTCGGTCTCCGGCGGCTGCATCGAGGACGACCTGATCGCCCGCCACGCCCACGGCGATTTCAGCGGCTCGCCCGAGCTGCTGCGCTACGGCATCGATGCCGACGAGGCCCACCGCTTCGGCCTGCCCTGCGGCGGCACGCTGGAGCTGATGCTGGAATTCGACCCCGACCCCGCCGGCCTTTCGGAGCTGGTGGAGGCGCTGGATGCCGGCAAGCTGATGCGCCGCCGGGTGGCGCTGGGCGATGGCGGCGTGAGCCTGGCGGAGACGGCGCGGCCGGAGGCGCTGAGCCTGGACGGCCAGGCGCTGAGCGCCACCTTCGGACCGGGCTTTCGCATGCTGCTGATCGGCGCCGGCGCCCTGTCGGAATACCTGGCGACCATGGCGCAGTTCAGCGGCTTCGCCGTCACCGTCTGCGATCCGCGCACCGAATACAGCGGCCACTGGTCGGTACCCGGCGTGAAGATGGCCGAGGGCATGCCGGACGACGCGGTGCTCGCCTTCCATCCCGACCGCCGCAGCTGCGTGATCGCGCTGACCCACGACCCCAAGCTGGACGACCTGGCCCTGCTCGAAGCCCTGCAGAGCGAGGCCTTCTACGTGGGCGCCATCGGCTCGCGGCGCAACAACGCCGCGCGCCGCGAGCGCCTGGCGCAGCATTTCGACATACCGGCCGAGGCGCTGGCGCGCCTGCGCGGGCCGATCGGCCTGTACATCGGCAGCAAGACGCCGCCCGAGATCGCGGTGAGTGTGATGGCCGAGGTGCTGGCGGTGAAGAACGGCGTGGCCCTGCCGGCCGAGATGGCCGTGGCGGTGGGCAAGGAAAAGGCTCCGGCGCTGGCCGCCTGAGGCGGCCTTCGGCTTTCGCGCCGCACAGGCGTTTTGCCGCAGCGCCGGCAGCAGGGGCGAGCCCACCATCGGCTCCCTCTCTTGTTCTGCGCCGGCCCGCCGGCCCTTGAAAAATGCGAATCGACAAGCTGGTGCAGGGTGTCGTGCAGGGCATTGCCCTGCTGGCCGTGGTCAACCGGGCCCAGGACCTGCCGCCGGCCCGCATGATGGGCCGGCCCATCGGCGACCGCCAGGCCGCGAACCGGCACGAGGTGCTGGATGTGCTCGACGGGCTGGGCCATTTCCCGATCACCTCCGATGCGTACGGGGCATTCGGCCCGCCCACTCCCGCGTCCGCGCGTGGCGATGCGGCCGGCGCCGATGACAGCGTGGACTATTACTCGGACGAGGACAGCGAGTCCGAGGCCGGCGACATGCAGATCATCCGCATCAGGGAACCCGCGAGCACCCCCGTTCCCAGGACCTTTCGGCAGCGCACGGTCCAGCCCGACCTGCACCGGGCATCGTTCTATCAGCTGACGGACCTGCACATGGCCGTCCACAACTACTTCCAGCGCCTGGTGCGCACCGATTTCGCGCTGCCGATCGGCCATCCCTTCGCCGACCATGTGCTGGAGCGATACGTCAAATTCCGACGCACGCGCATCTCGGATATCGACCGGCAGATCGGCGTGCTGCGAAGCCAGATGGAGGGCACCGAGCGCGAGCGGGGGCGCCTGGAAATCTCGGGTCCGTCCAGCGCGTCGGAGCAGGCGATTTGGCTCGACCGCATCGAGCGCCTGCAGCTGCAGATCAGCGGCCTGACCATGGACCGCGAGCTGATCGAGGAGGGCATACGCAACGCGACGGCCGTCTTCGGCCGGGCCAAGGCCTTCTGCATCAGCCTGCAGCAGATCGTTCGCGCCCAGGTGGCCAAGCGGCCTGAAGCGTGGGCGCCCTACATCTACCAGGCGGCCAAAGGCGTGCTCGATCAGGCCTATGCCTCGCTGTTCTCGGATCGCCAGGACGGCGCCATGGTGGAGGATTTCCTGAACATCGGCGGCTATGTGCGTGACGAGGTGGAGCGGCTGCTGCCGGCGTCTTTGGCCGAGTCGACGACCGACAGCAGCACGACGAGCACCACGACCACCGAGGCGCCGACCACCACGATGTCGACCACATCGACCGCATCGACCACATCGACCACGACGCCAACCGTCACGTCCACGACCACGACCAGGAGGCCGGGAACGACCACCCGCCGCCGCCCCGGCACGCTCAGGACCACGCCCAGGACCACGCCCAGGCGGCGGGCCACCGCACGTGCCACGACGGCGAAAGCCAAGAAGGCCAAGGGCGGCTTCTTCAGCTCCTTCGAGCTGCCGCGCTTCAACATGATGCCGCCCGGCTGAGCCGGGCCGGGCCTGGCCGCTCAGCCCGCGTAGGGCAGCGCCGCGCCGTGCGAGTCCGGCAGGCGGAAGGTCCCCACCAGCGTCGAGAGCTGCTGCGCCTGGGCGCGCAGGCCTTCGGCGGCGGCGGAAGACTGCTCCACCAGCGCCGCGTTCTGCTGCGTCATCTGGTCGAGATGGGTGACGGCCTCGCTCACCTGGCCCAGGCCGGTGCTCTGCTCGCTGGTGGCCACCGAGATCTCGTTGATGATGGCCGTCACCCGCGCCACCGAGCCCACGATCTCGCCCATGGTCACGCCCGCGGCCTGCGCCAGTCCGGCGCCTTCCTGCACCTGGCGCACGCTGTCGGCGATCAGCCCGCCGATCTCCTTGGCGGCGGTGGCGCTGCGCTGCGCCAGATGGCGCACTTCCGAGGCCACGACGGCGAAGCCCCGGCCCTGTTCGCCGGCCCGCGCGGCTTCCACCGCGGCGTTGAGCGCCAGGATGTTGGTCTGGAAGGCGATGCTGTCGATCACGCCGGTGATGTCCGAGATGCGGCGCGAGGACTGGGCGATGCCCTCCATGGTGGCGACCACCTTGGCCACCGCGTCGCGGCCGCTGCCGGCGATGCCGCCGGCGGTGTCGGCCAGGCCGCTGGCCTGGCGGGCCGCGTCGGCGGTCTGGCGCACGGTGGCCAGCAGCTCTTCCATGCTGGCGGCGACTTCCTCCAGGTTGGAGGCGGTCTGCTCGGTGCGCGCGGCCAGGTCGTTGTTGCCGGCGGCGATCTCCGAGCTGGCCGAGGCCACGCTGGTGGCGGCGTTGCGCAGGTCACCCACCAGGCCGACCAGGCGCGCCTGCATGCCGCCCAGGCCGGTGAGCATGGCCTGCATCTCATCGCGGCTGTCGGCGCGCGGGGCCGGCAGGCGGGTGCTGAGGTCGCCGTCGGCGATGCTGCCGGCCACCCGCGAGGCGGAGGACAGCGGCTGCAGGATGGAGCGCGCCAGCAGCCAGGCACCGAGCACGCTGGCCAGCATGCCGAGCACCGTGCCGGCGATCAGCAAGCCGATGCCGGTGCTGGCGCTGTGTTGCGCTTCTTCGCGGGCGTCGGCCACCAGCTGGCGCTGGTGTTCGGCCAGGTCTTCCACCGATTTGGCATAGGCGTCCGCCGCGGGGCGCAGGGTGCTGCCCACGGCGTCCGGCGGCAGGGTCTCGCCGTCCTTGCGGCGCTTGACCAGGCCGTCGCGCACCTTGCGGAACTGGTTGCCGGCGGTATCGACGGCGTCGAACAGGCGTTTGGATTTCTCGTCGGTGGCCAGCTCGTCCAGGCGCTTGCGGACTTTTTCCGAGCGCGCCGAGGTGGCCTTGCGGTCGGCATCGATGCGGGCCACATAGGCCGGGCTGGCGTCGGTCTCCAGCAGGGTTTCGGCGCGGGCGGCGCTGATCACCACGATGGCCTGCAGCTCACGCGCCAGCAGGGCGCGCTCGGCCGAGGGGCCGCCCAGGTCGTCGGCCAGGCTTTCCAGCTCCGTCAGCCGCCACACGCCAATGGCCGAGGCCAGCGCCATCACCAGGCAGACCAGTCCGAATGCCACCGCCAGCCGCGGCGCGAGCCTTGCACGAGAGAGAAACATCGATCGACTTCCGTTGGATACAGGCGCGCCCGTCTGCCGGGATGCAGGTTCAGCGCTTCCTGTCAGGGTTATCGGCAGGCCGGCGCAAGAATTGAGCCGGCCGCACCGATTCAGGGCAAAAGCATGATCTTGCCCACGTTCAGGCCGGATTCCATGCGCCGGTGCGCCTCGGCGGCCTGGGCCAGCGGGTAGCGGCTGTCGATCACCGGCTTGAGCCGGCCATCGGCGAAATGGCCCAGCCAGGCCTCGGCGAAACGCCGGGTCATGGCCTGCTTGACCTCGGCGGTGCGGGATTTCATCACCGTGCCCATGATCTGCAGGTGGCGGAACAGCACCCGGTCCAGCGGCAGCGCAGCGCCCGCCGCGCCGCCCATCAGCCCCACCTGCACCAGCCGGCCGCCGGTGGCCAGCGCGCGTACGTTGCGCTCCAGGTAGGGGGCGCCGATGAAGTCGATCACCACGTCCACGCCGGCATCGCCGGTCTCGGCCTGCAGCACCTCGGCGAAATCCTGGCTGCGGTGGTCGATGAGCACGTCGGCGCCCAACTGGCGCACCTCCTCGTGCTTGGCGGCGCCGGCCGTGGCGAAGACCTTGGCGCCGACGGCGTGCGCCAGCTGCACCGCCGCCGAGCCCACGCCGCCGGCCGCGGCATGGATCAGCACCTTCTCGCCCGGCTGCAGCCGGCCCAGGTGCACCAGGGCTTCATGGGCGGTGACGAAGACTTCCGGGATGGCGCCGGCCTCGACGATGTCCATGCCCTCGGGCACCCGCATCGCCATGCGCCAGTCGAAGCGGGCCAGCTCGGCATAGGAGCCGCCGCCGACGATGCCCATCACCCGGTCGCCGATGGCGAAACCGCGCACTTCCGAGCCCATGGCGACGACCTCGCCGGCGATCTCCAGGCCCATCAGGCTGGAATCGCCGAAATCGGCGCGGCCGTAGGCGCCGCGGCGCTGGTTGAGGTCGGCGCGGTTGACGCCTGCCGCGCGGTTGCGCACCAGCAGGTCGTGGGGGCGTACTTCCGGGTCGGGCACTTGGGTGAGTTGCAGGACATCGGCTTCGCCGAAGGAGTCGAGGGTGATGGCTTTCATGGGGGCGGATCCTCGCATGGGCGGGCAGGGCGCCGCGCCGGGCACGCCGGATGCCCTGTGCTCTGAGGACGGGGCTGGCGTTTCGTCACGGGCATCTGAAGACGCGTAATAGAATGTCACGAGTTGGTGCTCGTGGTCCTGTCCTGGACCGCAGTTCAACGGGAAGCAGGAGGGCCGTCCGACACCGGAGCCCGACCTGCGCTGCCCCCGCAACGGTCGGCGGAAGAAGCCACGCGGCGCATCGCTGCCGCGGCTTCAGCATCCCTCTCACAGCCACTGGGCGCTTCGGCGCCTGGGAAGGCGGGGGATGCCGTTTCCGCCCAGCCCGGATACCGGCCAATGAAGAGGCCGCCGCTTCGACAAGAAGCGGCGGCCGTTGATGTCCAGACCCGGCGGGGATGCCGGGGCAGGGCGACCGAGAGACCTTCCTTCGCTGACCCATCCGCCCTTCAGGCCGGGTCGCGCTCGTCCGTCGCCGGTCCGCTTTGTCCCGTTTGCCAATTCCCGCCACCCAAGGAATTCGCATGCTGGAAGAAGGTTTTTCACACGTCGCCCAATCGCTGCTGACACCGGTGCTGCTGCTGGTCGGCCTGGGGTTTCTCTATGCCCTGTGGCTGGCCGGCGCGACGCTGGTCGAGGCCTTGCAGCGCTGGCGCCAGCCCGGCTACCGCGCCTTGCGCGCAGTGCCCGAAGCCTCGATGGACGAGCTGGAGATGGCCGTGCTGCGCCAGATCGAGCCGGTGCGCCTGCTGAGCCGCCTGGCGCCGATGCTGGGCCTGATCGCCACCATGGTGCCCCTGGGCCCCGCGCTGCAGAGCGTGGCGGCGGGGCAGGGGCAGCAGGCGCTGTCGGTGTTCAGCGGCGCCTTTGCCGGCGTGGTGCTGGCGCTGGCGGCGGCTTCGATCGGGCTGGTGGTGTATTCGGTGCGCCGGCGCTGGCTGCTGGCCGAGCTGTTCGCGATCCGCAAGGCGCGCGGGCTGTCCGACGGAGTCCAGGCATGAGCAAGGCCACGCTGCAGGTCCTGCACGAGGACGACGACGATCCGATGCTCTCGGCCGTCAACCTGGTCGATGTGTTCTTGGTGCTGGTGGTGGCGCTGATGACGGCTGTCGCCGCGCAGAAGCAGAGCGCCGTGCCCGAGGGCGCGACGGTGGTGCGCAATGCCGGCCAACCGGACATGGAGATCGTCGTGCGCGAGAAAGGCAAGGACGTGCGTTTCAAGGGCTCCGGCAGCGCCAGCGCGGGGCAGGGCGTGCGGGCCGGCGTGGCCTACACGCTGGAGGACGGGACCATGGTCTACATCCCCGAGGACAAGGCAGCGCCCGCCGCGGCCGCGCCGGCCAAATGAGGATCGCCGCCTGGTGCCGGCGCCTGATGCTGTCGGCGGCCTTGCTGGCCGCGCCCGCCTGGGCGGCCGACAGCCTGTTGTGGATCACCGCCGATGTGACGACCGCCGCGCGCACCGCCATGGTCGAGCGCCTGGGCGCGCGCAGCGGCTTCGCGGTGCGCCATCTCGAATACCCCATCGCCGGCAGCGCGAGACTGAGCGATGCGGAATCCGCCACCCTGCGCGGCGCCTGCGAGGGTGCGGCCCTGGTCTGGATCGATGCCCGCCATCCCTCCATCGAGGCCCGGCTGCGCGGCCTGCTGCAGCAGGTGCCCGGCTGCGAGCGGCCGGCGCCGCGCACCGTCTGGGTCACGGCCACCGGCCCGGCCGAGGCCATGGACATGGCCGCCTACCTGCGTGCCGGCGGCGAACGCAACCTCGGCCCCGCGCTGGCCCTGGCCCGTGCTGCCGTCGATGGCAGCGGGCCCCCAAGCTGCCGCCGCCCGCGCCTTGGCCCACGCAGGGCCTGTACCTGCCGGATGCGCCGGGCACTTTCGCCGATGCCGCCGCGCTGGCGCGCTGGCAACAGGCCCAGGCCGAACTGAAGGATCTGCCCGCGGTCGCGGTGCTGGTGCACCGTTATCACTTCATCGACGGCAGCACCGACTGGCTCGACAGCTGGCTGCGCGGCTTCCGCCGCCAGGGCCTGCTGGCCTATGCGGTGTTCTCGCCGGCCACCAGCGCGGCCGAGCTGCAGTCGCTGCTGGAACTGCCCGCCACCCACCGGCCGCATCCGCGTGCGCTGGTGCTGCACCAGCTGCTGCCGCGCGGCGCGGAGCTGCAGCCGCTGCTGGAGCGCTGGGGCACACCGCTGCTGGCCACCCAGCCCTATCGCAACGGCGATGTGGCCGCCTGGCAGGCCGATGCGGTGGGACTGGGCAGCAGCGACGTGCCTTTCTACCTGGCGCAGCCGGAGGGCGCGGGTGCCATCGACCCGGTGCTGGTCACGGCCCAGGCCGCGGGCGGTGCAGGTACGGCGCTGATCGACGTTCAGGCCGATGCGGTGGTTGCCAAGGCCCGCCGGCTGATCGCGCTGCAGACCCGGCCGGAGCATGACAAGCGGCTGGTCGCCATGGTCTACAACTACCCGGCGGGCGGCACCAATTTCGGCGCCTCCTTCCTCAATGTGCCGCGCAGCCTGGAGCGGGTCTCCGGTGGCTTGGCCGAAGCCGGTTACGACACCCATGCGGTTTCCGAAGCCGACTGGATCGCCGGCCTGCAGCCCCTGCTGCGCGCCTACTACCCCGGCGCCGACCTGCGTGCGCTGCTGGAGGCCGACCGCGCCGCCGCCGTCCCCCTGGTCGACTACGAACGATGGTTCGCCACCCTGCCGCAGGCCGTGCGCGAGCGGGTCACCGGCCAATGGGGCCCGCCCGGCCGCAGCCCCTATGTGCTTCAGTGGAAGGGCGCGCCGGTCTTCGTGATCCCGCGCCTGCAGGTCGGCAAGCTCTCGGTGCTGCCGCAGCCGCCGCGCGAGGAAACCCTGCGATCGGGCCAGAGCCCCTTCATGCACCGCAGCAAGACCCCGCTGTCGCACCACTACCTCGCCACCTATTTCTGGGCCGGTCAGGCCGATGCGCTGATCCACTTCGGCACCCACGGCACGCAGGAATGGGCGCCGGGCAAGTCGCGCGGCCTGTCCATGGACGACGACGCCATGCTGCCCCTGGCCGCGGCATCGGACCATGTGCCGGTCGTCTACCCCTACATCGTCGACAACCTCGGCGAGGCGCTTACCGCCAAGCGCCGCGGCCGGGCGCTGCTGGTGAGCCACAAGACGCCGGTGTTCTCCCCGGCCGGCTTCAACGCCCGCATGGCGCGCATGCACGAGCTGATGCACGAATGGGAAACCGTGGACGCCGGCCCCACCCGCGCGGCGCTGGAACGTGAACTCACCAAGCAGTTCACCGAACACCAGCTGCACCGCGACCTGGGCTGGACACCCGAGCGCATCGCCGAGCACTTCGAGGGCTTCCTGGAGATCCTGCATCCCTACCTCGACTCGCTGGCGCAAAGCTCCCAGCCCAAGGGCCTGGCCACCTTCGGCGTGGCGCCGGACACCACGCTGCGGCGCCAGACCATCATGCAGTCGCTGAGGAAACCGCTGATCGAGGCGCTGGGCGAAGACATCGACGAAGCCTTCCTGATCGACTACGCCAGCATGCCCACCGCCCGGCCGGCGCGCTGGCTGGACCTGGCGCTGCGCGATGCCGAGGCAGCCAGCGTGCTCGACCTGCGCAAGGAGCCCAGGGTGGCGGGTGTGATCCCCAACCATGCCGCCCTGAAGCCCATCGACACAACAGCCCTGCTGGCCCTGGCCAAACGCGCGCAGGAGCTGGACAAGCTGCTGGCCACCGAAGGCGAGATGCCCGGCTTGCTGGCCGCCCTGGACGGCCGTTTCCTCACCGCGGCCTACGGCGGCGACCCGATCCGCAACCCCGACAGCCTGCCCACCGGCCGCAATCTCACCGGCCTGGACCCCGCTCGCCTGCCCACTCAGCAGGCCTATGCCGTCGCGCAAAGCGTGTTCGACGACTGGCTGAAGGCCTGGCGCCATGAGCACGACAAGCGCATGCCCGAACGACTGGCCCTGTCCCTCTGGGCCGGCGAAACCCTGCGCCAGCAGGGCGTGCTGGAGGCCGAAGCCCTCATCGCCCTGGGTGTGCGCCCGGTGTGGGATGCCTCCGGCCGTCCGCAGCAGGTGCAGCTGATCCCCTCGGCTGAACTCAAGCGCCCGCGGGTGGACGTGCTGCTCAGCGTCACCGGCTCCTACCGCGACCAGTTCCCGGTACTGATGGCGCTGCTCGACCAGGCCGTCGCGCTGGCCGCTGCGGCCACGGAGGAGGGCGGTCAACCCACCGCCATCGCCCGCAATACCCGCCAGGTCGAGGCCGAGCTGCTGCAGCGCGGCGTGCCGCGCGAGCAGGCCGCGCTGCTGGCCCGCGCCCGCAGCTTCGGCAACAGCGCGGGCGACTACGGCACCGGCATCGCCGAAGCCGTGCAGGACGACGGCCTGCAGCGCGAGGACAGCCGTCTGGGCGACATGTTCCTGCAGCGCATGAGCCAACCCTATGTGGACGGCCGCCCGGTCGAGGGTCTGGCCCAGGGCGCCGCCGCCGAGGCGCTGGGCGCCCACCTGCGCCATACCGATGCGGCGGTGATGTCGCGCAGCTCCAACCTCTACGGCATGGTGAGTTCGGACGATCCCTTCCAGTACCTGGGCGGCCTCTCCGCCGCCGCCCGCAGCGCCGGCCGGAAGGAAGGGCTGGACCTGTACGTGAGCCAGGTGCAGGACAGCGGCGAAGTCCACAGCGAGGCCGCCAGCCGCAGCATCGCCCTGGAAATGCAGAGCCGCTACCTGCACCCCGGCTGGATAGAGGCGCAGAAGCAGGAGGGCTATGCCGGCACGCTGCAGGTGCTCAAGGCCGTGCAGTTCGCCTGGGGCTGGCAGGCGGTGGCGCGCGACACCATCCGCTCCGACCACTGGCAGAGCTTCTACGAGGTGCTGGTGAAGGACAAGCACCACATGGGCATCCCCGAGTGGATGCGCAGCCATCCCCAGGCTTTCGCCCAGACCCTGGAGCGCCTGGTGCAGGCCCAGCGCCAGGGCTACTGGGCGGCCGACGAGGACGCGCAGAAGCAGCTCGCCCAGCTCTACCGCGAACTCACCCGCGACGCGCCGCTGGCCAACGAACTGGCCTCGGTGCGGCAATGGGCCGAATCGCCCGAGCGCCGCGAGGCCACATCCGCCGACCAGGGCACGGCCGCGCTCGGCATGGCGGCCGTAGCGCCGACCGCACCCAGCCTGCCGGTGCCGCCGGCCGCACCGCCCGCAGCCGAGCCGGCCGCCGCCGCCGCGCCGCCGGTGACCGGCATGCGCCTGGTGCGCCAGCCCGATCCGGCCCCGGCCAGCAACACGGCCGTCCAGCGCCTGCTGCAGCTCTTCGCCTGGGGCGTGATGGCCCTGGCGGCCCTGGCCGGCGCCGTCCGCCAATGGCACTCGGGCCGCCCGCAACCGACCTGACCGAATGAAAACGAGGAGAGACCCGATGAAGACCGCCCAATCCCTGCACCGCCTGGCCCTGGCCGGCGCCGCCCTGGCCCTGCCGCCGGCGGCGGCCATGGCCCAGGCCACGCTGCCCACGGTGGAGATATCCGACATCCAGGGCAAGCCCGGCGCCACGCTGGACCTGGACCTGCCCAACAGCACCGCCTCGCGCCTGGGCCTGTCCGCCCGCGAGACGCCGGCCAGCGTCAGCACGCTCAGCGCCGCCGACATGGCCGAGCGCAACCTCACCCGCGCGCAGGACGTGGCCATCCAGATGCCCGGCGTCACCCAGAACCCCTCGCCGGGCAACGGCGGCACCGGCCTGGTGGCGCGCGGCTTCAACGGCCACAACTCGGTGGCGCAGATGGTGGACGGCACCCGGCTGATCGTGGCCTCGGGCACCATCACCTATCCCTTCTCCACCTGGCCGCTGGAGTCGGTGGAAGTGCTGCGCGGCCCGGCCTCGGTGCTGTATGGCGACGGCGCCATCGGGGCGGCAGTGAACTATGTGACGAAGAAGCCGCGCTTCGACGTCGCCGAGCGCGAGGCTTTTGTCTCCGGCGGCTCCTACGGCACGGTGCAGGGCGGCGTCGGCCTGCGCGGGCCGATCAACGATGTGCTGGCCTATTCGCTGTATGTGGACGCGGCCCACTCGGACGGCTACCGGCGCGACGACGGCTACGAGCGCCAGAACATCTCGGCCGCGCTCGCCATCCGCCCCACGAGCGCGCTGCGCATCGACCTGAGCCTGGATGCCGGCCACAACGACGACTCCACCTACTACGGCACGCCGCTGCGCAACGGCGCGCTGGTCGACAGCCTGCGCCGCACCAGCTTCAACGTCGGCGACGCCACGGTGAACTACAACGATCGCATGTGGCGCGCCAAGATCGACTGGCAGATCAGCGACTCCCTGCGGCTGCGCAACGAGAGCTACTACCTCACCTCCAAGCGCCACTGGCGCAACAGCGAGAGCTACGCCTTCAACACCGCCGGCACCCTGGTCAACCGCAGCGACTACCTGGAAATCCTGCACGACCAGGAGCAGACCGGCAACCGCATCGACCTGGGCTATGTGCGCGCGCTGGCCGGCCTGAAGAACCGCTTCGTCATCGGCCTGGACTACTACCGCACCAAACTGCTGCACACCAACAACTCGCCCTATGGCGGCACGAGCACGGTGGACCCGTTCAGCAACTTCGCGGCCGGCTCCTTCACCAGCCCGGTGCCGACCACGCCAGGCCGCCGCTCCACGCTGGAGACGGCCGCGCTCTTCGCGGAAGACTCCATCGAGCTGTCGCCGCAATGGAAGCTGGTCGCCGGCCTGCGCCGCGATGCGATGGATTTCGACAACCAGGATCTGCACACCGGCGTCGATCTGGGCAAGAAGTACCACCCGGTCACCGGCCGCGTCGGCGCGGTGTGGACGCCGCTGCAGGACCTCTCCGTCTATGGGCAATACGGCACCGGCACCGATCCGCTGAGCGGCGCGCTCTCGCTGCCCAACGGCAGCAGCAGCTACGACCTGACCCGGGGCCGGCAGCTGGAGTTCGGGCTGAAGGGCGCCATGCCGGCGATCCAGGGCGAGTGGACGGCCGCCGTCTACCGCATCGAGAAGCGCAACATCCTCTCGCGTGACGCGATCAATCCGCTGGTCACGCAGCAGATCGGCAAGCAGTCCTCCACCGGCATCGAACTGGCCCTGGCGGCCGAGCCGCTGCGCAACTGGACGGTGGATGCCAATGCCGCTTTCCTGCGGGCGCGCTACGAGGACTTCCAGGAGCTGGTGGGCACGGCCTTGGTCAGCCGCGACGGCATGGTGCCGACCAATGTGCCGGAGCGCAGCGCCAATCTCTGGACCGGGTACCGCTTCACGCCGCAATGGTGGGCCGGCTTCGGCGCGCAGTACGTGGGCCAGCGTTATTCCAACAACGCCAACACCACCTCGCTGCCGGCCTACACGGTGCTGAACGCATCGCTGGCCTGGCGATATTCGCCGCAGCTGACGCTGTCGCTGGCGGTGAACAACCTGGCGGACCGCGACTACGCGCTGTCCGGCACCGGCAATGTGCGCTGGCTGCTGGGCGCTCCGCGCACGGTGCAGCTGACGGCCCGCGCGCGCTTCTGATGGCGCGCGGGGCGGGGCCGGTCAAGGCGGCGCTGGTCTGGTTGCACAAGTGGCTGGGGGTGACGCTGGCGTTGCTCTTCCTGATGTGGTTCCTGAGCGGGCTGGTGCTGTATTTCGTGCCTTTTCCCAATCTGGGTCAGGCCGAGCGGCTGGCCGCCTTGCCGGAGCTGCCGGCGTCCGGTCCTGCCTTGATGACAGCGCAGGAGGCGGCCTCGCGCAACGGGCTGCGTTTCAGCGAAGCGCGCCTGGGCATGCTGGACGGCCGGCCGGTGTGGCGCCTGCTGGCCGGCTCGCCCGCCGTGTGGACCGTGGTGGATGCCGTCGATGCCAGCCGCGTCGCGCCGCTGGACGCCGCCCACGCACGGACGGTCGCCGAGGCTTTCAGCGGCCGGCATGCGGTGGGCGCCGAGCCCATCGACCGCGACCAGTGGACCGTGCCGCAGGGCTTGAACCCCTATCGCCCCCTGTTCAAGATCGCCCTCGACGGCGACGACGGGCTGGAGCTGTACGTCTCGGCCGGCGCCGCCGAGGTGGTGCGCGACACCCGCCGCGCCGAGCGCTTCTGGAACTGGGTGGGCGCCGTGCCGCACTGGATCTATCCGACGGTGCTGCGGCAGTTCCCGCTGGCCTGGAACCGCACGGTGGTGTGGCTGTCCATCCCCGGCGTGGTCCTGGCGGCGAGCGGGCTGGCGCTGGGCGTCTGGCAGCTCTTCCTGAACCGTTCGCGCTGGATTCCCTACCGCAAGTTCTGGATGCGCTGGCACCACATCGCCGGCCTGGCGGCGGGCGTGGTGACGCTGAGCTGGATCTTCTCGGGGCTGATGTCGATGAACCCCTTCGATGTGTTTTCGCCGCGCGGCGCCACGGCGGCGGAGCGGGGCGCCTGGGCCGGCGCGCCGGCCGTCGCCACGCTGCGGCCGGACGAAGCCCTGGCCGTAGCGCGTGGGCATGGCCTGGCGGCGCGTGAACTGGAGCTGCTGCAGGTCGGCGGCCATGCCTGGTACCGCCTGCGTGATGCGGAGGATTCCTGGCTGCTGCCCGCCGATGCCAATGCCCCGGCCGAGGCCGTGCGCGCCTTGCCCGATGCGCTGCTGCAGCCTTTGATGTCATCGCTGCGGCCCCGGGCGCGTACTCCGCAGATCGAGCGCTTGAGCGCCTACGACGACCTGTACTACAGCCGCGACCCGCAAAGTGCCGAAGCCCGCTTCAACCGGCCGCTGCCGGTATGGCGCCTGGCCTGGCCGGACGGCGTCACGATCTATGCCGACCCCGCCTCGGCCCGCCTGCTGCTGCGCGTGGACGACTCGGGCCGCTGGCAACGGCTGTTCTACAACGGGCTGCACAGCTTCGATTTCGCGCCGCTCATGGCAAGGCCGTGGCTGCGCCATCTGCTGGTGGTGGGCTTTTCGCTGCTCGGCACGGCGCTCTGCCTGACCTCCTGTGTCATCGCCTGGCGCGTGCTGGTGTCGGCCAAGCCCGCGAAGCGGCGCTGAGTGGCCTGGATTACACGGTCCGTAACAATTTTTCGATTCGTGTGACGGAAGATGTTTCAATGGCTTGGGCACTCAGCCCGCGCCTACAAAAATTCCATCAACTCACTCGAGGACCGTCGTCATGAAGAAGTTCACGTTTGCCATCGCCGCCGCTGCCCTGCTGGCTTCCCAGGCCTTTGCCCAGTCGGCTCCCGGCCCGGCCGATGGCAGCAGCAAGACGCCCCAGCTGCCGGCGGGCAGCGCCGCCAAGCCCGGCGGCGTGGGTGACGGCAACGCCATGGGCGCCGCCAAGCCGGCATCGCCCAGCAAGGCCGAACGCAAGGCCGCGGGCCAGGAACGCCGCGCCAAGATGAAGGCGGCCAACAAGGGCGGCGAAATCCCGGCGCCTTCGGTCCAGCCCAAGAGCTACTGAAGCGACGCCGCCGCGGCGCTGCTTACACTGCCGGCATGCCCGCAGTGTTCCGCCCGGCCCAGCGCCTTCGTCCCCTTCAGAACCGCGCAGCGCGTCTCGACGCCCTGCGCGGTTTTGCCGTGGTGTGGATGAGTTTTTTCCACTTCTGTTTCGACCTCAACTACTTCGGCTTCCTGCATCAGCACATGCTGTCCGATCCCGCGTGGACGGGGCAGCGCGCGGCCATCGTCAGCCTGTTCCTGTTCTGTGCCGGGGTGGGCCAGGCACTGGCGTCCGAGGCCGGGCAGGGCTGGCCGCGTTTCTGGCGGCGCTGGGCGCAGGTGGCGGGCTGCGCGCTGCTGGTGACGCTGGCCACCTACGCCATCTTTCCGCAGAGCTTCATCGGTTTCGGCGTGCTGCATGGCCTGGCGGTGATGCTGATCGTGGCGCGTGTCTCGGGCCGGCTCGGCCGCTGGCTCTGGCCGCTGGGCGCGGTCGCGCTGCTGCTGCCCTGGCTGGCCGAAGCCTGGCTGCCGGGCACCGCGCTGGAAGCCGCCTTAAACGGCGTGCCGCTGCGGGTGCTGGGGCTGATCACCGTCAAGCCGATCACCGAGGACTATGTGCCGCTGCTGCCCTGGCTGGGCATGGTGTGGTGGGGGCTGGCGGCGGGCCAGTGGCTGTCACGCCGCCGGCCGCGCCTGCTGCAAGGGCCGCCGCCGGGCGGAGCGGCGGGCAGGGCGCTGGCCTGGCTGGGGCGGCACAGTCTGCCCTGGTACATGCTGCATCAGCCGGTGCTGATGGGGCTGGTGGCCGCGACCGCCTGGGCGCTGCATCGCTGAGGCATGAAAAAAGCGACCCGAAGGTCGCTTTCCGATGGGAGCCGGGCAGGAGTCTTATTCGACCTTGGCCTTGCTGCGCAGGTCCTGCTGGTAGGCCGCCAGCTTCTGCTGCTGCAGCTGCTGCACGATCTGCGGCTTGACCTGGTCGAAGGGCGGCAGCTTGGCTTCGCGCACATCGTCCAGGCGGATGATGTGGTAGCCGAACTGGCTCTTCACCGGGGTCTCGGTGATCTGGCCCTTCTTCAGGCTGGCCAGGCCATCGCTGAATTCCTTCACGTAGTTGTTCGGGCTGGCCCAGTCAAGCTCGCCGCCGTTGGCGCCGGAGCCGGTGTCCTTGGACTGCTTCTTAGCGATGTCCTCGAACTTCGCACCCTTCTTCAGGCGGGCGATGATGTCCTTGGCGTCGGATTCCTTGTCCACCAGGATGTGGTGAGCCTTGTATTCCTTGCTGCCGTTGGCGGCGGCGAACTTGTCGTATTCGGCCTTGGCTTCGGTGTCGCTGATCGGGTTCTTGTCCTGCCACTTGGCGAAGAGGTCGCGGATCAGGATGGTCTGGCGGGCCAGCTCCATCTGGTTCTTGTAGTCCTCGGTGCCTTCCAGGCCTTGCTTCTGGGCTTCCTGCAGGAAGATCTCGCGGGCGATGACTTCGTCCTTGATCTGGCCTTCGACTTCGGGCGTGATGGGACGGCCGGACTTGGCGATCTGCTGGCTCAGCACGTCGGCGCGCGACTTGGGCACGGCCTTGCCGTTGACCACGGCGATGTTCTGCGCCAGCACCGGCAGCGCGAAGGCGGCCAGCAAGGTGGCGGCGAGCGCGGTACGAGTCTTGCGGTTGTTCAGCATAGAAATCCTCGGATGTCCGATATTGGAGTAGATGAGAGGGGAAAGGCTTGAAGTGCCCGGTAGTCCGATCGTCGCATCCGGCGAGCCGGATGGCGTGTTCGGGAGTATCGGCGAGACCAGGTCAGACAGCGGCGGGCGTGGAAGGTTCCGGAAGGACTTCGATCGCCAGTGCGTGAAGGCCGGCGTCCAGAAAAGGACGCAGGGCATCATACACAAGCCGGTGCTGCGCCACACGGGTCCGCCCGGCCAGCGCAAGCGACGCGATACGCACCCGGAAATGGGTGCCGAAACCGCTGCCGTTGGCGCCGACATGGCCGGCATGCGCGGCGCTTTCGTCGATGACTTCGAGCCGTGTGGGCTGCAGCGAGCGCTGCAGCTGCGCGACGAGCGCATCGGCGGTGATGTCCTGGGGCTGGATCATGGCCGTCATGCGCGCGGATCGTTGGCGGCCGGGTCCTCGGGCAGCACATGCTTGCCGAGGTACAAGCCCTGGGCGACCACGAAGACCAGCATCAGCCCCATGCCGCCGAAGAGCTTGAAATTGACCCAGGTATCGGTGTCGAAGTGGAAGGCCACCCAGAGGTTGAGCACGCCCATCACCGCGAAGAAGCCCACCCAGCTCCAGTTGGCCACGCGCCATGCCGCGTCGGGCAGCTGCATCTGCGCGCCCATCAGCGACTTGAGGAAGTTCTTGTTGAAGAACAGCTGCCCGCCGGCCAGCACCAGGCCCATCACCCAGTAGAGCACCGTGGGCTTCCACTTGATGAACTCCTCGTTGTGCGCGATGAGCGTGGCGCCGCCGAACAGCACGATCACCACCAGGCTCACCCACTGCATGGGTTCGACCTTGCCGCGCTTGAACCGGAACCAGCCGATCTGCAGCACGGTGGCGGCGATGGCGATGCCGGTGGCGACGTAGATGCCGCCCAGCTTGAAGGCGACGAAGAACAGGATGATGGGAAAGAAATCGAGCAGCAGCTTCATGCGCAGGTTCCGCGGGGGCAGGGCTCCGACAGGCCGGGCCGGCCGGCGGGGGAAACCGCTATTGTGCAGCGTTGCGCAAGGCCGCTTCGCGAGGCGGCTTGGTTCACTTGCCCTCGGGCGTGAAGTCGAGCGAGGCCGAGTTCATGCAGTAGCGCAGGCCTTCGGGGCCGGGGCCGTCGGGGAACACATGGCCCAGGTGGGCATTGCAGTTGGCGCACACCGTCTCGGTGCGCACCATGCCGTGGCTGCGGTCCACGATTTCCTTGACCGCGCCGGGGATGGCCTGCGAGAAGCTGGGCCAGCCGCAGCCGGCGTCGAACTTGGTGCCCGAATCGAAGAGCTTGGCGCCGCAGACGATGCAGTGGTAGCTGCCGTCGGCCCAGACGGCGTTGTACTTGCCGGTGAAGGGCCGCTCGGTGGCGGCATGGCGGGTGATCTGGAAGGCGCCCGGCTCGGCCTGCTTGTCGGCGAGGCGCTCCTTCCATTCGGCGTCGTCACGGGGCGGAGTGGCTTGGGTGGTGTCGGTCATGATGAGCAGCTGATCTCGATGGTGGAGGCCCAGTCGGGCGGGAAGTCGGCGAAGGTCTCGAAGCCGGGATGTTCTTCACATGGGGCGGCGAGCAGGGTCGTCAAGGTGGCGACGCCGCTGAAGTCCTGCTGCCGGGCCTGGCGGATGGCCAGCTCGCCCAGGTGGTTGCGCAGCACGAACTTCGGATTGATTGTGAGCATCCTGGCGCCGGCCTGGTTGCGATCGGTATCGGCCAGGCGTGCCTGGTAGCGGGCCATCCAGGCGTCGAAGCCTTCGCGGTCCAGGAAGAGGTCGCGCACCGGCTCCATGGGGCCGCCGGCCATGTGGGTGGACAGGCGGCGCCAGAAGATGGTCCAGTCGACCCGGGTCGCGGCCAGCAGGCGCAGCAGGGCGTCGAGCAGTTCGGCATCCTGGTCCTGCGCGTCGGCCAGGCCCAGCTTGGCGCGCATGCGCTGCAGGAACTGCTGGGGGAACAGCGTCTTGTAGGGCTCCAGGGCCCGCATGGCGAGGTCCGTCTCCTCGATCAGCGGCATCAGCGCCTGGCCCAGGCAGAACAGGTTCCAGTAGGCGACCTGCGGCTGCTGGTCGAAGGCGTAGCGGCCCTGGGTGTCGCTGTGGTTGCAGATGTGCTTGGGGTCGAAGCCGTCGAGGAACTGGAAGGGGCCGTAGTCGATGGTCAGGCCCAGGATGCTCATGTTGTCGGTGTTCATCACGCCGTGGCAGAAGCCCACCGACTGCCAATGCGCGATCAGCGTGGCGGTGCGGCGGGTGACCTCGGCCAGCAGCGCCGCATAGGCATTGCCGTCGAAGCCCTCGCCGGCGCGGGCCTGCGGAAAGTGGCGGTCGATCACGTGGTCGGCCAGGGCGCGCAGGGAGGCGATGTCGTCGCGGCTGGAGAAATGTTCGAAGTGGCCGAAGCGGATGAAGCTGGGTGCGAGCCGGGTGACCACGGCCGCTGTCTCGATCTCCTCGCGGCGCACCGGCGCGGGCGAACCGACCACACACAGGGCGCGTGTGGTGGGAATGCCGAGCGCGGCCATGGCCTCGCTGCAAAGGAATTCGCGGATGCTGGAGCGCAGCACCGCCCGGCCATCGCCGCCGCGCGAATACGGCGTGCGGCCGGCGCCCTTGAACTGCACTTCGAGCGGGCCGCCCGGCGCGGCGACTTCGCCCAGCAGCAGCGCGCGGCCGTCGCCCAACTGACCGGCCCAAACACCGAACTGGTGTCCGCTGTAGACCGTGGCAGCCGGCTGGCTCCCGAGGATGGGGCGGCTGCCGGCCAGGGCTTCGATCACCCCGGGTTGCTGCAGCCGCTCCAACGGCAGGCCCAGCACGGCGGCGGCGGACTCGCTGGCGCCGACCAGATAGGGCTCCGGCAGGAACTGGGCGGGCAGGGCGGTGCCGAAGGCGGGCAACAGGGCCGCGAAGCCGGGCTGCCAGCGAAGACCCAGGTCGACGGCGGCGGGCGCGGGATCGGCAGGCACGGATGGCGAAAGAATGGCACTCATGCCCGGATTTTCAGGCACCGGCTTCAGCCGTGCGGATCGGCGGGAATTGCGGTCCGCTCAATCCGGCCCGAACAACCGCCGTCGGTCGATGTCGGTATAGACGATGCGCTGCACCACGCCGGCCCGGTCGATGTGGATGCTGATGATGCGCGGGTTGTTGATGTCGTTGAAGCGGTAGTCCCAGATCGGGCCGTCGAAGCTCGCCACCCGCACGATGCGCATGGGCCGGCCGTAGGTGAAGAGGATCTCCTCCTGACGCGTCTGGCCGAGAGCGATGCGGTTGAAGTTCTCGTAGCGCAGGGCCTGGTCCTGCCGCAGCAGGCGGCCGCTGGGGTCGAAATCGAAGTCGAACACCTGGTAGCCCGCCGGCATCTGCGAATACTGCAGGCGCTGGCCGCCGTCGGGCAGCGGGTAGACGCCCGTCGGCGTGCCCATGCGCGCCTGCAGCGCGGCGGGGCTGGTGTTGCCATCGACCTGCGAACCGATGGGGCCGACGGCGCATGCGGCCAGCAGCGCGGCCAGCGCCAGGGAACCGGCGAGCTTGAACATGGGGAGACGGGACATGGCCACTTCCTTCAAAACGACGATGGTGAAAAACCCGTGGCCGCAGCCCTGTCAGCGCACGGCCCGCATTCACGTGCGGCGCTTGCCTCAGGCCGTGGGAACCGGCGGCGCCGCCACCTTGAACACCTGGGCCAGATAAGCCAGGAAGGTGTGGTCGTCGCACAGGGTCTTGCCCGGCGAGTCCGACAGCTTGGCCACCGTCTGGCCGTTGCAGGAAGTCAGCTTCATCACGATGTTGAGCGTGCGCAGGCCCATGTCGTTGGTGAGGTTGGTGCCGATGCCGAAACCCAGCGTCACCCGGTCGCCGAAATGCCGGTACAGCGACAGGGCCGAGGGCAGGTTCAGCCCGTCGGAAAACACCAGGCGTTTGGTGTGGGCATCCAGCCGCAGCTTGGCGTAGTGGGCCAGCGCCTTCTCGCCCCAGACCACCGGATCGCCCGAGTCGTGGCGCAGGCCGTCGAAGAGCTTGGCGAAGTAGAGGTCGAAGTCCGCCAGGAAGGCATCCATGCCGATCACGTCGGTCAGCGCGATGCCCAGGTCGCCGCGGTATTCCTGCACCCAGTCTTCGAGCGCGGCGCGCTGGAAGTCGCGCAGGCGCACGCCCAGCGCCTGGTAGGTCTGCAGGTATTCGTGGGCCATGGTGCCTATGGGCACGATGTCGAGTTCCATCGCCAGCTGCACGTTGGAGGTGCCGCGGAAATAGGGCTGGGCCTGGTCGCGCAGCACTTCCACCACCTCGCGCTGCCAGGCGCGCGAGAAGCGTCGGCGCACGCCGAAATCGAAGAACTCGAAGGGATGGCGGCGCGGCATCTCGCGGCTGAACTCGTGCAGCAGCTCGATCTTGCCGGCCAGGCGTTTCCTGCCCTCGGCCAGCGCGGCCTCCTGGTCGCTGCGGCGGAAGTACAGCTCGTTGACGATGGACAGCACGAAGATCTCGAAGCCCATCACATGGACCTGCGGACCCTTCACGTCGATGCGCAGATGCTCGCCGTCGGCGTATGCGTGGATGAACTCGCGCTGGAAGGAGAAGATGCGCAGGTAGTCGATGAAGTCCGCGCGCATGAAACGCAGGCCGCGCAGATAGGCCTGCTCGGGCGCGGTGAAACGCAGGCTGCAGAGGTGGTCCAGCTGCTCGTTCACATCGCTCACCAGCTCGGCCAGCGGATAGGCCGTGGTGTTGCGGCAGTTGAAGGTGTATTCAGCCTCGTTCTGCGGATGCCGGTGCAGGATGGCCTGCCACATGGTGAACTTGTAGAGGTCGGTATCCAGCAGGCTGGTGATGATGGGTGTCATGTCTCTCTGCGCCGATATAGCCGGTCGAGTCTATGCGTTGTGCGGCTACAGTGCTGGCCTGATGAAAACCGTGCCCGTCCTGGTCGATGAAAGAGAAGTGGTCTGCACCGCGATCCGCGCGCAGGGGGCCGGGGGGCAGAACGTCAACAAGGTGTCGAGCGCGGTGCACCTGCGCTTCGACATTCCCGCCAGTTCGCTGCCCGACGATGTGAAGCAGCGCCTGCTGGCCAGCTCCGACAGCCGCATCACCCGCGAAGGCGTGCTGGTGCTCAAGGCCCAGCAGCACCGCACGCAGGAGATGAACCGGGCCGATGCGCTGGCGCGGCTGCAGGCCATCGTGGACAGCGTGGCGGTGGCGCCCACGGTGCGTCGCGCCACCAAGCCGACTTATGGCTCCAGGATGCGGCGGCTGGAGGGCAAGAGCATCCGTTCCGACACCAAGAGCCTGCGCGGCCGGGTGCGCGACTGAGGCTCTGCGTGGCCTGGCGCTATTCGTTCAGCAGGACGAACTGGAGCGCCAGTTTCGGCAATTGGCTGGGGTAGGGCGTGATGGTGACGGCCGCGTTTCTTCTCAGTTCGAATCCCGGAACTTCGCCGTGCAGCGTGTCGCCGAAGCCGCCGATGGAGATTTCCTGCGCCTGCTGAAATTGCAGCCGATCGGTATTGGCCTCCCACAGCTTGATCTTTCCTTCGATCAGCTTGCCGGATTCGGTGCGCGGCTTGGTCCATGGCTTTTGAAGCGGCGCGACGAAGTCATAGCTGAAGTCGGACCACAGGACCGGGTCCATGCACCGCAGGGACCAGCCGTCGTCGCGGATGTTGATCATGAGCGGACAGGCACCTAAATTGAAAAACCCGCCTGCGCCGTTTTCGACGAGGCCGGTTCCGCCCATGATCTTGATATAGCTTGCCATTTTCTACCTGAGCATGCTGGTTGCGAGTACGCACTCCAGTTTGTCGAGGTGTTGGCATTCATCAAATAGGGAGGGTGTACTAGCTAATGGTTTGGGTGCGTTAGTGGCTTGGATGTTTGAAAAATCGTCGGCGCGGCCAATGACTGTTATGCATGTGGCAACAAGTAAAACATTTTTTCAAACTTTAATTAACTTAAAACCAACTCCAGCTTGTGTCTAGGAAATCTGTTTTAGAGAAGGCTCAATGAAAATTTGATGGATCTGAGGATGTTCACATTTGGGTGTAAGTGTTTATTATGCGGCGCTTCGAGTACATCGCGAGCAAGCCAATGCGTCAACGCTTGCGAATTTTCCAAGTGACATCCAAATGCGCGACTCTGCTGCAAATCATATTCAATTGTCCGAATCTTCGCGGCCACCACCAATAAACAGATTGGCCACTATTTGCGACGACCCCCTTGGACTCACGTGCAGTATGGACGTGGCAAGCAGATGGGGCGCGGCACGGGAATTGCTGCCACACTCCTCTTTCGAATTGGCCGCACTGTCAGTCAAGGAGGGAAATGCGGATGCATTCCTTGTCGCAGGAGCCTATCCGCATTTGAATGCATTCATCATGGATGCGGATTTGCTCGTGCGCGACACGTTCGTCATGAAGATTCCGGCCCTGATTCTCGCGTGCAGAGCCAATGAAAGGAGCAATGAATTCGGCACGCTGTTTCATCACCCCGCAGTGACGCCGTTGCTTTCAGAGCTTGCAGTCGGTTGGAAAGAGGCCGTGCATGCTCCGTCAAATTCGCAAGCTTGTCGTGAGCTTATTTCCGCGCCCGGTCCGGCGCTTTGTATTACCAACTCCTTTGCGTAAAACATTTCGGGCTGAAGGTTTTGAGCATCCTGCGCGAAGGAATCCTGATGCCGTGGATTTGCTTTGAAAAAAGGCGGGCGCTTTCGGAAGCTCCGACGCGATGAAAGGTCGCCATGCATGATGGAAAAACCAAGTCTGGCGGCGGTGTGGCCGCGCTGGTGCTGGGCGTGGTTGCGATCGGCATTGAAGGCTTGATCGTCGCGCCCGTATTGGCCGACATATCGGGAGCCTTCGGTGTGGCCCCGGCGCAGGCTGCCTCGGTGGTGTCGGCTTACGGGCTGTCGCTGGCGATCGTCGCGCCGCTGGTCGCTTTGCTGGGATGGCGCGTGTCGCGCAAGACCGCCATGCGCGCGGGATTGATCATGTTTACCGCAGCAGGCCTGCTGTGCGCCTGCGCTTCGAGTTTCCAGACCCTTTTGCTGGCCCGTGCGGCTTGTGGCGCCGCGGTGGGAATTTATCTGCCCGCGTGTTATGCCTACGTAGGTGATACGACAGCTTATGAACAGCGGGGCCGGGTGATGGGGCGCGTGATGGCCGGCTGGTCTTTGGCTTTGATCCTGGGAGTCCCGCTGGGCAGCTTGCTGGCTCAGTTCTGGGGCTGGCGATCTGCGTTCATCGTGACGTCCGCCCTGAGCGCTGTGGCGGCCGTGATGGTGGCCAGGCTGCCGGCCGGGCCGCCGCAGGCGGCCGCATCGAGCCTTTTGCCGCTCTCCGGCAGGCTGTATTTGGGCAAGGGTGTGCCGGCACTGCTGCTCCTCAATTTCTTCGACATGTTGAGCTTCTACGGCGTCTACACCTTCCTCGGTGTGGCGGTGAGGCAGCGACTGGGCGGGGGCAGCGGGTTCTTCGGGTGGTTCGTGTGCTGTTATCGCCTTGGGCTGCTGCTCAGCACTTCCAATGCCCGTGTCCTGGATCGTTTCGGCAAGGAGCGTGTGCTGGGGCTGGTGCTGGTCTTGCTGGCAGGCCTGCTCGGGCTGCTGCCGGCGGCGCTGCAGCATGTGACGGCGCTCGCGGGGGTGATGCTGGTCTGGGGTGTGCTGCAGGGCCTGGCACAGACCGGCAGCGCCACCCTGGTCACGGCCGCGTCCGGCACCGCGCGCGGGCTGGCGATGGCATGCATGAGCTGCAGCACCTACATGGCGGTCGGAATTGGTTCTTTTGCTGGCGGCCGGCTGATGCACGCAATGGGTTTCGAAGCGCTGGCGCTGGCTGGCACGCTGTCTGCGGTGCTGGCGTTGGGCCTGCTTCGTCGATATTCAGCCGCGAAGCCGACCATTTGAAAGAGCCGGCCGTATGTCACCAATGGTCTGCTGCGCTTCTGCAAGTGCGCGGCAGCGGGTGGGCCGTGCTGCACACCAGTACGCGCAAGCCTATAAAAAAGCCGGCGGCCCGTAAGGACCGCCGGCTTTCAGGAACGACCTGATCGACGCTGACGCGGATCAGCCGTGCGAGCTCAGCGCCGCATTCAGCGTGGCGCTGGGCCGCATCGCCGCGGTGGCCTTGGCCAGGTCCGGGCTGTAGTAGCCGCCGATATCCACCGGCTTGCCCTGCGCGGCGGCCAGCTCGGCCACGATCTTGGCCTCGTTGTCGCCCCAGTCCTTGGCCAGGCCCGAGAACTGCGCGGCCAGTTCCTTGTCTTCGGTCTGCGCGGCCAGGGCCTGCGCCCAGTACAGGCCCAGGTAGAAGTGGCTGCCGCGGTTGTCTAGGCCGCCGACCTTGCGGTCGGGCGACTTGTCGGTGTCGAGGAACTTGCCGGTGGCTTCGTCCAGGGTCTTGGCCAGCAGCAGGGCCTTGGCATTGCCGTTGGCGCGGCCCAGGTGTTCCAGCGAGGCGGCCAGGGCCATGAATTCGCCCAGCGAATCCCAGCGCAGGAAACCTTCTTCCACGAACTGCTGCACGTGCTTGGGGGCCGAGCCGCCCGCGCCGGTCTCGAACAGGCCGCCGCCGGCCATCAGCGGCACGATGGACAGCATCTTGGCGCTGGTGCCCAGTTCCATGATGGGGAACAGGTCGGTCAGGTAGTCGCGCAGCACGTTGCCGGTGACGGAGATGGTGTCCTTGCCGGCGCGGATGCGGTCGATGGACAGCTGCGTGGCGGCCACCGGCGCCAGGATCTGGATGTCCAGGCCGCTGGTGTCGTGGTCCTTCAGGTAGGTCTTGACCTTGGCGATGATCTGCGCGTCGTGGGCGCGCTTCTCGTCCAGCCAGAACACGGCGGGCGTGTTCGATGCGCGGGCGCGGTCGACGGCGAGCTTGACCCAGTCCTGCACCGGTGCGTCCTTGGTCTGGCACATGCGCCAGATGTCGCCCGGCTCGACTTCCTGGCTCAGCAGGACCTTGCCGGATTCGTCGGTGACGGTGACGGTGCCGCCCTTGGCGATCTCGAAGGTCTTGTCGTGCGAGCCGTACTCTTCGGCGGCCTGGGCCATCAGGCCCACGTTGGGCACGGTGCCCATGGTGACCGGGTCGAAGGCGCCGTTCTTCTTGCAGTCCTCGATCACGGTGGCGTAGACGCCTGCGTAGCTGCGGTCGGGGATGATGGCCTTGGTGTCCTGCAGCTGGCCGGCCGGATTCCACATCTTGCCGCTGTCGCGGATCATGGCGGGCATGGAGGCATCGACGATCACGTCGCTCGGCACATGCAGGGTGGTGATGCCCTTGTCGGAGTTCACCATCGCCAGGGCCGGCAGCTTGTCGTAGGCGGCCTGGATGTCGGCCTCGATGGCGGCCTGGTGCTCGGCCGGCAGCGACTTGATCTTGGCGTAGAGGTCGCCGATGCCGTTGTTGGGATCGAAGCCCACCTTGGACAGCAGCTCGGCGTTCTTGGCCAGCACGTCCTGGTAGAAGACCGACACGCCGTGGCCGAAGATGATGGGGTCGGAGACCTTCATCATGGTGGCCTTCAGGTGCATGGAGAACAGCACGCCCTTGGCCTTGGCATCGGCCACCTGGGCTTCGAGGAAGCTGCGCAGCTTGGCCTTGCTGAGCACGGCGGCGTCGATGATCTCGCCGGCCTTCACCGCGGTCTTTTCCTTCAGCACGGTCTTGCTGCCGTCGGCGGCGGCCAGCTCGATCTTCACGCTGCCGGCGGCAGCCACCAGGGCGGACTTCTCGGTGCCGAAGAAGTCGCCGTCCTGCATGGAGGCGACATGCGACTTGCTGTCGGCCGACCAGGCGCCCATCTTGTGCGGGTGCTTGCGGGCATAGTTCTTGACCGACAGCGGCGCGCGGCGGTCGGAGTTGCCTTCGCGCAGCACCGGGTTCACGGCGCTGCCCTTGACCTTGTCGTAGCGGGCCTTGACGTCCTTGTCGGCGTCGGTCTTGGCCTCATCCGGATAGGCCGGCACCTTGTAGCCATGGGCCTGCAGCTCGGCGATCGCGGCCTTGAGCTGGGGCATCGAGGCGCTGATGTTGGGCAGCTTGATGATGTTGGCTTCGGGCTTGGTGGCCAGGGCGCCGAGTTCGGCCAGGGCGTTGTCGATCTTCTGTTCGGCCGTCAGGAAGTCGGGGAACACGGCCAGGATGCGGCCGGCGAGCGAGATGTCGCGCGTCTCGACGACGATGCCCGCGGACTTGGCGAAGGCCTGCACGATGGGCAGCAGCGAGTGGGTGGCCAGCGCTGGGGCTTCGTCGGTCAGGGTGTAGATGATCTTGGCAGTGGACATGTCGATTGGATCTTTGCGGGCCCGTGGGTCCGCGGTGGCAATGAATGGGTGGGAGCACCGAAGAGCGCCCCGGATTGTCGCCAAAAATCGGGGCTTCGCGTCAAGTCTTATAAAAGACCTGGACGTAAACCCTTGGCTGGCGTGCGCGCGGCCTGCCGATTTCAGGCGTATTCCAGGGGCAGGGCGGTGGTGTACTTGATCTGTTCCATGGCAAAGCTGGAGCTGACGTCGGAGAGTTCTATCTCGCGGATCAGGCGTTTATAGACCGCGTCGTAGCCCTTGATGTCGGGCACCACCACCCGCAGCAGGTAGTCCACGTCGCCGCTCATCCGGTAGAACTCGACGATCTGCGGGATGGCCGCGACCACGGCCGTGAAACGCTTGAACCACTTCTCGTTGTGCTCGCTGGTGCGCACCGAGACAAAGACGGTGACACCGACATTGAGTTTGTCCGGATCGAGCAGGGCCACGCGCTGGCGGATGAAACCCTCACGCTCCAGGCGCTGGATGCGGCGCCAGCAGGGCGTGCTGGACAGGGCAACCTGTTCGCTGATCTCTTGCAGCGATGCCATGGCGTTTGCCTGGAGGATGGCCAGGATGGCCTTGTCGGTCTTGTCCATGGATTGATTTTTTCGTCGTGGGCTGGTCTGTGGGAATATTTTGCTTGATTGGAGCGAATGAGGGCAAAAGCAGGCAAATTTCGCCCCGGCCGCGCTTCTAGACTTTCGGCATGCCCCTGTCATCCCTGCTCGATTGCGAAACCCGCCTGGTCCACGGCGGCCGCGACCCCTCCAGCCATGCCGGCATGGTCAACACGCCGGCCTTTCGCGGCTCCACCATCGTGGCTTCGTCGCTCGACGAATGGGAGTCGCGCAAGCTGCCGGGCAACCCCTATGCCTCCTATGGCCGCTTCGGCACGCCGACCACCCGGGCGCTGGAGACGGCGCTGGCGGACCTCGAGGGGGGCTTCCGCTCCATCGTCTTCCCCTCCGGCCTGGCCGCCTGCACCCACAGCCTGCTGGCCCTGCTGCGGCCGGGCGACCATGTGCTGATGACCGACAGCGTCTATGGTCCGACGCGTGCCTTCGCCACCACCGTGCTGCGCCGCTTCGGGGTGGAGACCGAGTTCTTCGACCCGGGCGCAGGCGCCGCCATCCGCGAACTGATCCGTCCGAACACACGGGTGGTCTATGTCGAATCGCCCGGCTCGGCCACCTTCGAAGTGCAGGACATACCGGCCATCGCCCGCGAGGCGCACCGTGTCGATGCCTTCGTGGTGATGGACAACACCTGGGCCAGCCCCCTGTTCTTCAAGCCCTTCGAGCATGGCGTGGACATCTCGGTGCAGGCGGCGACCAAGTACATCGTCGGCCATTCCGATGCGCTGCTCGGCGCGGCCACCGCCAACGAACGGGCCTGGCCGCTGCTGCAGCAGGTGGCGCACGATTTCGGCCAGACCGCGGGGCCGGACGACCTCTACCTGGCGCTGCGCGGCCTGCGCACCCTGTCGGTGCGGCTGAACCGGCATTGGGAGAACGGCGTGATGCTGGCGGAGGCGCTGGCCCGCCATCCCATGGTGGCGCAGGTGCTGCATCCGGCCTTGCCTTCGGATGCGGGGCACGCCATCTGGCGGCGCGACTTCACCGGTGCGAGCGGTCTGTTCGCCATCGCGCTGCAGCCGGTCGGCCGAGAGGGGCTGCGTGCCTTCTTCGACGGGCTGGAACTGTTCGGCATCGGCCTGTCCTGGGGCGGCTACGAGAGCCTGGCGCTGCCGATGGATGCGCCCACCCGCTCGGTGAAACCCTGGCGGCATGCGGGGCCACTGGTGCGCATCCATGCCGGGCTGGAATCCTGCAAGGACCTGATCGAGGACATGAGCGCCGCGCTTGACCGCATGCAATGCCTGGTTTGATTCCGCGGTGAGAATCGGCGCAATGGAATCGACAAGTCTCCCTTTTCACACCCGGGCACAGGGCCTGGCCGCACTGGAGAGCCGGCTGGCCCAGGACCTGAGCTATCTCGGCTGGCCGGCCAAGCGCTGGATGCCGGCCCTCACGCATGAAGGCGAGCCGGTGCTGGACGTGGCCATCATCGGCGGTGGCCAGGCCGGCCTGGCCGCCTGGGTCGGCCTGGCGCAGCAGGGCATACGCGCGGTGGTGCTCGACCGTGCCCCGGCCGGCTTCGAAGGCCCCTGGGCCACCACCGCCCGCATGGAGACCCTGCGTTCGCCCAAGGAACTCACCGGCCCGGCCATGGGCCTGCCGGCGCTGACCTTCCGCGCCTGGTTCGAGGCGCAGTTCGGCGAGCAGGCCTGGGCCGCGCTCGACAAGATCCCGCGCCTGCAGTGGATGGACTACCTGCGCTGGTACCGCCAGGCCATGGGCGTGGACGTGCGCAACGACGTCGAGGTCACGGCCATCCTGCCGCGCGCCGATGGCCTGGTGCGGCTGGAACTGCGTACGCCCGAAGAACACAGCAGCCTGCTGGCCCGCCGGGTGGTGCTGGCCACCGGCCGCGACGGGCTGGGCGGCGCGGCCATCCCCGGCTTCGTGCACCGGCTGCCGCGCGAGCGTTGGGCGCATTCCTCCGATGCCATGGACTACGCCGCCCTGGCCGGCAAGCGGGTGGTGGTGGTCGGCGCCGGCTCGTCCTCGATGGACAGCGCCGCCACCGCGATGGAGATGGGCGCGGCCAGCGTGGACCTGCTGATCCGCCGCGACGACCTGCCGCGCGTCAACAAGGGCAAGGGCGCAGGCTCGCCCGGCCTGGTGCATGGCCACTACGACCTGCCCGACGAGCACAAATGGCGCATCCGCCACTACATCAACAAACTCAACGTGCCGCCGCCACGCGGCAGCACCCAGCGGGTGTCGAGTCATGCGAACGTGCGTTTCAACTTCGGCTGCGCCATCCTGGATGTGGCCATGCGCGGCGACACCCTGGTGATCGCCACGCCCAAGGGCCGTTTCGAGGCCGACTTCCTGATCGTGGCCACCGGCTTTCGCATCGACTGGTTCAGCCGGCCCGAGTTCGCCGCCATCGCGCCCCATGTGCGGTCCTGGAGCCAGCGCTTCCGACCCGCGCCGGGCGACGAGGACCAGGAACTGAACGACTCGCCCGACCTCGGCCCGGCCTTCGAACTGCAGGAAAAGACGCCCGGCGAATGCCCAGGCCTGGACCGCATCCACTGCTTCTGCTACCCGGCGGCGCTGTCGCACGGCACCGTCTCGGGCGACATCCCGGCCATCAGCGAGGGCGCGCGCCGGCTGTCTCAAGGCATCGCAAGCTTGTTCTACGCGCAGGATTTCGAACTGCACTTCGCCAACGTGCTGGCTTACGATGAGCCCGAACTGCTGGGCGACGAATGGGTGCCCGCCGGCACCGAGCACATCCTGCAGCCCGACCCCACATCCCTGACGACCTCATCCGGTACACAGCCATGACTTCTCCCGACATCATCGACGGCGTGGTGCCCCTGGCCGCAGGCCATCCGGTGCACGCCCTGCGCCACGAACGCCAGAAGGTGGTGGCCGCCACCCAGGCCAGCTACGAAGCCCTGTTCGCCCCCGAAGTGCGCGACATTTCCGTGCCCGAGCGCCTGATGGTGGCGCTGCATGCCAGCCGGCTCTCGCGCTCGGACAGCCTGGCCGCCGTCTACCGCGCCCGGCTGGTGGAGGAGGGCGCCAAGGCCGCCCTGATCGACGCGGTCGACGCCGGCCTGCCGCTGCCCGACAACGAGGAGCGCCTGGCCACCATCCTGGCCTTCACCGGCAAGCTGATCACCAAGCCGATCGACGGCGACCGCGAGGCCGTCGAGGAACTCACGGCCGTGGGCCTGAGCACGCCGGCCGTGGTGGCGCTGGGCCAGCTGATTTCCTTCCTGTCCTACCAGATCCGCGTCGTCGCAGGGCTCAAGGCCCTGGTCGCCGCCACCGGAGACGCAGCATGAGCGACGCCGCCAACACCCCCATCCGCATCAACGGCTTCACCAACGAGACCCTGGGCTGGAAACCCTGGCTCGACACGGTGGAGTTCGCCAGCGCCACGCCCGAGCAGGTCGCCGCGCTGGAGGAGATGAGCCCGGTCGCCAAGAACTCGCCCTACTTCCTGCTGCTGGCGCACCAGCCCGAGATCCTGAAGCAGCGCTCCATCGCCTTCAACGCCATCATGTTCGCGCCGGGCGGCATGCCGCGCGCGGAGCGGGAACTGGGCGCAACGGTGGAGTCGGTGGTCAACGGCTGCGTCTACTGCACCTCGGTGCATGCGCAGCGCTTCGAGCAGCTGGCCAAGCGCAACGACGTGATCACCCAGGTCTTCGAGGATCCGCAGACCGCCGGCACCAGCGAGCGCGAGAAGGCCATCGTGGCCTTTTCCATCCTGCTCGGCCAGCATCCGGAGAACGTCACGGCCGAGCACATCCGCGTGCTGCGCAAAGCAGGGCTGACGGATACCGAGATCCACGACCTGGTCCATTCCGTGGCCCTGTTCGCCTGGGCCAACCGGCTGATGCTGAACCTGGGCGAAGCCGTGTTGCCCGAGGCGCCTTCCGCCTAGAAGCCGCTCGGAATATTTCCGAGCAAGCTCATGCGCGGGCCGGATAAGGGTGGGCGATGTGGGTGATACCGTCGCCTGGCATCCAATTTGCCTAGCTTCCTCCATGCAAAAAACCTCCGCCTTTGCCCGTTCCACCCGCTTCGGCGCCCTCGGTCTTCTCGGCGCAGTGCTCGGCCTGGCTTCGGCCACGCCCGCCTTCGCGCAGGAATGGCCCTCCGCCAAGCCGATCACCCTGATCATGGGATTCCCGGCCGGCTCCGGCGTGGACGTGGTGGCGCGCAGCATCCAGGAGCCGCTGTCGAAGAAGCTCGGGCAGCAGGTCATCATCGACTACAAGTCCGGCGCCGCCGGCAACATCGCCAGCGAGTACGTGGCCCACGCCAAACCGGACGGCTACACCCTGGCCTTCGGCACCGCCGCCACGCACGGCAGCAACGCGGCGATCTACAAGAAGCTGCCCTTCGACGTGGAGACCGACTTCGTGCCGGTGGCCCCGGTGCTGGACGTGTCCAATGTGCTGGTGATCAACCCAGACGTGATCGACGTGAAGACCCTCAAGGAGTTCGTCGCCGAGGTAAAGGCCCACCCCGGCAAGTACAACTACGCCTCCACCGGCAACGGCGCCGGCACCCACATGGCGTTTGCCGAGTTCAACGCCCGCACCGGCCTGCAGATGGTGCACGTGCCCTACAAGGGTGGCCCGGAAGCGATCACCTCGGTGGCGCGCGGCGAGACCTGCTGCATCATGAACCAGGTGCAGACGGTGCTGCCCCAGTACAAGGCCGGCAAGGTGCGGCTGCTGGGCGTGACGACGATCAAGCCGGTGCCGGCGATCAAGGAGGTGCCCACCATCGCCTCCAGCGGCCTGCCGGGCACCGAGGGTTTCGACAGTTCGATCTGGTTCGCGGTGTTCGCGCCCAAGGGCACGGATGCGGCCATCGTCTCCAAATTGAATGCGGCCATCGGCGCCGTCATGCAGGACCCGGAACTGCGCGCCAAATTCGAGGCCCAGGGCAACAGCATCCGCATCGAGGATCCGGCCCAGTTCAAAAAGACGGTGCACGACAACCGCCTGAAGTGGGCCGAGGTCGCCAAGGCCGCCAACATCAGCGTCGACTGAGGCCGCGGCGCCGCCGGCTACGAGGCTGCTCGCACATGGGGGCCGGGACGGTAGTGGTACCGATGCTCGGCCGGCAGGCCGCCCGACCGGCCGAAGCTGCGCAGCCTGACCCAGAAGGCCTGCCCTTCGGAGATGTGGAGGTCGGGAAAGATGAAGGTGTTGTCCTGTTCCAGGAGGATGCTCAGGGTGGGGAAACCCGTGCCGTGGATGGTGACTTCGAAACTCCGGTTGTCCGGATCTCCATCGCTCACCTGCAGGCGTTCCCCGCCGGCCAGCGTGCCGCCCTCTTGCACGCCCACGATGCGGGGGGCGTAAGGCGGTGGGTCCGGCGGGTAGGGGCCGGGCGGAGCCGGAGGCAGTGGCGGCAGCGGCGGCAAGCTGCTCTCCATGTGCCTGGCCTTGAGGATGCGCACGTTGAAATCGACCTGCGCATTGAAATGCAGGGAGCCGACCACCATGGTCAGGAGAGGCGACTGGTCCCAGTCGCGGTTCCAGTGCTCCACCTGGAAAGTCCTGCCCGGCAGGGTCATCTTGAAGAGCCTGGTCGCGTCGAAGCCGGTGTTGAAGTGCCCGTACACCAGCTCGCCCATGGCGACGAGTTCATCGGGCGAATTGTTGGCGAACATCACCCACAGCTTTTCCTCGGGATAGTTGCGCAACGGCAGCCGGTTGTTGAACCGTATGCCCTGCGGCGGCTGGTCCATCATTCCTTCCTCGGTCGGCAGCGGCCAATACTCCTTGTACTGGATGCGGCCGACACCGCGGTCGTCCAGGCGCAGGCCGATCCAGTTGCTGTCGGCGGGAAAGGGGGGAACCGGGATACGCGCGGCTTCCGCGGACCGGCTGTGGTCGTCGCTGGGAAAACTGAAGTCGGCGATGGGCGGCTGCCGGTGTTGGCCGCGGGTGCGGATCTCGACTTCCTCGCCGCCGAGGCTCAGCATGATCCTGAGACCGTCGTCGCGCGCTTGCGCGTGGGTTGAAGAGGACACCCGCCGGGACCATCTTCCATCGTCTGTTGGCATGTTGACTCCCCGCAATCCGAATGACCGCGTGAGTCCGAATGCTAGTGAGCGTGAGTCTGGAGGCGGGGGTGTTGCGCCTAGGCAGAAAGGGCTAGGGGCTGGGTCACTCGGCCTTGATGCCGCCGGTGCGGATCACTTTCTCCCAGCGCGCGTCGTCGCCGCTCACCACACGCTCCATCTCGGGCGCCGCGCCGCAGGTGTTCACCGCGCCGATGCGGGCGAACTGCTCTTTGGTCTCCGGCAGGCGGCAGGCTTCGAGCAGGGCGGCGACGATCTTGTCCGCGCGCTCCAGCGGCACCTTGGTCGGGCCCATCAGGCCGACCCAGACCGGCACGTCCATGCCCTGCAGGCCGGTGGCGCCGCCGACGGTGGGCGGATGGCCCAGCTCATCCAGGCGGTTCTTCGAGAAGGTGCCGAGCACCCGCGCCTTGCCGCTCTCCACCATCGGGTCGATCGAGGCCGCGCTGGTGATGATCATGCTGACCTGGCCGCCGAGCAGGTCGGTCAGCGCGGGCGATGCGCCGCGATAGGGCACATGCAGGATCTCGATGCCCGCGGCCTGTGCCAGCAGCGCGCCGGTCAGGTGCGAGACCGAGCCGTTGCCGGTGGAGGCGTAGCTCAGCTGGCCGGGCCTGGCCTTGGCGTCCTTCAGCACATCGGCCAGGGTCTTGTAGGGGCTGTCGCTGCGCACGGCCAGGGTCATGGGGGTGTCGGCCACCAGGGCGACCGATTGCAGGTCGCGTTTGGGGTCGTAAGGCAGCTTCTGCAGGTGCGGCGCCACGGTGATCGCGCCGCCGGTGGCCATCAGCAGCGTGGCGCCGTCGGTGGACTTGGCGACGGTGTCGGCCGCCACGATGCCGCCCGCGCCGGCCTTGTTCTCCACGATGACCGGAAAGCCCAGCTTCAGCGTGAGTTTGGTGCCCAGGTAACGCGCGATCACGTCCTGCGAGCCGCCGGCGGCGAAGGGCACGACGATGCGCAGCGGCTTGTCGGCCTGGGCGAAGGCGGAGGTGGCGAGGGCCGTGGCCAGCAGGGCGAGGGTGAGGCGGGAGGGGCGCAGGGACATGGGGGACTCCAGGCAAAACGAACAAGGCCCGCACTGAGCGGGCCTGCTGGACGGAAGTTTAAGCAGCTACATGGCTTGGGCCCAACATCTGGTGTGTCTGGTTTCAGTCGTGCAAGGACGACAGGAACTGCCTCAACTCCGGCGTCCGCGGATCGGCGAACAGCGACTGCGGCGAGCCCGTCTCGTGCACCCGCCCCTGGTGCATGAAGATCACCCGGTCGGCCACCTTGCGGGCGAAGGCCATTTCGTGGGTGACCATCAGCAGGGTCATGCCCTCGGCGGCGAGCGATTCCACCACCCGCAGCACCTCGCCGACCAGTTCGGGGTCGAGGGCCGAGGTGATCTCGTCGCACAGCAGCACGGCCGGCTCCATGGCGAGGGCCCGGGCGATGGCCACGCGCTGCTGCTGGCCGCCGGAGAGCTGGTCGGGCCGGGCGTCGAACTTCTCGCCCAGGCCGACGCGGTCGAGGAGCTTCTTCGCGAGTGCGGTGACCTGGGCCGTCGGCGTCTTCTTGACCAGCGTGGGCGCCAGCATCACGTTGCGGCCGACCGTGAGGTGCGGGAACAGGTTGAAGCCCTGGAAGATCATGCCCACGCGCTGGCGCAGGGCCCGCATGGCCTGCGGGCTGTCGTAGACCAGGGGCTGGCCGTCCACGGTGAGGGCGCCGTCCTGGAACTGCTCCAGGCCGTTGATGCAGCGCAGCAGCGTGCTCTTGCCCGAGCCGCTCTTGCCGATGATGGCGATGACCTCGCCGCGCTGCACTTCCAGGTCGATGCCCTTGAGCACCTCGTTCGTGCCGTAGGACTTACGCAGCCCGTGGATGGAAACGATGGAAGCGCCCGGCGCCGCGAGCGGCTTGGCGGCGTCGGCAACGGTTTCAGCGGCGATGGGCATGGTTCAGTTTCCTCTCGAGGGCGCGGGCACACAGGCTGATGGGAAAGCACAGCGCGAAATACATCAGCGCCAGGCAGGCATAGACGACGAAGGGGCGGAAGGTGGCGTTGGAGATCATGCTGCCGGCCTTGGTCAGCTCGACGAAGCCGATCACCGATGCCAGCGCAGTGCCCTTGACCACCTGCACCAGAAAACCCACGGTGGGCGCCACCGCCAGGCGGGACGCCTGCGGCAGGATCACATGGCGCAGCTGTTCGCCGAAGGACAGCGCCAGGCTGCCCGAGGCCTCCCACTGGCCCTTGGGCACGGCTTCCACGCAGCCGCGCCAGATGTCGGTGAGGTAGGCGCTGCTATAGAGCGTGAGCGCCAGCGCGGCCGACACCCAGGGCGAGGTGTCGATGCCGAACAGCGCCAGCCCGAAGTAGGACAAAAACAGCTGCATCAGCAGCGGCGTGCCCTGGAAGAGCTGCACGTAGCCGGCGACGCAGCGCCGCACGACGGGGCCGCGCGCCAGGCGCAGCACCAGCAGCAGCAGGCCGACGATGCCGCCGCCGACGAAGGCGACCAGCGACAGGTAGACCGTCCACTGCGCGGCGATCAGCAGGTTGCGCAGGATGTCCCAGAGGGTGAATTCGACCATGAACGTGGACTCCTAGCGGCCGAACAGCAGCCGCGGACCGGCCCAGTTCAGCAGGCGGCGCAGCACGATGGCCAGCACCAGGTAGACGAGCGTGGCGACGATCGAGGCTTCGAAGGAGCGGAAGTTGCGGCTCTGGATCAGGTTGGCGGCGTAGCTCAGCTCGGGCACCGAGATCTGGCCGCAGACCGCCGAGCCGAGCATCACGATGATGATCTGGCCGGTCATGGCGGTCCACACCTTGGCCAGGGCCGGCGGCAGCACCACCCGGGTGAAGATCTGCATGCGGCCCATGGCCAGGCTCTGTGCCGCCTCGATCTGGCCCGGGGGCGTGGCGGCGATGCCGGAGCGGATGATCTCGGTGGCGTAGGCGCTGAGGTTGATCACCATGGCGATCACCGCCGCCGTCTCGGGCGTCAGCTTCACGCCGGCTGCCGGCAGGCCGAAGAAGATGAAGAAGAGCTGCACGATGAAGGGCGTGTTGCGGATCAACTCCACATAGCTGCCCACCACCAGCTTGAGCCAGGCCGGCCCGCTGGCGCGCGACCAGGCGAAGGCCACGCCCACCACCAGGCCGATGACGGTGGCGACGGCCGTCAGGCCTATCGTCCAGCACACGCCGGTCAGCAGCAGCGGCCATTCGGCCAGCACCGCGGGGAAATCGAGTTGGATACGCACGTGCAGCACTCGCTCGGATGGTTGTTGTCGGGATGGCGGGGCTCAGGCGCCGCCCTGTGGAGGGCGGCGTGGGCCGGCCGGCTTTAGAGCGGCAGTTCGCCGGTGGTGCGGCCGAGCCACTTCTTGGACATGGCGTCCAGCGTGCCGTCCTTCTTGGCGTCGGCGATGATGGCGTTGACCTTGTTCTTGAGCGCGTCCTCGCCCTTGTTCATGCCGACGAAGCAGGGGCTGTCCTTGAGCAGCAGCTTGTATTCGGCGCCGATCTTGGGGTTCTTCAGGATCATGTTGGCGGCGACCTGCGCGCTGGTGGCGATGGCCTGGGTCTGGCCGGCCACGTAGGCGGCGATGGTGGCGTTGTTGTCCTCGAAGCGGCGCACGTCCACGCCGGTCGGGATCATCTTGTTGAGTTCCTGGTCTTCCATGGCGCCGCGGGTCACGGCCACGGTCTTGCCGGCCAGGTCCTGGTAGCTCTTCACGTTGACGCTCTTGGGCGCGAACACGGCCTGGAAGAAGGGCGCGTAGGCGGCGCTGAAGTCGAGCACCTTCTCGCGCTCGGCGTTCTTGCCCAGGGTGGAGATCACCAGGTCGGCCTTGCCGGTCTGCAGGTAGGGGATGCGGTTGGCGCTGCTGACGGGGATCAGCTCGGCCTTCACGCCCAGCTTGGCGGCGATCAGGCGGGCCATGTCGATGTCCAGGCCCTGGGGCGCCATGTCGGGGCCGACGAAGCCGTAGGGCGGGTAGTCGGTGGGGATGGCGATCTTGAGCGTCTTGGACTTCATCACGTTGTCCAGGGCGGCTTGGGCGTGGACACCGGCGGCGCACAGCGCGGACGCGGCGGCGATCAGGCCGAGGACGAGGGGACGGCGGGCGAGAGTCATAACAAAGCTCCGAGATAGGTAGCGGGGGTTTCGGGGGAGGGTGGCTTGCCGTCGGACCTGGCCGGCGGCGATGGGGAAGCGGTGTTCTTGTCGACCGGCGCGAGTGCGTCGCGCAGGCCGCTCAGCGGGTCCTCGTCGGCCGAGGCAGGCTGCAGGCGCAGGGCGTCCTTCACCGAGCCGATGTGGGCGGCCATCAGGGCCTGGGCACGCTCGGTGTCGCCGGCTTCCAGCGCGGCGACGATCTGCACGTGGTCCTCGCAGGACTGCGCCGCATCGTGCGAGGACTGGTAGAGCATGGCGATCAGCGTGGTGCGGGCGGTGAAGTCGCGCAGGGTGTCGGCCAGCAGGTGGTTGCCCAGGCATTCGGCCAGGCAGACATGGAAGTCGCCCAGCAGGAAGCTGCGCGCGCCCACGTCGCTGCCGCGCACGGCGGCCTTCTCGCGCTGCAGGTGGCTCTTCAACTGCTTGATCGCGGCCTTGCCCATGGGCGGCATCTCGCGGATCAGGCCGACCTCGATCACCCGGCGCGCCTCGAAGGCCTCGCGGGCCTCGTCGCGCGAGGGCTCCACCACGAACCAGCCGCGCCGGGCGCTGACGGTGACGATGCCGCGGGTGGCCAGCCGGGTCAGGGCTTCCCGGACGATGGTGCGGCTGCAGTCGAACAGCATGGCCAGCTGCTGCTCGCCCAGGCGGGTGCCGGGGGCGAGCTTCTGGGCCATGACGGCTTCGATGATGCGGCTGCTGATGTCGGCTGCGGAGGGCATGCAGCCTGATGAGCAGAAACCGTGCCACTGGTATACAAGCCCTGTGCACCGGAATGGTGGCGCTTGATGCACCAGCTTTGTCGCAGGGCCGCTCGCGACGCACCAAAAACTACAAACGCCCGGCCTGAATCCGGGCCGGGCGTCGAGGAGAGCGCAGCTGTCTCAGGGCTTGGGGCCGCGCTCCCCCGGCGCCGGATGCTGCACACCGGCCACGATGCGCGCCGGCCGCTGGAAGTGGAAGTACGCCGTCGACCAGTCGAACAGCACTGCCAGCCGGTTGCGGAAACCGATCAGGAAATAGATGTGCGCGAACAGCCAGAACAGCCAGGCGCCGGTGCCGGAGAAGCGGATCGGCTTCTTCGGCCAGGGCGCCTGCAGGTCGACCACCGCCGCGCGCCGGCCGATGGTGGCCAGGTTGCCGTAGTCGGCATAACGGAAGGGCTCGGTCGGCTTGCCGGCCAGGCGGCGCAGGATGTTGGCGGCGGCGGCGCGGCCCATCTGCTTGGCGCCGGGCGAGACGCCGGGCACCGGCTTGGGCGGCTGGCCGGGCACATGGCTCTGTGCCGCGGCCAGGTCGCCGATGGCGGAGATCTCGGGGAAGTTCTGGATCGACAGGTCGGGCTCGACGGCGATGCGGCCGGCGCGGTCCACGCTGGCGCCGGTGGCGCTGCCCAGCAGGCGGGCCAGCGGTGAGGCAGAGACGCCCGCCGCCCAGATCATGCAGCGGCTGGGAATGCGCACCGAGCCGGCCTCGCCGGCATCCACGTTCAGGCCTTCGCGGTCGATGTGGGTGACGCGGGTGCTCAGCCGCACATCCACGCCCAGGTGCACCAGCTGCGCCTCGGCCTTCTGCGACAGCTCGGGCGGGAAGGCCGCCAGCACCCGCGGGCCGCCCTCGACCAGCAGGACCTGCGCGGTGCTCGGGTCGATGTGGCGGAACTCGCCCGGCAGCACCTTGTGGGCGATCTCGGAGAGCATGCCGGCCATCTCCACGCCGGTAGGCCCCGCGCCGATCACGACGAAGGTCAGCAGGGCCTTGCGGCGCTCGGGGTCGGTCTCGCGCTCGGCCGCCTCGAAGGCCAGCAGCACCCGGCGGCGGATGCGGAAGGCGTCGTCCAGCGTCTTCAGGCCGGGTGCATAGGGCGCCCATTCGTCGTGGCCGAAATAGCCGTGGCCGGCGCCGGCCGCCACGATCAGGTGGTCGTAGGGCAGGGAGGTGCCGTCGGCCAGCGCCACCTGGCGGCTGGCCGGATCGATGCCGACCGCCTCGGCCAGCAGCACGGTGACGTTGGGCTGGTGGCGGAACAGGTGGCGGATCGGCGCCGAGATGGAGGGCGCGGCCAGCCCCGCCGTGGCTACCTGGTAGAGCAGGGGCTGGAAGAGGTGGTGGTTGGCGCGGTCGATCAGCGTCACGTCGACGGGGCGTCGCGCAGGGCGCGGGCGGCTTCGAGGCCGCCGAAGCCGCAGCCGATGATCAGGACCTTGGGGCGGGATTGACGGGGATTAGGGTTTACGAGGGCTTGCATTTTGCTGACATCATGCCATGGCATATGGTGCGCCGCAGCATGGGCCGGCCTCGTGGCGGCCGCGCTGTATGCTGCTGCGCCCTATAAGAAACAGAGACTCCCCTTGACCGCCGACACGCCGCACACCCTGCCGATCCCGCCCATCGCCTCTCCCGTGCCCCGCGCCATGCGGCGCGTGTTCTGCCTGGAAGACCTGGAGGAGGCGGCGCGCCGTTTCCTGCCGCCCGCCATCTTTTCCTATGTGGTCAGCCCGGCCGAGACCGGCGCCACGCTGCACGACAACCGCCGGGTGTTCGACGAGATCCGCTTCATCCCCCGAGTGTTGCGCAATGTGGCGGCCCGTTCGATCGGGACCACCCTGCTGGGTCGGGAATACGCCGCGCCCTTCGGCATCGCGCCCATGGGCGTGAGTGCGCTGACGGCCTACCGCGGCGACCGGGTGCTGGCCGAGGCGGCGGCGCGCGCCAATATCCCGATGGTGATGAGCGGCTCCTCGCTCACCCGCATGGAGGAGGTGGCCGAGGCCGCGCCGCATAGCTGGTTCCAGGCCTATCTGCCGCCCACGCCCGAACGCATCGCCGCCCTGGTGGACCGCGCGGCGCGGGCCGGCTTCGGTACTTTGGTGGTCACCGTGGACGTGGCCGTGCGCGGCAGCACCGAGCACTACGAACGCGCCGGCTTCAGCAGCCCCTTGAAGCCGGACTGGCGCCTGCTCTGGGGCGGCGTCACCCATCCGCGCTGGGCGCTGGGCACCTTCGCGCGCACGCTGCTGACCGGCGGCCTGCCGCACTTCGAGAACAGCGACAACGACAAACGCATCGCCATCGTGGCGCGCAACGTGGTGCGCGAGTTCAGCGGCCGGGCGCACCTGGACTGGAGCGCCATGCGCCGCATCCGCGAGCAGTGGAAGGGCAAGCTGGTGTTGAAAGGCGTGCTGCATCCGCAAGACGCGGTGACCGCGCGCGACGAGGGCATGGATGCGATCGTGCTGTCCAACCACGGCGGCCGGCAGCTCGACGGCGCCGTCTCGCCGATGCGGGTGCTGCCGGCGGTGCGCGCGGCGGTGGGCGATGCGATGCCCATCCTGATCGACAGCGGTTTCCGGCGCGGCACCGATGTGCTCAAGGCGCTGGCGCTGGGCGCGGACTTCGTGCTGGTCGGCCGGCCCTTCAATTACGCCGCGACGGTGGGTGGGGCGGCGGGCGTGGCCCATGCCGCCGGCCTGCTGGCGCGCGAGACCGAGATGGCGCTGGGTATGCTCGGCGTCCATCGCATTGCCGATCTCTCGCCCGAGCTGCTGATGCTGCGGCCGGAAAGCTTTCTGTCCTGACCTAGAAGCATGTCCTCCACCTTCTCTCCTCCCTGGACGCCGCTGGAGCGGCTGGATTCCCAAATCAAGGAACGCGGTTTCGCCGCCCTGCAGCCGGCCGATGTGTGCCGCTGGGCCGGCACCGAGGCGGCTGCGCTGAACGCCCTGCGCCCCGACTGGAACGGCCTGCCGCCGGACGAGTACCTGAAGGACGGCGGCAACTACCGGCGCCGCCGCCATGCATGCTTCGTCGTCGACGGGCAGCGCATCGAGCAGACGCCGCACCGCCCGCACTGGCAGCCGGTGCAGTACAACGCCCTGCACGGCGGCATGCAGCGCTGGTTCGCGCCCATGCTCGACCGCACCGTGGCCGATCCGGCCTGGAAGGGCCTGCTGCGCGCCCTGGCCGATGCGGCCACCGCTCTGCGCGGGCCGCAGCCCTGGTACATCGAGGCGCACCAGTTCCGCATCGACACCACCGACGGCATCGGCCGGCCCACGCCCGAAGGCGCGCACCGCGACGGCGTGGACCTGGTGGCCGTGTTCCTGGTGGAGCGCGAAGGCATCAAGGGCGGTGAGACCCGTGTGTTCGAGGCCGACGGCCCGAACGGCCAGCGTTTCACCCTGGCCGAGCCCTGGTCGCTGCTGCTGCTGGACGATCCGCGCATGATCCACGAGTCCACGCCGATCCAGCCGCTGGGCGGGCAGGGCGGCGGCCACCGCGATACCCTGGTGCTGACCTGCCGGGCCGGCGGATTCCAGGGAGACGGCGTGGTCTGAGGCGCTGTCATGGACGCTTACCTCCGGGCTGGCGCGGCGGGGCATAACAGGGCCGGGCCATGACCCGTTCCGCATCACAGGCAGACAGCCAAAGGAGAAAGACCATGTTCCAGAAGATCCTCGTTCCCGTCGACGGCTCGGACACCTCCATCGCCGCCATCCACCGGGCGGTGACCATCGCGCGGGCCTTCGGCAGCACGGTCACCGTGGTCTCGGTGATCGACCCCTATCCCTTCACCGGCGTGAGCAGCGACATGGCCTACGGCCAGGAGCAGTACCTGGTGGCCGCCAACAACGAAGCCGCCGCCGCGCTGGACCTCGCGCGCAACGCGGCCTCCGGCCTGGGCTTCGAGGTGGAGGTGCTGGTGGTCGAGGGCCATGCGGTGCACCGCGGCATCGTGGAGACGGCCGAAAGCGTCGATGCCGACCTGATCGTGATCGGCTCGCACGGCCGCCGCGGGCTGGAGAAACTGGTGCTGGGCAGCGTCACCCAGCGGGTGCTGGGCGATGCACACATGCCGGTGCTGGTGGTGCGGGACTGAGCTTCAGTCGCGCACATCGGCCAGCAGCTGCTGGCCGAAATCCGCACGCGCCAGATAAGCCAGCACCGCACGTGCCGTGTCTTCGGCCGACACCAGCTGGCCGCTGCCGTGCAGGCCGGCGAAACGGGCCTGGTCGGGGAAGGCCGCCGGATCGCCGCCGCGCAGCTGCTGTTGCATGTCGGTGTCGATCACGCCAGGCGCCAGGGCGCAGAGCCGGGCGCCGTTGGGGCGCTGCGCTTCGTCGAGGGCGGCGCAGCGGGTGAACATGTCCATGCCCGCCTTGATCGAGCAGTAGGCCGATTGGGACGCCATCGGGCGCCGCCCCAATCCCGAGGAGATGTTCAAGACCTTGCGCGGCACTGTCCAGCCGGCGGTCGCCGACAGGAAGGCCGAGCTCAGGAGCATCGGCGCTTCCAGGCCCACACGCAGGGCGGCCACGGTATCGGCCGGCGCTGCATCGCGCAGGGGCACGGCCGGTGGCATGAGCGCTGCGTTGTTGACGAGGGTGGCGCTGGCGAAGGCGTCCGGCTGCAGCTTGGCGATCCACTCGGCCAGGCGGGCGGCCACACTCGCGCCGTCGGCCAGGTCGGCTTGCCACTGGGTGAGTCCGGCGGCGCTGGCCAGGCTGTCGTCGCGCTTGCGGGAAATGCAGAGCAGGGTGTTGCCGGCCGACAGCAGCTGGCGGGCCATGGCCTGGCCCAGTCCGCGCGAGGCGCCGGTCAGGATGAAGAGATGGGTGCTTTGCGTCATGTCGAAATTCTCAGAAAGGCACGGCGCTGTCGAAATGCAGCGCGGCGCCGGTGGCGGGGTGGGTGAATCCGAGCGCGCAGGCATGCAGCAGCAGCCGATCCGCACGCCCGGCGGCGGCGCCGCCATACAGCGCATCGCCCAGGATCGGATGGCCGATGGCCTGCAGATGCACCCGCAGCTGGTGGGTGCGGCCGGTGAGGGGTTCGAGTTCGACGCGGCTGCTGGTCTCGTCCACCCGCTGCATCACACGCCAGCGGGTGATGCTGGGTTTGCCCGCCGCCATGTCCACCTTCTGCAGCGGCCGGCGCGGCCAGTCGGCGATCAGCGGCAACTCGATGCGGCACCAGCCTTCGGCATCCGGCGCGTCGGGCGCGGGCAGGCCATCGACCACCGCCACGTACCGCTTGAAGACCTCGCGCCGTGCAAAAGCCTGGCCCAGCGCGGCTTGTGTCGCGGCGTCGCGGGCCAGCACCATCAGGCCGGAGGTGGCCATGTCGAGCCGGTGCACGATCAGCGCATCGGGCCACTGCGCCTGCACCCGGGCGCTGAGACAGTCCTGCTTGTCTTCCCCGCGGCCGGGCACGGCCAGCAGTCCGGCGGGTTTCTCGACGACCAGCAGATGCGCGTCGACATGGACCGCCGCCGGGCTCAAGACTCCTCGCCCTGCACCAGGCGCTGCACGGTGGCGCAGAGCTCCTCGACATCGTTGGGCTTGTGGATCAGGGCGCGGGCGCCTTCCAGCCGAGCCGCCTTCTCGATCTCGGACGTCACATAGCCGGAGGCCAGCGCCACCGGCAGGTCGGCACGGATCAGCCGGGCCTCGCGCGCCAGGTCCAGGCCGCTGTAGCCGGGCATGTTGTAGTCGGTGACCAGCAGGTCGAAGGCCTGCGGATCGGCCCGCAAAGCCGCCTCGGCCTGGCGTGGATCCGAGAAACCGGTGACCCGGAAACCCCTTCGGCGCAGCAGGCGCTCCACCAGGAAGACCAGCGCCTTGTCGTCGTCCACATACATCACGTGCCGGCCATTGCCCTGGGCGGCGGGCGCGGGCGGGAGCCGGCGCTCGGCCTTGCCGCTGGGCTGGCCTTCGGCCGTGATCGCGGCGGGAAAGTACAGGGTGAAGGTGCTGCCCTTGCCCGGGGTGCTGCGCACATCGGTGGCGCCCTGGTGGGTGCGCATCACGCCGTGCACCACGGCCAGTCCGAGGCCGGTGCCCTTGCCGACTTCTTTTGTCGTGAAGAAGGGCTCGAAGATGCGCTGCAGCGTGGCGCTGTCGATGCCGCTGCCGGTGTCGCTCACCGTCAGCGCCTCGTAGGCGCCGGGCGCCAGGCCCAGGCGCTCGCAGGTGCGCTGGTCGGGCTGGGCGAGGTCGAGTTTCACGGTGACCGTGCCGCGGGGCTCGCCGATCGCATGGATGGCATTGGTGCACAGGTTGAGCAGGGCCTGCTCCACCTGGGTGGCATCGGCCATCACCGGCGGCAGCTCGGCCGCCAGGTCCAGCCGCAGCTCGATGCCGGGCGGCAGGGTGACGCGCAGCAGGCGCTCGGTTTCGTGCACCACGGCCGAGAGCGACACCGGCGCGCGCTGCGTCGGCTCGTTGCGGCTGAAGGTCAGGATCTGGCGCACCAGGTCGCGTGCGCGCCGGCCGGCCTTGCCGATCTCCTCCAGGCTTTCCAGTGCGGGCGCGCCGGACGGCAGGTCGCCCTTGGCCAGTTCCACGTTGCCCAGGATGGCTGACAGGATGTTGTTGAAATCGTGCGCGATGCCGCCGGCCAGCGTGCCCATGGCCTGCATCTTCTGCGACTCGCGCAGCTGGGCCTCCAGCACCGCGCGATGCGCCTCGGCCTTCTTGCGGCCGGTCAGGTCGCGGGCGAAGACGGTGGTGCTTTCGCCGGCGGCATGGCGCTCGAAGGAGACGCTGATCTCCACCGACAGCTCCCGCCCCGAGGCCGTGCGCGCGGTGCGTTCGCCCAGCATCGCCTGGGTGGAGATCTGGGCGAAGGCCAGGGCCTGCGCCGCATCGGGCAGGAAACGCTCCAGCTGGCTGCCCAGCGCATTGCTGGCACTGCACTGGAACAGCGCGGCGGCGGTGGGGTTGAAGACGGTGATGCGCTGGTTCTGGTCCACGCAGATGATCGCGTCCAGCGCCGAATTGATCACGGCTTCGAGCCGGCGCTCGCCCAGGAAGAGCTGCTCGTTGCGCTCCTGCAGCGCCATCGCGCTCTGCTGCAGCGCGCGGCGTTCGGCCAGCAGCGGGCCCTGGTCCACGATCGCGCAGATGTACTGCACGGCGGGGGCGCCGTCTTCCTGCGCGGTTTCGATGCGGCGAATGTGCAGGTCGCCGACCAGGTCGTCGTCGCCGATGGAGAACACCACCTCGGAGGTTTCGCTCATGCCGGTGCGGCTGGCCTCGCGAAAGCCCTGCATCACCTTGGCCACATGCCCACGGCTGACGAAGGGCATCAGCGAGGTCAGGGGCCGGTCGCGTTCGCTGGGCTGGAAGCGGCGGTGGGCCATGGCATTGCCCTGCACCACCATGTCGTGTTCATCGACCACCATCAAGGCCAGGGGCACGCTGGCGAACAGGGTCTCGAAGCGTTCGGAAGCGCTTTCAGCCGCCTCGTTGCTGTAGCGCAGAACCGTGTTCTGGGCGAGCAGCTCGTTGACCATCTCCGACAGGGCCAGGGCTTCGGCACGCTGGCTCGCCGAGGTGCGGGCGGCGCTCGTGCCTGTGGCGGATGAGTCGGTGGCGCTGTCGCGCCGGGTCGGCCGGATTTTGCGTTGGGATGCTTTGGCCATCGTTGGGGCGACATTCTGCATGCGGCTTCGCGCAATCGCGCAAAATTTGGTACGACACGTTAAGGAGGCATCGATGTTTGACGGCTTTTCAACCCATGACGTCCCGGTGGAGGGCGCCACCATCCACGCCCTGGTCGGCGGCCACGGCCCGGCCCTGCTGCTGCTGCACGGCCATCCGCAGACGCATGCGATGTGGCACCGGGTGGCCGAGGGCCTGGCCATGCGTTTCACCGTGGTGGTGGCCGACCTGCGCGGCTACGGCGACTCCTCGCGGCCCGAGGCCGATCCGCAGAACATGGCGTATTCCAAGCGCACCATGGCGCGCGACATGGTGCAGCTGATGGCCCACCTGGGCTTCGAGCGCTTCCTGCTCGGCGCCCACGACCGCGGCGCGCGGGTGGCGCACCGCCTGGCGCTGGACCATCCGGAACGCGTGGAGAAGCTGATGCTGCTGGACATCGCCCCCACGGTGGACATGTATGCCGGCACCAACGAGGACTTCGCCCGCGCCTACTGGCACTGGTTCTTCCTGATCCAGCCGGCGCCGCTGCCCGAACGCCTGATCGAGGCCGACCCCGCCGCCTATGTACGCGAGGTCATGGGCCGCCGCCATGCCGGCCTGGCCGCCTTCGCGCCCGCCGCCATGGCTGAGTACGAACGCTGCATCGCCATCCCCGGCACCGCAGCGGCCATCTGCGCCGACTACCGCGCCTCGGCCGGCATCGACCTGGAACACGACCGCGACGACCGCGAGGCCGGCAACAAACTCAAGATGCCGGTGCGGGTGATGTGGGGCGCCAACGGCGTGGTGCACCGCTGCTTCGACGTGCTGGAGCTATGGCAGGCGCAGGCCGAGGACATCAGCGGCGTGCTGGCGCCCTGCGGGCATTACCTGGCGGAAGAGGATCCGGCGACGGTGCTGGGGCAGATGCATGATTTCTTCCACAGTCCGAAAACCGACTAGCCACAAGGCTCATGCCGCGCTTGAAACTGGGCGTCTGGCGCGGCCCGCGGTGGGCCGCGTCAGCGCCGCGACGATGCAAAGTCCAGCCGCCAGCATGCCGCAGGTTTCTGGCTCCGGCACTGGAGCCAAGGCTGTGAAAATCAAGGTATTCCCTTGCCTGGGCCTTAATCCGGCGATGTTCACGCTGAACTGGTTGCCTGCCGTGCTGTAATCGGCCGAGGTAAATCCTGCCAAGGTGGAGTGAGGGTCCAGCACATAAGTGAATGGGAAGTTCCTCGTAAGGTCGGTTACGATGAATCCATTGAAAGCTGCGCTGGAGAAGTTGCTGGCCACGGGGAAGTTCACCGTGATGGTATCGGCGGCCACAATAAAAGTCAGGTCGTTGAAATAGTCATACGTGCTGCCACTCGCATCGATGGACTGCGTCCCCATGGAGAAGGTGCGGGTGCTGGTGTCCGGGTAGTATTTGTCTATCGAAACCATGTCGCCGGTAATCCCGGCGGCATGAGTCGTTGCGGCTCCCAAAGCGACAAAATAAAACGCCAGGTGTTTAAGGTGTGGTTTCACGGTGAAGCCTGTGTCGGCAGTTGTTGGATATGCCATCTATAATGCGCCATTGGTCTTCATTCTTTGCGATTGCTGATTTAGTCCTTGAGTGCTAGCTTGCTGGGAAGTTAATGCTCGCGCTGATTCATTCCAGGCAGGCAGCGGCAACCGGGTCCTGCCGATAAGGTGGTAACGTCGCGGCCTTTCATCAGCCTCTATCTCCGGAGAACTCTTTCATGCAAGGTACGACCAGCCAACTTTCCAAGCTCGCCACTGCCATCCTGTTGGGTATGGCGGCCGGAGCTGCATGCGCGGCCCCCCAGGCCGCCGTTCAGCAGGCTGCCCAGGCCCAGCAGCAAGGCATGCTCGACACCATGCGTGACCTGGTGAACATCGAATCCGGCAGCAAGGACACCGAAGGCCTGGCCAAGATCGCAGCCCTGATCGCCGAACGCCTGCAGGCCCTCGGCGGCAATGTGAAGCTGATCGCGCCCAGCGACGTTTTTCGCATGGACGACACACCCGATAAGGTCGGCCAGGTCGTGCATGCCGAGTTCAAGGGCAGCGGCAGCAAGAAGATCATGCTGATCGCCCACATGGACACCGTCTACCTCAAGGGCATGCTGAAGGACCAGCCCTTCCGCGTGGAAGGCGACAAGGCCTACGGCCTGGGCATCGCCGACGACAAGCAGGGCGTGGCGGCCATCATCCACACGGTGGCGATGCTGCAGAAACTCGGCTTCAAGGACTACGGCACGCTGACCGTGCTGATCAACGGCGACGAGGAAATCAGCTCGCCCGGCGCACGCAGCACCATCACCAAATTCGGCGCCGAGCAGGATGCGGTGTTCTCCTTCGAAGGCGGCGGCACCGACGGCAGCCTGCGCCTGGCCACCAGCGGCATCGGCGCGGCCTACCTCAACGTGGTCGGCAAGACCTCGCATGCCGGCGCGCGGCCCGAGGGCGGCGTGAATGCGCTCTACGAACTCTCGCACCAGCTGCTGCAGATGAAGGACCTGTCGCAGAACGAGCGCGGCCTGAAACTCAACTGGACCGTGGCCAAGGCCGGCTCCAACCGCAATGTGATCCCGGGTGATGCCTCGGCCCAGGCCGATGCGCGGGCGCTGAAGGTTTCCGACTTCGATGCGCTGGAAAAGGCGCTGCAAGAGAAGGTTCAGAACAAGCTGCTGCCGGACGCCAAAGTGAGCGTGAAGTTCGAGGTGCGCCGCCCGCCGCTGGAGGCGTCGGACGCCGGCCGCAAGCTGGCCAACCACGGCCGCTCTGTCTACGAAGAGATCGGCCTGCCGATGAAGGTGATGGACGTGGCGACCGGCGGCGGTACCGATGCCGCGTTTGCTGCATTGAAGACACGCGGCGCGGTTATCGAGGGCATGGGGCTGAGCGGATTCGGCGCGCATTCGAACGACGCCGAATATGTGCAGATCAATACCATCGTGCCGCGGCTTTATCTGGCCACGCGGCTGATCATGGATGTGTCGCAGGGCAAGGTGAAATAAGGCGGCATCAGGCGGTACGGCTGCGGCGCATGCGCCGTGCTGCGCCGACCAATACCGCCAGACCCGCCAATGCCAGGGCGGCGGAGTCGGGTTCGGGCACGGGAGACAGGGTGAATTTGATTGTGTCGCCTGCCTCGAGGCGGGTTCCTGCGAAATTGAGCTGGAAGTCACTACCGACCGTGGCAAAAGCAAATGTGCCAGGGGTCAGCGTAGTGCCAGCCATGTCCAGGAAATAACTGGCGGGAAATGGACGGGTCACGTCATGAAATATGAAACCTTCGAACGACACACCCGCCCCGATGCCGCCTTCAGAAAAACTCACAATGATCGAAGTAGGCGCGACGGTGAAAGTGATGAAGCCCCCGTAAGAGACTACGACGCCCGAGGGCGTGACGGTATGGTTCCCGAGGTCGTCAGTCAAGGTTACGGTGTCGGGATAATAGCCGCCGACGTTGATCGTGTCGCCTAATATGGTTGTGGCGGCATGTGTTGCGCCTAATGAAAAGGCAAGCACGCAAGCGGTACATAATTTATTCAACATGGAGAAGTCCTTTTGGCAACGATGAGGGATGTGCACGCATGCAAAAGAATACTTAGTGAGCGTACTTAAACGCAGGCGCATGCTTGATTCCTCCGGGCCATGCGGGCACAGAGGTTGGTATTTGCTATTTTTATTCGGTGCATAATGGCTTTCGTTTCCAATCCCCACCATGAACGCCCCAGTTCCTGAGGCTCAAGCCACTTCTGCCAAGACGCATATCGATGAATGTGCGATGCGCCTGGCCCTGTCCATGGCCGAGGCCGCTCGTGAGGCGGGCGAGGTCCCCGTTGGTGCGGTGCTGGTGCGTGACGGCCGGGTCATCGCCACCGGCGCGAATGCGCCAGTCGGGCTGGCCGACCCCACGGCACATGCGGAGATAGTGGCGCTGCGAGCGGCCGCGGCGGCATTGGGCAACTACCGCCTGGACGGCTGCACCCTCTACGTCACCCTGGAGCCTTGCCCCATGTGCGCCGGCGCCATGCTGCATGCGCGGCTGGCCCGCGTGGTGTTCGGCGCAGCGGATCCGCGTACCGGCGCGGCCGGGTCGGTGACCGACCTCTTCGCGGAGCCCCGGCTCAACCACCACACGCAGGTCGAAGGCGGAGTACTGGCGGCCGAATGCGGCGCCTTGCTGCAGGACTTCTTCCGTGAACGCCGTGCCGTGCAGGCGCGGGCCGCGGAGCCCTTGCGCGAGGACGCGCTGCGCACGCCGCGCGCCGCGTTCGAGGCGGCGGCCGATTGGGAGGGCGCTTACCGCAGCGATCTGCCGGCCCTGGAGGGGCTGCGGCAGCATGCGGTGGAACTGGGGCGCGAGTCGTCCGGCCCCGGCTTCCTGCTGCTCCACGGCCCGGCCGAATGGAGCCTGCACTGGCGTGCCATCGCCACCGCGCTGGCGGGGCAGGGCGCCCGCGTGCTGGTGCCCGACCTGATCGGCTTCGGCCGCAGCGACAAACCCAAACGCCAGGATTTCCATCGGCTCGATTGGCATGTCGAGGTCTTGCGCCAATGGTGCGAATCACTGGACCTGGAACGCCTGGTGCCCGTGGCCGCCGAGGACGATACCGCGCTGGCCTACGCGCTGGCGGCGGCGCTCGGTCCGCGCGCGGCGGGTGTGTTGCTGGTGCCCGGCACGAACGCAGGCCTGGAAGGCGCTGCCTGGGCGCAGCTGCCTTATCCCGACAAGGGCCATGCCGCCGCACCCCGCGCCTTCGCCGCCGGCTGGGGCGGGAACGTCGCGGCACCCTCACGCCTGCTGCGGCTGGACACCACCACCGACGCCGGGCTGCGGCGCGCTGTGGAATACTTCTGCCGCCCAGGCTCCTAGAGCTTCCATCCCCTTTTTGCCGAGGCGGCCACCACCGGCCGATACCGCTTGCCGTCTTCCCAGCCGCCGCACGACCACGCGGAACACGACCACGATCATGACCACGCCGCCTGCGGCCATGACCACGGTCCCAAGCACATCTACATCTATTCGCCGGCCGGCGCGGTGCGCGACAAGGCGGCCTTCCGCCGTGGCGTCAAGCGCCTGCAGGCGCTGGGCCACGAGGTGGAGGTGGATGCCGACGCGCTGTCCTCGCACCAGCGTTTTGCCGGCGACGATGCGGCCCGTGTCGCCGCCATCCACCGGGCTGCCGCCAGCGGCGCCGACCTGGCCCTGATCAGCCGCGGCGGCTACGGCCTGACCCGCATCCTGCCCGCCATCGACTACGCCCGACTCGGCAAGGCGATCGCCGACGGCATGAAGTTCGTCGGCTTCAGCGACTTCACCGCGCTGCAGATGGCCTTGCTGGCGAAGAACGGCGCCACCACCTGGGCCGGCCCCGGCCTGCTGGGCGACTTCGGCTCGCCCGAGGTGGTGGACGACATCATGGAAGCCTGCTTCGACGACCTGCTCAGCGGCCATGGCGAAGGCAGCGGCTGGCGCATGCCCGCCACGCCGCGCAGCGCGGCCAGCCAGGCGCCGGACGATGTCTACGTCCAGAAAGCCACGCTGTGGGGCGGCAACCTGGCGGTGATGGCCGGCCTGGTCGGCACGCCCTGGCTGCCGGCGGTGAAGGGCGGCGTGCTGTTCCTGGAGGATGTGAACGAGCATCCCTACCGGGTCGAGCGCATGCTGACCCAGCTGCTGATGGCCGGCATCCTGGGAAGGCAGAAGGCCATCGTGCTGGGCCAGTTCACGGATTTCCGCCTGACGCCGCACGACAAGGGCTTCAAGCTGCAGAGCGTGGTCGACTGGCTGCGTTCGCAGATCGATGTGCCGGTGCTGACCGGGCTGCCCTTCGGCCATGTGCCGACCAAGGTGCTGCTGCCGGTGGGGGCCAAGGTATCGCTGTCAGTGGAAGGCCGCGACGCCTTGATTTACTGGGGCCACGTGCACTAGGCACGCGGCGGTTTCTCAAGCGGCCGGATACAGGCCGTGCGAGCGGCCGAAAAGGCGGGCCATGGCCAGCAAGGCATCGATGTTGGGGGTGGCCACGCCGATGCGCAGGGCGATCTCGTGCACCGCCGTCACGATGCCGTCGAGTTCCATCGCACGGCCGGCCTCCACGTCCTGCAGCATCGAGGTCTTGAAGGCACCCAGCTTGCGGGTGACGGCATGGCGGTCCTGCGGCGTCTCGGCGATGGCGCAGCCGATGCGCTCGCCGACGGCCTGGGCCTCCAGCATGGCGTCTGCGCAGAAGCGGCGGGCCAGGGGGTCGTCGAGCACCCGGTCCACCGTGGCGCCGGTGATCGCGGTGATCGGGTTCATGGTGAGGTTGCCCCAGAGCTTGTACCAGAGGTGGTAGCGCACATCGGGCACCGCAGGGGCGTCGAAGCCGGCCTGTGTCAGCAGGCGGGAGACGGCTTCTGCACGGTCGCTGAGGCCGCCCTGGGGTTCACCCACGATCAGGCGATTGCCCATGGAACGGCGGGCCAGGCCCGGCTCCGGCGTGGAGGTGCTGGCATGCACCACGCAGGCGAGCACCTGGGAAAAGGGCAGGGCGGCGGCGATGCGGCCGCCCGGGTCCACGCTTTGCAGTGCCTGGCCATCCAGGCCTCCGATGCCCTGGCCGAACCACCAGGGCACGCCGTTCATGGCGGGCAGGATGCGGGTGCGGGCGCCGATCATGGGGGCCAGTTGCGCGGCCACCTCGGCGAGGGCGGGAGCCTTCACGGCGATGACGATCAGGTCCTGCTCGCCCAGGTCGGCGGTGCGGTCCGACAGCCGGGCAGCCGGTGCCTGCAGCGCGCCTTCGGGCTCCTGCAGCCGCCAGCCGTGCTGACGCAGCGCCTGTAGGGTGGCGCCGCGCGCCAGGGCGCTGACCTCATGGCCGCCGGCCGCGGCCAGCCGGGTTCCCATCAATCCGCCGATGGCACCGGCGCCTACGATTGCGATCCGCATCTTTGCTGTCTCCTCATGTGGGCGCCGGGCAGCGCCTTCCGATGCGGGATTCTGCGGCATCGCGTCCGCTCAGCGGATCGGCATCTCCTTGATGCCCCTGCTGCCGAAGCCGGACTTGGCCGCTCCATCGGTCTGCTTGACCGGTGCCGCAGGCCCGACCTGGACCGGGACGGAATTGGCCGTGCCCGCCGTGCCTTGCCGGGTGAACACATTGACGTACATCAGGCCGTTGGCCGACGGTATGGCCGTCACCGTGATCGCGGACTTTCCTGGCTGCAGCGTCCGGGGGCCGGCATTGCCCAGCCTGAGGCCCTGGTCGGCACTGAAGCTCACCTTCACGGGGGGTGTCGAAGCGACATGCGAAAAGACGATGGTCACCGGATAGGGCTGGCCGACGGTGGCGATACCGCTGGTTTCGTAATCGATGGTCAGCGACTGGAACTGCGGCTTGGCCTGAGCCAGGTTGGCGAGGGCCAGCGATGCAGCGGCGGACACCAGTAGCAGACGGCGGGCATGGAGGATGGGTTTGGCAAAGTTTTTCATTGGATGCTCACGGTGAAGCAGGTATCGGCCGAGGAATGCCTGTAGTCGCGCACGGCCATCAGGTAATCACCGGCGTCCAGCTGGGCGGAGGCGCTCTGGTATGCGGGTGAATCCGTGACGCCACGCACGACGGTGCCCTTGGCGTTGGTGATGGAGAAGTCGGGGTCGCTATCGATCGGTCCGGTGACCTGCACTTGATAGAAACGCGGCTCGGTCACCGAGAACCTGAGGTAGCGGATCTGCCCGAGCTTGTTGCCCTCCGAATGGGGGTCAAGCGAGTTCGAGACACACAGGTTCTGCAAGGGCGTTCCGATGGCCAACTGCCCATACATCGGCAGTGCGTACGCGGAGCCGCCGTTGTTGGTTTCGCGTACCGCCCAGGCGTCATCCACGGCGGAACTGATGGACTGGGACTCCAGCAGCGGCGCCAGGTTGGCGGCAGCCTTGGGTGCCACCTGGGCCAGCGAGGCCTGGAACGAGTGGATGCCGGTGCTTGCGACCACCGAGCGGAAGGACCCCTTGAAGGCATCGACGATGGGAGCCAGTCCATCGGAGTCGTGCAGCTTGCGCAGCACATACCACAGAGAGTTCTCGTTGAACCAGCCCTTGTTGGCCGCAGGCGGCGTCGTCAGGTCCATCACGATGCTGGAGGACGCCGAATCGCCCTGGCTGTCCGTGTAGCGGCCGCTGTCCAGTGCGATCCCGGACCAGGCCGTAGCCCAGCCTTCGCTGAAGGCGAGGTTGCGGTCCAGCAGGTCGCGGGAGAAGTGACTGCCGCCTGGCGAGTCGTCGCGGCTTGCCGTGCGCTGGAAGTAGTGGGCCCATTCGTGGCTGATCACTGAAGCGTCGTATTCGTCGGTGTCCACGCCTTTCTTGCCGAGCAGCACCATCACGGGCAAGCCGGCGACCATCCGGGTATGCGTGGTGCCGATGGCTCCTGCGGCGAGATTCACCGGGAGGGCCGGCGTGTTCTTCTCGCTCCACAGCACCGTGAGCAGAGGGAACACGGTGGCCGGTGCGGCCTGGAGCACCTTGGACTGGGACGTCTGGATGGTGTCGAGAATGGCGAAGGGCGCCGCCACGCGTTCCGTGTCGACCGAGGTGGTGCCATCCGCAAGCCAGCCCGAGGGAATGACCAGGTCGTGCTTCAGCGCACCGGAGCCGATCAGGAAAAGCTCCTGCACCGCGGCGTAGACCTGGTCGCCTTCGGTGTTGTCCGCGACCTCCGCGGACGGAGCCGCCATGGCACTTGCGTCCTGGAACATCCGGGCCAAGACCCGCAGCTTGACCGAGCCGGGGCTTGGCACCGACAGGGCGTAATGCCCTGCACCGTCGGTCCTGCCGCTGGCCAGTATTTTTCCGCCTATGTCCACGGCTTCGATGGCCACCATACGAACGGGTTTTCTGGTCTGGGCTGCGTAATCGAGCCCTCCGTCGGCCAGGGTCGGAACCGCCTCGAAGCTGACCGTGCCTTGCAACTCGACCCTGGCTTGCGGGGTGCTGGGCGCACCGCCACCGGAATTCGTGTCGCCGTTACCGGTCCCGCCGGTGGTGCCGCCCCCGCCACCCGTCGCCGCCGCCGGGCTGGTGGTCGCGCCACCGCCGCCACCGCCGCACCCACTGACGACCAAGGCCGCCGCCCAAGCCAAGGCCATCGCCTGAAATCTCGAATTCGCCACTGTTGTCCATCCGATTGTTGAAAAGCGGCGGACTGTAGTGGGCACTGACAAGGGTTCGAGGCTGAAGTGACGAACGCCCTTTTCCGTGGGATGAAGCCCCGGTCTGGCGGGACGAAAATAGTTCTTGCGGACTAGAAAGGCCGCGTCAATGAACCGGCCAGATCACATCGCCGCCGTGCTGCCCCTTGCGCAAAGCTCGTACGGCAGGCTCACGCAATGCCCCTGCACCGCCTTTCCACGAATCAGCTGCACCAGCATCTGTGCCGCCACCCGCCCGATCTCCCGCGCGGCGTGCGCAGGCTGGTCAGCGGAGGCACCATCTGCTCGTTGCCCGGCAGGTCGTTGAAGCCGGCCACCGCCACCCGGCCCGGCACCGAAACGCCCAGCCGCAGCGCGGCCAGCAGGGCGCCCTGGGCCATGTCGTCGTTGCAGAAGAAGATCGCGTCCGGCGGCTCGGGCCAGGCCATCATGGCCTCGAACATGCGCGCGCCCAGGGCCAGCGAGGAGGGCTCGTCCACCAGTACCTCCAGCGCCGGGTCGTGCAGGCCCGCCTGCTGCAGGCTCTGGCGCCAGCCTTCAGCCCGCTGCAGCACCCGGGCATCGAGCTGGGCGCCGGCGAAGGCGATGCGTCGCGCGCCGCCGGCCAGCAGATGGGCCGTGATGTCGCGGCCGGCGTCCTGCTGCGAGAAACCGACGCAGTACACGCCCGGCTCGGCACTGGTCTCCATGGTGTGCACGCAGGGCAGGCCGCTGGCGGCGATGAGCTGGCGGGCGGTTTCGCTGCGCTCGAAGCCGGTCACGATCAGGCCGGCGGGGCGGTGCGCCAGCTGCTCGCGCAGCAGTTGCTCCTCTTCGCGCGGATCGTAGTGGGTGATGCCGATCAGCGCCTGGAAGCCCTCCGGCCGCAGGGTGCGCTGCACGCTCTCGATCAGGTCGACGAAGAGGGTGTTGCTCAGCAGCGGGATCAGCACCGCCACATGGTTGCTGTGGGCCGAAGCCAGGGCGCGGGCGGCCGGATCGGGCACATAACCCAGGGTGTCGGCGGCGGCGCGCACCCGCTCCACCAGGTCGAGCGCCACGGCCCGCTCGCCGCGCAGCGCGCGCGACACGGTGATGGGGCTGACGCCCGCCAGCTTGGCGACGTGCTGCAGGGTGACGCGGCCGGTGCCGCGGGTCTTGGTGCTGGTCATGCGGTGAGGAAAAGCAGGCTCATGCGCACGGGTTCTCAGGGGAAACCCGTATGCAGAAACGGTATGCAGGGAATTAGGATAGCGCTATCCGATAGAGGCGATGCCATCGTGCCCGCTCGTCGTGACGATTTCCGCGGACCGTGAGCGATGACAGCAAACTTCGAAAATTCCAACAAGAACGCGACCTGGTGGGTCGTCATGGGCGTGTCCGGTTGCGGCAAGTCGAGCCTCGGCCAGGCGCTGGGGCAGGCGCTGGGCCTGCCGCTGATCGAGGGGGATGATTTTCACCCGGCGGCCAACATCGAGAAGATGCACCAGGGCATACCCCTCACCGACGCCGATCGCGCCGGCTGGCTGGTGGCCCTGGGCCAGGCCCTGGCTTCGCACGCCGGTGGCGCGGTGCTGACCTGTTCCGCCCTCAAGCAGGCCTATCGCGACACGCTGCGCGCCGCCGTGCCGGGCCTGCGTTTCGTCTTCATGCAGATCAGCCCGCAGGAGGCGCTGCGCCGCGTCGAGGCACGCAAGGACACGCATTTTTTCTCCAGCAGCCTGGTCGACAGCCAGTTCGCCACGCTGCAGGACCCGAGCGGCGAGGCGGGCGTGATCGCCGTGCCGGCGACCGAACCGATCGCCGAACTGGTGCGGCTGGTCCGCGCCCGGGCGCCCGTGGCCAGCGCCTGAGGCGCGGCAGCAGGGAAGGCATGGTCGTCTTCCCCCAGATTTCCTTTTCATATCCGGAGACAACCCCATGGCAATCCTCGATGGCCAGAAAGTACCCTCGCGCCGCTGGCGCATCGGCGGCCTGCTCGGCCTCGGCGTGCTGGTCAATTACCTCGACCGGCTGAGCCTGTCGGTGGCCGCGCCGCAGATCAGCGCGGAACTGCATCTGTCGCCCGAACAGGTCGGCTTCTTCCTCTCGGCCTTCTTCTGGTCGTATGCGCTGCTGCAGGTGCCGGCCGGCATGCTGCTCGACCGTTTCGGCCCCACCCGGGTGGGCCGCTGGGGCGCCTTCTGCTGGGGCCTGGCCTCCACCATCACGGCGCTGGCCGGCGGCTGGGGCGGCATCTTCGCGGCGCGCATGCTGCTGGGCGTGGCCGAAGCGCCGGGCTTCATGGTGGGCTCCAAGGCCACCGGCTACTGGTTCCCGCGCGGCGAGCGTGCCTTCGCCACGGCGCTGTTCGACGCGGCGGCCAAGTTCTCCAACGTGATCGGCGTGCCGCTGGTGGCCTTCGTGGTGGTGGGCCTGGGCTGGCGCTGGGGCTTCGTGATGACGGCGGTGCTGAGCTTCATCTACTTCCTGGCCTTTTTGGTCATCTACCGCGACCCGAGCGCAGACACCAAACTCTCGCCGCTGGAGCGCCGCTACATCGTCGAAGGCGGCGCGCAGCCCGAGGGCGTGCCCCCGGTCAGCGCCAGCGGCATGCTGGGCTACCTGCTGACGCAGCGCAAGGTCTGGGGCCTGACCATCGGCTTCGCCGCCTACGGCTACAGCTTCTACCTGTTCCTGACCTGGCTGCCGGGCTACCTGGTGCAGACCATGCACATGAGCATCATCAAGTCGGCCGGCTTCGCCGCGATTCCCTGGATGGTGGCCACGATCTCCGATCTGGTGGTGGGCGGCTGGCTGATCGACAAGCTGATCGCCAATGGCCACGAGGAGTCCCGCGTGCGCAAGACGGTGCTGGTCTCCGGCATGGTGCTGGGCCTGGCGGTGTTCGGCGCCACGCAGACCACCGACCCGGTCTGGGCCATCGTCTGGATCTCGATCGCGCTGGGCGGCCTGGCCGCCGCCGCGCCGGTGGGCTGGTCGCTGCCCTCGCTGATCGCACCGCGCGGCGGCGTGGGCACCGTCGGCGGGCTGATGAACTTCGGCAACAACCTGATGGGCGCAGCGGCGCCGATCGCCACCGGCTTCATCGTGGGCGCCACCGGCTCCTTCGGTAATGCCTTCCTGCTGGCGGGCGTGATCCTGGTGGTCGGGATCCTGTCCTTCGTGTTCCTGCTCGGGCGCATCGAGACGATCCCCGAGCCGAAATAGGAAGCCTCAGGGCTTGCCGAGATAGTCGCTCTTGCCGACCGGCACGCCGTTGTGCCGCAGGATGGCGTAGGCGGTCGTCACGTGGAAGAAGAAGTTCGGCAGCGCGAAATGCAGCAGATAGGGCTGGCCGGTGAAGGACCGGGCGCGCTCGCCGCTGCCCACGGTGACGGCGATGTCCTCGCTGCCGGCGAAGGCCTCGGCGGGCACGCTGGCGATGAAGTCCAGGGTCTTGCGGATGCGTTCGGCGAGCTGCTCGAAATCGGTCTCCGTGTCCTCGAAGGCGGGCGCCTTCTGGCCCGACAGGCGGGACACGGCGAGCTTGGCGGTATCGCAGGCGATCTGCACCTGTCCGGACAGCGGCAGCATGTCCGGCGCCAGGCGGGCCTGGACCAGCACCGCCGGTGCGATCTTGCGCGCGCTGGCGTCGGCCGCGGCCTTTTCCAGCACATGGGCCAGCTGGCCGAGGGAGTGGCGGAAGACGGTGGAGGACGCGTCGTACATCGAGAGGGACATGGCGGTTTTTTCCGGTTGCGGTTCTGTGGAGCGGCCGGATGCTAGCCGCGCCGCCGGATGCCTGCGGGCCGCCGCGGCCCGCCCCTACGCCGCGTGGGCGTTAGGCCCGCATCACTCGGCCTCGATGCCGGCAGCCTTCACAATCCGGCCCCATTTTTGCGATTCGCCGGCCTGGAACTTCGCCAGTTCCTCGGGCGTGGTGGTGAACACCTCGGTGCCGGTCGGCTCGTAGAAGGCGGTGCGCGCGGCCTCGCTCCTGGCCGCATGCACCAGCAGCTCGTTGAGGCGGCGCACGACGGCCGGCGGGGTCTTGGCCGGCGCATAGGCGGCGAACCAGTAGCCCATCTCGTAGCCGGGCACGCCGGCCTCGGCGATGGTGGGCACATCGGGCGCCAGCGGCGAACGCTGCGCGCTCGACATGCCCAGCGCCCGCAGCTTGCCGGCCTTGACCTGGGGCAGGCCGGTGGCGGTGTCGGTGATCATCATGCTGATCTGGCCGCCCAGCAGGTCGGTCACGGCCAGGGTGTTGCTCTTGTAGGGCACGTGCAGCAGCTTCACGTCGGCCATCTGCTGCAGCAGCTCGCCCGCCATGCGGGACGAGGAACTGCCGCTGCCGAAGGAGTACTTGCCCGGCTCCTTCTTGGCCAGCGCCAGGAACTCGACCACCGACTTCGCCGGGAAATTGTTGTTGACCACCATGATCTGCCCGCCCTTGCCCAGGCCGGCGATGGGCGCGAAGTCCTTCACCGGGTCGTAGGGCAGCTTCTTGTAGAGGTGTTCGTTGGCCGCGTGGGTGGTGTTGGTGGTGATCAGCACCGTGTAGCCGTCGGCCGGCGCCTTGGCCACCTGCTGTGAGGCGATGAAGCCGCTGGCGCCGGCGCGGTTGTCGATCACCACCGCCTGTTTGCTTTCTGCCGTGACGCCGTTGGCCAGGGCGCGGGCGATCTGGTCGGTGGCGGTGCCGGCGGCGAAGGGCACGACAAAGGTGATCGGCTTGTCCGGAAAAGTCTGGGCCTGGGCGGGCAGGGCGCCCAGCCAGGCCAGGGCCATGGCGGCCAGGGCGGTGCGGCGGGGGGTGAGCGGTAGGTGCTTCATGGTTCTTGTCTCCTGGTGTTGTCGTATCGAAATCGGTTTTTTTTCAGCCGCCGGGCGGCCCGGCCAGGTGCGGCATCAAGGCCTCGGGCACCTGCACCTGCAGCTCCATCAGCAGGAAGGACAGCGCCTTGCCGTGGGTGTCGAGGTTGAGGGCGTCGTTCACGCCGCCGTCGAGCACGCCGTCCAGCACGAAATTCATCGCGCAGAGCCGGGGAAGCAGGAAACGCTGCACGGCGCTGGGCCGGCGGTGGGCGAACTGCTGCGCCACCACTTCCGGCGTGAGCTGGTCCACCAGCAGCGGCCACAGCGCGGGATGCCAGGCGATCACGCTGATGTTGGAGCGGTCGCCCTTGTCGCCGGTGCGGCCGTGGGCCAGGCGGTAGAGGGGAACGGTGCGCGGCGCTGTCATGCGGCCTCCGTGACGAAGGAGAAGCCGGTCGGCACCACATCGCGCGGCAACAGGCAGGACACGGTGTTGAGCCGCGAGGTGATGGTGGTGCGCACCCCGCCGCCGCCGGCCGGTCCGCAGGTGTAGAGCGCGGTGACTTCATGCAGCAGCTTCTCGGCCTCCGCGCGGTTGGCGTGGGCAGCGGCCACACGCAGGCGCACATCGCGCCCGTCGCCCGCCGCCTGGGCGGACAGCAGCTGGCCGCCGTCGTCCCCGAAGATGCTGGACACACCGATCAAATCCGCGCGCAGCTGCAGCCGCGGCAGGCGCTGGCGCAGCACCTCGGCCGCCAGCCGGGCGCGGGCCTCGGCGCGCGGGCCGGCATAGGAGATCTCGCCCTCGGCCAACCAGCCGCCTTCGTGGCAGACATTGACCTTGTAGTGGCTGGTGCGGGCATGGCCGGTCACGCCTTCCAGCGCCACCCGGTCGGGGCCGACCTGGCGCACGGTGGCGTCCGAGATGTCGGCCGTCACGTCCGGCGTGAGATAGGCCGCCGGGTCGTGCACCTCGTAGAGCAGCTGTTCCTTCACCGTCTGCTCGGTCACATAGCCGCCGGTGCCATCGGCCTTGCCGATGGTGCAGCGGCCCTCGGCGTCGATCTCGGCGATGGGGTAGCCGAGGTTGGCCAGGCCCGGCACATCCTTGTAGCCCGGGTCGGCGAAATAGCCGCCGGTGACCTGCGTGCCGCATTCCAGCAGATGGCCGACCATGGTGGCGCGGCCCAGGCGCTGCCAGTCGTTGGCGGCCCAGCCGAAATGCGACATGGCCGGGCCCACCGCCAGGGAGGGATCGGCCACCCGCCCGCACACCACCACATCGGCGCCGGCGTCCAGCGCCGCGGCGATCGGCTCGGCGCCTATATAGGCATTGGCGCTGACCACCGCCTGCGTGTTCACCCGGCCGCCGATCTCGCCTTCGAGCAGGGCCATGGCGGCCGTGCCCCGCGCATCGTCGCCGTGCACCACGGCCACGCGCGGCGCTTGCAGGCCCAGCTCCCGGGCCAGCCGCAGCACATGGCGGGCGGCGGCCTCGGGGTTGGCCGCGCCGAAGTTGCCCACGATGCGGATGCCGTGCTGCAGGCAGCGCCGCAGCACCGGCCGCAGCATGGCGTCGAGCAGGGGTTCGTAGCCGGCCTCGGGATCGACGCGGCGGCGCAGCTGGGCCAGGGCCAGGGTGCGTTCGGCCAGGGTTTCGAAGATCAGGAAGGCGCGCTGGCCGGCGGGGCCGGCGGCCAGGCGGGCGATCAGGGTGCTGACCACCGGGCCGGCGGCATCGGTGCGGTCGCCCGAGAAGCCGGCGGCGCAGCCGATCAGCAGCGCGGGCCGTGGGGCAGGGGACATGGTCGGTCTCGTTTTGGGCTGGAAGTTCGAAGCCGAATTTAGGCATGGGATCTGTCATCCGTAAAATCGAAATTCCGGATGAATTCATCGAAGAGGCAGATCAATGCACAAGGCCCAGCCCGATCTCTCCACCCGCCAGCTGCGCGCCTTCCTGGCCCTGGCCGACCGCCGGCATTTCACCCGCGCGGCCGAGGCCTGCCACCTGTCGCAGCCGGCCTTCAGCGCGCTGATCCGGGCGCTGGAGACATCGCTGAACACCCGCCTGTTCGACCGTAACACCCGCAGCGTGCAGCTCACGCCGGAAGGCCGGCTCTTCGAGCCTTCGGCGCGCCGCCTGCTGGCCGATGTGGCCGATGCGCTGCAGGACCTGGACGACCAGGTCGAGCGCCGGCGCGGCCGGGTGCACATGGCCGCGCTGCCCTCGCTGGCGGCCGGCTGGCTGCCGCCGGTGCTGGCCGAGTTCCACCAGCGCTGGCCCGGCGTGGAGCTGGAGCTGAGCGACCGCCTGTCCGATGCCTGCCTGGACCTGGTGCGCGGCGGCCAGGCCGACTTCGCCCTGGCCTCGGCCGACGCGCGCGGCGCCGAGGCCATGGGCCTGCACCTCCATCCGCTGCATGCCGACCGTTTCCACCTGGTCTGCCGCGCCGACCATCCCCTGGCCGGCGGCCGCCGCCCCAGCCTGCGGCGCATCGCCGAACACCCCTTCGTGCACATGACCCGCAACAGCAGCGTCCGCCAGGCCCTGGAAGCCGCCCTGCATCCGCTGACGATGAAGACAGTGCTGGAAGTGGAGCAGCTCGCCACCGTCACCGGCCTGGTGGAGGCGGGGCTGGGCATCAGCATCGTGCCGGAACTCACGCTCTACCAGTTCCGCCGTCCCGGCCTGGTGGCGCGGCCGTTGGCGTTGGCGCACACGCGGGCGGTCTACCTGGTGCGGCGGCGCGAGGGCAGCCTGTCGGTGGCGGCGCAGACCCTGCACGATCTGGTGATCAGCCGGCTGGGCAGCCTGGCGCGGGGTTGAGCCCCGGCAGCCGCATCGTCAAAGCGAAAGAATGTGCCGCGCCGCCGCCGAGAGGCGTTTCACGCCCAGCTTCAGGTGGATGGACTTGATCTGGGTGCGCACGGTGTTCAGGCTCACGCCGCGCAGCAGCGCGCATTCCTCGGGCCCCAGGCCGTCGACATGCAGCTGCAGGGCCAGCTGCGCCTCCGCCTCGGTCAGGCCGTGGATGGCGCGCAGACGCTGCAGTCGCAGCTCGGGCGCCGTTTCGCTCGCCGCCGACAGCAGCACCAGCGGCCGTTGCCAGGGCTGCGCCAGCTGGGCATGCGCCGGCACCGGGGTGAGGAACAGGTGCAGCGGTCGGCCGTCCCGGCGCGGCAGCCGCAGCACGCCGCTGGCGCGTGCGGCATCCCAGGCCGCCCGGTTCCAGCCGGGCGTGGCGATGCGCAGCATGCCGCCGGCAAAACACAGGGCGGGGCCGAGCTGCGCGGCCATGGCCCGGCCGGCGGCGTTGTCGAGCAGCAGCCGGCCGGACTCGTCGAGCAGGAAGAGCGCGCCGTCGAGGGCATCCAGCAGGCGGGTGGAGAGGGCCGACTGCAGCTGCAGCGCGCCCAGCCGGCGGCCCAGCGCCAGGGCGCGCGCCATGTGGCCGGACAGGACGTCGATGCCGCGCTGCGCCGCCGGGTCCAGCGGCCGGTCCTCGCAGCCGACGAAGCTGAGGAAGGTGTTTTGCGCCGCGCAACGCTCCAGGAACAGGCCGGCCCAGTTGTCGCTGCCATGCGGCTTGAGGAAGTCCTCGTAGTAGGCGCTGTGCCGCGGCGTGCGCCGGGTCAGCACTTCGTGGTCGAGGAACCAGCGGCCCCGGCCCCATTGCGCCACCAGCGCGGGTGTGGGATCGCTGCGGTGGAATTCGCCTGTATAGGCACCGACCATGCTGTGCAGATTGGCCTGGTCGTCGGTGGCGACGGCATGCACCGAGGTCGCCAGCGTGGCCGCATCGAGCGACATCAGCACCGCGAACCGGCTGCCGGTGCGTTCACGCAGGCCGGCCAGCACGGTCGACCAGTCCGCGTCGCCCAGCGCGGCGGCGTAGATCTGGTCGAGCAGGATCGATTCAGGCGGCATGGCGGCACCGGTACCGAAGACGCCTTCAAATGTAACTTAATGCTGCAGATTTGTAAGGGCTTATGAAGGTCTTGCAGAGCCATACGTAATGACCGAGGGCTAAGGTTATTCCGCACACCGATACAATTTAGGGTTAACCCGATGAAAACGACCGGCCGCAATCGCAGCGGCCGGCGGCGGTGTGCGCAAAAGACGAGGTATTCGTGAGTGAAGCAAACAAGGCATCCGCGCTGTCCCGGCGCGAGATGCTGATCGGCGGTGTCATCGTCGGCGGTGCCGTGGTCCTGGCATCGCCGCTGCGGTCGATCGCCGCGGCGGCCGGGCAGGGCCGGCAGGCGCAGGACCTGGCGGAGTTCCTGCACCTCTCGCAGCTGCTGATCAACCACCGTCTGGTGGCGGGCGTGGGCGAGCGCATCCAGGCTTTTCTCGTCAAACAGCATGCCGACGGCGCCGAGCAAGTGAGGGCGCTGATCGCCATCGCCGAGAAGAAGCAGGCCAAGGTGGTCGAGGACTTCTTCGGCGACATCCCCGCCGGCCCCGCGGAGGATCTGGCCCACTGGATCATCTTCGCCTGGTACACCGGCGCCTCCTCGGCCAAACCGGACGCCACAGTCTTCGCCTTCGAGGAGGCGCTGGCCTTCCAGACCACCATCGACGTGGTCACGATTCCCTCCTACGGCATCTCCGGCCCCGACCGGTGGAGCCAGGTCACGATCCCGCTCGTGCCCATGCCCGTCTTCTGAGCGGCGCCACAACAGTCTTTCCCCCATGAGTCAAAAGAAACAAAGCGCCGACGTGGTGATCGTCGGCACGGGTGTCGTCGGCCTGGTGATCGCCGAGCAGCTGCTCGATGCCGGCATCCCCGTGCTGATGCTGGAAGCCGGCCCGCGCGTGGAACGCGCCGAGGTCGTGGAGAACTTCCGCAACCTGCCGCTGTCGATGAAGGGCAGCGCCTCTTCCTGCTACCCGCCGCGCCCCTGGGCGCCGCATCCGATGCCGACCAAGAAGCCCGAGGACGCCTACCTCCAGCTGAGCGGCCCGGACTCCTACGACCAGTCCTATATCCGCTACGCCGGCGGCTCAACCTGGCACTGGGCCGGCACCAGCTGGCGGCTGACGCCCGAGGACATGCGCCTGAAGTCGCTCTACGGCGTGGGCCGCGACTGGCTGTTCGACTACGACACGCTGGAGCCCTACTACACCCGCGTCGAGCACAAGCTGGGCATCTGCGGCCCTTCGGACCGCGCCCAACAATGGCCGCAGACCGGCGCCCGCTCGCAGCCCTATCCCATGCCGGCGCTGCCCTTCAGCCCGGGCGAGACGCGATTCACCGAGGCCGTGGCCTCGCTCGGCCTGCACAACTTCCCCGTCGCCCAGGCCCGCAACAGCGGCATGCCCTACGACGACCGGCCGGCCTGCTGCGCCAACAACAACTGCGTGCCGGTCTGCCCGATCGGCGCCAAGTACGACGGCGCCACCGCGCTGCGCCGGCTCGAAGCCAAGGGCGCACGCATCGTCTATGACGCGGTGGTCTACCGCGTGGAATCGGGCGCCGGCAACCGCATCGAGGCGGTGCATTACTTCGATCCGAACAAGAAGAGCCACCGCGTGGGCGGCAAGCAGTTCGTCATCGCCTGCAACGGGCTGGAGACACCCAAGCTGCTGCTGATGTCCGCCGACGAGCGCAACCCGCGCGGCATTGCCAACGGCTCCGACCAGGTCGGCCGCAACATGATGGACCACCCCCAGCTCACCATGACCATGGAGCTGGACGAGCCCTTCTGGTCCGGCGTCGGCCCGGTGGTCAACAGCGGCATCATGGAAACCTCGCAGGGCGATTTCCGCTCCCGCCATGCCGGCGCCTACTTCCGCTACAACAACTTCGGCCGCACCCGCTTCGTCGTCTTCGAGGCGCTGAAGAAGGGCCTGGTCGGCAAGGCGCTGGACGAGGAGATCCGCCGCATGACCGCCTGCAGCGCCGACGTGGTGCTGGCCCACGAGATCCTGCCGGATGCGAACAACCGCCTGACCCTGTCCGACAAGAAGGACTGGCTGGGCCTGCCCCGGCCGCACATCCACTACGACGTGGGCGACTATGTGCGCCGCTCGGCCGAGGAATACTCGGTGCCGCTGGGCAAGAAGATCGCCGCGGCCATGGGTGCGAAGAGCTACAAGATCAGCCCCAAGTTCAACCAGAGCAAACACATCATGGGCGGCACCATCATGGGCGCCGACCGGGCCGATTCGGTGGTCGATGCCGACTGCCGCACCCACGACCACGAGAACCTCTACCTGCCCGGAGGCGGCGCCATGCCCAGCACCGCCTGCGGCAACAGCACCATCACCATGACGGCACTGGCCTTCCGTGCGGCCGATGCGCTGCAGCGGCAGATGAAGGGGGCTTGAACATGGGCTTCCGACTCAAGACCCGCCTGCTCGGCGCTGCGCTGGGCCTGATGGCCCTGGCACCCGCATTCGCCCAGACCACCTTTCCCGACGAGCTGGTCAAGCGCGGCAAGTACCTGGCCACCGCCTCGGACTGCATCGCCTGCCACACCGCCCACCATGGCCAGCCCATGGCCGGCGGCCTGGTGATCGACTCGCCGGTCGGCAAGATCGTCGCCACCAACATCACGCCGTCGAAGCAGTTCGGCATCGGCGCCTATACCGAGCAGCAGTTCGCCGACGCCCTGCGCAAGGGCGTGCGTGCCGACGGCGCCAACCTCTACCCGGCGATGCCCTACACGGCCTACGCCAACCTGCACGACGAGGACGTGAAGGCGCTCTACGCCTACTTCATGCAGGGCGTGGCGGCGGTGGACAAACCCACCGAGCCGACCAGCCTGCCGTTCCCGATGAACATCCGCGCCTCGATGAAGGCCTGGAACGCGCTCTTCCTGCAGAGCGAGCCGCAGAAGGACGCGCCCGAATTCTCGATCGACCTCAACCGCGGCCGCTACCTGGTCGAGGGCGCCGCCCACTGCAGCACCTGCCACACCCCGCGCGGCTTCCTGATGCAGGAGCAGGGCGGGCAGAAGATGGCCGGCGCCCTGGTCGGCGCCTGGTACGCGCCCAACATCACCCCGGACAAGGTCAGCGGCATCGGCAGCTGGAGCCGGGACGAACTGGTCGCCTACCTCAAGACCGGCCGCCTCGAAGGCAAGGCGCAGGCCGCCGGCAGCATGGCCGAAGCCATCACCAACAGCTTCAGCCACATGACGGACGCCGACCTGCACGCCATGGCGGCCTACATCCTGCAGCTGCCGCCGGTCGCCAACGCGGCCGACGCCCAGGGCGGCAAGAGCCGCTTCGAGCAGGGCCAGGCCGGCAACGGGCTGAGTGGCTTGCGGGGTGACAACTACGCAGCCGGCATGAAGAGCAAGTCGGTCGGCGCCCAGCTGTTCTCGGCCAACTGCGCCTCCTGCCACGGCTACAACGCCCAGGGCACACGCGACGGCTACTACCCGAGCCTGTTCCACAACTCGGCCACGGCCGGCGCCAACGCTACGAACCTGATCGCCACCATCCTCTACGGCGTGGACCGCGAGACGGCCGAAGGCCATGTCTTCATGCCGCCCTTCGGCAGCCAGGTCAATGCGGTGACCAAGCTCAGCAACGGCGACGTGGCCCACCTGGCCAACTACATCCTGCAGGAGCATGGCAACGGCGGCCTGAAGAAGGTCAGCGCAGCGGATGTGCAGACGGTGCGCGCCGGCGGCCCGCGCTCGCCGCTGATCACGCTGGCGCGTTTCGGCATGGGCGTCGGCGTGCTGGTGCTGCTGGTCCTGGGTTTCTGGCTGCTGCGCCGCCGAAGCCGGCAGTAGCAGGCGCCGCATGGCCGGCTCCTAGAATCCGGCCATGCTCTCGATCCACGCCGACACCTCCCACGTCATCCAGCTGGCCGTCGGCCCCGCCTTCATGCTGGCGGCCATCGGCGGCACGCTCACCATCCTCAGCAACCGGCTGGCGCGCATCAACGACCGCACCCACAAGCGCCGGGAGGACCGCGAGACGGCCGACGCCGACAGCAAGTCCGACGAAGCCAAGCGCCAGGACATCGACACCGAGCTCGACACCCTCAACCGCCGCGCCCGCATCATCAACGCGGCCATGACGGCCGGCGCCTCCTGCGCCATCGTGGTCTGCCTGCTGATCGGCTCGCTCTTCATGGCCAACGAACTCGAGATCGACTTCGACCGTCCGGTGGCCCTGCTCTTCATCGTCGCGATGCTCACGCTGATCGCCACCTATGTGCTGATGCTGGTGGAGATATTCGTGGCCCAGCACAGCATCAACCCCACCTGATCGCCCGGCGGGCCGCCAGCCCGCGCGGCGTGGACAATCGCCCCATGTGGATGATCGTCTCGTCGTTGCTGTTCGCCGTCATGGGCGTGTGTGTCAAGAAGGGCTCGCTGGCCTTCACCAGTGCCGAGCTGGTGTTCTGGCGAGGCATCATCAGCATGGTGGTCATCGGCCTGCTGGCCCGCGCCCAGGGCGTGAGCCTGAAGACCCGCCACGGCAAGCTGCATGCGTCGCGCAGCCTGGTCGGCGGCTTCTCCATGGGCACCTGGTTCTACTGCATGGCCGCCGTGCCGCTGGCCGGGGCGATGACCCTCAACTACCTCAGCAGCGTCTGGGTGGCGCTGTTCCTGGTCGGCGCCGGCTTCGTGGCCTACCTGGGCGGCGGGCGGGAGAGCGAGGGCCGCATGCTGCTCGGCCAGCTGGCGCTGCTGGCCACGGTGGTGGCGGGCTTTTCCGGGGTGGTGATGATCCTGCGGCCCTCGGCCGATCCGCAGTCGCTGATCCCCACGCTCAGCGGCCTGCTGTCCGGGCTGCTGGCGGCTTTCGCCTACCTGCAGGTGGTGGCGCTGTCGCGGGTGGGGGAGCCGGAGATCCGGGTGGTCTTCTATTACGCCGTGGCCTCCGCCGTGCTGGGGGCCTTGTGGATGCTGTTCACCGGCATCTCCGAATGGCACTGGTCGAACGCGATCTGGCTGCTGCTGATCGGCTTCTGCTCGGCCTTCGCCCAGCTCTCGCTGACCCGGGCCTACGGTTCGGCCCGCTCCCATGTCGAAACGCTGGTCGTGGCCAACCTGCAGTACTTCGGCATCCTCTTCGCGGTGATGTTCGGCATGTGGTTCCTGGGCGAGCAGATCGACGCGCTGGGCTGGACCGGCATCGCCATCGTGATCGGCAGCAGCGTCGCGGCCACACTCATCCGCGACCGGATGTTCCCGAAGGCTCCTGTCGAAGAGCACTGAGGCCATGCGGCGCGGCCATGGCCGCGGCATCCACATGGCGATCGTAGTCCTCTGCGCTGATGAGGCCCAGCGAGACCGCTGCTTCCCGCGGACCGCGGTTGGAAGCCAGCGCTTCCCGCACGATAGCGGCCACCCGGTCGTAGCCCAGCACCGGATTGAGCACGGTCACCGCCAGCAGCGCGTTCTCCACGTTGGCGGCCAGCCGTTCGTGGTTCAGCTCCAGCCCGGCCACCAGGCGCAGGGCGAACACCCGCACCGCATCGGCCAGCACCCGGATCGACTGCAGCAGGTTGTGGATCAGCAGCGGCTTGGCCACGTTCAGCTCGAAATTGCCGCTGGCATTGGCCATGGTGACGGTGACATGGTTGCCCATCACCTGCAGCCCCGCCTGCACCAGCACCTCGGCGATGGTCGGATTGCGTTTGCCCGGCATGATGGAAGAGGTCAGGCCGTCGTCCGGGATGCGCAGCTCGCCCAGGCCGCAGCGCGGGCCGGAGCCCAGCAGGCGCAGGTCGTTGGCCATCTTGATGAGCGAGCTGGCCAGGGTGTTGAGGGCGCCCGAGGCCTCCACCAGCGCGTCGTGCACGCCCATGCCTTCGAACTTGCTCGGATTGGGCACGAAGGCGGTCGCGGTCAGCCGGCTCAGTTCCTCGCAGAAGGCGGTGTCGAAGCCCGGCGGCGCGTTCAGCCCGGTGCCGGCCGCGGTGCCGCCCTGCGGCAGCACCCTCAGCCGGGGCAGGGTGCCGGCCACCCGTTCCATGCCGAGGTCGACCTGGCGGGTGAAGGCGTCGAAGGCCTGGTCCACCGTCATCGGCACCGCATCCATCAAGTGGGTGCGGGCGATCTTCACCACGCCGCGAAAGGCCTGGGTGCGGTCCGCCAGGCTGTCGCGCAGCACGGCCAGCGCCGGCAGCAGGCGCTGCTGGATTTCCAGCGTGGCGGCGATATGCATCACGGTCGGGAAACTGTCGTTGGACGACTGCGAGGCGTTCACATGGTCGTTCGGATGCACCGGGCTTTTGCCGCCGCGCGGCTGGCCCAGCAGCTCGTTGGCTCGGTTGGCCACGACCTCGTTGGCGTTCATGTTCGTCTGCGTGCCGGATCCGGTCTGCCAGATGGTGAGGGGGAAGTCCGCATCGAAGCGGCCCCGGCTGAGTTCGGCGGCGGCGCGCTCGATCGCGTCGGCGCGTTCGGCGTCCAGCGCGCCGCAGCGCAGGTTGGCGCGCGCGGCCGCCATCTTCTGCAGGCCGAAGGCGTGCAGCAGGCAGGGCGGGAAATACTCGGTGCCGATGGTGAAGACCGCCAGCGCGCGCTGGGTCTGCGCGCCCCAGTAGCGCTCGGCCGGTACTTCGACCGGGCCGAATGCGTCGTGTTCGATGCGGGTGCCGGGCGTCATCGCGGCTCAGTCGAGGCTGATGTGGGCTTCGGCGGCGACCTTCTTCCAGCGCTCCACCTCGGAGGCCGTGTGCTGGCCCAGCGCCGTGGCGGAAGCGTCCGCCGTGGGCAGCAGGCGGATGCCCTGGGCGGCCATCTTCTGGGTCCAGGCCTTGTCTTCCAGCGCCTTCAGGTAGGCGTCGGACATCTTCGAGACGATCTCCTTGGGCGTGCCCCTGGGCGCGTACAGGCCGAACCAGGTGGAGGTCTCGAAACCCGGCAGCACCGTGGCGCCCAGCGTGGGCACGCCGGGGAACTGGCTCATCTCCTTCTCGGAGGTCAGGCCGATGGCCTTGAGCCGGGCACCGACCTGGGGCAGCGCGGTGTTGGTCTGGTCGAACATGGCATCGACCTGGCCGGCGATCAGGTCGTTCATCGCCGGGCCCGCGCCCTTGTAGGCCACCTGGGTGATGCGGATGCCGGCCCGGCTGGCGAACAGCGCCGCCACCAGGTGCGAGGTGGAGCCCACGCCGGCATTGCCGAAATTGAGCTTGCCCGGGTTCTGCTTGGCATAGGCGATCAGCTCGGCCGCCGAGCCGTAAGGCGACCTGGTGCTGACCAGCAGCACCAGCGGCGTATCGGGCATGCGCAGCACCGGCTCGAAGTCCTTCACCGGGTCGTAGGCCAGTTTCTTGTAGAGGGCGGGCGCCGCGCCCATGTAGCCCATGTGGCCGACCAGGAAGGTGTAGCCGTCCGGCGCGGCGCGGGCCGCCTTGGTCGAGCCTATGGTGCCGCCGGCACCGGCCGCGTTGTCGATCAGGATGGTCTGGCCGAGCTGGCGGCCGGTGTGGTCGGCGATGTCGCGGGCCAGGGCGTCGGTGGGGCCGCCGGCGGCGAAGGGCACGATCCAGCTGATCGGCCGGGTCGGCCAGGCCTGGGCCCGGGACATCGCGGGTGCGGCCAGGGCGGCGATGCCGGCGGCGAGGGTGAGGGCCAGGGTGCGTCTTGTGTGCAGCATTTCTTGTCTCCGTCTTGTGTGTGATGTCCCGGATCTCAGGCCACGCGGGCCGAGAGTTCGATCGCCCGGTCCACCATCTGCGGCGCCAGTCCCAGGTAGTTGGCGGGGTCGGTCAGCCGGTCGATGGCAGCGCGGTCGAAATGCGCGGTGACCTCGGGCAGCGCCATCAACGCCTCGGCCAGGGTGCCGCCCTGCGTGTTGACGGTGCGGCAGGCGTCGTAGACCACGTCGTGCGCCTGCTGGCGGCCGATGAAGGGCGCCATGCCCATCATCACGGCCTCGGCCACGATCAGGCCCTTGCTGATGCCCAGGTTGTGGGCCATGCGGGCCTCGTCCACGATCAGGCCGCCGAGGGCGAACTTGGCCTGGTGCAGGGCGCCGGCGCTCAGCACGAAGCTCTCGGGGATCGCGATCCACTCGGCATGCCAGGGGCCGGTGGCGCGCTCGAAATCCTGCACCGTGGCATCCAGCATCAGGCCGGCATGCTGGCGCACCGCCTTCGAGGCGGCCAGCATCAGCTCGCTGGAGATGGGGTTGCGCTTCTGCGGCATGGTGCTGCTGGCGCCGCGGCCCTTCACGAAGGGCTCGTAGACCTCGGCGAACTCGGTGCTGGCCATGATCATGATGTCCAGCGCGATCTTGCCGAGCGAGCCGGTGATCAGGCCCAGCAGGTTCACCGCCTCGGCGAAACCGTCGCGCGCCACATGCCAGGTGGTGGCGGGCACGCCCAGCTGCAGTTCCTCGGCCATGGCGGCCTGCACCTCGAAGCCCTTGTCGCCGAGCGAGGCCAGGGTGCCGGCGGCACCGGCGAACTCCACCACCGCCACCCGCGGCCGCAACTGGGCCAGGCGTTCCTGGTGGCGGTCGAACATGGCCAGCCAGATCGCCACCTTGTAGCCGAAGGTCACCGGCAGCGCCTGCTGCAGGTGGGTGCGGCCGGCCATGGGGGTGTCGCGGTGCGTCCTGGCCAGGCCGGCGAGGATGGCGCGCAGCTCGCGGATGTCGCCGTCGATGCTGTCGAGCGCATCGCGCACCTGCAGGGCGACGGCCGTGTCCATGATGTCCTGGGTGGTGGCGCCCCAGTGCACATAACGGCCGGCATCGCCGCACATGGCCACCAGCTGGTGCACCAGGGGCAGGATGGGATAGCCGACGATGTCGGTCTCCTCGCGCATGTGGTCGAAGTCGATGCGCTCTATCTTCGATTCGCGGGCGATCACCTCGGCTGCCTCGGCCGGGATCACGCCGACCCGGGCCTCGGCCTTGGCCAGCGCCACTTCGGCATCGATATAGCGCTGGATCAGCGCCCGGTCGGAAAAGATCTCGCGCATCTTCGCGGTGCCGAAGGCATCCCGAAAGAGAATCGAGTCGATGACGGTGCTGGCAAAAAAGCTGGAACTGGACGGCATGGTGGGCGGCTGTGGATGATGGCTGTAAGGTACGTACCTAATATCTTAAATTTAATATGACCGGACTTGAAAGCAGGCCAGGGTTTATCCCGGGCGATCCGCGGGCGGGCCGCCGTGGCTGATGTGCTGTACGTGCAGATCGCACGCGACCTGGCCGCCCGCATCGCCTCGGGCGAGCTGGCGGTGGGCTCGGTGCTGCCCAAGGAGGTGGACCTGGCCGTCACCCTGGGCGTGAGCCGCCACACGCTGCGCGCGGCGATCCAGGAGCTGGAGCAGCTGGGCCTGGTCTCGCGCCGCCGCAAGCTCGGCACCCGGGTGGAGGCCCGCGAGCCCAGCGGGCATTACCGCCAGGCCCTGAGTTCACTGGAAGACCTGATCCACTACGGCCAGGCCCATGGCCGGGTGCTGCAGTCCACCCGCACGGTGGTGGCCGACCGCGCCCTGGCCCGGCAGATCGGCTGCGCGGCCGGCAGCACCTGGCTGAAGATCTCCTTCATGCGCCTGGACGGCGCGGCCGAGCCCAAGCCGATCGGCTGGACCGATGTGTATGTGGATGCGGAGCAGGGCGATGTCTCCAGCCTGCCGGAGCGGGTGGCCGGCTCGCCCGATGTGCTGGTCGCCACCCTGCTGGAAACGCACTACGGCCGCCGCGTTGCCCAGGTGCGCCAGGATGTGCACGGCGCGCTGGTGCCGGCAGAGCTGGCCGAGGCGCTGCAGGCTGAGGCCGGAACGCCTGCGCTGCGCATCGTGCGGCGTTATCTGGACGAGGCCGGCCGGCTGATCGACCTGAGCATCACCCTGCATCCGGCCGACCGCTATGTGTTCTCCATGCAGCTGACCCGGGAGCAGGCCAGCGCCGCGCAGCCCGCGGCCACGCCGGAGCCGGCTAGTAGCCGCCGCTGACCCGGCGGCAGTAGAAGCGCAGCCGGTGGCCGTCCGGGTCGGCCGCCACGAAGGTATAGGCGAAGGCCATGTGGTTCGGCGGCTCGACGATGGCCAGGCCCCGGCGCACCCAGTCGGCATGCATCCGGTCCACATCGCCATGGGTGCTGACCGGAAAGTCCAGTTCGAAGCCGGACGAGGGCAGGGCACCGGCGGAGGCGATGCTGTCGCGCTGCGCCAGGCCCAGGCGCGCGCCGGATTCCTGGAAGAACATCACGAAGGTGGCCTCGAAGGGCACCGGCTGCTGCCCGAGAAGCTCGGCGTAGAAGCGGCTGCTTCGTTCGAGATCGCTCACATAGAGGATGAAAGAAGCGTCCAAAAGAGCTACCTCGCGGCGGGATGGATGGGCAGGACGGGCCGGTGCGGACCGCGTCCCCAATAATGACCGGCGATGCTAATCACCGGAACTGACATGAAGATGAAGATCGGCGCCTTGTTCGTGGGACTGGCGTCCCTGTCCGCTGGCGCGCAGGCCAGGCCCGGCCCCGACGCCGTGACCGCCCGCGACCTGTGGGTGGAGCCGCCCACGTTGCAGGCGATCGGCCTCGAATGGCGCATCGAGGGCGACGGCAACCGCAATGCCAGCGTCGAGGTCGAATACCGCGAGGCGGGGCAGGGCGCCTGGCTGCCGGCCATGCCGCTGGTGCGCTCGCAGGGCGAGAAGGTCGGCAACCTGGTGCCGCCACGGGCCAATTTCCATCCGGACCCGAACCGCTACGTCAACCCCAATATGTTCGCCGGCAGCATCTTCGGCCTGCTGCCGGACACCCGCTACCAGGTGCGCCTGAAGCTCGCCGATCCCGACGGCGTGCGCGGCGGCGGCAGCCGCACCGTCGAGGTCCGCACCCGGGCCGAGCCGATGCCGGCGCCGGGCGGCAAGGTCTATCACGTCTACCCCATCGGCTGGACCGGCCCCAAGCAGGAGCCGGCCTTCACCGGCCTGATGGAGGCCTACTACGAAGGCGCGGCCAGCTCCGACTTCCAGGGCACCTTCCCGCCCCGGGTGAAGCCGGGCGACACGGTGCTGGTGCATGCCGGCACCTACCAGTCCGACCGGGTGCACTACCTCAACGGCCTGCCGCATCCGGGCTACAACGCCCTCAGCACCCTGTTCGACGGCACCTACTACCTCACGGCCAGCGGCACGGCCGACAAACCCATCGCCATCAAGGCCGCGGGCGACGGCGAAGTCATCTTCGACGGCAACGGCGCGCAGACCTTCTTCAACCTGATGGCCGCCAACTACAACTACTTCGAGGGCATCACCTTCCGCAATGCCAACCTGGTGTTCCTGCTGGGCCTGAAGAACATCGCCGGGGCCAGCGGCTTCACGCTCAAGCATTCCAGGCTCTACGACATCGGCCGCGGCGTGCAGGACGACTGGTCGGGCTCGAAGAACTTCTACATCGCCGACAACGAATTCATCGGCCGCCACGACCCGAAGAAGATGATGGGCTGGCGCGGCGCCGAGTGGGAGAAGCTGCCGGGCTTTCCCGAAAAGCTCGGCGGCCCGGAAGGCTCCGAATACGCCATCAAGCTCTATGGCCAGGGCCATGTGGTGGCGCACAACTACATCGCCCACTGGCACGACGGCGTGGACATCGCCACCTACGGCGATCCCGACCAGGATGCCAACGGCCTGGAGAAGCGCGACCGGGTGCCGGTGTCCATCGACTTCCACGGCAACGACTTCTTCAACATGAGCGACAACTGCATCGAGACCGATGGCGGCGCGCACAACATCCGGGTCTACGACAACCGCTGCTTCAACAGCATCAGCGGCGCGCTCAGCGCCACGCCGCTGCTGGGCGGGCCGGTCTATTTCGTGCGCAACCTCGTCTACAACACCACCACCGAAGGGGTGATGAAGGTGGGCACCGCCGCCAACGTGCTGCTGCTGCAGAACACCTTCGTGGGCGAGGTGGCGACCGACGCGCCCAACCAGGTGTGGATGAACAACCTGGTGCTGGGCGTCAACCCCAAGGCGCCGCTGCTGCGCATGAACAGCTACAGCAACCACTCCCAGGCCGACCACAACGCCTACGGCTTCAATCCGCAGGCGGCCGTCGCCTACGAATGGAACACGCCGCCTTTCGAGGTGGGCATGGACTGGAGCAAACCGACGGTCAAGCGCGCCTTCAAGAGCCTGGCCGACATGCAGGCCGCCACCGGCCAGGAGCGGCACAGCTTCGCGGCGGGCTATGCGGACCTGGTGAAGGTCTCCATGCCCGACAGGCCGGACGTGCAGCGCCTCTACGCCCCTGCCGACTACGACTTCAGCCCGGCGGCCGGCTCGCCGCTGGTCGATGCCGGCGCCCGGCTGCCGACCATCAACGACGGCTTCCAGGGCAAGGCACCCGATATCGGCGCCTTAGAAGCCGGCGCCGCGCCGCGCCTCTACGGCCCGCGTCCCTGGCATCGCGACGCGGGTTCGTGATTCTGAAAGCGGCGTAGGCGAAAAGCGCTAGCCGCTTTCGGGGCGGCTTGTGGGGCGGGAAGCGATCTAGGCTGGCGGTCCTTTAGACAAGCCTTGCCGAAATCACCCATGAGACCCGACCTCCATCCGCCACCCTCCCGGCCCGCGGCCATCGTCTTCGACCTGCTCAACCCCATCCCTTTCGGCTTCCTGGTCGCCGCGCTGATCTCCGACGTGGTCTATGCCAACAGCGGCAATGTGATGTGGTTCAAGGCCGCCGCCTGGCTGATCGCCGCCGGCCTGGTCTTCGCCATCATTCCCCGGCTGATCGACCTGGTCCGCGTCTGGTTCCCGGGCGCGCGTCCGCGGTCCGGCCATGCCATGGCGGCCTTCTGGCTGTACCTGGCAGGCATCGCCGCCGCCATCGTCAATGCCTTCGTGCACAGCCGGGATGCCTATTCCATCGTGCCGGAGGGTGTGTGGCTGTCGATCGCCACCGTCGTGCTGCTGGCCATCGCCACCGTCCTCACGACCCTGCACGCACTCAAGGGCCAGCCATGAAAAAAATCAACAAGACATGGGTCGCCCTGGTTCCCGCCGCCATGGTGCTGACCCTCGCCGCCTGCGGCGACCGGGCAGCCGTCGATCCCCAGCGCCAGATGGGCGCCGCGCCCGAACTGCCGGCCGCGAAGAATTTCCTGGTGCCGCCGATGCAGGTGCCCACCGGCGTGGGCTGGCAGGGCGATGCCCATCCGGCCGTGGCCGCCGGCCTGAAAATCGAGAAGATCGCCGGCCAGCTCAAGCACCCCCGCCAACTGCTGGCGCTGCCCAACGGCGATGTGCTGGTGGTCGAATCCAACGGCCCGGGCACCGAAGCCGTGACCACGCCCAAGCAGCTGATCGCCGGCATGGTGAAGAACCGCTCCGGCAAGGGCGAGAAGGGCGGCAACCGCGTCACCCTGCTGCGCAAGGACGCGGCCACCGGCAAGTGGGCGCAGCATGTGTTCATCGAGAAGCTGAACTCGCCCTTCGGCATTCAGCTGATCGGCCAGACCCTCTATGTGGCCGACACCGACCGCATCCTGAAGTTCGCCTACGACCCGGCCGCCACCCGCATGGCCGACCCCGGCACCGAGCTGGCCGACCTGCCGAGCACCATCAACCACCACTGGACCAAGGCCCTGCTGGCCAGCCCGGACGGCAAGAAGCTCTATGTCGGCGTCGGCTCCAACAGCAACATCACCGAGAACGGCCTGGAAGTCGAATACCGACGCGCCGCCGTGCTGGAAGTGGATGTCGCCAGCGGCGCCAGCCGGGTGTTCGCCTCCGGCCTGCGCAACCCCACCGGCCTGCAGTGGGAGCCGCAGACGGGCAAGCTCTGGGCCATCGTCAACGAACGCGACGAGATCGGCGCCGACCTGGTGCCCGACTACCTGACCTCGGTGCAGGACGGCGGCTTCTACGGCTGGCCCTACAGCTACTACGGCCAGCATGTGGACCAGCGGGTGCATGCGCAGCGGCCGGACCTGGTGGCCAAGGCCCTGAAGCCCGACTACGCGCTGACCTCGCATGTGGCGCCGCTCGGCCTGCTGTTCTACACCGGCGCCAACCTGCCGGCCTCGTATCGCGGCGGCGCCTTCATCGGCGAACACGGCAGCTGGGACCGCTCGCCGCTGAGCGGCTACCAGGTGAGTTTCGTGCGCTTCGAGAACGGCAAGCCGACCGGGCAAAAGATGCCGGTGGTGACCGGCTTCTTCTCGCAGGACGAGAAGTCGCTCTTCGGCGCGCCGGTCGGCCTGGCGCAGGGCGCGGATGGCGCCCTGCTGATCGCCGACGATGTCGGCAACACCGTCTGGTCCGTCACTGCCGCCGGGCAGTAGGGACCGGTCTTCAGGCCCCGCGGTCCTGGTCCTGCGGCGCGATAGCGGCCAGGCAGACCAGGGCCGCGCCACCGAAGGCCAGCAGGTCTTCGGTGGCTGCCACCGGCCAGTCGCGGCCGACGGCACGCGACAGGCGGGTGCGCAGCAGGTAGCCGAGATAGGTGGCGGCCACGGCGCCGGCTGCACCGGCCAGTGCGGCGGAGGGCGAACGCCCACCGGCCAGCGCAGCGCCGGAGATCGCGCCCGATACCGCCCGCGCCCCCACGCCCAGCGGCTCGGTGCGGCTCGGTGTGCTGGGCAGCTTGTCGGCCACCAGTTCACCGATCGCCATCGGCGACAGCACACCCACAGCCGCCTTCGATGAAAGAAAGGCCAGCGGCGAGCCCGACACATCGACCAGCCCCAGCCGCGCCGCCCAGCTGACGGTGGCCAGCGGCGCATTGGTACGCGGCCCGGCCGTGGCGCCCAGCAGGAACGCCAGGCCCAGCGTGCGCCAGCGGGTCGACCCCTCGGTCTGCAGCCGCGCGGGCTGCTCCCCGTTGCGGACGATGCCGATACCGGTCTTCACGTCCCGGAAGAAAGGCAGGAAGAGCTTGCGCGCCGCCTCGGTCGACATGCCGAAGACGGTGTGCGAGACATAGGAATAAGGATGCGAGATCAGCGGCGCCTTCCAGAACGGATCGCCGAAGCCGAAGGCCGGCACCAGGGTCTCGTCCACCACCGTGGCCGCCACCCAGCCGAAGGCCGCGCCACGCACCGCCGTCACCTGCGGCACCAGCCCGGCGGCCATGCCGTAGGCGCCGCCCACCAGGCTGCCGATCAGGTAGTGCACAGCCTCGCCGGCCACCGGCAGCGCCGAGCGAGGCAGCGAGTGGCCAGTGGTGAGCCGGGCCGCCTGATCGGCCGCCTTCTCGGTGGAAGGCCGGCCGGACACGCCGGAGGTGATGCTGGCGCGTGCCAGCAGTGCCTGGAAGGCGGTCATGGCTACGGCGCCGATCAGGCCGGCGGCCAGGCCCGATGCCAGTCCGGGAAGGGGAGAGTCCTTGTGTTGAAGGGTGAGGCTCATGCTGAGGAGGTCCGATCGGAAAGTGATGGAAACCTCACAGCTTCGCGCGGGCGGTCGGCAGGCCCTTGCAGGACATGGCCGCCTCTTGCGTGTGGATTCCCGGCCTCGGCGCCGCGCGCGCCGGCCGGAGCCTGGATCAGAAAACGCGACGCTGGTCCTCTGCGCCGAGGTACATGCGTTCGGCCTTGCTGGCCTGCACCATGCTGCGGCAGCGCTGGATTTCCGCTTCCAGCCGCGACTCCGGAGCCGGCGGCTTGCCGCCCAGGGCGATGAAGGGGTTGAGCCACTGGAAATGCCCGAGGGCGGGGAAACGGCGTTCCGTCAAAAGCATGGTGGGTCCTTGTCGTCTCGCCGGCATCGGGCTCGAACGAAGCCATAGTCTCCCCGGGCAGCATGCTGTTTTTGTAGGACAAAGCCGCGTGCTGCGTAAGCCATGTCAACCAAAGTGCGGCGGCTTGCAATGGCTTCAAACAAGGCTTTTTCGTCAGTAGACGACAATCGAGGCAATGACCAGCAAGAAAACCCCGACCATCCAGCAGCTGCTTGACGAGCGCATCGATCCCATCAACACCCAGCCCGTGCTGCGCACCATCTGGAATACCAGCTGCGGCGGCTACCCCGCAGGAGAGCTGATCAGCATCTCCGCCGGCAGCGGCAAATCCACCCCCGCTGCCGCCAAGAAGACGGCCAAGGCCCGCGCCAAGGCCTGATCCGAAGTCCCCCTCCCGTCACCCCGCCAGGGGTGGGAAACCGTAGAGCCGTGCCGGGTTGTCGCTGAGGATGGCCTGGCGCACGGCGGCATCGGGCACCCAGTCGCAGAACAGGTCGACCATGTCGCCGTCGTTGGGCATGGTGTCCGGCGCGAAGAGCGCCGGGTTCGGCCAGTTGGTGCCGAACACCAGCCGATCGGCGCGTGCATCCACCATGGCCTCGACCAGCGGCCGCATGTCCGTGTATCCAGGCGGCCCGCTGTGGCTGCGTCTATGCCAGCTGGAGATCTTGGCCCAGCAATCGTCGCGCTGCCGCAGGATGCGCAGCATGGCCTGGAAGCCCGGCTGATCCGGCCCCAGGCGGCCATCCACGCAACCCATGTGATCGAACACCAGCGGCACCGCGAGGCGCAGCAGCATGGGCTCCAGCTGCGCGATCTCCTCGGCATGGTGGAAATGCAGCTGCAGATGCCAGCCCAGCGGCCGGATGCGTGGCGCCAGTTCGGCGATGGCATCGGTGCCGCCATAACCCTTGACCAGCGTGGACACCCGCACGCCGCGCATGCCGCCTTCGTGCAGCCGGTGCAGTTCGGCGGCTTCCACCTGCGGCGACAGGCCGGCCACGCCACGCGCGCGGTGCTGGCCCAGCGCGGCGATCAGGTCCAGCGTGAGGCGGTTGTCCGAGCCGTACACACTGGCGCTGACCTGCACCGTGCGCTCCAGGCCCAGCGTGGCGCACATGGCCAGATAGGCCTGGCGATCGGCCGGCGCCGGGGTGTAGGAGCGGTCGGCCACATAGGGATAACGCTGCGGGTCTTCGTAGACATGGCAGTGGCAGTCGGTCGCGCCCGGCGGCAGCCGGTGGCGCGGCTTGCGTGGATGCGGGTCGGGCGGCAGGCAAAGCGGCGGCTGCGCGGTGGGGGTGGTGCCAGTGGTTCGGTTCGTCATGTCTTCAAGGCAGCTTGATGCCGGCGTCCTTCACCACCTGGGTCCACTTGCGCACCTCGGACTTGAGGATGCCGTCGTACTCCGAGCCCGGGCCGGCGACCACATCCGAGCCCAGCACCTCGAACTTCTGGCGTGCCTCGGGCGACTTCAGCACCTCCTGCATGGCCGCGCTCAGTTTGGCGACCACGGCGGGCGGCGTGCCGGCGGGCACCACCAGCCCGGTGGTGGTGCTGGACTCGAAGCCCGGCAGGCCGGACTCGGCCAGCGTCGGGATCTGCGGCACGATGGCCGAGCGCTGCGCGGTGGTGATGCCCAGGGCCTTCAGCTTGCCGGCCTTGATCTGCGCCAGGGTGGAGGCGAGCTGGTCGAAGGTGGCGTTGACCTGTCCGCCCAGCAGGTCGGCCACCGCCTGGCTGCTGCCCTTGTAGGGCACATGCAGCAGCTGAGTGCCGCTGGCCTTCTGGAACAGCTCGGCCGTGAGATGGGCGGCGGTGCCGGTGCCGGGCGAGGCGATGCTGACCTTGCCCGGATGCGCCTTGGCATAGGCGATGAACTCGGCCACGCTGTTGACCGGCAGCGAAGGGTTGACGATCAGCAGCAGCGGCGCCTGGGCGATCGGCGAGACGGCCACGAAGTCGCGTGCCGGATCGAGTTTCATGTCCGGCGTCAGCGCCTTGGCCGGTGCCAGCACGCCGGTGGAGGCCAGCAGCAGGGTGTAGCCGTCGGCCGGCGAACGCGCGGCGACTTCCGAGCCCAGCAGGCCGGCGGCGCCGGGGCGGTTGTCCACGATCACCGTCTGGCCGAGCTTTTCCGACAGGCCGTTGGCCACGATGCGGGCCGTGGCGTCGATATTGCCGCCGGGCGGGAAGGGCACGATCAGCTTGATCGCATGGTCGGGGTAGGGCGCCTGCGCCTGGGCCAAGCCCGCCGCGGCGAGTGCGGCGGCTGCCAGGAGCGAGTGGAAATTCCTGCGTTTGATCATGTCTGTCTCCTTATGTTTGTGGGGTTCGTTGCCGGGGTCGCTGCTCAGCCGGCGTAGCGGCGCGATCGCTCCATCAGCTCGGGTGTGCCGACCACCGCGTTGAGCTGGTCGAAATCGAACATGCGCTCCTTCATCGGCGCAGTCGTGCCGGCGCTGCGCAGGCTGGCGTAGTACTGCTGCAGCTGATGCGCCGCGAATCGCGCGGTGCCGCCGGGAAAGATCACGATGCGGTAGCCGCGCGCGCCGAGTTCGTCGGCGCTCTGGATCGGCGTCTTGCCGCCTTCGACCATATTGGCCAGCATCGGCACCCGCGAGGAGAAGATGCCGCAGACGCGATCCATCTGCTCGGCGGTGTTCACGGCTTCGATGAAGAGCGCATCGACCCCGCAGGCGAGATAGGCCTCGGCCCGCTCGATCGCCGCCTCCAGGCCTTCGACGGCCACCGCGTCGGTGCGCGCCAGGATGAGGGTGTCGGCGCTGTGCCGGGCGTCCAGCGCGGCGCGCAGCTTGCCGCACATCTCGGCGCTGGAGACCAGGCTCTTGTTCTCCAGGTGGCCGCAGCGCTTGGGAAAGGTCTGGTCCTCCAGCTGGATCATGGCCGCGCCGGCGCGCTCGAAATCGCGCACCGTGCGCTGCACGTTGATGGCGTTGCCGAAGCCGGTGTCGCCGTCCACGATCACCGGAATGGCGATGCGGTCGGTGATGCGCTGCAGCACGTCCACCGCTTCCGAGGCCGTCGTCAGCCCCACGTCGGAGCGGCCGAACTGGCTGTACGCCACGGCGCCGCCGGACAGGTAGACGGCTTCGAAGCCCGCCTGTTCGGCCAGCAGGGCGGTGAGGGCGTCGTAGACGCCGGGGGCCAGCAGGGCGGGGGCTTGCTGCAGGCGGGTCTTGAGTGCGGGAAATGGCAAGGCGAGTCCTCGGACGTTGTGCGTGAAGCGACTCTAAAGAAGGCAAAGGCGAAATAAAATCGATTAGTTTTCAGAAGCCAACCGAGAAATTCTGATGAAGTGGGAAGCCTTCGCCACCCTGGACGCCGTGCTGCGCACCGGCACCCTGGCCGCCGCCGCCAAGGAGACCAACCTGACGGCCGGCGCCGTCGGCCTGCAGATGAAGCAGCTGGAGGCCTTCGTCGGCCACCAGCTCTTCGACCGCTCCGGCCTGCAGGTCAAGCCGCTGCCATTGGCGGGACAGGTGGCGGCCATCATGCGCAGGGCGCAGGGGGAACTCGATGTGCTGCGGCGGCCGGCCAGCATCGTGCTGGAAGGGCCGCTGGAGCTGGGGGTGATCGAGTCGATGCAGCCGCTGCTGCTGCCCGGCGCCCTGCAGGCGCTGCGGCGCGCGCATCCGGGCCTGCGGGTGCATCCTCACCGGGGCAAGAGCGCGGAGCTGACCCATGCGGTCAAGGCCGGCAACCTGGATGCGGCGGTGGTGGCGCAGCCGGAGCAGGGCGCCTCCTCGCGACTGGACTGGCATGCGTTGATGCACTGCCCGCTGTCGCTGGTGGTGCCGCCGGATGCACCGGCGGGCGCCTCGCCGGCAGCGCTGTTCCAGCGCTACGAATGGATCCAGTACGACCGCGCCAGCATCGCCGGACGGCTGGCCGCCCGCTATCTGCAGAAGCACTTCAAGCCACGCGCCGGCGGGCTGGAGCTGGATGGCGTGCGGGCCGTGCTGGCCATGGTGAACGCGGGGCTGGGCCTGTCGATGGTGCAGCTGTCGGAGCCGGGCATCGCGCTGCCGTTTCCGGTGCGGGTGATCGCGCTGCCGCAGGCGCCGGTGATCCGCTTCTCGCTGGTCAGCCGCAGCGCCGACGCGCTCAGCCGGCCGCTGGCCGCCGTGCGGGAGGCGCTGGGCGAGGCGGCGCGCGAACGGGGCTTGCCGGGCTGAGCGCGGGCGCGGCTTCAGTCCGGCTGCGGGTTGCGCTGGGCGAGCAGGGCACGTAATCGGCCGACCAGGTCGGCGCACGCACCTTCCAGCCGGTCCTCGGGCCGGCTCACGACGACCAGCGAACGCTCGATGCGCGGCTCCACCAGCACGGCCGTCTGCAGGTCGGCGACATCGGCGATCACTGAGGCGGTGAGCATGGTGGCGTAGGAGCCGGAACGCACCAGTGCCAGCGTGGCCTGCAGCGAATCCAGTTCCAGGGCGGGCGCCAGGGCGATGCCGTGACGGCGGAATTCGCGCTCGATCAGCAGGCGCAGCGGGTTGTCCAGCGTGGGCAGCACCAATGGCAGCTTGGCGGCTTCGGCGCATCCGATCTCCGCTGCTGCCAGGCCCGGCCCGGCACGCCGTATCAGCCGCAAGGGCTCCGCCAGCAGATGTTCCATGCGCACGCGAGTTTCGCCATGGTCCACACCGACGATGGCGAAGTCGAGTTCGTGCTGGATGACCGCCTGCGTCAGCACCGCGCTATAGCCTTCGCGCACGGTGAGCTGCACGGCGGGATGGGCGGCCATGAAGTCGAGCAGCAGGTCCGACAGCAAGCCGCTGCTCATCGAGGGCGGCAGTCCGACCACCAGCGGCGTGCGGGGCTCGTCGACATCGCCACCGAAGGCCGCGGTGAGTTCATCGGCCTGGCGCAGCAGCGCCTTGCAGCGGGCATAGAGCGCATCGGCCAGCGGCGTCGGCGCCACGCCCAGGGGCGTGCGTTCGAACAAATGGATGTCGCGCATGCTCTCCAGCTGCCGGATCATCGCGCTGACGGCCGACTGCACCACATGCAGTCGCACCGATGCCCGGGTGAAGCTGCGCTCCTCGTAGACGGCGACGAAGCAGCGGATCTGGCGCAGTTCCAAGTTCGGTTCCGCCGCGTGCTTATCCGTGGGCGCCGTCGAGCGATCGCAGCAGGGTCTGCTGCATGCGCCGCGTGAACCACTGCTCCGCGGCGCTGTGCACATGGCCCTTGCGGCTGAGCACGCCCACCGTATGCACGATGCGCGGCTCGACGATGCGCGAGGCATGGCGCGACGGCACGGGCGCCTGGCTGCGCAGCACCGAGCCCGGCAGCACCGTGGCCCATCCGGGCCGGCCGGCGATGTCCAGCAGGGTGCTGACCGAATCGGCCTCCAGTCCGCAGACCAGCGAAAGCCCCATGTGGCCGGCGATGGTCCGCAGGGTGCGCTGCACACCGTCGGCCGCAGGCGGCAAGGCCAGCTTGTAGGCGGCCAGTTCGCACAGCGGTGTCTGGCCGCCGCCATGGCCGTCCAGCGGGGGCGAGCCGGTCACCAGATAGACCGGCTCGGCCGCCAGGGTGCGCAGTTCGGTGCTGGCACTGAGCGGCGCGGCATCGACATCGACGATGGCGAAGTCGACCTTGCGCGACTCCACCCAGCCGGCGAGCTGGGCGGTGTCGCCCTCGCGCAGGCTGATCTTCAGCTGCGGATGGGAGTCGTGCAGCGGCAGCACCTCGTGCGGCACCACGGTGCGGCCCAGCAGCGGCGACACCCCGATGCTGATGCCCTGCGGCGCGCACAGGGCGGGGTCGGCCAGCAGCAGGTCGATCCGGTGCGTCTGCAGCAGCAGCGCAAGGCACTCGGGGTAGAGGCGTTCGGCATGCGGCGTCGGCACGAAGCCCCGGCTGTCGCGTTCGAACAGATCCATGCCGCAGGAATCCTCGAAGCGGCGCAGCTGCATGCTGACGGCCGGTTGCCCCAGCTTCAGGCGTTGCGCGGCCTGGGTCACGCTCCTCTCTTCGAAGAGCGCCACAAAACACTCGATGGCCTTCAGGCTGAACTGCATCCGGAACTCCGCTCGCAAAGCCCGTGCCACGTGCAGGCACCACGCGGCCGCATCACGTCGTGTGAAGTGGGCATCGAACAGTATTGCTTGTTGCGGCTTCGGGGTCGCGCCGATAGTCCATCGCATCACTCACCTGACGGCGTATGGACCAGCAAACCACCACCTCTCTCGATCTGTACGACATGCTCGTACTGCGGCGGCGCTTCGAGGCGACCATCCGCGAAATGGCCAACACCCTGTTCCGTGCGGGCCGCTCCGGCGTGCTCAACACGGCGCACGATTTCTCCTGCAGCGTGACCGATGCCAAGCTGCAGACGGTGAGCGCGGCGGTCGGCGTGCCGATCCACGTGGGCAGCATCCACCTGGTGCCGCGCGCGGTGGTCGACAAGTTCGGCACCGACGTGCATCCCGGCGACTGCTTCGCCAACAACAGCAGCTACCACGGCAACACCCACTGCGCCGACCTGACCCTGTGCAGCCCGGTGTTCGTGGGCGGCAAGCTGCTCTTTTATTCGATCGCCCGGGCGCATCTGGCCGATGTCGGTTTTCCCGTGCCCACCACCTACGGCCCGGACTCGCGCGACTACTACCAGGAAGGCCTGATGCTGCCCTGCGTGCGCATCCAGCGCGATGGCAGGGACGTGCAGGAAGTCATCGACATCTGCAAAGCCAACATCCGGGCGCCCGAACAGTTCTACGGCGATTACCTGGCCATCCTGGCCGCGGTGCGCACCGGCGAGAAACGCCTGCAGGCGATCGCCGAGGCCTACGGGGCCGATGCCATCGTCGAGTTCCTGGACCGCTACCAGGCCTACGGCGAATCGATGATGGCCGACGCCATCCGCGGCCTGCCCGGCGGCAAGGTCGCCCGCGAGGTGCGCTACGACTCCGACCTGCCGCAGTATCCCCAGGGCATACCGGTGCGCGCCAGCATGGAGATCGATCCGGCCGAAGGCCGGCTCACCATCGATCTGCGCGACAACGTGGACAACCTGCCGCTGGGCATCAACATGTCCGAGGCCACGGTGGTCGGCAGCTGCTACAGCGCGGTGATGAGCATGATCGGCAAGGATGTGCCGCGCTGCTCCGGCGCCTTCCGCCGCATCGACATCCTGATGCGCGAGGGCGCTGCGGTCGGCAAGCCGCGTTTCCCCGCGGCGACCTCGGCGGCCACCACCAATCTCACCCACATCCTCACCTCGCACCTGCAGGCGCTGTTCGCCGATTTCCGTGCGGACCTGGGCGCGGCCTATTCCACCATCGGCCAGCCGGCCTCGGCGCCCTGCATCAGCGGCGAGGACTCGCGTAAGGGCGGCAAGTCCTTCTACAACCAGATCATCCTGGGCTTCTGGAGCGGGCCGGCGCTGCATGGCCACGACGGTTGGCTGACCTTCGGCAGCGCGGGTGCCCAGGGAATGATCGCGCAGTCGAGCGTCGAAGTGGTCGAACAGCAGCAGCCGGTGCTGGTCGAGAAGCTGGAGATCCGCATCGACTCTGGCGGCGCCGGCCAGTGGCGCGGCAGCCCGGGTTCGGAATGCATCATCCGCAGCCGCAAGGACACGCTGCGCCTCATGGCCACCAGCGCCGGCCGCGACCATCCGCCGCCGGGCGTGCTGGGCGGCGGCCATGGCGGCGGCAACTGGGCCTGGAAGATCGATGCCGAGGGGCAGCGCAGCGTATTGCCGGTCTCGATGGACACCACCATCGGCCCGGGCGAGGCCATGGTGTCCTACGGCTGCGGCGGCGGCGGTTTCGGCGCTCCCAGCCAGCGCGACCCGGCCCTGGTGGCACGCGATGTGCAGGACGGCTGGGTCAGCCACGACGCCGCCCGCGCCGTGTACGGCGTGGTGCTGAAGGATCGCCAGCCCGGCACCGTCGACATGCCAGCCACCCGCGCCCTGCGCGACTCCCTCGCCGCGGCAGAGTCCACCGACGCCCCCCGCGCCGCCATCCCCACCCCCATCCTCGCCTGAACACCATGAGCTTCGAAATCGCAGTCGATGTCGGCGGCACCTTCACCGATCTGGTGCTCCGCCAGCCCGGACAGGAAACCCGGCACTACAAATCGTCCTCCACCGCCCGCATCGAGGAGGGCATCCTCAGCGGCATCGGCATCATCGCCGCCGACCTCGGCCTGGAACGCCAGCAGCTGCTGGAGCGCTGCAGCGACTTCGCCTGCGGCACCACCGCGGCGACCAACGCGGTGCTCGAAGGCAAGGGCGCCCGCACCGCGCTGCTGTGCACCGAGGGCTTTCGCGACACCTTGCTGATCCGCGAAGGCACGCGCCACGATGTGCTCGACCTGTATGTGGACTACCCCCAGCCCTATGTGCCGCGCCACCTCACCCACGGCATACGCGAACGCGTCAACGCCGAGGGCGGCGTGGAGATCCCGGTGGATGCCGAACAGGTGCGCGCCGTGGCCCGCCAGCTGCGTGAGCAGGGCGTGGAAGCGGTCGCGGTCTGCCTGCTGTGGTCCTTCCTGCGGCCCGACCATGAAGAGCTGGTCGGCAAGCTGGTGGCGGCCGAACTGCCCGGCGTGCCGATCAGCCTCAGCCACCAGGTCAACCCCACGCTGCGCGAATACCGGCGGGCATCGGCGGTATCGCTGGACGCATCGCTCAAGCCCATCGTGCGCGACCGCATCGGCAAGCTGGAGAGTTCGCTGCGCCAGGCGGGCTTCGCCGGCAACCTGAGCTTCGTCACCTCCAACGGCGGCCGGGCCTCTTCGGAAGAGGTGATGGGCAAGCCGGTCTACCTGTGCCTGTCGGGCCCTTCGGCGGCGCCGCGTGCGGCCAGCAGCCTGGCCCAGGCCGGCGCGCGGGACAGCCGCGACGTGATCGCCGTGGACATGGGCGGCACCAGCTTCGATGTGAGCATCGTGGTCGGCGGCCGCATTCCGACCCACCGCGAAGGCGTGATCGACGGCCACATGTTCGGCGTGCCCTCGGTGGACGTGAAGACCATAGGCGCCGGCGGCGGCTCGATCGCCCGGGTGGATGCGGGCGGCTTCATCCATGTGGGGCCGCACAGCGCCGGCGCCTTCCCCGGCCCCGCCTGCTACGGCCGCGGCGGCACGCTGCCCACGGTGACCGATGCCAACCTGGCGCGCGGCCTGCTCAATCCGCACAACTTCGCCGGCGGACAGTTCGCCCTGTCGGTGGAGAACGCGCGGCGAGCCATCGAGGAGCATGTGGCCGGCCCCCTGGGCCTGAGCGTGGAAGACGCGGCCAGCCTGATCGGCCTGGCGGCCGAGCAGAGCATGGTGGCGGCCATCGAGGACATCACCGTGCGGCGCGGCATCGATGCGCGGCGTTTCGTGATGGTCTCGGGCGGCGCCGCCGGCGGCCTGCACTCGGCCGAGATCGCCCGCGAGATGGGCATGGGCACCGTGCTGTTCCCGCAGGCCTCGGGTGTGCTGAGCGCCTACGGCATCGCCATCGGCGACTTCAGCTTCAACTTCACCCGCAGCTTCTACGCCATCTCCTCGGCCTTCAATTTCGAGGGCCTGGGCATCGTGCTCGAAGGCCTGGTGGCCGAAGGGCGCTCCTTCCTGGAACGCATGCAGGTGCCGGCGCAACGCCAGCGCCTGGCGTTCTCGGTGCAGGCGCGATATGCCGGGCAGATCTGGGAGATCACCCTGCCGCTGGACGGCGAGCGCCTGCAGGGCGAGGCCGCGCTGGCCGCACTGGTGGCGCGTTTCCATGCGCTGCACGAACAGCTCTACGCGGTGCGGGCCGAACACGATGCGGTCGAATTCATCGAATGGGACCTGCTGGCCGTGGGCGAGCGGCCGGCGCTGTCGCTGGTCGAGCCCGAGCCCGTCGGCGCCGATGCCACGGCGCGGGCGCGCGAGTTGCGCACCGTCTCGCTGGGCCGGCCGGCGCGGCCGATCCAGGTGCCGGTGTACGAACGCGCCGCACTGTTCGCCGGCGCCGTGCTGCCCGGCCCGGCGCTGGTCGAGGACCCGCTGTTCACCTGCCTGATTCCCGAGGCCTGCACCGGCCGCTACACGGCCGACCGCACCCTCATCGTCGACATCCACCCCCTTGCCCCGCAACGCCACTAGGAGCGCACCATGAAACTCTCAATCCTCAGGCGACTCGCCGTGGGCGCCGTGGCCCTTGCGCTCGGCTCGGCCGCCGCAGCGGCCACCTACACCGTCAAGCTGGCGCATGCCGCGGGCGAGCAGACGACTTTCAACCGCTCTATGCAGAAGTTCGCCGACGAGGTCCGGCAGAAGAGCCAGGGACAGATCGACATCAAGGTCTTCCACAGCAGCCAGCTCGGCGGGGAGCGCGACTACGTCGAAGGCCTGCAGCTGGGCAGCGTCGAGTTCGCGGCCGTCACCACCAGCACCATGGGCTCCTTCGAGCCGCGCATGTCGGTGTTCAGCCTGCCCTTTCTCTTTCGTTCGCCCGAGCATTTCGATGCGGTGGTGGACGGCCCCATCGGCACCGAGATCGCCGGCCGTCTCACGGCCAAGGGCATGCGGGTACTGGGCTATACCGACATGGGCTCGCGCTACATCCACAACAGCCGCCATCCGGTGAAGACGCCGGCCGACCTGGCCAACCTGAAGATGCGGGTGCCGCAGGACAACGTGCCGCTGGAGACCTATGCCGCCCTGGGCGCGCGGGCCGTGCCCATGGCCTGGCCCGAGGTGTATTCGGCGGTCAAGCAGGGCGTGATCGACGGCCTGGACAACGCGCTCATCTTCTACGAGGCCTCTGGCGTGTACGAAGGCGCGCCTTATCTCACCTATGGCGTGCCGATCTTCCAGTCCACCGGCCTGCTGATGGTCTCCGAGAGCTTCTACCGCAAGCTGCCCGATCCGCTGAAGAAGGTTGTGAGCGACGCCGCCCGCGACATGATCCCGGAACAGCGCCGCAGCTTTCGCGCCGACAGCAGCGCGGCGCTGGAACGCCTCAAGTCCAAGGGCGTGAAGGTGGAGCTGGCCGACCCCGCGCCCTTCGCCGCCAAGGCCGCGCCGGTGTGGAACAAGTTCGCGGCGCAGGTCGGCGGCCGCCAGGTCATCGACGCGATCGACAACACCGGCCGCTGAGGACAAAGCCGTGATATCCAGACTCAAGACCTTCGTCTTCACCACCCTGACGCTGGTGCTGCTGCTGTGCGTGTTCGGCCAGGTGCTGCTGCGCTACCTCACCGACGCGCCCATCGCCTGGACCGAGGAACTCTCGCGCTACACCTTCATCTGGCTGGTGATGCTGGGTGCGGCAGAGGGCTCCTACCGCGCCGGCCATTTCGCCATCGACCTGGTCACGCGCCGACTCGAAGGACGCGCGGCCCGCGGCTACCGCGCCTTCCTGGCCGGGCTCGAAGGCGTGGCCTACGCCGTGCTGGCCTATTCGGGCGCCGTGCTGCTGCCCATCGTGGCCGGACAGACCTCGATCACCCTCGGCGTGCCCTTGACCGTGGCCTATGCCGCGATACCCGTCGGCTTCGCGCTGATGGCGCTGGTCTCCTGGGTGCGCTGCGCCCGCTATTTCACCGCCCGTGCTACGGCCGGCTTCACCGAGGAACTCGCATCATGATCGCCGCATCGGGATTGCTCCTGCTGATGGGCCTGGCCATCGGCCTGCCCATCGTGGCCGCGCTGATCTGCGCCTCGGCCCTGGGCGTGCTTGGCGGCACCGGGCTGCCGGTGGGCGTGCTGGCCCAGCGGGTCTTCGTGCAGCTCGACAGCTTTCCGCTGCTGGCAGCGCCTCTTTTCATCATCGCCGGTTCGGTGATGGACCGGGGCGGCATGTCGCGCCGCATGATCGACTTCGCCGCGTCCATGGTCGGCCACATGCGGGCCGGACTGGCGCAGGTGGCGGTGATGTCGGCGGTGCTGATGTCGAGCTTCTCGGGCTCGCAGACGGCCGACACCGCGGCCATCGGCTCGGTACTGATTCCGGAGATGACCAAGCGCGGCTACCGGCCGCAGTTCGCCGCCGCGGTGGTGGCCGCGGCCGGTGGCATGGCGCTGTTGATACCGCCCAGCGTGATGCTGCTGATGTACGGCTTTCTGACCAACACCTCGATCGGCACGCTGTTCATCGCCGGCATCATCCCGGGGCTGCTGATGTGCCTGTTCGGTGCGCTGGGCGTGCACTGGGCGGCGCGGGGCGAACCGGCGCCGCCGAGCATTCCGTTCTCGTGGGCGACCTTGCGCGCCACCGGCAAGGATGCCTCCTGGGCCTTGATCATGCCGCTGCTCATCCTGGTGTGCATACGCTTCGGCATCGCCACCATCACCGAGGCGGCGGTCATCGCGGTGGTCTACGGACTGCTGGTGTCGATTTTCGTCTACGGCGACCTGAAGGTGCGCGAACTGCCGGCGCTGTTCGTCGACTCGGCGGTGCTCACCGGCGTGGTCATGGCCATCGTCGGCTGCGCGGCGATCTTCTCCTGGTACCTCACCAGCGAACGAGTGCCCTCCATGGTGGGCGAGGCCCTGCGCGAGTTCACCCACAGCAAGACCGTGCTGCTGATGCTGATGACGGTGGTGCTGCTGCTGCTCGGCGCGGTCTTCGAGATCACGGCCGCGCTCATCATGACCACGCCCATCCTGTTCCCCCTGGCCACTTCCTACGGTGTCGATCCGGTGCACCTGGGCATCCTGATCTGCGCCAACCTCGGCGTGGGCCTGTGCCATCCGCCGATCGGCGTCTGCCTGTTCGTCTCCACCGGCATCGCCAAGGTGTCGATGGAGTCGGTCATCAAGCCGCTGCTGCCGCTGCTGGCCTGGATGATCGCCGCGCTGATGCTGATCACCTATGTACCGGCGATCACGCTGGTGCTGCCCCGCCTCATGCTCAACTACGCCGGCTGAGATGCCGGCCCTCATCACCATGCCTTTCACCGCCATCCACACCCCGGGCGTCTCGATGCCCGCCGGAGCGCCGGCCTCCATGGCCACCCGCACCGCCACGCCGCACCTGCTGCACATCTCCGGCCAGCCGCCGCGCGACGCCGAGGGGCAGACCGTCTGCGTGGGCGACATCGTCGGCCAGACCGAACAGGTCATCGCCCGCATCCGGCAGATCGCCGAGGACCAGGGCGGCAGCCTGGCCGATGTCTGCCGGCTGCGGGTGTACTACACCCGGCGCGAGGACCTGCCGGCCATCATGCAGGTGCGGCTCAGGCATTTCCAGGCGCCGTATCCGGCGGTCAGCGCGGCGCTGGTGGGGCTCTACAACCCCGAATGGCTGCTGGAGATCGAGGCCACCGTGGCCCTGCCGGCATGAGCACGCCGTCTCCCACGGCCCTGGTCACCGGCGCCGGCAACGGCATCGGAAGGGCCCTGGCCCTGCGCCTGGGCCGAGCCGGCCGTCCGGTGGCGCTGGTCGACCGCGATGCGGCGGCCCTGGCGGCCGTGGCGGCGGAGATGTCCGGCCCGTGTTGCCAGGTGGTGGCCGATGTGTGCGCGGCCGATGCCGCGGCGCGCACCCGCGAGACGGTCGAGGCGCAGCTCGGGCCGGTCGGCATCCTGGTGAACAACGCCGGCATCGCACCCAAGCTCAACGGCAAGGGCGCCGGCCTGCTGCAGACCACCGATGCGATGTGGGACGAGGTGATGGCGGTGAACCTGCGCGCCATGTTCCGCTTCACCCGGGAGTTCGTGCCGCCGATGCAGGCGCGCGGCTGGGGCCGCATCGTCAATGTGTCGTCCCTGGGCGGCCGCACCCGTTCGCTCATCGCCGGGCCGGGCTACATGGCCTCGAAGGCCGCGGTGCTGGGGCTGACCCGCTCCATCGCATCGGAGTTCGCGGCCGACGGGATCACCGCCAACAGCGTGGCGCCAGGACGCATCGGCGGCCGGCTGGAGGAAGCGACCGATGCGCGCATCAACCAGCAGTATCTGGCGGCCATCCCTGTGGGCCGCTTCGGCCAGGCCGATGAAGTCGCCGCGCTGATCGAGTACCTGACCGGGGAGCATTCGGGTTTCATCACCGGCGCCGTTTTCGATATCAACGGCGGCTTCTTCATGGCCTAGCGGGCGGCAGGGTCGATGCGGCAGCGGTCCTCGCCCACCAGCTCGAACAGATCGCAGTTCGGGCCCTGCCCGATGCGGTCGACCACCGCGAAGGTCTGCCGCTGGCCCACCGCGATCAGCACGTGGTGCCAGACGCCCCGGCGGTAGTTCACGCCCTGCCTTCCATCGGTGACGAAGGCGCGGATGTTCTGCAGCGATGGCTGCTCCCCGGCCGGCGCCACCACCAGCAGGAAGGGCCGGTCGTCCAGCGGGATGAAGGCCTGGCTAGACAGGGGATGACGCTCCAGACAGGCCAGGTCCAGCGGCATCGGATAGGGCTCGGCCACGAAGAGGCTGATGCCGGGCTTTCCTTGCGCTTCCAGCACATCGACATCCGCCAGGTCGTGGAAGCGCTGCACCTTGCCGGCGTTGATCGGAAAGTGGTGGCGGCCTTCGGTCTCGATCACGTCGCCGAAGGGCGCGAAGGCTTCAGCCGTGAGCGGGAGCAGGGGGAGGATGGAGCGATGCATCGCCAAAGCTTACGGCCTGCGCCAGGACTCGGGAAACTCCGCAGCCCGCCGGCCTCACAAAAAATCCATTAACGTATACATTGATGTTTTCTCAAGAAAGCGTCTCATGTCCGATTCACGCCCCGCCATGCCTCCCGCCCCCGCCACCGGGCGCAAGGACGCGGCTTACGAACAGATCCGCCGGCTGATCCTCGACAACGTCTGGCCGCCTGGCCACCAGGCCCTGGAGCAGGAGATCGCCCTGCAGCTCGGCGTCAGCCGCACGCCGGTGCGCGAGGCCCTGATCCGCCTGGAGCAGGACGGCCTGCTGCAGATCGTGCCGCGCCACGGCATCCGGGTGCTGCCGATGTCGGCCCAGGACATGCGTGAGCTCTACGAGGTGCTGACCGCGCTGGAGAGCCTGGCCGCCGAACTGCTGGCCCTGCAGCGGCCCGACCGCGACACCCTGGCGCCGCTGGTGCAGGCCACGGACGCGATGGCGCAGGCGCTGGAGCAGGACGACCTCGACAGCTGGGCCCGCGCCGACGAGGACTTCCATGCCCGCCTGGTCACCCTCTGCGGCAACCGCATGCTGGCCGAGGCGGTCTTCAGCCACTGGGACCGCGCCCACCGCGCCCGCATGTTCACCCTGCGCCTGCGGCCCAAGCCGCTCGAATCCACCCGCGAGCACCGGGCGCTGATCGACTGCCTGCTGGCCGGCGATTCCGCCGGTGCCGGCGCGGTCAACCGCGCCCACCGCCAGCGCGCCAGCCGCGAGCTGCTCAGCCTGTTCGATCGGCTGCGGCTGCAGCAGCTCTGAGCGCGGACCGCGGCCATTCATCACCGACCCAACGACCCAGAAGGAGCTTCCCTTGAAAGACCAGTACCAGATCGCCGTCCTGCCCGGCGACGGCATAGGCCGCGAGGTCATGGCGGCCTGCGAACACGTGCTGCAGGCGGTGGAGAAACGCGTCGGCATCCGCCTGGGCCTGCAGTGGCTGCCGGCCGGCGCCCAGCACTACGTGGATACCGGCGATGCCTTGCCGCAATCCACCCTGAAGGCCTGCGAGGCGGCCGACGCCATCCTCTTCGGCGCCATGGGCCTGCCCCATGTGCGCGGCGCCGACGGCACCGAGATCATTCCGCAGCTCGACCTGCGCATGCATTTCGACCTCTATGCTGGCGTGCGGCCGATCCGCACCTTCGCCGGCCTGCCCACGCCGCTCTCCCACCCCCGGGCCCAGGCCATCGACCTGGTGCTGGTGCGCGAGAACACCGAAGGCCTGTTCTATGCCCGCGGCCGGGGCGATGTGCGCGGCGACGAAGAGGTCTTCGACACCATGCGCATCACCCGCAAGGGCACTTCGCGCATCTGCGAGTTCGCCTTCGGCCTGGCCGAGCGGCGTGCCCGGCGGCTGGGCCGCCAGGGCCACGTGACCAACGTCGACAAGGCCAACGTGTTCGCCAGCATGGCCTTCTTCCGCAAGGTCTTCGAGGAAGTCGCGGCGCGCCATGCCGGCGTGGGCAGCGACAGCGCCTATGTGGACGCGATGGCGCTGAACCTGGTGCTCAAGCCCTGGAACTACGACGTGCTGGTCACCGAGAACATGTTTGGCGACATCCTCTCCGACCTGATCGCCGCGCTGGTCGGCGGCATGGGCATGGCGCCGTCCGGCGACATCGGCGACAGGGTGGGCCTGTTCCAGCCGGCCCACGGCACGGCGCCGGACATCGCCGGCCAGGGCAAGGCCAATCCCACCGCCATGATCCTGTCGGCCGCCATGATGCTCGACTGGCTGGCCGGCCGCAGCGGCGATGCCCGCCTCGGCGACGCGGCAGCGCTGATCGAACGCTCGGTCGAACAGGTCTTCGCCTCTGGCGGCGTGCGGCCGATGGAGTTCGGCGGCGCGCACGGCACACGCGAGATCACCGAAGCCGTCACCGGCGCACTGGCCGAAGCCATGGCCGCCGTGTAGCCGTGTAGCGCCCCTCGCGCTGTTTCCCCGTCAGCTTCAAGGAGACAACCATGAAGTGCATCCGTAGAGCCGCCATCGCAGCGGCCGTATTGCTCTGCGCGCCCTGGGTCCAGGCCCAACAGTCCGCCTACCCGCCTATCCCGCCAAGCCGGTGAAGATCGTCGTGCCCTCGCCGCCGGGCGGCAGCACCGACCAGCTGGCACGCCTGATGGCCACCAGGCTCCAGGAGATCTGGGGCCAGACGGTGCTGGTGGAGTACCGCCCCGGCGCCGGCCTGACGCTGGGAGCGGATTTCGTCGCCAAGTCCCCGCCGGACGGCTACACCATCCTGATGGCGGCGGTGCACCACTCCATCGCGCCGGCGGTCTACAGGAAGCTGCCCTACAACATCGCCAAGGACCTGCTGCCGGTCACCACCCTGGCCATCGTGCCCAATGTGCTGATCGTGCCGGCCAGCCTTCCCGCCAACAACGTGCAGGAACTGATCGCCCTGGCCAAGGCCAGGCCCGGCGCGCTCAGCTACGGCAGCACCGGCGCCGGCACCGCCCACCACCTGATCGGCGAGCAGTTCAACGAGATGGCGGGCACCGACATCCTGCATGTGGCCTACAAGGGCAGCGCGCCGGCGATCACCGACATGCTGGGCGGCCAGATCACCATGATGTTCGACACCATCCCGTCCTGCCTGCCCTTCATCAAGGCCGGGCGGGTGAAAGCCCTGGCCGTGGCCACCGCCAAACGCTCGGCCACCTTGCCGGAGGTGCCCACGCTGTCGGAAGCCGGGCTGGCCGGTTTCGACATCGCCACCTGGTTCGGTTTCATGGTGCCGGCGGGCACACCGGCATCGGTGGTGGAGAAGATCAACCGCGATGCGCTGCGGGTGCTGGGCCAGCCGGAGACAAGGGCCCAGCTGCTGGCCATCGGCGCCGATCCGGTGGGCGACACACCGGCGCAGATGGGCGAGCGGATCAGCTCGGAGACGCTGAAGTTCAAGGCCCTGGCCGCCAAGGCCAATCTCAGCCTCGACTGAATGCCCGCGCTGCCTGGCGCAGCTCAGGCCACCAGCTCGGGATGCCTGCCGGCCGTCGAGCGCAGGTTCAGCAGCGGTATCGCCCGCTCCACCGCCAGGGCGGCGCGGGCCCGCAGCGCATCGTCGCTGATGCGGTAGTGGGTGAAATCCTTGTCGGTGCCATAGACACCGATGGGCAGGGTGCGGGCCTGGAAGAAGCTGAACAGGGGCCGCAGCTGGTGGTCGATGACCAGGGCATGCCGCTCGCTGCCGCCGGTGGCGGCCAGCAGCACCGGCTTGTCGATCAGGGCCTCGTGATGCACGAAATCGAAGAAATGCTTGAACAGGCCCGAGTAGGCGGCCCGGTACACCGGGCTGGCCACGACCAGCAGGTTGGCCGACTCGACCGCGGCGATCTCGGCCTCGATCTCCGGCGGCAGCTGCGAACGCGCCAGGGCGCCGGCCAGGCGTGGGCCGACCTCGCCCAGTTCGATCAGATGGCTTTGCACCGGCACGGCATCGCCGATCAGCTCGACCAGGTGTTCCACCAGGGCCAGGGTGCGGGAAGGGCGCTGGAGGCTGCCGGAGACGGCGACGACTTTGAGGGCTTTGGTCATGACGGGTGGGAAGGTTTGCGAGCTTGGACCACGCATGGTGGTTCAAGCCTTCCCGTCTGCCAAAGAGCTTGTTCGTATATGGATGAACGAATTGCTTAGAAGGCCTCAGGCCGGATAGCTCGCGGGCGGCATGTGGGCCAGCAGCTTGTCCAGCGTCACCGGATAGTCGCGCACCCGCACGCCGGTTGCGTTGTAGACCGCGTTGGCCAGGGCCGCCGCCACGCCGCACAGGCCGAGTTCACCCACGCCCTTGGCTTTCATCGGCGAGGAGACGGGGTCGGTCTCCTGCAGGAAGATCACCTCCTGGTGCGGGATGTCGGCATGCACCGGCACCTCGTAGCCGGCCAGGTCGTGGTTGACGAAGAAGCCGCGGCGCTTGTCCACCGCCAGCTCTTCCATCAGCGCCGCGCCCACACCCATGGTCATCGCGCCGATGACCTGGCTGCGCGCGGTCTTGGGATTGAGGATGCGGCCGGCGGCGCAGACGGCCAACATGCGGCGCACCCGGATCTCGCCGGTGTCCACCGCCACGCCCACTTCCACGAAATGCCCGGCGAAGGTGGACTGCTGGTACTGCTTGCCCAGGTTGCCGTACTCGATCGAGTCCTCGCCGGCCATGCCGGCTTCACCGACCGCCTCGCCGAGTGTCACGGTCTTCGCGCCCGTCCGCACCATGCCGTCGGAAAAGACCGCGTCGGCCGGCGCCACGCCGAGCTTCTGTGCGATCGCCTCGCGCAGCTTGACGCAGGCCGCGTAGACACCGGAGGTGGCATTGTTCGCCCCCCATTGCCCGCCCGATCCGGCCGAGACGGGATAGGACGAATCGCCCAGCCGCACCTCCACCTGCCGCAGCGTCACCCCCATCATCTCGGCCGCGGTCTGGCCCATGATGGTGTAGCTGCCGGTGCCGATATCGGTCATGTCGCTCTCGACGATCACCAGGCCCTTCGAATCCACACGCACCCGCGCGCCGGACTTGGTCAGCTGGTTGTTGCGAAAGCCCGCCGCCATGCCCATGCCGACCAGCCAGCGGCCTTCGCGCCGCTGCGCCGGGGTGGGGCTGCGTTGCGACCAGCCGAAACGCTCCGCGCCCAGGCGCAGGCATTCGACGAGCTGGCGTTGCGAGAAAGGGCGGCCGGGCTTTTCGGGGTCGGTCTGGGTGTCGTTGATGACGCGGAATTCGACCGGGTCCATGCCCAGCTTCTCCGCCATCTCGTCCATGGCGATCTCCAGCGCCATCAGGCCCGGTGCCTCGCCGGGTGCGCGCATGGCGTTGCCCTCCGGCAGGTCCAGCGGCGACAGGCGCAGTGCGGTGTAGCGATGGGCGCCGGCATAGAGCAGCCGGGTCTGGGCGATGGCGTTCTCCGGCTTGCCGCCGGCCAGGTTGCCCGACCAGCTTTCGTGGGCGATGGCCGAGATGCGGCCGTCCTGCGCGGCGCCGATGCGGATGCGCTGGATGGTCGCGGGCCGGTGCGTGCCGTTGTTGGCCATCAGCGGCCGCTGCATGGCCACCTTCACCGGGCGATTCGCCGCCCGGGCGCCGAGGGCTGCCAGCACCGTGTCCGCCCGCAGGAAGAGTTTGCCGCCGAAGCCGCCGCCGATATAGGGCGAGACCAGGCGCACCTTGTCGGGCGCCAGGCCCAGGGTGGTGGCCAGGTCGGCCGCGGTCCAGGCGATCATCTGGTTGGAGATCCACACCGTGAGCCTGTCGCCTTCCCAGGCGGCGAGCGAGGCGAAGGGCTCCATCATGGAATGGCTCTGGTCCGGCGTGGTGTAGGTGGCGTCGAGTTGCACCGGCGCCGCCGGGAATTCGCCAGCGAAATTGCCGACCACGCTTTCCGGGTTGGGCACCGCCGGCACGGTGGCCGACGCGCGCGATGCCGCCAGGTCGAAGGCGCCGGGCGTGCTCACGTAGTCGATCTTCAGCAGCTGCGCGGCGGCGCGGGCCTGCTCGAAGGTTTCGGCCACCACCAGGGCGACGGCCTGGTGGTAATGATCGATGCCCGGACCGCCCAGCAGCCTGGCGCTGTTGAACTTGCCCTTGCCGAGCTTGCCCGCGTTCTGGGCGTTGACCACGGCCAGCACGCCGGGCGCGGCCAGCGCGGCGCGGGTGTCCATGGCGGCGATGCGGCCCTTGGGGATGGACGATCCGACGATGTAGCCATAGGCCTGGCGGGCGACCACATCGTGCTGCTCGTAGGCATAGCGGGCCAGGCCGCTGGTCTTGAGAGGACCGTCGATGCGGTCCAGCGGCTGGCCGACGACCTTCAGCTGGTCGATCGGGTTGGTGGAGGCGGGGGTTTCGAATTTCATGGTTCTTCAGCCCTTTGCCTGTGCCAGCACGCCGGCGAGCGTGCGCTCGGCCAGGGTGATCTTGAATTCGTTCTCCGGCGTGGGGCGCGCGCCTTCGAGGAGCGCCGCCGTGGTGGCCCTTGCGCCCAGCGGCAGCAGGGCCTCGGCCTTTTCGACCCGCCAGGGCTTGTGCGCCACGCCGCCCAGGGCGACGCGGCCGCTGCCGTCCTTCTGCACGATGGCCGCCACCGACACCAGCGCGAAGGCATAGGAGGCCCGGTCGCGCACCTTGCGGTAGATGTGGGTGCCGCCGACGGGTGCAGGCAGGGTCACGGCGGTGATGAGTTCGCTGCGCTCCAGCGACGTCTCGATATGCGGCGTGTCGCCGGGCAGGCGGTGGAAGTCCGCGATGGGAATGCGGCGCTGGCGGCCGTCGGCGCGCATGGTCTCCACGGTGGCGTCCAGCGCGCGCAGCGCCACCGCCATGTCGCTGGGATGGGTGGCGATGCAGGCCTGGCTGCCGCCCACCACCGCATGCTGGCGGGTGACGCCGCCGATGGCCGAGCAGCCGGCGCCGGGCTGGCGCTTGTTGCAGGGCATGTTGGTGTCGTAGAAGTAGGGGCAGCGGGTGCGCTGCAGCAGATTGCCGGCGGTGGTCGCCTTGTTGCGCAGCTGGCCCGATGCGCCGGCGAGCAGGGCGCGGGACAGCAGGCCGTAGTCGCGCCGAACGGAGGCGTGCGCCGCCAGGTCGGTGTTGCGCACGATGGCGCCTATACGCAGGCCGCCGTCGGCGCTGCTTTCGATCCTGTCCAGGCCCAGTCCGTTGACGTCGATCAGGTGGGCGGGCGCCTCGATCTGCAGCTTCATCAGGTCCAGCAGATTGGTGCCCCCGGCGATGAACCGGGCCTGCGGGTTGCCGGCCGCGGCGATGGCGGCCGAGCGGACGGATACGGCGCGTTCGTAGGTGAAGGGTTTCATGCCGCGCCCCCCTTCGATCCGGCGACCTCGACGATCGCCTCCAGGATGTTGGAGTAGGCGCCACAGCGGCAGATGTTGCCGCTCATGCGTTCGCGGATTTCCTCGGCCGAGAGCAGCGGCCGCGCGGTGAGGTCGCCGCTGACATGGCTGGGAATGCCCGCCTCGATCTCCTTCAGCACACTCACCGCCGAACAGATCTGGCCCGGCGTGCAGTAGCCGCACTGATAACCGTCGTGCTTGACGAAGGCGGCCTGCATCGCATGCAGCTGCTGCGGATGGCCCAGGCCTTCGATGGTGGTGACCTGGGCGCCTTCGTGCATCACCGCCAGCGTGAGGCAGGAGTTGATGCGGCGGCCGTCGACGATGACGGTGCAGGCGCCGCACTGGCCGTGGTCGCAGCCCTTCTTGGTGCCGGTCAGGTGCAGGTGCTCGCGCAGGGCGTCGAGCAGGGTGGTGCGGGTATCGAGCGTGAGGGTTTCGAGGCGGCCGTTGACGGTCAGGGTGACGGGCATGCCGGCCTGGCTTTCGGCGGGCGGGGACGCGGGTGCCGCCTTCGCCGGTTCGGCGGCCGTGGCGGCCACCGTCGAGGCGGAGGCCGCTCCCACGATGAACAGGTCCCGGCGGGTCAGTGCGGGGTCTAGCGGATTTTCCATCGTGCGCTTCCTTCTTTGAGGGTGGTCCGTCGGTGGACGGTGGAGCCGAATCTCCAATGTAGGTTCCACCGGGAATCCGCGCTAGCCACCATTGCCTGGCTGCTCCATCATGTTTTCCTTGTCAATTCGAGGCCTTGGCTTATTCGCCGGTCCACGGCTTCATAATCTCGCCCGCGGCGCATTCCTGCGCAGAATTCGGATTTTCAAAGGCAACATGAAGGCGTTGAAGGATTTATTGGCGGAAAAAGCCGCCCTGGAGGCCGCGATCAGCGGCGCCCACCAAAAAGCATCCCAGGAGGCACTGGCCCAGGTGCACCAGCTCATCGCGGAATTCGGTTTCACCGCCCAGCAGGTATTCCCCTGGAAGCCGCAGGTCAAGAAGGTCGCGGCCAAGTATCTCGACGAAAAATCCGGCGCCACCTGGACCGGCCGCGGCAAGCCGCCGGCCTGGATCGTGGGCAAGGACCGCGATGATTTTCTGATCGAGCGGCCCGAGCCGGCCGACCGCGCGCCTTTCCTCGCGGAAATGGCTGCCGCGGCGGCGAACCGGCACCGCTGACCCGGTCGGCACTGAATCGCTGATCAAGACCATGAAAATCGAGATCGACGACCTCAGCCGTCCCGCGATTCACGCGCTGCTTCAGGAGCATCTTCAGAACATGCATGAACTCTCGCCCGCCGAGAGTGTTCATGCCCTGGACCTGGAGAAACTCCGCCAGCCCGGGATCAGCTTCTGGAGCGCCTGGCAGGACGATCGACTGATGGGCTGCGGCGCCCTGAAGGAACTCGACGGCCGGCACGGCGAGATCAAGTCCATGCGCACGCCTCAGGCACTGCGGGGCCGGGGCGCCGGCAAGGCCATCCTCGCGCACATCGTCGAAGTGGCCCGGGCCAGGGGCTACGACCGCCTGAGCCTGGAAACCGGCACGGCCGACGCCTTCCTGCCGGCGCACCGGCTCTACGAACGGTCCGGTTTCGTGCGCTGCGGGCCCTTCGGCGATTACGCCGAGGACCCCCACAGCGTCTTCATGACGCTGCACCTGTCGAATCCGGCCGCGGTCTAGAACAGGTCGATCGGTATGCGCAGGTAGGTGCTGCCGTTGGTGTCGGGCGGCGGCAGGTGGCCGCCGCGCATGTTGACCTGCACCGCCGGCAGCATCAGTGCCGGCAGCGCCAGGCCCGCATCGCGCTGCCTGCGCAGCGCCACGAAATCGGCTTCGGCCACGCCATCGCGCACATGGATGTTGGCGGCGCGCTGCTCGGCCACCGTGCAATGGCAGCGCGGGGCGCGGCCGGGCGGCGGATAGTCGTGGCACACGTACAGCTCGGTCCCGGCCGGCAGGGCCAGCAGCTGCCGGATGGAGGCGAAGAGCGCACCGGCATCGCCGCCGGGAAAATCGCAGCGGGCGGTGCCCACATCGGGCATGAACAGGGTGTCGCCGACGAACACCGCGTCGGCGCCGCCGTCCCAGGCGTGGATGCGATAGGCCATGTCGGCTGGTGTGTGTCCGGGCACATGCAGCGCCGTGGCCTGCAGGCGGCCGATGGCCAGGCGTTCGCCCGGCTGGAAGAGGTGGTCGAACTGCGAGCCGTCCACCGGCATGTCGATCGCGTTGAAGACGCCCCGAAACCTTTGCTGCACCTCGGTGATGCCCGCGCCTATGCCGAGCCGGCCGCCCAGCCGCTGCTGCAGCCAGGGCGCGGCAGAGAGGTGGTCGGCATGGGCATGGGTCTCCAGCAGCCAGACAACTTGCAGCGAGTGCTGCCGCACATGGTCCACGATGGCCTGCGCGGGAGCGGCGTCGGTGCGGCCGGAGCGCAGGTCGAAGCCCAGCACCGGATCGACGATGGCGCAGCTGCCGGCGCCGTCGTCGATCACGTGCGAACAGGTGGAGGTGGCGGCATCGAAGAAGGTCTGGACATGCAGGTGCACGATGAACTCCCGGGCTCTGCCTGAATTTTAAAGAATGACCCTATGCTGGCGGGCTCGTTTCCTGACGCGGGGCGGCACGCCTCTTTTCACCCATGCTGACACTCCACCACCTGGGCAAGTCCCAATCCGAACGCATCGTCTGGCTGCTGGAGGAACTGGCGCTGCCCTATGAACTGGTGCACCACACGCGGGATGCGGTGACGCAGCTGTCGCCGCCCGCCCTGCAGGCCCTGCATCCGCTGGGCGCGGCGCCGGTGATCGTCGATGGCGCCATCCTGCTCGCCGAGTCCGGGGCCATCGTGCAGTACATCCTGGGCCGTTATGGACAGGGCCGCCTGGCGCCGGCACCGGAGCATCCGGGCTTCGCCGACTACCTCTACTGGTTCCACTTCGCCAACGGCAATCTGCAGGCCCTCATGGGCCGCAACATGGTGCTGGGCCGGTTGGACCTGCCAGCCGACAACGCCGTGCTCGCCTCGACCCGCGGCCGGCTGGACCGGGCCCTGCGCCTGATGGACCAGCGCCTGGGCGAGCTGCCTTTCCTCGCCGGGCAGGCGCTGACGGCCGCGGACATCATGACGGTGTTCTCGCTCACCACCATGCGCTATTTCTGCCCGCTGGACCTGAGTCCCTATCCGCAAGTGCTGACCTACCTGCAGCGGATCGGCCGGCTGGACAGCTACCGCCGCGCGATGGCCAAGGGCGATCCGGGGATGCCCTTGCTGCTCGATTGAGCCGGTACCCGGCCCCGGGCCGTCAGGCCAGCGCCTTGCCGAAGGTGTCCAGCAGGCGCGACCAGGCGCGTTCGGACTGGGCGGCGTCGTAGACCTGGGTGTCGGGCGGGCACCAGCCATGGGCGGCCGGGTACACCTCCACCTCGGACTGCAGCTTGGCGCCGTCGAAGGCGGCGCGCAGGGCGAGCTTGGCTTCCGGGTCCTTCTTGTCGTCGTTCTCGGCGACTGCGATCAGGTAGCGGGCCTGGGTCTGGGCGACCAGGCGGTGCGGGCTGTCGGGTGCCGGGGTGACCATGGCGGCGCCGTGGAAGGTGGCGACGGCGCCCACGCGGCCGGGCGCGACCGTGGCGGTACGAACCGCGATCGGGCCGCCCATGCAGTAGCCGGTGGTGCCGAGCTTGCGTTTCTTGTCCACTTCGGGCTGGGCATCGAGCCAGGCCACGAAGGACTTGCCGTCGCTCAGGTGCATGGCCGGCGTCAGCGCCTGCATCAGCGGCATCACTTCGGCGATGGGTGTCTTGCCGCCCTGCGCCGCCGTGGGCGCCTTCATCTGCCGGTAGAAGGGGTTCACCACCAGCACGCTGTAGCCCGATTCGGCCAGGCGGCGGGCCATCTGCCGGAAGGCCGGGCGAAGGCCGAACACGTCGGGCCAGATCAGCACGCCGGGCGCGGGGCCGGATGTGGGCGCGACGAAATAGGCGTCGCAGCTGCCGTCGGCGGTGGCGATGCTCACATCGCGCTCGGCCACCGCCACGGCGTTGGCCACCGCGGGCAGCGCAGCCAGCATGCCGGCGGACGCGGCCCACACGGCGAAGTCGCGGCGCTTGTACTTCTTCAGCTCTTCCTGGTCATGCAGATCGCACATGTTGGGTTCCTGGTTGGATCACATCGAACTAAAAGGGGGACGTGCGCTTGTGCCACAAGTCGCAGGGGCGATCAAGCAGGCATGCAAGGCGCCCAAAAAAAAGCCGGCCGGATGCGTATCCGGCCGGCTTTCCCGTGGGCGAAGGCTTTCAGCGAACCGGAGCCGCCGCGGCTTTGATTTCCTTGCGCATGTCGCGCACCTGCTCGGCGCTGACCGCCGGGCCCTGGTTGCCCCAGGTCTTGCGCACGAAGCTGGCCACCTGGGCCACTTCGGTATCCGTCAGGCGGTCGGCGAAGCCGGGCATGGCGAAATGCGTGGGCGCCGTCTGCGTGCTCGGCATCTCCGCACCCTGGAGGATGATGTGCACCACCGAGCTGGGGTCCTGGGTGCTCAGCGTGGGGTTCTGCGCCAGCGCGGGGAACACGCCCTCGTAGCCCTTGCCGGAGGTGCGGTGGCAGGCCGCGCAGTTGTCCACGAAGAGCAGGGCGCCCACGTCCTTGGTCGTGCCTTCGAACATGGCCTTGGCATCGGTGTCCACATAGGCCTGGGCCGCGGCATCGGGCTTGAGCGGCGGCAGAGTCTTCAGATAGGCGGCCATGGCCTGCAGGTCGCGGTCGCTCATGTACTGCGTGCTGTGCTGCACCACGTCGGACATGGAACCCACCGCGGCGCCATGGGCGTTGCGGCCGGTCTTGAGCAGCTCGACGATGTCCTGCTCGCTCCAGGCGCCCAGGCCGTCGGCCTTGTCGCCGCGCAGGTTGCGCGCCAGCCAGCCTTCCAGCACCGCGCCGGAGAGGAAGGCCGGGCCGTCCGCATCGGTGCCGGCCTTCTCCTGCAGGGCGACGCCACGCGGGGTGTGGCAGGTGCTGCAATGGCCGAGGCCGGTGACCAGGTACCGGCCCACGGCGATCTTGTCGCCCTGGTCCACCGGCGTGTTGTCCGCCACCGGGGTGGGGGCGAACATGCGGCGCCAGAAGGACAGCGGCCAGCGCATGGACAGCGGCCAGCTGATGTCCGTGCCGCGGTTGGCCTGCGCCACCGGCGCGACGCCCTGCATGAAGTACGCATAGAGCGCCTTCACATCGTCGGGCTTGACGTAGGCATACGAGGTGTAGGGCATGGCCGGGTACAGCGTGTGGCCTTCCTTGGCGATGCCGTGGCGCACGGCATTGTCGAAGTCTTGCAGCGTGTAGCTGCCGATGCCGCTCTGCTTGTCCGGCGTGATGTTGGTGCTGTAGATGGTGCCGATGGGCGAGGCCATCGGCAGGCCGCCGGCGAAGGGCTTGCCGCCCGCGGCCGTGTGGCAGGCGATGCAGTCGCCGGCGCGGGCCAGGTACTGCCCGCGCAGCACCAGCGGGTCCTTGGAATCGACGCCGGGGGCTTCGGCCACCGGCACCGGCGGGTCGCCGATGGTCAGGTCCCTGGCGGGCGCCTGGGTGGCGGTCGAGATGCCCCAGGCGCCGGCCAGTGCCAGGGCCAGCAGGGAAGCGGAGATGGTCAGGAACTTGCGCATGTCCACTGCCTCCTCAAGCCTGCACCAGGGGCTTGCCCGGGTTCTTCAGGTACTGGGTCTTGATGGCGTTGAGCGACCAGTAGGCCAGCGCGCCGACCAGGCCGGTCGGGTTGTAACCCATGTTCTGCGGGAACACGCTGGCACCCTGGACGAACACATTGGGCACGTCCCAGCACTGCAGGTAGCGGTTGACGACGCTGGTCTTGGGGTTCTCGCCCATGATGGTGCCGCCGGTGGTGTGGGTGCTCTGGTAGGGGCGCGTGTCGTAGTGCGAGCCCTTCTTGCGGATGCCCACCCAGTATTTGTCCGGCTTCATTTCCTTGGCGATGCGTTCGACCTGCTCGCTGACGTACTTGATCATGTTGAACTCGTTGTCGTGCCAGTCGAAGGTCATGCGCAGCAGGGGCTGGCCGAAGGAGTCCTTGTAGGTGGGATCCAGGTCGAGGTAGGTGTCCTGGTAGGGCATCACCGAGCCGGACATGCCGATGTTCAGGATGCGCTGGTAGCCCTCCTGCACGCCGGCCTTCCAGCCGCTGCCCCAGGTGGGGGTGCCGGGCTTGGCGGCGGCCTGGCCGATCGGGCGCCCGCCGGTGCGCGCGTGGCGGATCACCGCGCCGCCGATGAAGCCCAGCGGGCCGTGGTCGAACTGGTCGGCGTTGTAGTCGTCCATCGAGACGCCGGCCGCGCCCGCGCCGATGAAGGGGTTGAGGTAGGTGCCCTTGGGCATCAGCACGCTCACGCCGCCGTTCATCTGGTAGGCGTAGTTCTTGCCGACCACGCCTTCGCCGGTCTTCGGGTCGTAGGGCTTGCCGATGCCCGACAGCAGCATCAGGCGCACGTTGTGCATCTGGAAGGCGCACAGGATGACCATGTCGGCCGGCTGCTCGCACTCGCGGCCTTGCGAGTCGATGTACAGCACGCCGGTGGCCATCTTGTTGTCCTTGTCCATCAGGACCTTGAGCACATGCGAGCGGGTGCGCAGCTCGAAGTTGGGCTTCTTCATGAGCACCGGCAGGATCGTCGTCTGCGGCGAAGCCTTCGAGTACATGTAGCAGCCGTAGTTTTCGCAGAAGCCGCAGAAGTTGCAGGGCCCCAGGCGCACGCCGTAGCTGTTGGTGAAGGGCTCCGAGGCGTTGGCGGCCGGCAGCGGGTAGGGGTTGAAGCCGGCGGCCTTGGCGGCGGTCTCCACCAGGCTCGCGCCGTAGTGGTTCTTCAGCGCGGGCGTGGGAAAGGGCTTCGTGCGATTGCCTTCCAGGGGGTTGCCGCCCGGCTGCTTGACACCGTTGAGCACGCCCGCGGTGCCGGACACGCCGGCCACGTATTCGAACTGCGAGTAGTAGGGCTCCAGCTCGTCGTAGGTGACGCCGTGGTCCTGCGGCGTCATGCCTTCTGGAATGAACTTCTTGCCGTAACGCTCGACGGTGCGGCTGTACACGCGCAGCTCTTCGGGCAGGTTGCGGTAGGTCATGCCGTTCCAGTGGAAGCCGGCGCCGCCGACGCCGTTGCCCAGCAGGAAGGAGCCGTGCTGGCGGTAGGGCAGCGCGGTGTCATCGGGCTTGTGGCGGATGGTCACGGTCTCGGACGACAGGTCCTGGAACAGCTTGCCGCGGATCGAGTAGGCCAGCTCGTCGATCACCTTGGGGTACTGGGCGTCGGTCGGCGTGTCCTGCATGGGACCGCGCTCCAGCGCCAGCACCTGCAGGCCTTCGGCGGTGAGTTCCTGCGCCATGATCGCGCCGGTCCAGCCGAAGCCGACCAGCACCACGTCCACTTTGTCTTTCTTGATCGCCATGTCTTAAGCCCTCGCCCCGTTGATGGAAACAGGCCCGAAGGGATAGGGCTTGTTCGGCTGGTCGATCCAGTCCATGAAGTCGGCGCGGGCGCCCGGAAAACCGATCAGCTTCCAGCCGACCATGCCCTTGTTGCCGCCGTAGATCGGGTCGGCGAAGAAGCCCTGGCGGGTGCCGGTCAGCAGATAGGTGAAGAACAGCTTGGTCGGCACGTTGGGCAGGTCGATCTTCTTGTCGTCCATCAGGTGCAGCACCTCTTCCTGCTGCGCCTTGTCCAGGGTGGCGAAGGTCTTGCCGCCGCGGTTCTGCCGGCACCAGGCGTCGCAGTCGGCGATGCCGTGGCGGAAGATGTCGCGCGGCGTCATGTTGTTCTGGTAGCCCATTTCCGGGACGGCATCCGGCTGGAACGGGCCCTGCATGTACCAGAGGCGGCCGTAGCCCCAGGGGGTTTCGAGCTGGCGGTCGATGAATTCCGGCACACCGGCTTCCAGCGCACCCGGGCCGAGGTCGTCGGCGGGGATGAGGTGGTCCACCACGGCATTGACGAAGGCCCACTCGCCGTCGTTGAGGTAGCTGGGGAATACTTGCCCGAACCCGCTTCGTGCGAAGCGGCCGATGCCGCGGCCGCCGGGGCCTTGGTGTCGCTGCAGGCGACCTGCGAGACCGCCGTGCCGGCGGCGATGCCGGTCGCGGGGACGACGGCGATGACACGGCGCAGGAATCCACGCCGCTGGTCGAGAGAGTCATTCATGGGGGCACTCCTTGTTGTGTCGGATCGACAAGGAGGTGACCCATGGGTCGCGATACCGGCGCGCGGACGGCGACCGTTCGAAGTCTGAAGGAACAGGGACAAGCCCCGTTCTCGCAGGCCTGCCAATGCAGGCCCGATGCCTTCGCCAGGTGCGCACCGGAGCGTCTCAAGTCCGCAAGGACCGGTCCGGCTCCGCCGACTTACTCAACACCACAACCCAAGCGCACCCACACTGGCCGAACTCTGATTAGGGTCGCGATGATACGGACTCACGCAAAGTTACCGCTGACATCCGCTGCTTGGCCGAGAAGAATCATCGGGTATACCCCGGCTATCCGGTGCTCGCGCCGCCCGCCAGCCGGGCCAGCATCTCGCGGGTGATCAACACGACGCCGCTGTCGGTGCGCTCGAAACGCTCGCTGTCCAGCGCCGCGTCCTCGCCCACCACCAGGCCCTCCGGGATCACGCAGGCCCGGTCGACCACCACCCTGGACAGCCGGGCGCCGCGGCCGACCTCCACGTCCGGCAGCAGCACCGCCTGCACGATCTGGCAGAAGGAATGGATACGCACGCCGGAGAAGAGCACCGAGTCCCGCACCGTCGAGCCCGACACGATGCAGCCGCCCGAGACGATGGTGTTGACCGTGGTGCCGTTGTTGCCGTCGCGGTCCACCACGAACTTGGCGGGCGGCAGCTGGCGTTGGTAGGTCCAGATCGGCCAGTCGGTGTCGTAGATGTCGAGTTCCGGGCTGAGGGATGCCAGGTCGAGGTTGGCGGCCCAGAAGGCGTCGATGGTGCCGACGTCTCGCCAGTAGGTGGCGGCGTCCGGGCCGCGGGCGCCGCGCGTCACGCAGGACAGGCTGAAGGGGTGGGCCAGCGCCCGGCCTTCCTTCACGGCGCGGGGGATGATGTCCTTGCCGAAGTCGTGCGAGGAGTCCGGATCCTGGGCGTCTTCCTCCAGCAGCTGGTAGAGGTATTTCGAGTCGAAGACATAGATGCCCATGCTGGCCAGCGCCAGGTCCGGATGGCCGGGCATGGCGGGCGGGTCGGCCGGTTTCTCCAGGAAGTCGGTGATGCGGCGGTCCGGGCCGGCCGCCATGACACCGAAGGCGGTCGCCTCCATGCGCGGCACCTCGATGCAGCCCACGGTGCAGCCCAGGCCGTGTTCTGCATGGTCCTTGACCATGATCGAGTAGTCCATCTTGTAGATGTGGTCCCCGGCCAGCACCACCACGTAGTCGTGTTTGGTGGAGCGGGTCTGGATGATGTCGAGGTTCTGGTAGACGGCATCCGCCGTGCCGCGGTACCAGTGGCCCTCGTCCACCCGCTGCTGGGCCGGCAGCACATCCACCATCTCGTTGAGTTCGGCGCGCAGGAAGCTCCAGCCGCGCTGCAGGTGGCGCATCAGCGAGTGCGACTTGTACTGGGTGACGACGGCCATGCGCCGGATGCCCGAGTTCAGGCAGTTGGACAGCGCGAAGTCGATGATGCGGAACTTGCCGCCGAAGTACACCGCCGGCTTGGCGCGGCGGTCGGTGAGCTGCTTGAGCCGTGAGCCGCGGCCGCCGGCCAGCACCAGTGCGATGGTGCGGCGTACGAGCTGGTGCGCCTGCAGGGGGCGCTGGGGTGCGGGATCGTTCATGTGCCTCCGGTCTTCCTTTTTTATGACGGGCCTGGCGGCCGCGGAAGGGGGGCTTGGTCAGCCGCCCCAGCGGATTCACTTTATCCGGGCTGGGGGGCTGTGTGTATCGGGATGGAACAGGGGCCGCGGCGAGCGCGGCCTGGCGGGGCATGGCCCCGCCGGAGCGGATCAATCCAGCGGGTACTTCGCGGCGCGGGCCGACAGCAAGGCGTCGTCCCGCGCGATCTGGGCCAGGAATTCGGCCGGGGTGCTGAACCGCGGCTCGCCGCCCGCCAGCGCGATGGCGTCCTGCACGTCCTCGAACCTGCCGCTTTCCTTCACCGCCTGGGCCAGGGCGGAGGTGATGCGCTGCGGCGTGCCCTTGGGTGCGAACAGGCCGTACCAGGTCACCGAATAGGCATGGGCCCAGCCGGCTTCGGTGCTGGTCGGCACATCGGGCAGGGCGGCGGCGCGCTGGTCGCCGTTGGTCGCCACGATGCGCAGCTGCCCGCTCTTGTGCAGCGGCAGGGCAGCCGTCAGGCCGGTGAAGGCCATGGTGAGGTTGCCGGAGACCAGGTCGCTGATGATCGGGCTGGTGCCCTTGTAGTTGACGATGGCCAGGTCGTGCAGGCCATAAGAGTCGGCGAACAGGCGGGCGCGCAGCTTGGAGCTGTTCTCGCCGGAGCCCGCCGAGCAGGCGGCGCCCGGCTTGCGGCAGTAGGCGGCGAGTTCGGCCAGGCTGTGGATCGGCAGCTTGCCGGTCACGACCACGGCCGTCGGCGACATCGACAGCGCCGACACCGGCTCCAGCCGCGCCACCGGGTTCACGCCCTTGAGGCTGCTCTGGTATTTCATGAGCAGCAGCGAGGGAACCTGCAGCAGCAGGGTCTGGCCATCGGGGCGGGCATCCATCACACGGCGGGTGCCGATCAGGCCGTCGGCACCGCCGATGTTCTCCACCAGCACCGGCTGGCCCCAGGCTTCGGAGAGCCGCCGCGCAACCGCCCGCGCGGTGGCATCGGTGCCGCCGCCGGGCGCATAAGGCACCACGATGGTCACGGGGCGGGAGGGCTTCCAGCCTTGCGCGGCCTGCTGGGCGTGGGCCGATGGCAGGGCCAGCAGGGCGGGAATCAGCAACAGAGCGGTCTTCATTCGGGTTTCACTCCAGCGGCAGCCGCCGCGCGGCCCCATTTGGCGATCTCGGACGGCATGAACTGGCGCATCTGCGCCACCGACAGGCGTTGCGGCTCGCTGCCGCCGGCGCGGATCGGCGCCATCAGCGCGTCCTGCCGGGTGGCGGCCTGCATTGCGGCGTTGAGCTTCTCGACGATGGCGGGCGGCGTGGCGGCCGGCGCGAACATCGCGGTCCAGGCGGCCACCTCGAAGCCGGCAAAGCCCTGCTCGGCCACCGTCGGCACTTCAGGCAGGCCGGAGAAACGCTCCTTGCTGGAGACCGCCAGCACACGCACCTTGCCGCTCCTGATGAGCGGCATCAGCACCGCGCCGGCGTCGAACATGGCCTGCACATCGCCCGCCAGCAGGCCGGTGACGGCGGCGGGCGAGCCCTTGTAGGGCACATGCAGGGCGTCCATGCCGGTGTCCGACTTGAGGATTTCCATGGCCAGGTGGGCGGTGATGCCCGCGCCGCCGGATCCGTAGCTGAGCTTGCCCGGGTGCGCCTTGCTGTAGGCCACCAGTTCGGCCAGGGACTTCACCGGCAGGGCATTGTTGACCACCAGGTAGGAGCGTCCGGTCGCGCCCATGCCGATGGGGGTGAAGTCCTTCAGCGTGTCGTAGGGCAGCCGGGCATAGAGCGCGGGGTTGATCGCCATCTGGCCCGAGGTGCCGAACAGCAGGGTGTAGCCGTCTGCCTCGGCCGCCTTCACGGTCTGCGCGCCCAGGATGCCGTTGGCGCCGGGCTTGTTATCGACGAAGACGGCCTGGCCCAGCGACTGCTGCAGGGCGGCGGCGAAGGCGCGGGCCGTCACGTCCACCGTCTGCCCCGGCGGGTAGCCGACGACGATGCGGATCTGGCGTTGCGGGTAGGCGGAATCCGGCTGGGCCAGGGCCGGGCGCCGCGCCAGCAGGCTGGTCATGGCGCTGGCGGAGGCGAGCTGCAACAGCAGGCGGCGGCGGGGAGGAGGGGCTTGTCTCGTGTCATGTTCTTAGGGGCGTTTCAGTTCTCGGGCTGCAGGTTCTCGCTGCGCACCACCTCTTGCCAGCGCTTGAGTTCGGCGAGATAGAACTGCTGCGCCGTCGCGGGCGAGGCCGGATCGGCTTCGAGTCCCAGGGTGCGCAGCTGCTGTTTCAGGCGCTCGTCCGCCAGGGCGCCGCGCAGCGCCTCGGACAGCCGCGCGGTCACTTCGGCGGGCAGGCCGGCCGGCCCGCCCAGGCCGTACCAGCTGACGACTTCGTAGCCCTTGACGGTCTCCGAGGCGGCCGGCACGCCTTGGGCCAGCCCGGTGCGCGAGGCCGTGGTCACCGCAAGCAGGTTGGCCCTGGCGGCGATCGGCGCGACCGAGGGCGGCGTGCCGAACTGGATGTCGAGCTGGCCACCCATCAGGGCCGCGGCGGTCTCGCTGCCGCCCTTGTAGGGGATGTGGGTCAGCCGGATGCCGGCATCGCGCTGCAGCACCAGGGCGGCGAGATGCGGCGTGGTGCCGATGCCGCCCGCGCCGTAGTTGAGTTTGCCGGGCTCCTTGCGCGCCGCCTCGATGAGCTGCGCCAGGCTGGTGATGCCGGAAGTCTTGGGCACCGCGATCAGCATCGGGCCGCGCGCCACCATGCCGACCATCTGGAAGTCGGTGGCCGGCTTGTACGACAGCTGCTTGTACATCGCCGGCGAGATGGTGTTGGTGGAGGTCAGCAGCATCAGGGTGTAGCCGTCGGGCGCCGACCGGGCGAGCAGGCTCGCGGCCAGGGTGGTACCCGCGCCGGCGCGGTTCTCCACCACCACCGGCTGGCCCAGGCTGCGGCCCATGGCCTCGGCCAGCACCCGGGCCACGCCGTCGGCGCCGCCGCCGGCGGTGAAGCCGACCAGCAGCTTGAGCGGGCGTTCCGGGAAGGCGCCCGCCTGGGCGGCGGGGCAGAGCAGGGACGCCGCCATTGCCGCCGCGAGCACTGGCAGCAGGCGGCGCCTGATCGCTTGGGGAAATCTCATGGTGTGTCTCCGCTGATGGCCAGTTGCTGAAGTTCATGGACCAGCGCGGCGGCGTCGCCGCCATCGCCTGCGTGGTCGCTCAGTTGGAGGCAGCGCCGCAGCAGCGCCTGGCCCGAGCCGGCGCAGCGTCCCCAGCGCAGGCAGTCGTCGAGCTTGGCGGCCAGTTCGCTGTCGCTGGCGGGTTTCTGCGAGGAACCGTGCAGGGTGTCCACCCGGATCCGCAGGGTGCGGCCGTCGTGCAGGCGCAGTTCGAGTTCGGCCCATCGCGGCGATACCGGGCCTGGCGCCTCGTCGGTTTCGACTCGGGAGAAGAAGGCCTGCACCTCGGGGCGCTGCACGGCCGCGTCGGTGAAGCTGGTGAGGCGCACCGCGCCGTCGGCCAGGCCCGCGGCCATGGCGTACTGCATGCTGAACTTGCCCTCCAGGCCGCTGCGCGGATGCGGATGCACCAGCGGCACCAGTGCGCCGCGGCTGGTGCGCACCTGCATCCAGGCCACCTCGGCCAGCCCGATGCCATGCTGCTCGCGCAATGCCAGCAGGCCGTCGAGCGCGCGGTGGGTGGCGTAGCACATGGGATATTGCTTCACGTCCAGGCCGGCGCGGCTGAGTTCGAGGGGCGCGCAGCCGATGTCCGCCAGCATCCCCGCGGCGTCTTCGCCGTGGGCGTACAGCGCCACGTAGCCATGGGGGCCGTCCAGCGCATGCGGGCCCGCCTCGAAGCCGGCTTCCGCCAGGCAGGCGGCACGCACCCCGGCGGCGTTGGCATGGCCGGCCTGGAAACTCTTGGCTTCGGTGCCTACGTTCTCCCGCGTGCCGGCCGCCTGGGCCACGGCCAGGCCGATGGCGTGGCCGATACGCACGGCATCCAGACCCAGCAGATGGCCGCAAGCCACCGCCGCACCCAGCGCGCCGATGCTGGCGGTGGAATGCCAGCCACGGGCGTAGTGCTCCACCGCGATGCCGCGCGCGAGCTTGCAGATCACCTCCATGCCCACGGCGAAGGCCGGCGCCAGTCGCGCGGCCGGCAGCCCGCGCGATTCGGCCAGCGCCAGCAGGGCCGGCCAGAGCACGATGCTGGGATGGCCGCGCAGCGGCGGGGTGACATCGTCGTAGTCCAGCACATGGCCGGCGATGCCGTTCCACCAGGCGGCGATTTCCGGCGCGGCGCGTTCCGTGCGGCCCCAGAGGCTGGCGGCGGGCGGGGGCGATGTGGGCGGCAGCAGCAGGCCGGCGGCGCGCAGGTAGTCGAGCGCGGCCAGCGCGGCATGTTCGTGCCGGCCGCCGAGCGCCACGCCGAAGCTGTCGGCCAGCGAGCGGGCGCAGAGGCTCCGCTCGTTTTCGTTCAGCCGCCCGGCGTCGAAGTCGCAGGCGAAAGCGGCGATCAGCTGAGCGGCGCTGGCAGGCGCCAGATGGGGGTCGGGTGCGTTCATGCCGGCCTCAGGCAGCCATGGCGGCTTCGGTTTCGACCGCATCGCGCGGCAGGTAGGCGATGCCCTGCATCAGCCGGCGCGCGGTGCGGCCGAAGCCCAGCCGCTTGAAGCTGGCAGCTTGCGGCGCAGCGCCGGCCTCGGCCTCGCACACCACCGTCATCGCGCCCAGCGGATGGCCGATGCGCAGGCTCCCGGGCCGCGCGCCGGCGGCCGCTTCCCGCACCAGGGTGCCGGGTATGCAGGACATGGCGGCGATGCACATGGAGCCGGTGCCGGCCATGCTTTCGTGGCACTTGTTGTAGAAGATGAAGCGCGCCTGCAGGTCCATCTCCGCCGCCGCCACGGGCCGGCCCTGGCTGTCGGTGTAGTCCCGTGGCGGGGCCACCAGCACCACCAGGGGCAGGGCGGGCGACTCGGTCTCGGCGGCGCGCCAGTCGCTGGCCAGGCCGATCAGCGCGGCGGCTTTGCCACGCAGTTCCTTCAGCGTGGCGATGAGGGTTTCGTCCGCGTCGATGGCGACGGGCAGGGGCAGGGCGGGACCGGTGCAGCCCACATCCGCGGCACGCACGAAGACGCAGGGGTTGGCCACGTCGCCGATGCTGGCCTCGATGCGCCGGCCGTCTTCCAGGGCGATGGTGTCGATCGCATGGCCGGTCGGCATCACCTTGCCGGTCTTGGCGCCGGTGGTGGCGCGGTAGTCCATGAAGATCTCGGCGCCGGTGCCCGGCACGCCGGGGATCGCGAAATCGCCGCTGACCTTGACCCGGCCGTGCTGCACCGGCACATGGGCGATCAGCAGCTTGCCGGTGTTGGTGTTGAAGATGCGTACCTGGGTCACCGGACCCTGCGCCGCCACCATGCCGGAATCGATGGCGAAGGGCCCCACGCCCGCCGAGATGTTGCCGCAGTTGCTGGTGTAGACCACCAGCCCGCGGCCGGGCGGCACGATGCCGTAGGTGTAGTCGACGTCGGCATCGGGCCGCTGCGACGGCGCCACGATGGCGAGCTTGGCGGTCACCAGGCGGGAGCCGCCCAGGCCGTCGATCTGCAACAGGTCCTGGCTGCCGAGCGCGGCCTTGAGCATGGCATCGCGGCGCGGGCCGGGCGGCGGAAGGTCGGCGGCGCTGAAATACAGGCCCTTGCTGGTGCCGCCGCGCATCAGGGTGCAGGGCAGGGCGATCTGTTCGTGGTCGGTTTCGGTCTGCATGTGTCTGTCTCCGTGGTCTCAATCGGTCGGCGGCGGGCTCAGGCCACCGGCTCCCACACCCAGGGCCGGGCGAGGCGGTCGGCGGCCTGCCAGGCGAGGATGGTGTCGCGGCGCTGCAAGGTGCGGCTCACGTCGTCCAGGCCGTCGAGCAGGGCGGCGCGTTTCATCGGGTCGATGGCGAAGCCCTGCACCCGGCCGCCGGGAAACACGACTTCGTTGCGCTGCAGGTCCACGCCGACGGCCGATCCATCGGCCGCCAGCGCCGCCAGCGCATCCAGGGCATCGCGCGGCAAGGCCACCGGCAGCATGCCGTTCTGGAAGCAGTTGTTGAAGAAGATGTCGCCGAAGCTCTCGGCGATGACGCAGCGCACGCCGCTGCCGGCCAGCGCCCAGACGGCGCCCTCGCGCGAGGAGCCGCAGCCAAAGTTGCGGCCGGCCAGCAGGATGGGCGCGCCGCGGAAGGCCGGCTGGTTGAGCACGCAGCCGGGGTCCTCGCTGCCGTCGGGGCGCAGGCGCAGGGCCTCCATCGCATAGGGGCCGAGCTGGCCGCGCTCGAAGGCGGCCAGGCGCTCGATGCGGATCACGGTGTCGGTATCGACGTTGTCCAGCATCAGCGGCGCGGCCGGGCCGGTCACGGTGGTGAAGGGGGTCATCTCACAGCTCCCGGGGATCGGCGATGGCGCCGGCCAGCGCGCTGGCCACCGCTGTCGCGGGACTGGCCAGATGGGTGCGCACGCCCTTGCCCTGGCGGCCCACGAAATTGCGGTTGGAGGTGGACACCACCCGCTCGCCCGGCTCGGCGATCTCGCCGTTGGCCGCCACGCACATGCTGCAGCCGGGCTCGCGCCAGTCGAAGCCGGCCTCGATGAAGCGTTGGTGCAGGCCTTCCCGCTCCGCCTGGCGGCGCACGTTCTCGGAGCCCGGCACCACCCAGGCGGTGACATGCGGCGCCACCCGCAGGCCGGGGCGCAGCAAGTCCGTGGCGGCACGCAGGTCGGAGATCCGCGAGTTGGTGCAGGAGCCGATGAAGACCCGGTCGATACGCTGGCCGCGCAGCGCGCTGCCGGCCGCCAGGCCCATGTACTGGCGCGCCTCCCGCCAGGCATCGCGCCGGGCTTCGTCGGGCGCATCGTTGTCCAGCGGCACCCAGCCGGCGATGCCGGTGCCCTGCTCGGGGCTGGTGCCCCAGGTGAGCTGGGGTTCGAGCGCGGAGATGTCGATGTTTTCCTCCCGGTCGAAGGCCGCGCCCGGGTCCGAACGCAGGCCGCGCCAATGGGCCACGGCCTGGTCGAACAGCGCGCCCCGTGGCGCGAAGGGCCGGCCGGCGAGGTAGTCGAAGACCTTGTCGTCCGGCGCCACCAAACCGACCTTGGCGCCCATCTCGATGGACAGGTTGCAGACCGTCATGCGCTCCTCCACCGACATGGCCTCGATCGCCGGGCCGGCATATTCCACCGCATGGCCGGTGCCGGCGGCCGCGCCCAGCCGGGAGATGGCATGCAGGATCACGTCCTTGGCGGCCACCCGATCGGGCAGTAGACCCTCGAAGCGGATGCGCATGCTGCGCGGCTTGCGCTGCATCAGCGTCTGGGTGGCCAGGGCGTGCATCAGCTCGGAGGAGCCGACGCCGAAGGCCATGGCGCCCAGTGCGCCGTCGGTGCAGGTATGGCTGTCGCCGCAGATCACGGTGGTGCCGGGCAGCACGATGCCCATCTCCGGACCCATCACATGCACGATGCCGTGGCCCGGCTGGCCCAGATCGAAGAACCGGATGCCGCGCGACCGCGACCCGTCCTTCAGACGCGACCACAGTTGCGCGCCGCCGGCGAAGGTGGTGCCGGTGCGGCCGGGCGCGGTGGACACCATGTGGTCCGGCGTGGCGAAAGCCAGTTCGGGCCGGGCCACCGGCAGCTGGCGTTCCTCCAGCTGGCCCAGGCTGCGCGAGCCGGACATGTCGTGCAGCAGTTGCCGGTCGATGTGCAGCAGTGCCCAGCCATCGCCGAGCTCTTCGATCACATGGGCCTGCCAGAGCTTGTCGAACAGGGTGGTGGCAGGCGTGCTCACGATGTCTTGGCCTCCGCCTGCGGTGCGTCGCGGAAACGGGTGCGCATGGCATTCCATTCGTCAGCGCCCCAGCGCCGGAAACGCTCGGCCACCGGCACCGACTGGGCCGACACCGGAGGCTTGCGGGTCTCGCGCAGGCCGTGCAGGGCTTCGTCGCAGGCGCCGACCACCGCGCCGATCAGCAGGCTGGGCAGGATGGCCAGCCGGTAGCCCATGGCCTGGGCCGCGTCCAGGCCCACATCGGGTGTCTTGCCGCCGCGCACGATGTTGAGCAGGCAGGGGCCGTGGACCCGCTGGGGGATGAGGGCGAGTTCCTGCATATCCTGCGCGGCCTCGACGAAGGCCATGTCGGCACCGGCGGCCAGTGCGGCGTTGGCGCGGGCGATGGCTTCGTCGAAACCGATGACGGCGCGTGCGTCGGTGCGGGCGATGATGAGGAAGTCCGGATCCACCCGTGCCGCCACCGCCGCGCGGATCTTGGCGATGAAGTCCTCGCGCGAGACGACTTCCTTGCCGTCGAGGTGGCCGCAGCGCTTGGGCGCGACCTGGTCCTCGATATGGCAGCCGGCGAGCCCGGCGCGTTCGTACTCGCGGATGGTGCGGGTGACATTGAGCTCGTTGCCGTAGCCGGTGTCGGCATCGGCGATCACCGGAATGCCCACCGACTGCGCCATGACAGCCGCCGCCTGCGCCATCTCGGTCAGGGTGAGCAGGCCGAAATCCGGAAAGCCGCGCGAGGCGGACACACCGGCCCCCGTCATGTAGGCGCAGGCGAAGCCCGCCTGCTCGATGGTGCGGGCGGTGATGCCGTCGTATCCGCCCGGTGCGGCGACCAGGCCGGGCGCGGCCAGCAGGGCACGCAGCTGGCGACGGGGTGAAGAAGGGGTGGCAGGCGACATGGGCGGATACCTCGACGGCAAAACAGGGCAGGGCTGCGGCGGCAGCGAATCAAAGACGTACTAAGTCTATAACGTCCTAAATAAATGATGTCATAGGGTCGATACACTTGACACATGAAGCCAACCGCCGCACCGCCGCTGCCACGCAAGACCGGCCTGCCCCTGCACCACCAGTTGTTCGTGGTGCTGCGCGACCAGATCCTGCGCGGCCTCTATCCGCCGGGCGCCGCCATTCCCAACGAGGCGCGGCTGTGCGAGCTGTTCGGCGTCTCGCGCATCACGGTGCGGCGCGCGGTGGCCGACCTGGAGGCCGAGGGCCTGCTGGAGAAACGCCATGGCCACGGCACCTTCGTGCGCCACGAGCTGCCCGCGCAAAGGCCGGCGGCGACCCTGGGGTTCATCGATTCATTGCGCAAGCAGGCGCAGAACACCGAGGTGCAGGTGCTGGAGCTGCTGACCGGCCCGGCGCCGGCCGTCGTCGCCCTGCAGCTGCAGTTGGCCGTGGGCGAGGCGGCGATCCATGCCGTGCGCCTTCGCTCGGCGGGCGGCCGCCCCCTGATGGTGACGGATGCCTGGGTGCCCGAGCACCTGGGCAAGGGCATCACCCGCGCGGCGCTACGCAGGCAGGGGCTCTATGAAATCCTCATGGCGCAGGGCGTGCGCTTCGGCCGGGTGGTGCAGGAGATCACCGCCTTGTCGGCCGATCCGCATTACGCCAGGCTGCTGGCCGTGGCCGTCGGCTCGCCGCTGCTGCGCATGACCCGGTTGCTCTATGGAGCCGACCGCCAGCCGGTGCAGCACCTCACGATTTCCGTCACGCCGGAACGCAGCCGGATCCTGATGGATGTGTCCAACGAGAGCGTCAACACCCTGGGGGCCGGGCAGATTACCCATGACGCGGCGGGTGCTGGCGACATGTGATTGCCAGGGCGATGATCGGATCTTGGCGACCGCGTCGGATGTCGTTGCTGGCAGGCCGCCGAAACCCAGCCGGCATCGCGGCAGCAAGCCACCAGGTGCACAATCGACCCCAACCTGGACATCCCATGAGCACCACCCCTCTCCTTGACGACGATGCCGACAGCGCCTTGACGCGCGATGCGTTGCGCACCTATGCGCGCAACGCAGGCCAGCGCGCTCATGACCAGGGCTTGGCGGTGCGCGGCTTCGTGCTGCGGGCGCGAGGTGACGAGCTCGTGCGCGAATCGCGCGATGGTTCCGTGGCGGTGCTGCGCCCAATGGCTCCTGCCCAGCAGGTCCGCGCCGGACTGACCCTGCATAAGCGCCGCTGAAGCATTGGTTCCGCCAGCCTTCGAGACCACGCGATCGTGCCTCGACTACGTGTATTCGCAGGGCCCAATGGTTCAGGCAAAAGCACGCTGGTGGCTGTTTTGCCGCCGGAGTGGATAGGTGTCTATGTCAACGCCGACGATCTCGAACTTTCCCTGCGCAACAATGGATTTTTCGACCTCGCGGCCTACCAGCTGCAAGAGGACGCCGAAACGAGATTCGAGGATCTGCGTATGTCGCTGCAACAGTCCAGGCGGATCACGCCGCGGCAGGTGCAGGGCGTCATCGCCGGTTAGATCCTGCAGCAAAGCCGGATCCACATCCCCGTAGCCGTGGTCGACTCCTACCTGGCCGCCACGATCTGCGATTTCCTGCGCCAAGAATTGCTGGCCTCGGGGCGAGACTTCACCTTTGAGACGGTGATGTCGCATGGCAGCAAGGTGGATTTCATGCGCGAAGCGCAACGCCGTGGCTACCGAACCTACCTGTATTTCATCGCGACCGGTGACGCGGATATCAACATCGACCGGGTCGACCAGCGGGTGGCGCTGGGCGGCCACCCTGTGGACCCGGCCACGGTGCGGCAGCGCTATGAACGCTCGATCGCCCTGCTGCTGCAGGCCTGTGAGGCCGCTAACCGCGCTTATGTTTTCGACAATTCCGGCCAGGCGCATCAGATGCTCGCGGAAGTCACGGACGGCGATGAACTGACCTTGCACAGCGACACGCTACCGGCCTGGTTCACCGGCTCGGCGCTGTGGCAGGCTTTTCAGGCGTGATGCACACAGAGGCCGAGGCCAAGGACGCCACTGGTTTCGAACGGCGTCACTCCTCCCGCCCGCCGATGCCCAGCAGGGCCAGCAGCGCCTGGAAGACGTTGAACAGGCTGAGGTAAACGCCCAGCGTCGCCGTGATGTAGTTGGTTTCCAGCCCATCCTTCACCCGCTTGAGGTCATGCAGGATGAAGGCCGAGAAGACGCCGATCGTCAGCACCGCGATGGTGATCATCAGCGCGCCCGACTGTAGGAAGACGTTGGCGATGCCCGCCACCAAGATCATCAGCGCCCCGATGAAGAGCCACTTGCCCATGGCCGACAGGTCGCGCTTGATGAGGGACGACAGGCCGGCCATGCCCAGGAAGATCGCGCCGGTGCCGGCGAAAGCCGTCATGACGAGGGCCGCACCGTTGCTCTGCCCCAGCACGCTGCCGACCAGGCGCGAAAGCATCAGCCCCATGAAGAAGGTGAAGGCCAGCAGCACGAACACGCCGGCCGCCGAGTGCTTGGTCTTCTCGATGGCGAACATGAAGCCGAATGCGCCGCCCAGGAACAGCAGCAGGCCGATGCCGGGCGACAGGGCGGCGGCCATGCCGGTGGCCACGCCCACCCAGGCGCCCAGCACGGTCGGCACCATGGACAGGGCCAGCAGCCAGTAGGTATTGCGCAGGACTTCGTTGCGCCCGGCGCTGACGGCGGCGGACGAGCCGCCGTCGTAGGTCTGAATGTTCTCGTTCATGGGGTCACCTGTTTGGGTTCGTTCGAATCCGGCCGCCGGCTTTTTCTTACTTGGCCGCGGCGCGGGCCGCTTCGGCCTTGGCCTTGGCCGCGTCGGCCTTGTGCTGCAGTTCCTGGGCTTCCTTGTCCGCCGCCGCGGCTTCGGCCTGCCTGGCGTTGGCGGCCTCCTTGTCCGAAGACATGCCGCCGGCCAGCGCGCTGCCGGCCATGGAGCCGACGACACCGCCCACGACGGCGGCACCGAGGGTCGAGCCCATGCCGGGGCGCGGTGCCGCCGCGGCGGGTACGGCGGCATCAGGTGCCGCGGCAGCGGGTGCAGCCGACGCCGCCGGAGCCGGTGCAGCGGCCGGAGCCGGCTTGGCGGGCGCCCGGCTGAAGCTCGAAGTCGACGACTTGCCCCCGCCCATGCGCTTGGCATGCGCCACCGAGGGCAGCGCCAGGGACACGACGGTCACGGCCATCACCGCGGCGGCGGTGGAACGAATGGAGAAAGAAGTGCGCATGGTGCAGTTGTCCTTGAGTTGGGGAACGCGGCCGGTATTTCGGCCGAGACCTGAACTTAAGGCGGGAAACGAATCGAAAAAAGAAGAAGATATGAGAACGTAGTTCCCGAAAAACCGGAAGATGAGCCAAGCCTTCAACCATCGCCACCTGTACTACTTCTGGGTCGTCGCCAAGGAGGGCAGCATGTCGCGCGCCGCCGAGACGCTGGATATGGCGGTGCAGACTGTCAGCGCGCAAGTGCGCGAACTCGAGCGCGACCTGGGCTGCCAGCTGTTGCGGCCCGCTGGCCGCGGCCTGGCCTTGACCGAAGCCGGAACCGTCGCGATGCAGCAGGCCGAGCAGATCTTCCAGCTGTCGCAGGCGCTGCCCGAACAGGTCCTGGCCGCCGCCCAGGCGCCGGCGGCGCGCCTGGCGGTGGGCATTGCCGACGGCCTGCCCAAGCTGGAAGTGCAGCGCCTGCTGCAGCCGGTGCTCGGCGTGCCCCATCTGCGCCTGGTCTGCGACGACGGCGAAATGGCCGACCTGCTGGCCGACCTGGTCCTGCACAAGCTCGACGTGGTGCTGACCGATCACCCCGCACCGCCGAACGCGCAGCTACGAGTTCACAGCCACTCCCTGGGCGCGTCGGACATCGGCTGGTACGGCTCGGAGAAATGGTGGACGCTGGCGCACCAGGGCTTTCCCCTCTCGATGCGGGACGTGCCCATGCTGCTGCCCACCTCGCACTCGGTGGTGCGCGGCCAGCTCGACCGCTGGCTGCATCAGAAGGGCCTGCGGCCCAAGGTGGTCGGCGAGATCGAGGACAGCGCCTTGCTGGAAACCTTCGGCAGCACCGGCCTGGGCGTCTTCCCCGCGGCGATGGACATCGCAGAAGCGCTGCAAAAGCGCAGCCAGGTCCGGCTCATCGGCGCCTGCGACGGCGTGCAGGAGCACTACTACGCCATCAGCACCGAGCGCAAGGTGATGCATCCGCTGGTGCAGCAGATGCTCCGGCCGGCGTCCGCCAGGTGATGGGAGGACACGCCCTGGCGCGTGCCCCCGCTGCGCCTAGATGGCCGAACCACCCGAGACGAACAAGGTCTCGCCCGTGATCCACCGCGCCTCGTCGCTGGCCAGGAACGCGGCCGGCAGGGCGATGTCCTCGGGCTGGCCGATACGGCCGAGCGGCGTGGTGGCGACAACCTGCTTCTCGAAGTCGCTGCCCAGGAAGCCCGCCGTATCCGTGCCTTCGGTCGCCACCATGCCGGGGTTGATCGCGTTCACCCGGATGTTCTTCGGGCCCAGCTCCTTGGCAAGCACCCGGGTGATGGTGTCCACCGCGCCCTTGGTGCCCGAGTAGATCGACGATCCCGGAGGCGCCAGGGTGCTCACCACGGAGCTGATGTTGACCACGCTGCCGCCGCTCGCCGGAAACAGCGGCAGCGCCGTCTTCACGGTGAGCAGGGTGCCCATGACGTTGGTGTCGAACTGGCGCCGGTACTCCTCGGTGGTGACCGACTCGATCGGGCTGAACGAATAGACGCCCGCGTTGTTGACCAGCACGTCGACACGGCCGTAGGCCTTCTTCACCTCGTCGAACAGGCGCACGACTTCGGCTTCCACCGCCACGCTGCCGCCGATGGCGACCGCCTTGCCGCCGGCCGCGGTGATGTCGGCCACCACCTTGTCGGCGCCCTCCTTGCTGGAGGAATAGTTCACCACCACCGAAGCGCCTTCCGCGGCCAGGCGGCGTGCGATGGCCGCGCCTATGCCCTTGGATGCACCGGTGACGACGGCGACCTTGTTTTCGAGTTTGCCCATGATGTTTGTCTTTCACGATCGGATGAATCGCGGACTCGGGCCATGGCCGGCGACCCTGTCCGGTCCGCGCAGCATCAGTATTGGTTGGCCGCTGGATTTACAGAAGCCACGGGATTGGGAACTGAGTGTTGGCGAGCGGCGAACAAAGACTGGGCCATGGCAGCGCTGTCCTACGCCGACCCTGAAGATTTGCCGCCAAGCCGGACTCGCGAGGCCCTGGAGGATGAAGTCCTGATCCAACTTTTCCCAGGAGAGCACCTTGTCCGACCGCCTCACCATGCAAGACCCCCGCGATCAATATCCGAAGCCGCCTTTTCCCCTGCAGCCGCAAGCGGTGCCCGGCAAGGCCTCCCGCATGGAGCCGGTGCCCGACCATGGCGAGACGAGTTACCAGGGCTCGGGCAAGCTCAAGGGCCGCAAGGCCCTGATCACCGGCGGCGACAGCGGCATCGGACGCGCCGCGGCCATCGCCTATGCACGCGAAGGCGCGGACGTGGCCATCGCCTATCTCCCGGCCGAGCAGGCCGATGCGGACGAAGTCATCCGCCTGATCGAGGCCGAAGGCCGCAAGGCGCTGGCACTGCCGGGCGACGTCACGGACGAAAGCTGGTGCCGCGAACTCGTCGCCAAGACCGTCGACACGCTGGGAGGCCTCGACATCCTGGTCATCAACGCGGGCCGCCAGCAGAACCGCAAGGACATCTCCCAGGTGACGACCGAAGACTTCGACAAGACGCTGAAGACCAACCTCTACGCCCTGCACTGGATCGCCCAGGCCGCCGTGCCGCACCTGCCGGCCGGCGCGGCGGTCATCACGACGGCCTCGATCCAGGCCTACGAGCCATCGGCCATCCTGCTCGACTACGCCACCACCAAGGCCGGGATCGTGGCCTATACCAAGGCGCTGGCCAAGCAGCTGTTGAAGAAGGGCATACGCGCCAACGTGGTGGCGCCGGGGCCGTTCTGGACGCCGCTGCAGTCCTCGGGCGGACAGCCGCCGGAGAAGGTCACCGAGTTCGGCACGGAAAGCGCCTACGGCCGGCCCGGCCAGCCGGTGGAGATCGCGCCGGTGTATGTGCTGCTGGCCAGCCAGGAAGCCAGCTTCATCAGCGGAGAGGTGTACGGCGTGACCGGCGGGGCCGGCGTGGCCTAGGCCTGCTTCCTGCCGGGCGGCGGCCGACGCCCGCATAAGCAAGCGCGGAAATCTTCTTTTCCGGGACGGCCGGGCCCCCTAGGCTCGTCGTCTTTGCCTTGCACACCCAGCGCCATGAATGCATTCGTTTCCCTCTCGGAACCCAGCGCGGCCCAAGACCCGGCCCTGCCGGGCTCTGACGTCCTGCGGCGCCTCACCGAGACCATCGCCCAGGGCGCTTCGGAGCGTGACCAGCAGCGCATCCACCCCTACGAGGCGGTCGGCCTGCTGCGCCAGGCCCGCTACGGCGCGCTGCGCCTGCCGCGCGAACACGCCGGCGGCGGCGCCACGCTGCGCCAGCTGCTGGGCTCGGTGCTGGAGCTGGCGGCGGCCGATTCCAACGTGGCCCATGTGCTGCGCAACCATTTCTCCTTCGTCGAACGTTTCGTGCTGCCGGCGCCCGGCCAGGCCCCGAGCCGCTGGCTGGACGCGGTGGCGCAGGGCGCGATCTTCGGCGTGGCCGCCGGCGAGCTGTCCACCGCCGCGGTGGGCGACGGCAGCCTGGACACCACCGTCGTGCCCGATCCGGCCGGCGGCTGGCGCCTGAACGGCATCAAGTTCTACAGCACCGGCAGCCTCTACGCCGACTACGTGGCGGTACGCGCCAGCCTGCCCGACGGCCATGCCGCCACCGCCGTGGTGCCGGTGGACCGGGCCGGCGTGCGGCTGGACGACGACTGGTTCGGCATGGGCCAGCGCCTCACCGGCACCGGCACCACCCGGCTGACCGATGTCCACCTGACCGGGGACGAACTGCTGCTGGACCGCGACGGCCACGACTACCGCATCCCCTACAGCTCGGCCATCGCGCAGCTCTTCCTGACCACCGTCAACGCCGGCATCCTGCGGGCCGTGCAGCACGAGGCGGTCGCGCTGGTGAAGCGGCGCGGCGACCGCAATTTCGCCCACGGGCTGGCGGCGCGGCCGGAGGACGATCCGGTGCTGCAGCAGGAGATCGGCGAGATCGCCAGCGCCGCCTTCGCCGCCGAGGCCACGGTGCTGGCCGCGGCCGATGCACTCGACCGGGTGGCCGAGTCGCGCCAGCGCGGCGCGCACGACCGGGAACTGGCCCTGCAGGGCGCCCTGGCCGCGTCCAAGGCCAAGGTGGTGGTCGACAGCCTCACGCTGCGCGCCGCCACCCAGCTCTTCGACGTGGGCGGCGCCTCGGCCGCCACCCAGCGCTACAACCTCGACCGCCACTGGCGCAATGCCCGCACCCTGGCATCGCACAACCCGGCCAGCCTGAAGGCACGTCTGCTCGGCCAGTACGAGGTGCACGGCACGCCACTGCCCACGGGCGGCTTCTTCTGAATCCTTAAAGCCGCAAGCCGGCCTGTTTCATCAGGGGCAGGACTTTCTGCCCGAAGTGGGCCAGGTCGGGCTCGAAGTCGAAGAAGCTCAGCTGCACGCCGCCGATGCCGGTGGCCTGCAACGCCAGGAACTGATCGACGATCTGCTGGGGCGAGCCGACCAGCACCAGGTTGCCGCCCACGATGCGGTGCTCGCGCAGCCGGTCCTTCTTCCAGCCCTGGGCATCGCTCACCGCGCCGCGGGCGATGAAGCCGTCCACCGCGCCGTCGTCGGCGCCCGCGACGATGGCGCGGTAGTAGTCCCAGGCTTCCTGTTCGGTGTCGCGGCAGACCACGGTGGGGTTGATCAGGATACGCACGCTGCGGCCAGCCTCGGCGGCGGCCGCCTGGATGCGGGCGTTGTGCGCGGGCAGGGCGGGCAGGGCCTCGTCGATGCCGGTGCCGCCGGGGCTGGGGGTGAAGACGATGTCCGAATGCCGCGCCGCATAGGCCATGCCGGCGGGCGAACCGGTGGCGTTGACCAGGATGGGCCGGCCGTACAGCGGCTTGGGAGTGACGTAGGCGCCGGTGGTCCGCCAGAACTCGCCCTGGTAGTCCAGGTTGCCCTCGGCCGCCCAGAAGCCTTCGGCGATGCGGGAGAACTCGTCGGCCATGGCGTAGCGGCGGTCGTGCTCGGCGCGCTCCATGCCGAACATCGGCGCCTCGTAGGCCAGGTGGCCGGTCACCAGGTTGATGCCCCAGCGGCCCTTGGAGATGTGGTCCAGCGTGGCGCCGAATTTGGCCAGGTGCAGGGGATGCCAGGGGCCGTAGAGCACATGCAGGGTGCTGATCAGCAGGATGCGGCTGGTCAGCCCGCACAGCGCCGCCGTGGCCATGAAGGAATCGATGGACTGTTCGCGGTACTGCATCGCGCCGCCATGGCCGCCCTTGCCCACCCACTGGGCCAGGCCGAAGGCCAGGTCGAAGCCCAGGGCCTCGGCCTGCAGGGTGAGGCGGCTGTTGTAGTCGAAGCTCCAGTCGGTGCCACGCGGCGCGGTGGAGGCCGACCAGCCGCCGCTTTGCAGCGGCAGAAACAGGCCCAGCAGCATCGGCTGGCGCAGCACGGCGGAAAGCGGGCTGTGGGGAAATTCGGCGGGGGAGCGGGGAACAGGCAGTGCGGACATTCGGGGAAGCGGGGCCGCCAGCGCGGCACTTTGAGGGGTCAGGCAGCCAGGGGAAAGTCCTGCCGCGCCCGGCCGGGCATGGCGGCCAGCAGGCTGCGGGTATAGGCGTGGCGCGGATGGCGGAACAGCTCGCCGGTGGCGGCTTCCTCCACCACCCGGCCGTGCTGCATCACCGCGATGCGGTCGCAGACCTGGGCGGCCACCCGCAGGTCGTGGGTGATGAAGACGATGGACAGGCCCAGGCGCCGGCGCAGGTCTTCCAGCAGGGCCAGCACCTGGGCCTGCACCGAGACGTCGAGCGCGGAGACCGGCTCGTCCGCCACCAGCACCTCGGGTTTCATGGCCAGGGCACGCGCCAGGCCGATGCGCTGGCGCTGGCCGCCGGAGAACTCGTGCGGCAGGCGGCCCAGCGCGTCGGGCGACAGGCCGACCAGGGCGAACCACTCCTTGGCCTCGGCTTCGGCCCGGGCTCGCGGAACGCCCTGGGCCAGCGGGCCCTGGATGACGGAATCGCCGACGCGGCGGCGCGGGTCCAGCGAGCCATAGGGGTCCTGGAACACCATCTGCACCCGCGGGTCCGGTCCGGGGGCGGCATCGCGGCCGGCCACCTGGATGCGGCCGCCGTCGCTGCCCAGCAGGCCGACCAGGCAGCGCGCCAGGGTCGACTTGCCGGAGCCGCTCTCGCCCACGATGCCGAGCGTGCTGCCGCGAGCCAGTTTCAGGCCGACGCCGTCCAGGGCATGAGTGACCCGTTGATTGCGCAGCCAGCGCGAGCCGCTGCGGTAGGTCTTCTGCAGGCCCTCGGCGGCCAGCACCTCTTCGCCGCTGGCGGCCGGGGACGGCTCGCGCGGCAAGCCGTGCGGCACGGCGGCCAGCAGCGCCCGGGTATAGGCATGGCGCGGCGAGCCCAGCACCTCGCGTGCACTGCCCGACTCCACGACGCGCCCGTGCTGCATCACCGCCACCCGGTCGGCGATGTCGGCCACCACACCGAAGTCGTGGGTGATGAAGAGCACGGCGGTGCCGCGCCGCTGCTGCAGCTCGCGGATCAGCTTGAGGATCTGCGCCTGCGTGGTCACGTCCAGCGCGGTGGTGGGCTCGTCGGCCACCAGCACCCGCGGATCCAGCGCCAGGGCCATGGCGATCATCGCCCGCTGGCGCTGGCCGCCCGAGAGCTGGTGGGCATGGGCCTGCAGCGCGGCGGCGGGGTCGGCGATCCGCACGTCCTGCAGCAGCTGCAGGCAGCGGGCCTCGATCTCGCGGCGGCGCAGCCCGGTGTGCGCGCGGAAGATCTCGGCCAGCTGCTGGCCGATGGTCATCAGCGGGTTGAGCGCGCTCATCGGCTCCTGGAAGATCATGCCGATGCCCGCGCCGCGGATGCGGCGCATGGCGGATTCGGGCAGGGTCGCCAGGTTCTGGCCGTCGAACAACACGCCGCCCGAAATAATGGGCAGGGCGCCCGGCAAGAGGCGCGTGACGGCGGCGGCCGCCACCGACTTGCCCGAGCCGCTCTCGCCGACCAGGCAGAGCACCTCGCCGGCCTGCAGGCTCAGGTTCAGGTCTTGCACGGCATGGGCGCGGTCGGCACCCGGGGGCAGGGCGACGGTGAGCCGGTCCAGGCTCAGCACGGCGGTATCTCTCGGTTGGGCGGTCGACATCAGAAGGCCCCTCGCTGGCGCGGGTTGAGCAGGTCGGTCAGGCCGTTGCCGATCAGGTTCAGCGCCACCACGGTCAGGAAGATGGCGGCGCCGGGCAGGGCGGTCATGTACCAGGCGGTGCGCAGCACCTCGCGGCCCGAGCCGATCATGCTGCCCCAGGAGGCGATGTTGGGATCGCCCAGGCCCAGGAAGGACAGCGAGGCCTCGGTGAGGATGGCGTGGCCGATCAGGATGGACACCATCACCAGCGCCGGCGTCAGCACATTGGGCAGCACATGCAGCCACAGGATGCGGCCGTGGCGCAGGCCCTGCAGCCGGGCGGCTGCCACGAACTCGCTGGCGCGCAGGCGCAGCGCCTCGGCGCGCACCAGGCGGGCGATGTTGGGCCAGCCGGTGACGGCGATGCCCAGCACGATGCTGGCCACCGTGGGCCGCAGGATCACCACCAGCACGATGGTGAAGACCAGCGAGGGCATGGTCTGGAAGATGTCGGTCAGCCGCATCAGCAGCGCATCGACCGCGCCGCCGAAATAGCCGGCGATGCTGCCCACCAGCAGCCCGCACAGGGCGGCCAGCAGGCCGGCCGCCAGGCCGATCAGCAGCGAGAAACGCGCGCCGTGCAGGATGCCGGCCAGCAGGTCGCGGCCCAGCATGTCGGTGCCAAGCGGATGAGCCGCCTCGCTGCCCGGCCACTGGTAGGGCCGGGCCACCATGTCGAGCGGATGGGGGCCGGTCAGCACACTCGCCAGCAGCGCGCCGGCGATCACGGCCAGCAGCAGCAGGATGCCGGCGAGCAGTCCGGGGCGGCGGCTCATGCACGGCCTCCCAGCTCGCCGATGCGGGGATCGAGCCGGCTGTAGAGCAGGTCGGTCAGCAGGTTGACCAGCATCACGAAGAAGGAGCTGAAGAGCAGGATGCCGAGCAGCAGGTTCACGTCCCGGCTGGTCACCGCGTACAGCGCCAACTGGCCCAGGCCCGGCCAGGCGAAGACCGTCTCGATGGTGATGGAGCCGGCCAGCAGCGCGCCGAACTGCAGCCCGGTCATGGTGACGATGGAGAGCATGGCGTTGGGCACGATGTGGCGCAGCACCACCCGCCAGCGCGACAGGCCCTTCGCGGTGGCGGTGCGCACGAAGTCGAGACGGTCCACCTCCAGCACCGAGGCGCGCATCAGCCGCGCATACACCGCCAGGTAGTAGAGCGACAGGCAGGCGCCGGGCAGCACCAGGTGGCGGGCCGCGTCCAGCCAATGGGCGGGGCCTTGCAGGTCGATGGTGATGTCCGACAGGCCGCCGGTGGGCAGCCAGCCGAGCTTGACCGAGAACAGCACGATCAGCATCAGCCCCACCCAGAACAGCGGCGTGGCGAAACCGATGGTGGTGAACAGCGAGACCACCGGCTCCACCCAGCGCCGCCGGGTGAGCGCCGCCCAGGCGCCGAGCGAGGTGCCGATCACCAGCGCCACCAGCAGGGCCGACACCACCAGCAGGGCGGTGGCGGGCAGCCGGCCCCAGATCAGGTGCATCACCGACTCGTTGGCGCGGAAGGACCAGCCCAGGTTCAGCGAGGCGATCTTCCGCAGGTAGTGGCCGAACTGCACCGGCAGCGGCTGGTCGATGCCGAACTGGCCGCGCAGCGCGGCCATGAATTCCGGCGTGGCCGCACCCGCCTCGCCGGCGATCACGTCGGCCATGTCGCCGGGCGCGGCTTTGAGCAGGAAGAAGTTCATCACGATGATCACCAGCGCCACCGGGATCATCTGGAACAGGCGCTTGAGGACGTACACCGGTGCTCAGGCCGCGGGCGGCGCCAGCCAGGCATCGGCCAGGGTCGAATAGAAACGCAGCGGGCCTTCGCGCAGGCCCTGCAGGCGCTTGCTGTAGATGGCGTAGAAGTTGAGTTCCAGCAGGTTGATCGAGGGCACGTCCACCTGCGCCAGTTGCTGCATCTGGCCGATGAGTTCGCGCCGCTTGTTCACATCGGCCTCGTCGTGGATGCCCTGGATGATGCGGTCCATCTCTGTCGAGCTGTAGCGCGCGGCGTTGCTGGACACCGAGCCCTTGCGGATGTTCTGCGACCAGTAGCGCCGCTCCACGCCGATCTGCGGATCGGGGTAGGCCGAGTACCAGCCCTGGGCCGTGTCGAAGTCGTAGTCGGTGTACATCTTGCGGATCCAGGTCGGCAGGTCGAAGTTGACCAGCGTCAGCTCCACCCCGACCTTGCCCAGGGCCTGGCGGGTGTATTCGGCGGCGCGCTGGTAGACCGGGCCGTAGGGGCTCACCATGTGGTTGATGCGCAGGCGCACACCGTCCGCGCCGCGTTTGAGGCCCGCCTCGTCGAACAGCTTCTCGGCCTGGGCCGGGTCGAATGCGTACTGCGGCAGGCCGGGCTTGAAGAACTGCTTCTGGTAGCTGGGCACCGGGCCTTCGGCGGGTTTGGCCAGGCCATACCAGATGTTGTCGGCCAGGGCCTTGCGGTCCAGCGCATGGGCGAAGGCGCGGCGGATGCGCACGTCCTGGAACTGCGGGCGCTGCATGTTGAAGTCGATGAAGAACATCGGCGCGGGAGCTTCCCAGCCCTTGGTGTCCACCACCAGGGCGGGGTTCCTGCGCAGGCGCTCCACATCGGATTCGGGCACCGGGTTGGTCACCGCGTAGTGCAGCTCGCCGCTCTCCAGCGCGGCGGCGCGGGCGCCGGCATCGGGGATGAACTTGAAGACCACCCGGTCGAGCAGGGGCTTGCCGCTGTCCCAGTAGTTCGGGTTGCGCTCCAGCACCACATGGCTGCCGCGCACCCACTCCTTGAAGACGAAGGCGCCGGTGCCCACCGGCTTGGTGTTCCAGGGGTTGGCCATCACGTTGGTGCCGGCGTAGAGGTGCTTGGGCACGATCTGCGTCTCGGTGCCGAAGAGGGCCGACCACAGCACCACCGAGGGGCCGTCCAGGCGCAGCACCACGGTGTGCTCGTCGGGTGTCTCCACGGCGGTCACCCGGCCGAAGGTGGAGCTGCCGCGCGGGTGCACCTTCTTCACCACTTCCAGCAGCGAGTACTGCACGTCGGCCGAGGTGAAGGGATGGCCGTCGTGCCACTTCACGCCGCGGCGCAGCTTGAAGGTGATGGTCTTGCCGTCCTTGGATTCGCTCCAGGATTCGGCCAGCTGGGGCTGGGGCTTGAAGTCCTTGTCGTAGCGCACGAGCCCGTCGAAGATGCTGGCCGAGATGACCACCGCCGGCTGCGAGATGTTGATGCCGGCGACCAGGCCCGCCGGCTCCGGCAGCACGTTGGCGACCAGGGTGCCACCCTTGACCGGGCTGGAATCGGCCGCCCAGGAAGCGTGGGAGAGCAGGCTGGCGCCCAGGCCGATGGCGGCTCCGGCTTCGAGGAACTGGCGGCGCGAGCGGACCGGGAATTCGGCGGCGTGGGGGATCTGATGTGTCAAGACGGAACTCGGTGGCGGTGAAGGCAGGGACACCCGACGGTAAGAGCCGCGGCGGCATCGACCAAGGAAGAAAACCGCCTATGCATATGAGGGAAGGGCCGGCCCGGCTCAGGCCGCCGCCGGCGTAGGGGATGTAGTTGACGGCTCGCGCCTATGGTGCCGCTGGCGCCGGCGACGGTCTCCACCACCACCGCCTGCGCCCACTGGAGCGAGAGTATTCAAATAACCTTGGGTGAAATCGTGATGAGGGCCGTCGGCGCTAAATGATGCCCCGGACAAAAAACATCATTCCGGCCAGCATCGAAATCACCATGCCCCAATACTGAGTGCGCGGCAGCAGGGGAATTCGATAAATGCCCTGTGTCGAAATCAGCTTGAGCGCGGTGATCTGATACGTGTGCGACAGGGCGATGCTGAGAATCAGCGCGGCCCAGCAGCAAATGAAGCTGCCCTTGTGGTCCCCCTTGAGCGCAGCCTGCAGGGGCAGGCCGGACACGTCCTTCATATAAAACACGGGGAGAAACATGGCGGCGGTGGCCAGCTTGGCGCAAGCCTCCGCGCTCTTTGCCCAGCCGGCCATGGTGTTCGCATAGAAATTCTCGGTCATGGTTATTTCCTTTAAAAATAAAGCATCTCGGCAATAAATCCGATGGACTGCGCGAGGTAATCGCCTCTCAAAGTGAGCACCCGCGACTTTTCAAATGATGTAACAGGATGGATACTAATTCGGGGGCTTAACCAACAGCAATACCGGAGACGACATGATCGAAATTCGGCTTCCTGAGCAGGCGGGCATCGTGAACCTGGGCAATGGCATCGCGATCCATTCCCGCGGTCTGGCCGGCTCCGTGTATGTGGACGCCGGCGGGCCCGGCGCACGGGACCTGGCCGGCGGCCCGCTGGCGCTGCGGCTCACCCAGGCGGGGCTGCGTCCCGGACCCTTGCTGGCGACGGCTGCGCCGCCGGGAGCCGGAACGCCCTCCCTGAGCCGGCTGGCCAGCCGCTCGCTCCAGCCGGGCGCGGCCGATGCCCCCTCCGCCGCGACAGTGACGATAGACGTCGACGTGCCAGACGGCGAGGCCTGCGTGCTGCTGGTCGAGGATGGCGCCGGCTGCCTCCACTGGGTGGTGCCCGAGGAGCCCTTCGCGGCGCCCGAAGCCGCCGCGCGCTCCCTGGGCCGCACGGTCAGTTTCCCGGTGCCCGCCGATACCCTGGTGGCCGCCGAAGGCACGCGCGGTTTGCTCGGCCGCCTGGACAGCGCGGGCGCCAGGGTGCAGGCCTGGTTCTTCGCGGCCACCGACGCGGTGCTGGGGCCGGTCATCCACGGATTCGCCCGCAAGTGGGAGACGCAGAACCGCCCCTGCTTCACCCGCGGCTTCACGCCCTCCGACTACCGCATCGACGACCCGCATTTCGCCCGCCTCGACGACGCCGCCTGGCGGGCGCTGGCGGCCGGGCCGGCCCTGCTCTTCGTGCACGGCACCTTCAGCAGCAGCGGGGCCTTCCAGGGCCTGCAGCCGGCCGTCATGCAGTCGCTGGCCGCGGCCTACGGCGGGCGCATGTTCGCCTTCAACCATCCGACGATGACGGCCGACCCGCGCGAGAACGCCATCGCCTTCCTCAGCCAGATGCCGCAGGACCTGCGCCTGGAAGTCGACATCGTCTGCCACAGCCGCGGCGGGCTGGTGGCGCGGCAGATGGCGGCCCTGGGCAGCGCCGGCGGGCGCCTCAAGGTGCGCCGCATCGTCTTCGTCGGCGCCACCAACGCCGGCACGGCGCTGGCGAACGGCGATCACATGGTCGACATGGTCAGCCGCTTCACCACCCTGGCCAGGTTCATCCCGGAGGGCGTGACCCGGACGGTGGTCGATGCGCTGGTGCTGGCGGTCAAGGTGGCGGGCCACGGCCTGCTGGCGGACCTGGAAGGCCTGCGGGCCATGGATCCGAGCGGCAAATTCATGCGCGAGCTCAACGTGCCCGCCGCATCGCAGGTGGAGCTGTTCGCGATCGCGTCGAACTTCGAGCCCAAGGCCGGTACGCCCTTCATCAGCCTGCGGCGTGCCGAGGATCTCGCCGCGGACCAGGTCTTCGGCTCCGACCAGAACGACCTGGTGGTGCCGACGCAGGGCGTCTTCTCCAGAAACGGCGCGACGGGTTTTCCGATCGCCGAAACCCGCCTGCTGAACTACACGGCCGCCGACGGCGTGGTGCACACCGGCTATTTCGACGAGGCCCGCACCGGTGAGCGTCTGCTCGAATGGCTGGCCGGCGGATCGCGTGCGGCGGCGGCAGGCTCGGCCGCGTCCGGCGCGACGGCCGCGGAGGTGGCCCGCATGTTCGACGCCATGCGCGACCGGGCGGTGCAGCAGCTGACGACGACAACCAGCGGCGGCCGGGCGCTGGCGCGTGGCGGCAATGCCGAATTCACCCCGGCCGAGCTGGAGAAACTGCGGCCGCACGTGGTGAACCTGAGCGAAGGCGTGTTCAAGGCCAGCGGCATCTACTCGTCCACCCCGCAGGACGTGGACGCCATGGTGCAGGAGCACATCCCGCGCTTCGCCGAGAAGCTGCCGGCCGGGCAGAAGCTGCGCATCGTGGTGTGGGCCCATGGCGGACTGATCGGCGAACGCGACGGCCTGCGCATCGCCCAGAAACACATCGACTGGTGGCTTGCCAACGGCGTCTTCCCGATCTACGTGGTGTGGGAGACCGGCCTGTTCGATGCCCTGCGCAGCATCCTGGAGCAGGTGCGCCGCAAGCTCCCCGGCATGGGTGGCCGCGACCTGTTCGACTACACCAGCGACCCGCTGCTGGAGCTGGGCGCGCATGCGCTCGGCGGGGTGAGCATCTGGGGCGCGATGAAGCGCAATGCCGAGCTGGCCAGCGGCGCCGATGGCGGCGCCCGCCTGATAGCCCGGCGGCTGGCAGATCTGGCGGCGTCCGACGACTGGCGCCGCGGCCGCGAGGTCGAGTTCCACGCCGTCGGCCACAGCGCCGGCTCCATCTTCCATTCCTGGTTCCTGCCCGCCGCCGTCGACGAGAAGATGCCGGCCTTCAAGACCCTGCAGCTGCTGGCACCGGCCATCACGGTGGCCGAGTTCGACAGCCGGCTGGCGGGCCGGATCGGGCCGGACGGGGCCGCCGAGCGCGCCATCCTCTACACGATGAAACGCTCGTACGAGGAGGACGACAACTGCGCGGGCATCTACCGCAAGTCGCTGCTCTACCTCATCCACCACGCCCTGGAGCCGCAGGTGCGCACGCCCATCCTGGGGCTGGAGCTGTCGCTGCGGGCCGACCCGGCGGCCGCCTCCCTGTTCGGCCTGAACGGCGCGCCGAACGCGGCGGGCAGGGTGGTCTGGTCGGTGAGCGAAGGCGACGGCCGCAACTCCAGCCGGTCGCAAAGCCACGGCGACTTCGACGACGATTCCGCCACCATGAACAGCGTGGCCGCCAACCTGCTCGACGAGGCCAACGCCCGCTGCGCCTATGTGGACAGCCGCGCCGCGCCGGCACGGGGGCTGGACCTCTGGCCGGTATCGGACGACTGGCTGCGCGGGGTGGACACATCGGCGGCCGCGGCACCATCGGCACTGGCTCCGCTGGCGCCCTCCGAGCCGCCGGCGGCGCATGCGGCACCGGCCACGGTGCGCCCGCCCCCGTCTCCGCCGGCCCCCGCGGGCGGCGGCGCCCGGCGGGCCCTGTGCATCGGCATCGACGCCTATCCGGCACCCAACACCCTGTCGGGCTGCGTCGACGACACCCGCACCTGGCAGCGCACCCTCACCGCCCTGGGCTTCGAGGTCGCATCGCTGTGCGACAAGGATGCGTCGCACCAGGCCATCGTCGAGACCCTGGGCGTACTGGTCCGCGATGCCAGGGCCGGCGACACCCTGGTGGTGCACTACTCCGGCCACGGCACCCAGGTGGACGATTTCGACGGGGACGAGGACGACGGCCTCGACGAAGCGCTGGTCCCCATCGATTTCCAGGCCGGCGCCTTCCTCGTCGACGACGACCTGCGCGACATCTTCCGGCAGCTGCCGCCGGGCGTGGACCTGACCTGCTTCATCGACTGCTGCCACTCCGGCACCATCACCCGCATGCTCGGCCGCAGCACCGGCGGCCCGCGGTCCGCGCCGGACACGCGTGCCCGGCTGCTCAAGCACACCGACGACTGGCAGGACTGGATGCGGGCCCACGAACGTTTCCGGCAACGCCAGGCCTCCCGCACACTCTCGCTGCGCGGCTCCCGCGCACTCGAAAACAACGCCATCGGCTGGGTCAATTTCTCCGCCTGCGCATCGCACGAGCTGGCCTACGAATCCGGCGGCAGCGGCGACTTCACCCGCCACACCACCGCGCTGCTGACCCGCGGCGCGCTGCAGCTGAGCAACCGGGCCTTCCAGGACGCGGTGATCCAGTCCTTCGGTGCGCAGCGCCGCCAGACCCCGCAGCTCGACTGTCCCGATGCGCAGCGCGACGTGCGGCTGCTGAAGTTCCTGCGCTGAAGGCCACGGCGATGACCCGCGCCAGCACACCGCAGGCCTCGGCGGCCAGCGCCCAGACACGCATCGACCAGACGCAGGACCGCCCGGAACACAAGCGCCGCGGCCGGGCGGTGCGCGGCCAGGACTTCGCCATCGGCCCGCGCGTGCTGCAGGGCAGCCGCCAGCGCGCCTACGAACGCGGGCAGGACGATCCCGTGTACCGGCCGCTGCGCATCTATGCGCTGGATCCTTCGGCCTCGGTCTCGGATGGCGCGCAGGCCATCGTCAACGTGCCGTACGAGCCGCTCAAGCTCACACCCTCCGGCCTGCGCGGAGCCATCCTGGAGGTGGTGGACGCGCCGGCGGCCGACCCCGTGCACCTCGACGACCCCTTCGTGCTGATGCGCCAGGGCCATATGCCGAGCCCGGAGGACGCAGGCTTTCGCCAGCAGATGACCTACGCGGTCGGCAGCACCACCTATGCGGCCTTCCGCCAGGCCCTGGGGCGCGAGGTGGCCTGGGGTTTCCGGCGCGATGACGGCGAGACCGGAAGCCGGCTGCGCCTGCGGCCCTGCGTGGAGCATCTGCAGAACGCCTTCTACGACCCCGGCCGTGGCGAGATCTGCTTCGGCGCCTTCGAGGCCGGCGCCTCCGTCTGCGGGCGCAACGTGCCGGGCGGCATGGTGTCGCTCAGCCTGGCCCACGATGTGGTGGTGCACGAGATGTCGCATGCGCTGCTGGACGGCCTGCGCTCGCATTTCCTGCACCCGTCCAACCTCGACGTGCTGGCCTTCCACGAAGGTTTCGCCGACCTGATCGCGGTGTTCCAGCGCTTCACCTACCGCGACGTGGTCAGCCGGGCGGTGCGGGCTTCGCGCGGCGAGATTTCGGCGTCCGAACTCATCACCGACATCGCGGTGCAGTTCGCGCAGGCGCTCGATGCCACCGGCGCGCTGCGCAGCGCCGCGCCGAAGGAAGAGCGCCGCTACGAGGACACGATAGAGCCGCACTTCCGCGGCGAGATCCTGGTGGCGGCCGTCTTCGATGCCTTCAACCGGGTGTACCAGCGCAAGACGGCCGCGCTGTTCAGGCTGGCCAGCGACGGCACCGGCCTGCTGCCGCCGGGCGAGATTTCCGAGCTGCTGGCCAACCAGCTGGCCGAGCGGGCCAGCGTGCTCGCATCGCAGTTCCTGTCGATCTGCATCCGGGCCATCGACTTCTGCCCGCCGGTGGACATCACCTTCGGCGAGTTCCTGCGCGCGGTCATCACGGCGGACATGGACCTGGTGCCCTCGGACGACTGGGGCTATCGCGAAGCCTGGATAGACGCCTTCGCAAAACGGCGCATCTACCCGGCGGGCGTCAAGAGCCTTTCGGAAAGCTCGCTGATCTGGCGGGCGCCCGCCAGCGCGCTGCCGCCCGAGCCTGAACTGAGTTTTTCGAGCCTGCGTTTCGATGGCGATCCGGGACGTGTCGCCAGCCCGGAGGAAATGCTGCGCCAGGCCACCGCCTTCGGCCAGCTGGCCGCCGACAAGGCCTATCTGCGCGAGTTCGGCCTGTGTCCGCCCGGCGACGCCGCGCTCGGCGAGGACACGGTCGACCTGCCGGTGGTGGAATCGGTCCGCGCGTCCCGGCGGGTCGGGCCCAGCGGCCAGGTGGTGTTCGACCTGATCGCCGAGATCACCCAGCGGCGTGTGGTGAAGAAGTCCGGCAAGGGACCCGGCTTCGACTTCTTCGGTGGCGCGACCGTGGTGCTCGACCCGCGGGGCCGTGTGCGCTATGCGGTCGGCAAGTCGGTGCTGGACGAGACGCGGCTGGAGGCCCAGCGCCGCTTCATCCAGAACGAGGGACAGGCCTTCTTCGGCATCGCGCCGCACGACAGCCTGTGGCCCGCGGAAAAACTGCTGCTGCGGCTGCACCAGGTGACCCGGCCGCAGCTGCGCGCGAGTGTCGGCACCCGCGCGATGGTGCGCGGCCTGGAATCGACCGAGGCCGGCCGGTCCGCCGTGCGCTACCTGGCACGCCGCGGGCAGACGCAGCCCTGGGTTTCGCTGCTGAAGCATTGCCTGAACCTGGACCGGAACCTGGCCTTGATGCCGGCGCTGGACGACTCGTCCGACTACGACATGGCGGTCGAACAGGCGGTGAGCCGCCTGCAGATGGCCAGCAAGGCATCGGTGGACGGCATCGCCGGGCCTGCGACATGGGGCATCGTGGGAACCCGGCTGCGCGGGCAGAAGGACACGGCCCTGCCGGACGCGGCCGCGGATACGCCGCGCTGGATCGGGGGATTGCTGAAGAACGATCCGGTCACCACCAGGCTCGGCGGTCTGGACATCGAAGCGGTCATCGACATGACGGAGTTCAGCTTTGGGCCGCTCGGCTCCGCCCAGCGCACCGGCCTCGCCTATCTGCTGGACCGCCTGCGGTCGGACCGGGACATCACGGACCTGCGTTGGGCCGCCTACATGCTGGCCACGGTCAAGCACGAGTGCGGCAATACCTGGCGGCCGATCGAGGAATACGGCAAGGGCGCCGGCAAGGCGTACGGGCAAGCCGTGACCGTGAGGGACGGTTCCGGGAATCCCCTGCGCAATGTCTATTTCGGCAGGGGCTACGTGCAGCTGACGTGGCAGCAGAACTATGCCGCCATCGGCATGGCGCTGGGGCTCGGGCGGGAACTGGAGATCCATCCCGAGAAGGTCCTGGATCCGGGCATCGCCTACGACGTCATGTCCTATGGAATGCGGCACGGGACGTTCACCGGCAAGAGACTGCAGTCGTATTTTTCCGCCTCTCTCGCGGATTACCTGAATGCGCGCCGGATCATCAACGGCACCGATTGCGCCGAGTCGATCGCCGGATACGCCAACCGGTTCCAGACCATGCTTCAGGCCTGCGCCTAGGACATCGGGAATCGCCGTTCGCGCCCTCGGCCTACTGCGGCGCCAGGGGCCGTGCTGAAGAATCGCGGGTCCTCCTTCGGAACCCCCATGCAGCACCACGACCACCATCCCGAGACCGGAACGCGCCCATGAGCCGGCCGGTCGTCAAGCAGGGCGCCGAGCGCCCGATCGCGATCTACGGCGCCATCGCCGCCAACGTGGCCATCGCCGTCACCAAGTTCATCGTGGCAGGCCTCACCGGCAGTTCGGCCATGCTCTCCGAAGGCATCCATTCGGCGGTGGACACCTTCAACGGCCTCTTGCTGCTGCTGGGCCTGCGCCTGAGCAAGCGGCCGGCCAGCCAGGAACATCCCTTCGGCCATGGCAAGGAGCTGTACTTCTGGAGCCTGATCGTGGCGGTGCTGATCTTCGGGCTGGGCGGCGGTGCCTCGGTCTACGAGGGCATACAGCATGTGCGCCATCCGGTGGCGTTGAGCGATCCGACCTGGAACTACCTGGTGCTGGCCGCCGCGGCCCTGTTCGAGGGCACCAGCTTCGTGATCGCGCTGCGCGAGTTCCTGTCCGAGAAACGCAGCGGCGTGCCCTTCTGGCGGGCGATCCGCAGCAGCAAGGATCCGTCCAACTACACGGTGATCGCCGAGGACGGCGCGGCCCTGGCGGGGCTGGCGCTGGCGGCCTGCGGCGTGTACTTCAGCCACAAGCTGCAGCGGCCCGAGCTGGACGGCGTGGCCTCCATCCTGATCGGCCTGCTGCTGGCGGCGGTGGCGGTGCTGCTGGTGCGCGAATCGCGCGGCCTGCTCATCGGCGAGGGCCTGCGGCCGGAGACCGCCGAGCGCATCCGCGCCATGGCCATGGGCCATCCGGGCGTGCGGCAGGCCGGCAAGGTGCTGTCGATGTACCTGGGGCCGGACGAGGTGCTGGTGACGCTGGACATCTCCTTCGACCCCGGCGCGCTGGCCAGCGACGCGGGCCTGACCATCGCCGCGCTGGAAGCCGAGGTGCGCCGGCAGTTCCCGGTGATACGGCGCCTGTTCATCGCGGGCGTGGACTGAAGCACGGCGCGAATCCCGAGCCTGCGATGAAACGCCGGCCGGCGCCATGGTGGAACGGGGTGGTGCGGCACCTGGCTTGCCTCCTGCAGCACAGGAAGCCGGTTGCGCAGAACGGCTCTACCGCATCCGGCGGGTCGAGTGCCCGTGCGCCGCGCCGGCGGCGCCGTCCGGCACGGCAAGCCGCGCCAGCGCCCCGACGCCGGCCGCATCGCCCAGCCCCCAGCAGGCGTCCAGCAGCTCGCGCGTGCGGCCGGCGCCCAGCACCGGGTCGGCCATGCCGGCGAACTTGGCCTCCAGCTGGGCATCGCTCAGCGGCCGCTGCAGCGAGCCGATGGCGTGCTCCACGAACACCTGCACCCGGCTGCCGTCGGCCAGCACGGCGGTGACGTCCGCCGAGGCCTCGTCGATGGCGTCATCCACCGTGGCCACCACCTTGCGGCGCAGCGCGACCATGTCGGCGCGGTTGACGATGTCGTCGGCGTATTCGTCCTCGGTGGCCTGGCCGAAGATCAGCCCGGCGGCGCAGCCGTGGTAGACGCTGAACTTGCCCTGCAGGCCATCGGCCGGCTCCTTCTTGCCGGTGAGTTCCAGCACCAGCGAATGCACACGCAGCTCGATGCGCTCGACCTGCTCCGGCCGCACGCCCCGGTCGCGCAGCTGCACGCAGGCGTCGATGCTGGGGTGGATGACGATGCCGCAGGCGAAGGGCTTGTAGCTGTTGAAGGAGATCTCGAAGCGCTGGCCCAGCTCGTCGGTGATTTCGTTCCAGGCGGTCTTGGTGCTGAGCACCTGGGCGAAGCCGCGCGGCGCCTCCAGCGCACGCGGGCTGGCGGTGAAGCCCTGCTGCGCCAGCAGGGCCGACATCAGCCCCGCCCGCGCCGCGCCGCCGGGGTGGAAGGGCTTGGTCATGGTGCCGAACTGCTCGCGCAGGCCCACCGGCTGCGAGGCGGCGATGCCCAGCGCCATCTGGGTCCTGTCGGCGTCGAGGCCGAGCAGGCGGGCGCAGCCGGCCGCCGCGCCCAGCACGCCGGTGGTGCCGGTGATGTGCCAGCCGCGGTCGTAATGCTCGGGGTAGACGGTGTTGCCGACGCGGCAGGCCACGTCGATGCCCAGCACCAGGGCGTCGATCAGCTGGCGTCCGCTGGCGCCGGTGTGCTCGGCCAGCGCCAGCAGCGCCGAGGCGACCGGGCCGGCGGGATGGATGATGGTCTTGAGATGGGTGTCGTCGAAGTCGAAGGTGTGCGAGGTGATGCCGTTGACCAGCGCGGCGCTGGCGATGTCCACCTTCTCGCGCCGGCCGGCGACGGTGGCCTGCGGGGCGGGCTGCAGCACGGCGATGGCGGCCAGGGCGGCGTCGGCTGCCTCGTGGTGGGCGGCGCCCACCGCGCAGCCCAGCCAGTTCAGGAAGGTGCGGTGGGCCTCGTGGTCGACCGCGTCGCTCCAGCCCCGCGAGGGATGCTGGGCGACGAACTCGGCCAGGATGCGGGTGATGGGCGGGGCGTTGTGGTCGGCCTGGACCTGGGTGTTGCGTGCCATGGGTGTGCGGTGGGTTGCGTCGGTTGGGGGATGAGGACAGGGGAGGGCGCGGCGCTCAGTCCAGCGAGATGTTCTGCGCCTTGGCCAGGGCGGTCCAGCGCTCCACGTCCTTCTGCAGGTAGCGGCCGAATTCCGCCGGGGACATGGGCATGGGTTCGAGCGCCTCGCCCGAGAGCTTCTCGCTCAGGTCGGGCGCCTTGAGCACGCGGTTGAGGGTGTCGTTGAGCCGGGCCACGATCTCGGCCGGCATGCCGGCGGGGCCGACGACGCCGTACCACTGCACCGCGTCGAAGTTCTTCAGGCCCAGCTCGTCGAGGGTGGGCACGTCCTTGATCTGCGGCGCCCGCGTGTTGCCGGTGACGGCGAGCGCGCGCACCCGGCCGCTGCGGATGTGCGGCAGCGCCGCCGCCAGGCCGGGAAACACCGCCTGCGTCTGGCCGCCCATGGCGTCGGTCAGCGCCGGGGCCACGCCCCGGTAGGGCACGTGGACCATGGGCGTGCCCAGCTGCATGGCCATGAGCTCCATGGTCAGGTGGGTGAGCGAGCCGGCGCCGGCCGAGCCGTAGCTGACCTGGCCCTGGTGGGCCTTGAGGTAGGCCACGAAGTCCTTGAAGTCCTTCACCGGCAGCTTGGGATCGACCACCAGCACATTGGGCGTGGCGCCGATCATGCCGACCGGGGTGAAGTCGCGCACCGGGTCGTAGGGCAGCTTGCGGGTGGCCGGGCTGGTGCCGTGGGTGGCGACGTAGCCCTGCATCAGGGTGTAGCCGTCGGGCGCGGCCTTGGCGGTGTTCTGGCAGGCGATCACGCCGCCGCCGCCGCCCTGGTTCTCCACCACGAAGGACTGGCCGATGGCCTTGCCCCAGCGCTCGGTGACGGTGCGGCCCACCAGGTCGCTGCCGCCGCCGGCCGCCACCGGCACGATGTAGCGGATGAGCCGGTCCGGATAGCCCTGGGCCCGTGCCGGGGCCCACCAGGCCCCTGGCGCCAGCATGGCTGCCGCCTGCAGTAGCGTGCGTCGCTGCATGATGCTTGTCTCCTTCGGGTGATGGGGGCCGCGCCGTGCGGCCCCCGAAATCCGTTTCCCGCGCGCCCGTCCGGCGGGCGCGCGGCTCATTCGACCTTGACGTTGGCGCTGCGGACCAGCTTGCTCCAGAACTGCCCGTCCTCGACCAGGAAGCTCTCGAACGCCTGGGGCGACGCCGAGACCGACACCTCGGTGCCGTCGCGCGCCAGCGAGGCGCGCACCGCCGGCTGCTGCATGGCGGCGACGGTGGCCTCGTAGACCTTGTGCACGATGGGCGCGGGCGTTCCGGCCGGCAGGAACATGCCGTACCAGAACTCCAGGTTGTAGTCCGGCAGGCCGGCCTCGCGCATGCCGGGCAGGTTGGGCACCAGGGGCGAGCGTTCCCGGGTGCTCACCGCCAGCGCCCGGAGCTTGCCGCCGTTGGCCATGGGCAGCACCGAAGGCGAGGTGCCGAAGGTGAGCTGGGTGTCGCCCGCCATCACCGACTGGATGGCCAGGCTGCCGCCCTTGTAGGGGATGTGGGTCATCTCGACGCCGGTCACCATGCTGAACAGCGCCGCGCCCAGGTGCGGCGCCGAGCCATTGCCCGAGGTGGAGTAGTTGAGCCGGCCCGGCTCCTTGCGGGCGGCGGCCACCAGGTCCTGCACGCTCTGGATGCCGGTGGCCGGGTTGACCGCCAGCACCAGCGGCGAGGTGGTGATCCTGGTGACGGGCAGCAGGTCCGAAGGCTTGTAGCTCAGGCGCGCGTTCAGCGCCGGGTTGACCGAGATGCTGCTGGGGCTGGCGATCAGCAGGGTGTAGCCGTCGGGCGCCGCCTTGGCGACGATGTCGGCGGCGATGCTGGAGCCGTTGCCGGGCTTGTTGTCGACCACCACCGGCTGGCCCAGGGCCTTGCCGAAGGCCTCGCCCATGGCGCGCGCCACATAGTCCGCCGCGCCGCCCGGCGCGAAGCCGATGACGAGCCGGATCGGCTTGGCCGGATAGCCGCCGCCCGGCTGGGCAAAAGCGGCGGACGCCAGGGCGCAGAGGCCGGCGGCGAGGAGGAGCGGGCGACGTTTCATGGCTTTGTCTCTTCTTTTTGCGGTATCGGGGTGCCGGCCCTCAGGCCGCGGCCGGCCAGCGCAGCACGATCTTTCCGGCATGCAGGCCGGCTTCCATGCGCGCCTTGGCCTCGGGCAGCGCGCCGAAGTCGAGCACCTCGTCGATCTGCGGCCGGATGCGGCCCTCGGCCAGCCAGGGCAGCACCTCGGCGACGAAACGCGGCACGGCGGCGGCCTTCTGCGCCTTGCTGCGCAGCTTGTTGGAGACGCCGAACAGCGTCAGCCGGCGGGCGTGCAGCAGTTCCAGGTCGAGGTCGGCATGCAGCACGCCGTCCACATAACCCACCGTGGCCAGCCGGGCCTGGAAGGCGGTGCAGCGCAGGTTCTCGGCGAAGACGCTGCCGCCCACGGCGTTGATGACCAGGTCGGCGCCGTGGCCCTGGGTGGCCTCCATCACGGCGGGTGCGAAATCCGCGGCGCGGGTGCACAGGCCCAGGTCCAGGCCCTGGGCCTTGAGCAGCCCGAGCTTGGCCTGCGAGCCCGAAGTGCCGATGACCCGCGCGCCCAGCGCCTTGGCCAGCTGCAGCGAAGCCACGCCCACGCCGGAGGACACGCCGTTGACCAGCACCCATTCGCCCGCCTGCAGGCGGCCCTGCAGCACCAGCATGTCGAAGGCCACCAGCCAGGTCAGCGGCACGCTGGCGGCTTCCTCCCAGCTCAGCGCGGGCGGCACGGCCATGGCCTCGGCCGCGTCGAGCAGCGCGAACTCGGCGAAGGCGCCCGAGCAGCGGCCCATGACCCGGTCGCCGAGCGCCAGGCCCTGCACGCCTTCGCCCAGGCCCGCCACCTCGCCGGCGCATTCGCCGCCGATCGCCTTCCAGCTGCCCTCGGCGCCGTGCAGGCCGTGGCCGGCGACGAACTCGCCGCGGTTCAGCGAGGCGGCATGCACCCGCACCAGCACCTGCGAGGGGCCGGGCCGGGGCTGCGGCACGTCGCGCAGCTCCAGCGTGCTGTCCTGCCCCTTCATCTGCATCCAGTAGGACTTCACCTGTCGTCTCCTTTTTGTGTGGTGCCGCGCGGGCCGCCGGCCGCGCCGCCTAGCGGCCGGTGAAGACCGGCTTGCGTTTTTCCATGAAGGCCTTGCGCCCCTCGGTGTAGTCGGCGCTGGCGAAGCAGCCGCGGATGAGCGAGCCGCACAGATCCATGTCCAGCTCCGTCGAGGGCTTGAGGATCTCGCGGGTGATGGCCTTGGCCGCCTGGATGGTCAGGGGGCGTTGTCGGCCATGGCCTGGGTGTATTCGGCCAGCAGCGCGTCCAGCGCCTCCGGCGCGCAGCTGCGGGTGACCAGGCCCAGGGCGCGCGCCTCCTCGCCGTCGATGCGGCGGGCGGTGAAGAACAGGTCCTTGGCGGCGCCCGGGCCGATCAGGTCGACCAGGTTCTTCATCGCCGAATAGCGGTAGCCCAGGCCCAGGCGCGCCGCCGGGATCGACAGCACCGCGTTGCTGGCGGCCAGGCGGATGTCGCAGCTGATGGCCACGTTCACCCCGCCGCCGATGCAGTAACCCTTGATCAGCGCCAGCGTGGGCTTGGCGAAGTCGTGGATGCTCATCAGCGACTCCTCGGCCATCGCCTCGTAGCGTTTGACGGCCTCCTGGGCGGCGCGCATGTCCTCGAACTGCGAGATGTCCGCGCCGGAGACGAAGGCCTTGTCGCCCTCGCCGGAGAAGACCACCAGGCGCACCCGGTCGTCGTCCGCGGCCTGGCGCAGCAGCGGCGGCACGGCCTCCCACATGTCGACCGACAGCGCGTTGTGCCGCGCCGGGTTGTTGAAGCGGATGTGCAGGGTACTGCCATCGAGCCAGCTGCGCACGCGTTCGGTGCTCGACTGGTAGGGGGCAGAGGAGAGGGCGGTGGTCTGGTTCATCAATAGACTCCCTGGGCTTTCATTTGCGCCAGCGCTTCCTGCGCCAGGCCGAGTTCGCGCAGCACCTCCTCGGTGTGCTCCCCGCGCCGGGGCGCGGAGCGCGCGATGGTGCTGGGCGTGCGTTCGAGCTGCACCGGCTGGCCCACCATGCGCTGTGCGCCCAGGCGCGCGGACACCACGTCCTTGACCATCCCCAGGTGCCGCACCTGGGGCTCTTCCAGCATCTCGCGCACATCGCTGATCAGGCCGCAGGCCACGCCGCCGTCGTTGAACTCGCGGATCCAGTGGGCGCGGTCCTGCAGGGCCAGGCGCTTCTCGATCTCGGAATTGAGCGTGTCGCGGTGGACCGACCGCGAGGGCTTGTCGCGGTAGCGCTCGTCGGTGATCCATTCGGGCGCGCCGAGGATGTTGCAGAAGCGCTCCCAGATCTTGGAGCCAAACACGGCGATGTTGAGGTAGCCGTCGCGCGCCTTGTAGACGCCGGTGGGGATGCTGGTGGGATGGAAGTTGCCGGCCTGGCTGGCCACCTCGCCGTCGAGCAGGTAGCGCGAGGTCTGGAAATCCATCATGTAGACCATGGCCTCCAGCAGCGAGGTATGCACGAACTGGCCGCGCCCGGACTGCTCGCGCTCCAGCAGCGCCACCAGGATGCCCTGGGCCGCGAAGATGCCGGCGCACAGGTCGGCGATGGGGATGCCCACCCGCACCGGCCCCTGGCCCGGCAGGCCGGTGACCGACATCAGCCCGCCCATGCCCTGGGCGATCTGGTCGAAGCCCGGCCGCTGCGCCAGCGGGCCGGTCTGGCCGAAGCCCGAGATGCTGGCGTAGACCAGGCCGGGGTGGTCCGCCGCCAGGCTTTCGTAGTCGATGCCGAGGCGGAACTTCACGTCCGGCCGGAAGTTCTCCACCACCACGTCGGCCGTGGCTATCAGCTGCTTGAGCGTGGCGATGCCCTGCGCCTCCTTGAGGTTCAGGGTGATCGAGCGCTTGTTGCGGTGGGTGTACTGGTAGTCCGAGCCGTCCTGGCCGCCGAGGGTGTCGTCGCCCCGCATGTGCTCGGGCATCTGCACCTGGATCACGTCGGCGCCCCAGTCGGCGAGCTGGCGGCAGCAGGTGGGGCCGGCGCGCACCTGGGTGAGGTCGATCACCCGAAAGCGTTGAAGGGCGGAGGAAGCTGGTTGGTGTGACACGCCGATGGCCCGGAGGGTGTGAAAACGATGGGGTCCATTGTTTTCAGCCTACGCCAATGTGTCAACACTTCAATCGTTATTGACGACACATTATCGGGAAAGTCCCGATCTTCAGGGGCCGTCCTTGAGCGTCGCCAGCAGCCGCTGCCGGCCTTCGAGCACATGGCGTTCGGCCACCGCCCGCGCCTTGGCAGGCGAGCCTTCGGCGATGGCCTCGTAGAGCTGGCGGTGCTGCTGGTTGGACATGCGCATGTTGCCGGGCTCGTTGAAATAGCGGCGGCGGAACATGTGCAGTTCCTTGACGAAATCGCCGTAGAGCTGTGCGGCCCGGTCGTTGCCCGACAGCTTGACGACCATCGCGTGGAACTGCAGGTTGATTTCGTAGTAGAGCGAGTTCTGCTCCAGCCGGGTAGCCTCGTTCATGGCCAGCAGCAGGGCTTCGAGCTCGCGTTTGTGGGCTTCGGTGGCGCGCTCGGCCGCGCGCTCGGCGGCATAACCGAAGACGGCCGCGCGCAGTTCGTAGACCTCCAGCATCTCGCGCACCGACATCTGCCGCACGAAGGCGCCGCGGTTGGGCACCGGTGTCACCAGGCCCCAGCCGGCCAGCACCCGCACGGCCTCGCGCACCGGGCCGCGGCTGGTGCCCATGCGGGTGGCCAGCTCGGCTTCGTTCAGGCGCTCGCCGGGGGCGAAGGCGCCTTCGTAGATCAGTTGCTTGAGCTGTTCGGCGATCTTCGGCGCGAGGTGGTGGTCCACGCTGCGCTTGGTGGTGCTGGTGGGGCGGGAGGGCAGGGCGGAGGGCTGTTCGTCGGGCATGGCCGCATGCTAGCAAGTGCCCCGCGGCACCGAAGCGGCCGCCCATGCGGGAAAACCGTGATTCGCACCGGTTATCGCCCCTCTGTTCCTGACATCTTCTGCCGCCCGCGGTCCGTGCCTACAGTGCCCCCGCAGGAGCGCCGCCACGGCGTTCCGCGGCCCCGGCACAGACGGGCCGGGCTTTCCATTCAAAAGAGACAAACATGAAAAAGCGATTCCAAGCCCACGCGGTGGCGGCCATGGCCGCCGGCGTTTCCAGCGCCATCCTGCTGGCGGCCTGCGGCGGCGGCGGCAACAGCGCGGTGGCCCCCGATGCCGGCGGCACGACCGGCAGTCCGTCCGGATCGGGCACGGTCGTGGTGCCGGGACCGGGCGTCTACGACAGCCAGCTCGCCTTCGACAAGACCCGCTACACCACCATCACCATCACCCTCGACGGCGTGAGCACGCCGGTGCGCTGGTACCGGGAGCTGTGTTATGTCGGCAACCCGATGCGCCTGGCGCCCACCCAGTCGGCCGGCGCGGTGGACAACCAGGCCTGCGGCTACCAGAACCTCAACATCTTCGTGCGCGAGGCGGATGCCGCCCGGCAGGACAACGCCATCCTGCTCAACGTCAACAATGCCGGCTGGCTGGCCAGCTACCAGGGCGGCAAGGGCGGCTGGAACGGGACCACGCCCATCACCAACAGCAACTACGCCGGTGCCGACATCGTCGATGGCGGCAGCTATGTCAGCACCAGCGACACCAACAAGGCCGGCGCGGCCCTCGCCCGCGGTTTCGTCTACATCAACATGGCCTCGCGCAGCCGCGGCGCGGTGGCGCCCGCGGGCGTCTACCAGGACGGCATCTACCAGGGCAAGGCGCCGGCGGCCATCGTCGATGCCAAGGCCGCCGTGCGCTACCTGCGCCTGAACGACAGCCTCATGCCGGGCAGCGCCAGCCGCATCGTGGTCAACGGCACCAGCGGCGGCGGCGCGCAGAGCACCCAGCTGGGCGCCAGCGGGGACAGCGCCGACTATTTCCCCTACCTGAAGGCGGCCGGCGCGGCGGGCATCGACGCCAACGCCCGGAGTTCCATCAGCGACAGCGTCTATGCCATCGTCGCCTACTGCCCCATCCAGGACCTGGGCAGCGCCGACCTGGCCTACGAGTGGATGTTCAACGTGCTCGACACCCGCGCCCTGGTCTCGGCCGACCAGAAGGCGGGCCTGATCGTGGACGCCAACGGCAACGAACTGGTGCGCGCCTCGAACCCCGACCCGGCCGGCAGTGCCGCGCTGATGGCCAAGTTCGTCGCCTACCAGGCGGGCCTGGGCCTGAAGAACGACGACGGCACGGCGCTTTCCACCGACAACATGCTGGCCGCCCTGCAGGCCGAGATCAAGAAGGCGGCCAGCGCCTACGTCAAGGCCGGCAAGACCTTCGTGGCCTACAACAGCTTCGGCAGCGCGCCGGCCAACGGCGTGGCCGGAGGCAGCGGAACGCTCTACTACAAGAACGACTTCATCGCGGTCGATGCCAGCGGCACGGTGACGAACTTCAACATGTCCAACTACCTGAAGTTCGTCGCCAAGCAGGCCCGCCTGAAGGCGGTGCCAGCCTTCGACCAGCTCGGCCAGAGCCCCGCGCTGGCGGCGACGGCGACCGCCGACCTCACCCATGCCGGCGCCGCCGTCAACGCCAACTACAGCGGCGGCGAATCCAACCTCTTCGGCAGCGCGGCGCAGGTGTATTCGAACTTCACCGAATACGCCTGGAACAACAACAACGGCGGCGACGCGGTCAACGCGGTGCAGGCCGACGTGGGCCTGGCCAACACCGGCTACACCTGGGCCGCCAATCCGCAGCAGGCCTTTCTGCTCAACCAGTACCGCATGGTCAATGCGCTGCCCTATGTGGGCAAGACCGACGGCATCACGCCGCACTGGCGCATCCGGGTGGGTGCGCGCGACCGGGACACCTCCTTCACCGTGGCCTACAACCTGAGCCGCGCACTGAAGGCGGACGGCAAGGTCAAGGATGTCGACTACGCGCTCTTCTGGGACCAGGGCCATGCCGGCAACTACGACGTGCAGGACGCCTTCGCCTGGATCGACCAGCGGCTGGCCGCGGGGAACTGAGTTCCGGTCCGCGTCGGCGGACCTTCCAAGGCCCGCCGTCGCAGGGCCGGTCAGTGACCGGCCGTCCTGGAAAACACATTCACCACGATCACCCCCGCCACGATCAGGCCAAGCCCCAGCATGGCCGGGAGGTCTAGCGCCTGTTTGTGCACGATCCAGCCCATCAGCGAGATGAGGACCACGCCGACCCCCGACCAGATGGCGTAGGCCACTCCGGTCGGCACGGTCTTCAGGGTAAGCGACAGGCAATAGAACGCGATCAGGTAGCCCAGCACGACAAGCACGCTCGGCCCCAGGCGGGTGAAGCCGTCGGCCGCCTTCAGTGCGGTGGTGGCGATGACCTCGGCGACGATGGCGATCGCCAGCGGAACATGAGGACTCGTCATGGCCGCTTCTCCAGGAGGCCGAGGATGTGGCCGACCGCCGCCTCGGCCAGCGTTTCGTCCGGGCGGGGGCCGAGCACGCAGCCGAACCAGAGCCCGTCTGCGAACAGGCGGCAGGCCAGGTGTGTCGCGGGCTCCAGCCGGTCCGCGAGGAACATCTGGTCAAGGAAGCCGGCCCATTCCTGCTGGTACTGGGGGTTGCCGATGGCCAGCAGGGTGAGTGCCTTGCCGGCCTCGACGGCAGCAGGGTCGCTTACATGGGCCGTGCGTACATAGGCCTGGATATGGCGTGCCGGCCCTTCCGGCGTGCGACCCAGTTCCTGGCGGTACTGCAGGACGAACTGCTCGAACATGGCCGAGAACAGGCCGTCGAGCATGGCCTGCTTGGTGCGGAAATGGTGCTGGAGGCCGCCCTTGGAGATGTCGAGGCGGGCCAGCACCTTCTCCTGGGTCAGCGCCGCGAGCCCGTCCTGCAGCAGAACCGCCTGGGTGGCGGCCAGGATGCGGGAGCGCAGGAGGTCCGGTTCCTTGGGTCGATTTCTGGACATAACGATCAATCTGGATGGATTGTTATCCTAACACCCGCGGTTTCGTTCAAGGAGCAAGGGCGCAAGCCCCACCTGTGGGCGGCCTCGGCGCCGCCTCGCAAAGCCACCAGAACACCAGGGCGAACAGGCTCACACCCGCGCCGAGCCCGCAGACCGCCAGCCATCCTGCCCAAGCGTAGACCGAGGTCGAGGCCAGCGCGCCCGCGCCGCTGCCCACGGCATAGAACAGCATGTAGCAGGCGATCAGCCGGCCATGCGACTCGGGCGGTCCGCCCAGGATGAGCGACTGGTTGGTCACGTGCAGGGCCTGGCAGCCCAGGTCCAGCAGGACCACGCCCAGCATCAGGCTCCACAACGACAGCGGCATTCCGGCCAGGGGAAGCCATGCGAATGCCATCAGCAGCAGGGCGCAGATGCTGGTGCGGCGGTGCCATCCCCGGTCGGTCCAGCGCCCCGCTTTTCCGGCGCCCAACGCACCCAGTGCGCCCAGGAGTCCGAATGCGCCGATGGCAGCATGCGAGAGGGAGTGGGGCGGTCCGGCCAAGGACAGCGCCAGCGGACTCCAGAAGATGTTGAAGACCGCGAAGAGCAGGGCGCCCAGCAGGCCGCGACGCCGCAACACCGGATCCGTGCGCAGCAATGCCACGGTGGAACGCAGCAGCTGCAGGTAGGGCAGACTCGACGGACTGCCCGCAAGCCGGGGCAGCTCCCGCCAGACCACCAAGCCGACGCCCGCCACCAGGACGGCAGATGCCAGGTACACGCCGCGCCATCCGAGTCCATCGGCCAACGCGCCGGCCCACACCCGCGCAAGCAGCAAGCCGACCACCACGCCGCTCTGGGTCATGCCGACCACACGCCCGCGTTCATGGGGGCCGGCCGCGTTGGCGGCATAGGCGATGAGGCCTTGTGTCATCGCCGTTCCCAGGGCGCCGACCGCGGCCATCGCCGCCAGCAGCACCAGATAGTGGCGGGCCAATGCCACGGCCAGCAGCGCGAGCACCAGGCCAGGCGCAAGCAGCAGCATCAGGCGGCGCCGGTCGCAGCGGTCACCCAGCGGCACGATCAGCAGCAGCGCAAGGACGGAACCCGCTTGAGTGGCGGTCACCACCGAGCCGATGGCGCCGGGCGGCACCCGGAAAGCGGATGCCAGGCTGTCGAGCAGCGGCTGCGCGAGATACACATTGGCCACGCAAACGCCCGCCGTCACGGCGAAGCACAGGAGCTGTCGTGTGGACAGGGTTCGTGACGGTGAAGGTGTGGGTGGCACGGCGCAATCTGGTTTTGTTTTGAAACCAGATGGAGTATGCCTACGAAGTTTTAAAATGCAACCAGATTGGCGAGATCACATACCGGAGCAAACATGGCCGAACGCAAGCGCATGAACGACGCGGGTTGCCCCGTCGCACGGGCGGTGGACATCGTCGGCGACCGCTGGTCGCTGCTCATCCTGCGCGATGCCTTCGACGGCATCGCCCGGTTCGGCGATTTCCAGACGAGCCTTGGCGTGGCCAGGAACATCCTGGCCGGCAGGCTGAAGATGCTGGTCGCCGAGGGCGTGCTGGCCGCCGAGCCGGCATCGGCCGGCTCGGCCTATCTGCGCTATGTGCTGACGCCGCGGGGCCGTGGGCTGTTCCCGCTGGTCGTGGCCTTGCGCCAATGGGGTGAGGATCAGCTCTTCAGTCCCGGGGAGCCGCATTCGCGGCTGGTCGAGAAGTCGACGGGGCTGCCCGTGGCGCGGCTGGTTGTCAGCAACCGGCAGGGAGATCGGGTGGAGGCGGATGCGCTCGAAGTGGTCGACAAACCTGGGCAGCGCTGAGCGGCGGTCGAGGTCTGCTTGTACGCCGAAGGCAGTCACGGGTCCTACTATACATAATATACATCGTATGAAGTCGATGGAGCACGTACCCGCGGCCAGACCGCGGACACGTTGCGCAGCTCTAGTCCGCTACTCCGTAGACACGCCGCATTTCCACATGCGTCATGGCGGGAGGATTCTTGATGTGGCCGTCATGTCCGCGCGCCAGGATCAGCGGCGAATTCCTGCGCCGCTTCTCCATCACCACGATGCTGTCGAAGAAAGACAGCGAGTACAGATGCTGGGCGATGTATTCGTGGTCCAGGCTTTCCAGCGGTGCGTGATACCAGGCATGCATCTCATCGACCAAGCCCTTGGCGAAGTCGAGGAAGGTGTCGGTGCGGCCCACGCCGCCGCCGTGCGCCGGAAAGTAACTCGTGTGCGTGTCCTCGCAGAGGTAGCAGCCACCGTTGCGCAGAACCGGGAACAGCGCGTCGAAGGTGTTGATCTGCTGCACCATGGTGTGGCCACCATCGTCCAGCACCACATCGATATCGGGGTTCTCCTTGCAGAACTTGCGCCAGAAGGCGGGGTCGGCCTGGTCACCGATCCAGATGTCGAAGCCGTGCTTCTTCAATGCCTTGCAGTTCTCGTCGACATCCACGCCGATGATTCTTGCCTGCGGTCCCAGGTAGTCGCGCCACATGTGCAGGCTGCCGCCGTTCTGCACGCCGATCTCGACGAAGGTGATTTCGCGGCCCCGAAAACGCGCGAAGGCCCGGTGGTAGACCTCGAAATAATCCACCCACTTGTGGATGGCGTTGCCTCCATTGCGCATGAAGTAGTCGAGGAGCGGATTGCCATCGGCAGCGGTCGTATGGATAGGGTTCATCCGTCCTTTTTTACCAGCTTTTTCTTCACCGGAGCCGCGACCGCGCGTACGCCATGGCTGCCCGCAAAAAAGCACCGTGGCTGACCTGGCTGTACGACCGCTCCGCATCATCAGGATTGAGGATGCGCCCGCACCGGCCGCTCACCAGAATCGGATTCACCCAAGCCACACAAGGAATCCGACATGCACATGGAGAAGACCCTTCTGATCTGCGCGTCGCTGCTGCTCGCCGCAAGCGCCCAGGCCGGTGAAGCCGTGGTGACCGGCCAGGAACTGGCCGACCACGCCAAGCCGCTGGACGTGGGCCGGATCCGCGCCTGGCTGGCCGCTGGCGCCGAGGTCGAGCACACGGCGCCCAGCACCGGCAGCGTCCGCCGCTGGACGCAAGCGGCCGATGGCACGCTGCTCGCCAGCAGCCGCTCGGTCAGCGGCAAGCCCGTGACCGCCAGCGGCACCTGGTCGGTGCGCGACAACGGCAGCTATTGCCTCACCATCAACTGGGCCTCGCGCGACGAGAACAACTGCTACCAGGTCTTCTCGATGGACGGCAGCGCTTACCTCGCGCCCCGCCAGGTCGCGCAGAACCCGGAGAAGCGTTACGGCCGCATCGTGGTGGTCGGCGTGCCCACACCCGCGCATGCGGCCATGCGGCCCGGGGCCACTTCCATCGTCTTGGTGGCGGCAGGCGCGCAAGACGCTGTCCTGGCACAGGCGCCCGCCGCGGCAGCGGAGCCTGCCGCGCCGCCACCGGCGTCCTCGGCACAGGCGCCGGCAGCCGAAAGCCAGCGCGTCTTTCTCGGCAGCGAGGAAGTGCGCCAGCGTTTCGTCGACCACCGTACGGTGCACCGCCGCACCCAGGACGGGGCCCAAGTGGCCTGGGACATCCGCGGCAACGGCATGCTTTATGCCAACAACTTCACCCAGAACTCCAAGGACTCCGCTGCCTGGACCCTGAGCCCCGACGGTGGCCTCTGCCTGAAATGGCGCGGCAACTCCAACGACGGCTGCTTCTACACCTTCCGCGACGGCGACCACTGGGCACGCAGCGCATCGCGATCCGCAGATGCACCGATCCATTCGGTGATCGTCGAACTCAACTGATCCAGCATGGGAGCCACCATGAAACACATCGCCCTCGCTGCCTGCTGCGCGGCCCTGACCAGCGCCCTGCCGGCACATGCCGCCGACGAAGCCACCGCACGCACCTACCTGAGCGCGGACGAGGTGCGCAAGGAGTTCGTCGGCCATGTGGGTGTGCACCAGCGCATGACCGATGGCGCCAAGGGCCAGTGGGACATCCGCGGCAACGGCATGGTCTACGGCGCCAACCTCAGCACCAACGGCAAGGACACCGGCGCCTGGACGATCGAAGCCGACGGCGCCCTGTGCATGAAGTGGCGCGGCAATACCATCAACGGCTGCTACTACACCTTCCGCGATGGCGACCACTGGGCGCGCACCACCACGGCCGATCCGGCCGCGCCCATCTACTACGTGCTGACCGAGGTGCGCTGAGCGCGGCTCACCAGCCCTTCTTCACCGCATTGGCCGGCTTACGGTAGACGGCGGCCGCCTGGTCCAGCTGCGCGGCCAGGTCGGTGCGTTCGGCCAGGCGGGCGAAATCGGCGGCGGTCAGGCCCTTGTCGTTGCGGATGGTGGGGTCGGCGCCTTGCTCGTAGAGCAGCTTGACCGACTGCTCGTTGCCGTAGCGCGCGGCCATCATCAGCGGGGTGGTCTTGTTGGGCGATTCGGCGTCGATGTAGGCGTTGGCGTCGAGCAGGATACGCACGATGTCCAGCTGCTCCGGCGCGCCGGTGCTGACGGCGTAATGCAGCGGCGTCCAGCCCGGCTTGTTGACGTCGCCGTCCTTGGCGATCAGCGCCTTCACCAGTTCGGTCTGGCCCTTGATGGCGGCCATCATCAGCGGGCTTTCGTCGTGCGAGTTACGCACCTCGGCCTTGGTGGCGGGCCAGGCCAACAGCACCTTGAGCGAGCGCGGCGAAGGTTCCTTGATGGCCAGGATGAGGGCGCCCTCGCCCTTGGAGTCCCGCACATTCGGGTCGAAGCCGGCCTTGAGCAGGCTCTCCACGGCCGAGGCGTTGTCGCGTTTGATGGCGATGAAGAAATCCTCGACCGGGCCGGCCGATGCGCAGCCGGCACCAACCAGGGCGGCCGTCAGCACCAGGCTGGAAAAGACGTGGCGGCGCAGGGCGTTCATGCGGCTTCCTTGAGGAACAGGCGGTTGAAATTGGTACTGGTGGCAGCGGCCACTTCCTCGACGGCGATGCCCTTGATCTCGGCGATCTGCGCGGCCACGTAAGGCACGTAGGAAGGATTGTTCGTCTTGCCGCGGTAGGGCACCGGCGCGAGGTAGGGGCTGTCGGTCTCGATCAGCGTGCGGTCCAGCGGCACGAAGGCGGCGACATCGCGGATGTCCTGCGCCTTCTTGAAGGTGATGATGCCGGAGAACGAGATGTGGAAGCCCAGGTCGAGCGCGGCCCGGGCCACTTCGGCGGTCTCGGTGAAGCAGTGGAAGACACCGCCGGCAGCGCCTGCGCCGCCGGTCTCGCCCTCCTCCCGCAGGATGGCCAGCGTGTCGTCCGACGCGCTGCGGGTGTGGATCACCAGCGGCTTGCCGCAGGCGCGCGCGGCGCGGATGTGGGTGCGGAAACGCTCGCGCTGCCACTCCAGGTCGCCGATGCTGCGGCCGCCTTTGCGGTCTTCCATGCCGTAGTAGTCCAGGCCGGTCTCGCCGATGGCGATCACCTTCGGGCGGTCGGCCAGCCGCAGCAGTTCGTCCAGGCCCGGCTCGCGCAGGCCCTCGGTGTCGGGATGCACACCCACGCTGGCCCAGAAGTTGTCGTAGCGCTCGGCCAGGGCCAGCACTTCCGGAAACTCTTCCATGGTGGTGCAGATGCAGAGGGCGCGGTCCACCCGGGCCTGCGCCATGGCTTGCCGGATCGCGGGCAGCTCGGCGCTCAGCTCGGGCATGCTCAGGTGGCAGTGCGAGTCGGTGAACATGGGAATCGGAAATCAGGAAAAAGGGCTGGCCAGGAGGAACGGGCCAGTGTGCGCGTGCGCGGCCGCGCGGCGGTATCAGATCGTCTGCGTGGCGCGGTCCGAGGCCAGGTGCGCGCCCAGCATCTGCTCGATGCGGACCTTGAGTTCGCGTGACTTGTCGTCGGCCGGGAACTGGATGCCCACGCCCTGGGTGCGGTTGCCAGAAGCCCGTGCCGGCGTCACCCAGGCGACCTTGCCGGCGATGGGATAGCGCACCGGGTTCTCCGGCAGGCTCAGCAGCACGTAGATGTCGTCGCCCAGACGGTATTCGCGGGTGGTGGGGATGAACATGCCGCCTTCCGAGAAGAGCGGGATGTATGCCGCGTACAGCGCCGCCTTTTCCTTGATGGCGAGCTGAACGACGCTCGGGCGATGGCTGGAGGGCGGTGTACTCATGTGGGGCGTCTGGTGCCAGCCGAGTTTAGGGTGTTTTGCGCGGCGCTCACAAGCGCCTCCAGCATCAGCCCCGCATTGAAGGGATGTTCGGCCGTGCGGGCCGAGGCGGCCAGCGCCTTGGACCAGCGGGTCAGCGCCATCCAGTCGGGGGCGTTCGACGGCAGGTCCGCCGGCGCGAAATAGCGCGGCGCGGCGCCGGCCCGCAGGGCGAACAGGTCGTGGCAGAGTTTCTGCAAGGCTTCGATGGCCTCGGCTGGCGAGCGGTCGGACAGGGCCGAGACATCGCCGCGCGACATCGCCCGCGGCAGCTGCGCCCAGCGTGCCGGGTCCCGACCGGCGCGGGCGGCATCCAGCGCATCCTGCGGACGCCCGCCGGCCGCGCGCAGCAGCGGCGCGGCCTGGTCGGCTGGCACACCCTGCCCTGCCAGCCAAACCTCAGCCTCGCCGGCTTCCGGCCAGAGCATGGCGTGCGCCTGGCAGCGGCTGCGGATGGTGGGCAGCAGCTGGTGCGCGGCCTCGCTGGCCAGCACGAAACGCACATCGCCCACCGGCTCCTCCAGCGTCTTGAGCAGGGCGTTGGCAGTGACGGTGTTCATCTGCTCGGCCGGATAGACCAGCACCACCTTGCCGCGCCCGCGCGCATCGGTGCGCTGGGCGAATTCCACCGCCTCGCGCATCGCATCGACGCGGATCTCCCGGCTGGGCTTGCGTTTCTTGTCGTCGATCTCGGACTGGGCTTTTTCCGGCAGCGGCCAGCCCAGGGCCTGCATCTGCACCTCGGGCATCAGCACCCGCAGGTCGGCATGGGTGCGAACCTCGATGGCGTGGCAACTGGCGCATTGGCCGCAGGCGCTGCCGTCGGCCGCGGGTGTATCGCACAGCCAGGCCGAGGCCAGCGCCAGGCCCAGCGGATATTGGCCGAGGCCCGAGGGCCCCTGCAGCAAGCGGGCATGGCCGCGCTGGCCGAGCAGCTCGCGCAGCTGCCGCACCAGCCAGGGCGCGAGGGTGGTCTCGGTCAGGGCCTCGCTCATGCGGCGCCCTCCTCTGCCGGCAGCCAGCCGCGGGCGGCGAACACGTCGGCGATCTGAAGGGCGACGGCCTCACGTTCGGCGGCGGCATCGATGCGGGCGAAGCGGGCGGGCTCGGCGGCCGCACGGGCCGCATAGCCGCCGGCCACGCGGCTGAAGAAGGCTTCCGGCTGGGATTCGAAACGGTCCGGCGCGCGGGCTCCGGAGAGGCGCGCGGCAGCGATGGTCGGCGGCAGGTCGAACCACACCGTCAGGTCGGGCTGGCGCAGCGGCGCGGCCTCGGTGCGCTGCACCCAGGATTCGAGGGTGCCCAGCAGCTGCAGGTCGAAGCCCCGGCCGGCGCCCTGGTAGGCGAAGCTGGCGTCGGTGAAACGGTCGCACAGCACCACGGCGCCGCGAGCCAGGGCCGGCTCTATCACCTGCAGCAGGTGGTCGCGCCGGCCGGCGAAGATCAGCAAGGCCTCGGTCAGCGCATCCATGGCGCTGTGCAGCACCAGCTCGCGCAGCTGTTCGGCCAGGGGCGTGCCGCCGGGTTCGCGGGTCAGGCAGACCTCGCGGCCCTGGTCGCGGAAGGCCTGGGCCAGGTGTTCGATATGGGTGCTCTTGCCGGCACCGTCGATGCCTTCGAAGCTGATGAAAAGGCCGTTCATGGCTTGGCACGCCTCTGGTATTGGTTCACGGCGCGGTTGTGCTCGTCGAGGCTGGAACTGAACTGGCTGCTGCCGTCCCCGCGCGAGACGAAGTACAGGGCCTTGGTGGCATCCGGCAGCACGGCGGCCAGCAGCGCGGCGCGGCCGGGCATGGCGATGGGCGTGGGCGGCAGGCCGGCGCGGGTGTAGGTGTTCCAGGGGGTGTCGGCCAGCAGGTCGCGCTTGCGCAGGTTGCCGTCGAAGGCGGCGCCCAGGCCGTAGATCACGCTGGGGTCGGTCTGCAGCGGCATGCCCGCCTTCAGGCGGTTGACGAAGACACCGGCGATCTGCGCGCGGTCCTCGGCGCGGCCGGTCTCCTTCTCGACGATGCTGGCCAGCACCAGGGCCTGGTCGGCGGATTTCAGCGGCGTGTCGGCGGCGCGCTGGGACCAGGCGGCATCGAGGTGCTTGTCCATTGCGCGCAGAGCACGTTTGAGCACGGCCAGGTCGCTGGATCCCTTGGAATAGGTGTACGTATCGGGGAAGAAACGGCCCTCGGGCGCCACGCCCGGGCGGCCGAGCTGCGCCATCAGCGCCGCGTCGTCCAGCTGCGCGATATCGGGCCGCAGCTGTTCGGCCTTGGCCAGCGCGGCGCGCACCTGGCGCCAGTTCCAGCCTTCGACCAGGGTGACGAAACGCATGGCCTCGTCGCCCCGCACCAGCTTGGCCAGCAGGCGGTGCGGCGTGATGCCGGCCTCCATCTCGTAGCTGCCGGCGCGGATCAGCCGGTCCTGCCCCGACACGCGGAACCACCAGTAGAGCAGGAAGGGGTCGACCGAGGCGCCGGTGGCGGCCACGTCCTCGGCCACGCCGCGCGGCGTGCGGCCGGGCTCGATCGACAGGTCGACCGTGGCCGCGGGCAGTGCGATCGGGTGATACACCCACCAGAGCGCGCCCGCGCCTGCAGCCAGGATCAGGAGCGCGACGAGCAGGAGGATTCGGCGCAGCGCTTTCACGGCCCCAGGAACAGTACAGACATGGACCGGGGATGATAATTCAGCGCATGAGCGAAACCCTTGCCCCCCAAGCTGCTTCTTTCCCCCCGGTCGAGCCCCCCGCGGACTTCGACGGCCTGGCCCCGCTGCCCCACCTGGGCGTGATCCGTGTCGCGGGCGAGGACGCGGTCTCCTTCCTGCAGGGCCAGCTGACCAACGACTTCGCCCTGCTCAAGCCGGGCGAGGCGCGGCTGGCGGCCTTTCTCTCGGCCAAGGGCCGCATGCAGGCGAGTTTCATTGGCCTGGTGCCGGCGGCGGGCGAGGTGCTGCTGGTCTGCAGCCGCGACATCCTGGAGACGGTGCGCAAACGCCTGTCGATGTTCGTGCTGCGGGCCAAGGCCAAACTGACGGATGCCAGCGCGGAGATCGCGCTCTACGGCGTGGCCGGCGCCAGCGTGGCGCGGCTGGCCGGACGCGATCTGCCAGCCTGGTCACGCCAGGACGTGGGCGCGGCCTGGATGGTGGGCCTGCCGCCGGCCGCCGGCCAGGCCCGTGCGCTGTGGCTGGCTCCCGTCGCCGAAGCCGCACCTGCCGTACCGGCGCTGCCCGAAGGCCTGTGGGCCTGGGGCGAGG